>VXQX01000086.1 GCA_009838765.1 Gemmatimonadales bacterium
CCCCCCCCCCCCCCCCCCCCCGGGCGGCGGAGGAAGCGGGCGAGATAGCGGAGACGATCGATTCCATCCCGCGCCGATCCGCTCGGGGCCGGCGGGCCGAGCTTGCGGTCGAAGAAGTGAATCTCCTTGCGGTCCATCCGTATCTGCGGGTGCTCCGAGAGCCGCGCCGCCACCCAACTCGTGCCCGCGCGCGTGGCGCCGATCCCGAGGAAACGAGGCATCCAGCGCGACAGGGCGCGCTTGTGCACCGGACGCCTGTCAGCCGGACGCTCGCTGCACGGGGATCTGCCTGGCCGCGCTCTGCCGGATTCGCGTCGCCCCGCCACATCGAGCTGGTCATCGAGGAAGGTCGCCGGCAGGCGACGCACCGCGCCCATGTCGGCGTCGTCCGCTCCCCCGCCGCGCAGCCGCTGGAATGTCGCCCATTCCCGCCGCTTGCGGGGCGAGGGAAACTCAGCCGTCGACCAGTGATCGAACTCCTCCTCGTCCAGGAACTTCAGCTCGTGAAAACAGACGGGCGCAAAGTGGCGCGTGCGTAGCCAGCGGGGTCGGATGAGCTGCTCCCAGTGCTCCCGCTTGTGGAACCTGGTGGGGTAACCGCAGGGGGCGATCCGCACCTCCCGGTTCACCTCGCCTCGCGGGGCCAGAAACGACCCCTGGGACGCCCGATACACCGTCTGTCCGGCGAGCGACCAGGCGGCCGGCCACCCGCTTCCGAGCCCGGACAGCATGCTGGCGAAAGCGTCCCTCTGCTCGCGGGCAAGCACCATGTCCGCGTCCCACTTGCAGGCGTAGCGCCGCGTGCAGCGGGACAGCGCCCAGTTCGTGAAGTAGACGAGAGAGTGCAGCGAGTCGGCGGGGGTCTCGTCGTGTTCGGGCCCGAATCGCCCCACCCGGAAGGGATACGAATGAAGCTGAATCTTCGCCTCACCGTCGCTCGACGCCTGCACGCGCCGCACGATCCCGGCCGTGTCGTCCCGACTGCCGTTGTCGATGACATGGATCTCGTCGAACACCGGAAGGATCGAGCGCAGGCAGTGTTCGATCTTCGTCTCCTCGTCCCTCGCCCGAACGAAGGCGCTGGTCCCCGGCGCACGATTCCGGCGCGGGAGAGAGAACGCGTACTCCTCGTTCCCCTCCCGATTCCGAAACTCCATCCGCCTGAGACGTGGTAAGAGTGACATGAATCCGTTGAACCCCGTTCAGGAACTCCCAGCGACCGCGGCCGCCATGGGCGCATTGCTCTCGAATCCGCAGCGGGAATATGCTCACCCGGAGCAGAAAGCGAGTCGAATGCGACGGAAGAGACAACCAATGCACAGTTCCGGAGATACCCCCATGCGACGAGTCCCCATGCGACGAGCGGTGGTCCACGCGATTTGGCTGGCGGTGCTGGCGGGTTCGGTACAGGCCGGCGCGGCGCAGGCGAATCCGGGCATCCTCGTGAGCGGCGATTGGCTCGTCCAACACCGGGACGACGCCGATATCGTCGTGCTGCACGTCGGGATGGGCCGCATGGCGCCCCTCGAGGAATACGTGCGGGGGGCGCGCTTTCTCGAGTACCACGACATCGCCGTCGAGCGGAACGACCTCATCACCGAGCTCGCGCCGGTCGAGGACCTCGTCGAGGTCTTCCGCGGCGCGGGCGTCTCCAATGACAGCCACGTGGTCGTGGTGGGGGACCCCGGCCTCCACGCGGCCCGCGTCTTCATGACGCTGGATTACCTGGGTCACGGCGACCGTACCTCGGTGCTCGATGGGGGGCTGGCGGCGTGGAAGGCGGCGGGTGGCGAAGTCGCCGCCGAGCCGGCGGCGCCCAGCCGCGGCGACTTCGAGGCGGATGTCCGGGAAGACATGATCGTGACGGCGGAATGGATCCACGAGCGGCTCGACGACCCGAACGTCACGCTGATCGATGCCCGGCCGGAGAACGAGTACACGGGCGAGCGGCCGGGGCGGGACTTCCTGCGCGGCGGGCACATCCCCGGTGCCTACAACCTCTACTGGCAGGATCTCACGAGCGAGAACATCCCCACGCTCATCGACCTCGCCGAGGTTGAGGCGCGCTTCGAGGAAGCGGGGGCGACGAAGGACGGCGTCGTCGTCAGCTACTGCCTCATCGGCATGCGCGCGAGCTACACCTACATGATCTCGAAATATCTCGGCTACGACACGAAGTTCTACGACGCCTCATGGAACGACTGGGGCCGGCGGGAGGATCTCCCGCTCGTCACCGGCCGCGCCCGCCGGTAGCTTGCGAAGTCGGGTGGTACGTCGGGTGGTACAAGGGGTTCGCGTGCGGCGGACCCCGGTGGTTTGACGCTGTTGGAGGTTGCGAGATGAAGACCCTCTCCGGAGTACTTGGCGCACTCGTCGTTGCCGCGGCGGCGGTGCTCGTTCTTGTCGGCACGGACCGCAGCGAGGCAGCCGCCACGGAGGCTCCGCCCTCGGCCGCCGCCGTCGAATCTTCGTCGGCCGCGGTGTCTCTCGTCTCGCCGGCCCCGCACTCGACCGAAGCCGGTCCCGAGTCGCCGGTCGAACTCGCGCTCGCGCAGCCGCTCGATCCCGGCGATTTCGATCCGTCGGCGCTGTCCGTGTTCGGCCGCTGGAGCGGCGTGATGACCGGCTCCGTGCAGCTCTCCGACGATGGCCGGCGCATCCGCTTCGAGCCCGGCGCTTCCTTCCACGCCGGCGAGTCGGTCACGGCTTCGCTGCGTGCCGGGGAGAAGCTCGCGGCCGGTGGCGCCATGGAGACGGGTTTCGCGTGGAACTTCTGGATCCGGCCCCAGGCGGGCTCGCTCGACATGATCGACCGCGGCTCGCGGATCGTGCTCGACGACGGGGAAAAGCACGTTCAGCCGTACGGGGCCTACGCCGGCGACTTCAACGGCGACGGCTATCCCGACATTGCGATCCCCAACGAGGTCTCCGCGGACGTTCGCGTGATGTTCAACGACGGCAAAGGGGACTACAGCGAGTTCCGCGTCCTCGACATCCCGGGCGGGAGCTGGCCGAGCCCGAACGAAGGGGCGGACTTCAACGGCGACGGCCTCACGGATTTCGTGGTCGGGAACGCCGGCAACGACCTCGTGTCCGTCTTCCTCGCCGACGGGGAAGGCTGGTTCGAACTGGGGAGCAACATCGAGTCCGGGCAGAACGTCCGCGGCGTGTGCATCGGCGACTTCGACCAGGACGGGTGGCCGGACGTGGCGGCGGTGAACATGTCCGTCGGTCCGGAGGAATCGCGCGGCAACGTGGCCATGCTGCTCAACAACGCGGATGGTACGGGCGATCTGCGCCGCGCCTCCGAGATCGCTTCGCCGGGCCAGGGCGAGAAGACGTGCGCGACGGCCGACGTGAACAACGACGGCCTGCCCGACCTGCTCGTCGGAGCCTACTTCACCGACGAAGTCCTCACCTACCTGGGCGACGGGCGCGGCAACCTCGAGCTGGGCACGCGCGTGCGCGCCGGCGGCAAGCCGTGGATGATCGTGGCGGGCGATGTGAACGGCGACGGGAACGTCGACGTGATGTCCGCGAACCGTGAGGGGAACAACGTGGGCGTCCTCATCGGCGATGGCGCGGGCGGCTTCGCGGATCCCGTCGAGTACGAGACGGGCGAGTCGCCGCTGGCGGTCGATGTGGGCGACATCGACGGCGACGGCGACCTGGATGTCGTCACGAGCGACTTCGAGGGCAACAGCTTCACCGTACACGAGAACGCGGGCGACGGAACGCTCGTGAACCCCCGCTCGTACGCCGCGAGCACGAACGGCTCGTGCGTCGTCATCCACGATCGCGACCTGGACGGGGATCTCGATCTCACCGGCGTGGACGAAACGGACGACAAGATCTTCATTTTGGAGAACCCCGGGGGCTGACCCGGTAGACGGGGAAGATGGGAAGATGGGGAAGATAGACAGGAAGGCGAAGGAGGAGTGGCGGCAGAAGCTTCCCGAGCAGGCCTACAAGGTGCTGTTCGAGGAAGCGACCGAACGCGCCGGGACGAGTCCGCTGAACGATGAGAAGCGTCCCGGCACGTTCGCGTGCGCGGCGTGCGGGGAGGCGCTGTTCACGACCGATATGAAGTACGACAGCGGAACGGGGTGGCCGAGTTTCTTCGAGACGCTGCCCAACGTCCTCGAGACGAAACGCGACTTCAAGCTCATCCTGCCGCGGACCGAATACCACTGCGCCCGCTGCGGCGGCCACCAGGGTCACGTCTTCAACGACGGCCCCGAGCCCACGGGCAAGCGCTTCTGCAACAACGGCGTGGCCCTCCGGTTCATCCCTGACGAGGCTGACGAGGACTGAACCGGGCATCCCGGCGGAGCGCGTGGACGTGCGGGGCGAAATGCGCGCACTGATCCGGGGGACGGGGTTCGTGGCCGGGGCCCTCGCCCTGTTGGCGACCCCGACCGGAGCAGAGGGCCAGCTTCCGGGCTCCAGCGGCGCCTGCGAGGCGCGGGCCGCGGAGACGCGCGCCGCCGGGGCTGCGGGTGCGCTCACGGACACGCCGGCGGGCCGGGTGGCGGCCGACCTCCATTGCATCAGCCTCTTCTCGACGGCGCGGGGCGGCGACGCGCAGGGGTTCGTCGAACTCGGGCGGGTGCCGTCGCCGTTCGGCGTGACGGTGACGCCGTCCGGCCACCACGTCCGCGCGCTGACCGCGCACATCGAGGGCCTCCCGCCGCCCTCCAGCCTGGGGCCGTACACAGTCTACATGGCGTGGGCGACGCCGCTCGAGCTGGCTCCCGTGGTGCCGCTGGGGCCGGTCGGGAACGGCGAGCACGGGCTGGGGCGCGTCGCGTTCAACAAGTTCCTCGTGATGGTCAGCGCGGAGGCGTCGGCCGATGTGGAGGCGCGCGAGGGGCCGCTCGTGCTGCGCGGGCGCTCGCCGTCCGCGCTCATGGAGGCGCACGACCTCCTGGCCCTCGCGCCGTCGGCGACGCGGCGGGCGGCCGACCGGGCCCCGACGCGCTGGGACGCGCCGCCCGCGTACCCCGGCATCGCCATGCTGCCCGGCGTGATGGACCTCGAACCGCGCGCCCGACCCGCAAGCCTCCGAAGCGCGGCGGACCTGCCCCCGTGGGAGACGCTCCCCGAGGCCGCCGCGCGCCAGCTCGTCGACCTCCCCGATGGGGGCACGCTCGACCTCGAGGCGACCATCGTCCGCCGCGAGATCGAAGGCCGCCGCCTCGTCATGCTCGCCTTCAACGGCCAGCACCCCGGACCTCTCATCCGCGTCCCCGAGAAGTCCACCATCTTCGTGAACTTCACGAACCGCACCCCGTATCCGACGGCGGTGCACTGGCACGGCATCCGGCTCGACAACGCGTTCGACGGCGTCCCCGGCCTCACCCAGGACCCCGTCGCCCCCGGTGAGTCGTTCCGGTACCGGATCTACTTCCGCGACGCGGGCATCTACTGGTACCACCCGCACCACCGCGAGGACGTCCAGCAGGAACTCGGCCTGTACGGAAACCTCCTCGTCGACCCCGCCGACCCCGACTACTACGGGCCCGCGAACCGCGAGGAAGTCCTCATCCTCGACGACATCCTCCTCGACGACGACGGACTCGTGGACTTCGGCGAGGAATCGGCGAACTACATGCTCATGGGCCGGTTCGGGAACCGGGCCCTCGTCAACGGCGAGCCGGTCTACTCACTGGGGGTCGACCGGGGCGAGGTCGTCCGCTTCCACTTCACGAACGCCTCCAACACGCGCACCTTCAATCTCTCGTTTGTGGACACGGAACGCGGCGGGCTGCCCGATCCCGACCAGCGCGTCGCGGATCCCGGCGCGGCGGATCCGAATCGTCTTCCGCTCAAGGTCGTCGCGTCGGATGTGGGCCGCTTCGAGCGCGAGGAGTGGACCAGAAGCGTGGTCCTGGCGCCTGCGGAGCGCTACGTGATCGACGTCCGCTTCGACCGGCCCGGCACGCACGCGCTCGTCAACCACGTACAGGGGATCAACCACCGGCTGGGCGTCTTCCGGGCCGAACTCCGGACGCTGGGCAACGTGACGGTCGCACCACGGGCCGCCGCCGACGACCACGGGGCCGCGTTCGGGACGCTGCGCGAGCACGCGGACGTCATCGTGGACATCGACCGCTACCGGCCGCGCTTCGACGACGCGGCCGACCACGAACTCGTGATGACGCTCGAGACGGAGGATCTCCCGCTCCCCATCGAGCGCTCGATGGCCTACGACTGGGTCTACTTCAACCCGGTGGAATGGACCGGGACGATGCCGCGCATGAACTGGGCCACGACCGGCCGCGAGATCCGCTGGGTCCTGCGGGAGACGGACACCGGCCGGGAGAACGAGGAGATCGAGTGGAATTTCGCCGTCGGAGATGTGGTGAAGATCCGCGTCGTCAACGACCGCGGCGCCTTCCACGCCATGCAGCACCCGCTCCACATCCATGGCCAGCGCTTCCTCGTCCTGTCGCAGAACGGGGTGCCGAACCCGAACCTGGTGTGGAAGGACACGGTCCTGTTGCCCGCTGCATCGACGACGGACATCCTGCTGGAACTGTCGAACCCCGGCCGCTGGATGATCCACTGCCACATCGCGGAACACCTCGAAGCCGGCATGAAGATGACGATGAACGTCGCCGACGCCCCGTGACGGAAGGGTCTTCCGGAAAGGGCTCAAGGGTTGATGGCATGAGAACGGCGCGAAGCGAACTCCACGCGACTGCGGTGGCCGAATCCGCGGCGAAACAGCGCAGCGAAGACATCACTGGGAGGCTGAATGCCGTGTACGCGGACCTTTCCGACGAAGTCGATCCCGCTCTCCGCCGGGCGCAGGCCCGATCCGTCGCTGAAGAATGGTAGGAGACGCCCAGCAGTGAGAAAGGAAGTTGTCATGATGATCGCCCGCGGCCGCTCCCTCTTTGCCTTCGCTTTGGCGCCGGCCGCCGGGGCACTGCTGTCCTCTCCCGAGGAAACGGCTGGGCAGGATGTGATCATAGCCGTTGACGACGCTATGCCCGAAATTCGAGTGACCACATCCTTGGCTGATGCGCAGGGGATCTTGTCGGTTGCGGGCTACGATGAGATTCGAGTGTCGGTCTCTCGAGACAGCGCGGTGAGTCTCGTGACCGAGATCACGCACATCCTTAGCGCGGCGAACCGCGTGGCTTTTGTGGACACGCAAGATACGCTCGGCTATGAGGCTGTTCTCGTGATGAGAGACGGCGACATCGGCGAGTTGCGGCTGCGCCCAATGGACCAGCGGCATTTTGCGCAGACCATCACGGCCATCATGCCCGTCGCTGTCGACGTGGTTGTAGATCCGGAGACACCGTTGAGCACCGTAGCCTGGATCCAGGATCAACTCGTCAACGGGGGTGTCGGACAAGTGTACGTTCGCATGCGCGCGAGACAGCAACACTCTACGGTGCCCATGATGCTGGAGCCGTCGAACCGGACCAACGAATGATCCCACGGCCACGCCGCGAAAGGACGCCTCGATGACTTACGCCCGTCTCCGCTGCAACCCGCTCCTCGCACTTGCCGCGACCATCCCGTGCCTCGGGGCCAGTATACCCTCTGCGGCGCGAGCCCAGGAGGCGATGGAGGACTTCATTGCGGTGCAGGCGCCGACCGTGGCGCTCGCGAACGTCAAGGTGATCGACGGCACCGGCGGCCCGGCTCGCGAGGGGCAGACCATCGTCATCCGGGACGGCCGCATCGCCGACATCGGCGCCGCCGACGAGGTGGCGGACCGGATCCGGAACGCGCAGGTGCTCGACCTCTCCGGGCATACCGTCATCCCCGGTCTCATCGGGCTGCACAACCACAGCTACTACACGGGCGGGAACGGACGCGCGGCGCAGCTCTCCTTCTCCGGGTCGCGGCTCTATCTCGCTTCCGGCGTGACGACGATCCGGACGACGGGGGCGCGCGCGCCGTACGAGGAGATCAACCTCAAGCGCGCGATCGACGAGGGGCGCACCATCGGCCCGAACATGTTCACGACCGGTCCCTACCTCACGGGGCAGGAGGGTTCGCAGTCGATGGCGCAGCTCGAGGGGCCGGAGCAGGCCCGCCGTCTCGTCCGCTACTGGGCGGAGGAGGGCGTGCCCTGGTTCAAGGCCTACACCTGGATCAGCCGCGAGGAACTCGGCGCGGCCATCGACGAGGCGCACCGGCACGGCGTGAAGGTGACGGCCCACCTCTGCTCTGTCGGATACCGGGAGGCGGTAGCGCTCGGGATCGACAACGTGGAGCATGGCTTGCTCGCGAACAGCGAGTACTTCCCGGGCAAGGAGCCGGACGACTGCCCGTCGGGGTTCCGGAACGGTTACGCCGACCTCGACGTGAACTCCGAGGAGGTGCAGGAGACGTTCCGCATGATGATCGAGAACGACGTCGCGATGACCTCGACGCTGGCTGTTTACGAGATCTCGGTGCCGGGGCGGGGCCCGATCGACGAGCGCATCTATGACATCCTCGCCCCCGAAATCGCCGCGGAGGTGCGGGAGATCGCGGACCTGCGCCGGAACGCGACGCTCGATTCCGGGATCGGGATCCACCCCGATGTCTACCGGAAGGCGCTCGAGTACGAATACGCCTTCGTGCAGGCGGGGGGCACGCTCGCGGCCGGGGTCGACCCGACCGGGTACGGCGCGGCGCCCCCGGGCTACGGGGACCAGAAGAACTATGAACTGCTGCTCGAGGCCGGGTTCACGCCCGCCGAGGTCGTGCAGATCATGAGCGCGAACGGCGCGAGCGTGCTGGGAATCGACGACGAGACGGGGACGATCGAGGTCGGCAAGATCGCGGATCTCGTGGTGCTGGAGGGCGACCCCGAGGCGGACGGTCACATCCGCGAGACCCGCATCGTGTTCAAGGGCGGCATCGGCTGGGATGCGCCGAAGCTCATCGACTCGGTCCGCGGCATCGTCGGCATCCGCTGACGGGCCGTCCTCGGTGAACTCGCGAGGAGAGGTGCGGGTCCGGCTCTCGGGCCTGACGATCATCGCGCTCCTGGCGGCGGCCCTCGGCGGCCTGCGGCCCGCCGCCGCCCAGCTGACCGCGGCGGACTCCGCAGCCGTGCTCGTCGCGACGGCGGCCGATTTCGAGGAGCGCGGCGAACTCGAGGTCGCCCGGGCCCTGTATGAGGAGGTCGTCCGCCGCTACCCCGGCACTCCGGGTGCGGCGCTGGCCCGGGCTCGGCTGGAAGGGTTGGGGGCTCCGGCGGGGGCTGTACCGGCGGGGCTGGGGCAGGGCGGCGTCCTCCAGGACCGGCGCGGGGATACGGAGTTCCGCGTCTGGTCGACGCTCTACGGGCTGTGGCTGGGGGGCGTGGCGGTGCCCATGCTGGCGGATGCGCGCAGTTCGGAGTCGCACGGCGTCGGTCTGCTGCTCGGCGGGCCGGTCGGTTACCTCGCTGGCCGCGTGTTCTCTCCTTCCCTCTCGGTGGGGCGGTCGCGCACGATCAGCTGGACCGGCACGTGGGGCACCTGGCAGGGCGTGGGCTGGGCGCACGCGCTGAATCTGGGCGTCGATCCGGACTGCGAGTACTGCGATCCGGATGACCAGGAGGCCTTCACTGCGGCAGTGGCCGGCGGACTGGCCGGCATCGCCACGGCCGCGCTCCTCGCGCGCGACACTTCGGAGGGTACGGCGTCGGCGACGTACCTCGGCAGCCTGTGGGGGACGTGGTTTGGCCTCGGGGGAGCGGTTGCGCTGGACCTGGAGGACGACGCGATGTGGGCGAGCACGCTGCTCGTGGGCAATGCGGGCCTGATCGCCGGCGCGCTGGCCGGGAGCCGATTCGACCTGTCCTCCCGTCGCGCGCACATGATCAGCCTCGGAGGTCTGATCGGTGGTTTCGGCGGAGTCGGCATCGCGCTCATTGCAAAGCCGGACAGCGACAGCGGCGCCTTCGCGATTCCGCTCGCGGCGAGCCTCGCGGGTCTGGGCCTGGGGGTCCTGCTGACCCCGGAGGACGACGGCGCTCCGGAGGGAGAGTCGAGCGCGGCCGGCGCGGCGTCCGGTTCGTTGTCGCCGGCCCTTCTGAACTGGTCGGACGGAGGGCGGCTCGAGGTCGGCCTCCCGCTACCGTTCGCCACGACCGTCGTCGACCCGCGGCGGAACGGGCAGCGGCACACCGCCTGGAACGTCCCGCTCGTCAGCCTGCGCTTCTGAGCCGTATGCCGGACCGTCCGCTGAAAGACCGGGTGGCCGTCGTCGCCGGCGCGACGCGCGGCGCTGGGCGCGGCATCGCCCGCATGCTCGGCGAGGCGGGCGCCACCGTCTACTGCACCGGCCGCAGCGTCCGGCGCCATCCCGCCACGCCGGGACGCCCCGAGACGCTGGAGGAGACGGCGGAAATGGTGACGGCGGAGGGCGGCCGGGGGATCGCCGTCCGCACCGACCACACGGTCGAACCCGAGGTCGAGCGCCTCTTCGCCCGCGTCCGCGACGAGGCGGGCCGCCTCGACGTCCTCGTGAACGACATCTGGGGCGGCGACGCGCTGACCGAGTGGGGAAAGCCCTTCTGGGAACTCTCCGTCGCGCAGGGGGCGCAACTGCTGGAGCGTGCCGTCCACACCCACATCATCACGAGCCGGCACGGCGCCCCGCTGATGGTCGAGCGCAACGCCGGCCTCATCGTCGAAGTCACCGACGGCGACACGTTCGGCTACCGCGGCAACCTCATCTACGACCTGGCGAAGAACGCGGTCGTCCGGCTCGCCTACGCCATGGCCGCCGACCTCCACGCCCACGGCGTCACCGCGCTCGCGATCACCCCCGGCTTCCTGCGCTCCGAGGCGGTGCTCGACCACTTCGGCGTCACCGAGGCCGGCTGGCGCGACGCGATCGAGAAGGACGAGTACTTCGCCGAGTCCGAGACGCCGTGCTACGTCGGCCGCGCGATCGCCGCCCTCGCGGCCGACCCGAACGTCGCGTCCAAGGCGGGCGGACTGTTCTCGAGCTGGACCCTGGCGAAAGAGTACGGCTTCACCGACGTCGACGGCCGCCGACCCGATTGGGGCACGTTCTTCCTCAGGAAGGTCGAAGAACTCCTCGAAAGGGACGCGCCGCCGAACGAGATGGATGTCTTCGTCATCCGCAGCCGGCTCTACCAGGCGGAACTCGACCCGTCCGCCAGTGACGAGGCCGACCGCCTCCGCGCCTGGCTCGCCCGCCACGAGTAGCGGATCTTCCGACCACGTTCCCGCGGGAACGCGCCGGAGCCGCTTGCGAGTCCAGCTACGAGACGGTCGGCGCTTCGAGTCCCGCCGCTCGTGCCGCGTCCCCGAGAGCCCGATCCAGCGTGGCAAGCGGCAATCGCATCCGGATGGCCAGTTCCAGATACATGGCATCGTAGACGGAGAGCCTGTGCGTATGGGCGACTTCGAGCACTGGTCCACGGATGCGGGATGTGGAAGCGGGATCGATCGTGAGCGGCAGCGCTTCCAGGTTTCGCCAGATCCGCGGCCAGTCGGTTTCGGCGATCCGCCCTCGGCGCGTACCGACGAGCAGCACGTTCGCGACCTCGACCGGCCACAGGGACGGAACGAACGCTCGGCCCTCCCTCAGGGCATCCCGGAGCCGAGCGGTCTCCTCGGTCGCCTCGTCCGGGAACACCCAGGCCATCGTGACGGAACAGTCGAGCACGAACGTCAACGCCGGCGACCCTCCTCGATCATATCCCGAACGGAGAGCCCGCCGAGACTGTGCGTCTCCTGGAACGCCTTCAGGTCGTCGATCGCCGCTTGAACCTTGTCCGGGTCGGTCGGACGGAAGGGGATCAACTCCGCAACCGGACGGCCGTGTCTCGTGATGACGAAGCGCTCCCCCGTCTGCACGCGCCGCAGGAGGCGGGGCAGGTGCGTCTTGGCTTCAAAGGCGCCGATGTCCGGCATGACGTGTTCCCTCTCTCGAAATCCAGATTCCAACTAGACTGATACTAGTCCGAATTGGCGAGACCACGCAACGTTCCCGCGTGGCGCACGCACCCCATTCTGGCTCCGGCGCGACGTTGACGCAGAATGCTTCAGCCCGCCCGACCAGGACATCGCGGGTGCCACGCGGCCTCGGCAGTTCTGAACGGTGGAAAGTCGCCGTCACCCGACAACTACGCACCGGGAAACGACATTGCATGCGGTCCGGCTCTGCCCCAACGTGTCACACAATCCGGCAGGGCCAGCACGATGTCCTCGTTCCGCCGGAACGGATTGCCGGGCGAGCCGTCGCTGACCGACCACGACAGGACGACGATCATGGATCATACGAATCGAGCGATAATCGCTATGCGAATCGAGGCTAACCGACCGGCCCTAGTTGTTGCGACTACGGAAGCATAGAAGTGCGCCTCCGTCGGAAGACGCTCGCCGTATTGTTCCTCGCTGGGATCGGATCTGCTTCCGCCGGGGCTGCTGGGATGTCGTCGGATCCGCTTGTGCTGTGGAGGTCCATGGCCTTCGTCAAGGCAAAGGTTGGTGGCGCCGACTTCAGGCCGTCCCGGGATGTGATTCGCCAACGGTCATTCCACGACTGCGGCCCGGCGGCACTCGTGAACTACCTGACAGTACTGGGCGCAGCCTCAATACCCGCACCGGACTCCATCGCTGCTGTAGCAGGCACCACTTATTCAGGAACCGCTTTACGCGGGCTGGTCGTGGCAGCTCAGGAAGTTCTGGGGTTCAGACCGGTGGTGGGACGCTTGGATCCTTCACGGATCGGAGTAGACCATTTGCCTCTACTTGCGTGGTTTGATAAGCGCCACTTCGTCGTCGTCGCCGATCGCGACGCCGATGGGCGCTTCACCGTTCTCGACCCGTTGCTGGGACGCTATGTGCTCTCCCCAGACAAACTGACGCGCCGATGGACCGGCGAGGCCATGTGGGTGCCGCCGGAGCATACACGTGTTCGGGGTTCACCGTTCCCTTCATCGTAGGAGGCAACAGAATGAAAAGAACAATGATCGCCTTGGCCCTCACCCTCACCTCGGTGGTGGGATCCATGAAGGAGCAACCGGTGGCTCCGGCGACACCGATGCCTACCCCCACCCCAGAGGTCGTGGGCACGGGTTGGGTGGCCGCCATGGCCTGCGCCGGGTGCGTGAGCGTCGCCGGTCTAACCGTTGCTAGTGGCGGCTGGATAGCCTTGGCGGCCGCCGCCATCACAAATCCGAAGGGATTGGCCGTAACGGCAGGATGCATCGGTGCGTGCGTCCGAGCGTTTGATTGAGAAGCTTGACCGAAGGACTTGAGGAGGGTGTATCGTGAAGAAGATTACGCGTGGAATTGCAACCCTGTTTCTCTGTGCGACGTTGACCGCTACTTTCGTCGCAGTGCCGCCGGTTACGGGGAGCACAGGACAAGTCTTGACCGATCTACCGGCGCTTGCGGAGGCGGCGTCCGGAGGCGACGAGGTCGTTGGTACCGGCTGGCTGGATAAGCTTGCCTGCATCGGTTGCATGGCTGGCATCGGCTTCGTGTCGGGTGGGACCGTAGTGGGCTTCCTGGCAGTTGCTACGATCTTTCCTGAGGGAGTCGTAGCCTGTGCGATGGGGTGCTATCTCGCATACAAGGAATGACTAGCTGAGCCTTCAACAAATCGCTCATTTCCGTGACGGTGGAGCGTCGTTTGGCGGCGGTTGGCCCTACGCTACCGGTCTGGCAGCCGAGGGCCGCCGCCTTGGGCGTCATCACTGGAGTAATAGCTCTCGCTGTGTCCTCCCTCTGGCTTGGCCGCAGCTCCATTGCGGCTCGGACTCCCGACGCACCGCCGGTGCTGTCCCGTCAGGTCACGCCGAACGTCATCGAACTGGCACTCGATGAAGAACCTGCGGGGCTCACAATTCTGCTCTACGTTACGGAGGAATGTCCGTATTGCCGTGAAGAACTTCAGCTCTGGAGTGAGATGCACGCTCCCGGACGCAAAGGCGTGCCGCGCATCATCATTGTGTCGCCATCGCCGCTTCCCGCCTCGCATCGACTGCCACCGGCGAAGCTGGTTACCGATACGTCCGGCCTCCTGGGTCGTGAGTTGGGCGTGCGGGCGGTGCCCTCGCTCTTCGTCGTGGACGCCACGGGCACCGTGATTGAGGCTCGCGCCGGTGTCAGCAAGCCCGGCAGGATCAAGGCTCTCCTGCACGGCACGACCTTCCACCAGCATCTGCCATAGCGACCTCGATGGGTAGGCCGTCTCCGTCTCCGTTGCGACGCATTAGGCGTCAACTCCTCTACATCGTACCGGATCCGGCGGATATCCAGAGCAGCGCCCCGGTACTTGTGCCGTTCTTGATCGTCGTCATTATGAACTTCATTGGTGCTCGGGCCGTCCGCAATCTAGTTGCTCCGCCGGGTCAGTCAGCGACGGCTATTGACCTGTTGTTCAATCTGTTAGCCTTCCTTAGTCCTATCATAATCCTGGTTAAGGCCCTAGCAGCTACCACCGTCACCTGGGCGGTCCTCACGCTGATGTCGGTACGGGCGCGGCTTCGCACTCTCATGTCGATTCACATGTACTGTGCCATGCCATTAGCCCTCCCTCCAATTGTAATGACGCTGTTTGTCCGTTATGGGGGCGCGGGATCGTCAGAGCTTCAGAATCTCCGCATTCCCTTAGGCTTGGATTTGCTTCTTGATCCTGGCCTCAGTCCCGCGGCCGTCGCCCTCGTACAACAAGTGACGTTTTTTCACGTCCTATGGGCGATTCTGCTGTGCTGGTTGCTCCGCCGGGGCGCGGACGTCCCGGGTAGGACAGCACTCGTCGTCGCTTTGGCTCTTTGGGGACTCGGCACCGGATTTGCCGTAATCAGGGCAATGGCGTTACCTGCTTGACGTTCAACATCCGCTATTCTCGGAGAAGTCATGATCACCGATGACGTCAGGATCGAACTGCGATCAGTATCCGTGAAGTATCCGCTGTTCGAACTCCAGCCTCTCGACCTTCACCTTGCGGCGGGGGAGCGGGTGGCCCTAGTGGGTCCAAACGGGGCCGGGAAGACCACGATCCTTCGAGCGCTTGCTGGCCGACTCCCGTCATATGGGGGTGAGATTCTATTCGATAATGTAGAGGCCCGCACGCTGCTGCGTCGCCTCAAGAACCACGTCGGGGTCATGCCGGAAAATCTCCTCTGCTATGGCTGGATGACCGTCCGGCAACACTTCGACTTCATGACGCAGTTCTTTGATGAGTGGGATCGCGAATATGAGACCGCACTAATAGACCGATTCGAGATTCCAGAGAAGGGAGTTCTGGCGCAACTGTCAAACGGCACGCGAGCCAAAGTCGCCTTCGTGTCGGCCGAGGCCTTCCGGCCTCCCGTCCTGCTCCTTGACGAGCCGACGGCGGGTCTGGATCCGGTCATGCGTCGGACTCTCATTGATGCAGTAATCGATATCGTCGACGCGGATCGGCGGAGGCTCGTCCTGTTCTCGACTCACATCCTTGAAGATGTCGAATGGCTCGCTGAGCGTGTGCTGGTAATGATTGAGGGACATCTCAAGGCTGACTGCTCGGTGGATGAAATACGAACAAACGGCCCGACCCTACCAGCGGCGCTGTATACACTCCTGGAGACTGAATGAACCTGCGACACGTTAGCACTCTGGTTCACTTAGAGGGTCGTCGGGGCGGACGCCTGTTAGCCCGCATGTATCTGTTTGGATTGGCGCTGATGGTCGTCTTCGCGGTGCTCGGGAGAGCCTCGGGGGAAAATATTTTGGCCGTCATCATGGGAGGGACCATCGGAACGGTCCTGCTGATCCCGCTCACAGTCGGCCGCGACAAGGTTGAGCGGACGCTGGAATTCCTGCTATCTCTGCCGGTGACTGTACAGGAACTTGTGGCGGCCAGATTCGCCGCCGCCGCGCTTAGCCTCCTTCCTGGATCAGTGGCGACGGGCGTGGCACTCGCGCTGCTCCCGCTTCCCCTTGAACTCGGATTCATGGAGGGAATCCCGGCATTCGCAATAGCTTTCGCGTTCTGGATGCTCTTGACAGTTGTGGCCTGGATCCTGGCTGCGTTCGCTGCGGCTTTCGATCTGTCGACTGCGGTCGGCTGGCCGCTGGGTATTTTCGTGGGCCTTTGCCTAATCTTACCTTGGACTATTCGTACGTTCGGTCCGAGTGATCCTGGTCAGGCGCTCGTGTGGTTTCTTCTGCAACCGTTCGCGGGAGCGGTGCTTGCTGCCGTGGCGACGGTGGCGTTGATTGCGACCTCGGTGGCCGCGTTCTTGCTCGCGTGCAGGGGGTTTGTAACCTACACGGAGCGTGGCGAGACACCTCTGTGATGTGCGGCATTGGCGGCCAGACACGATGGATCGGTTCGTCGTTTGCAGCCGGTCCTACTAGGCGGAGCTCGGCCGGTCCGCCGCCATCGCAACCTGATCCGAGTCGAGTGTATCCGGGTGCGACCCCGCGAATCGAGGCTGATACCACATGATCCCCCGTCCGAATCCCCCGACCTTCCTTGACGTCGTGCACCCGTTTCTTGAGGCATGCCCCGGACCGACTGCGGCCGCTCGGGGCTTGAGGATTGCCGCCCTCCAGCCGATCAAGGGAGTTCCCGGTTTGTCGGCGACGGGAAGAAACGGCTTTTCAACTGACAAGTTGGGGACTTTGGACGGTAGGCAATACCTCCGCACGCTGGGAGATATAGCCCAACACGTTCCGTGCAAGCCCGAGTACTTGTCCGAAGCGGCGCGGCGAAGAGGGTACAGGTACTCCCACGCTCTCCGCTGGATCCGCTTTTTGCATTTCATGGCGCTCAAGGCCGAGGGGTATCCCACGCAGCAAATCGTGTACCCGCTCGGTTTCTCGGATGCCGCGAGCGTGACCCGGTTCGTGAAGCGCCTCCATGGCCGCACTCTCCGCCAGTTGCCGTCCGTGCCGCTCTCCTTCTGGGTCCGGCGCGCCGTTGAAGACGTGTTCCTAGACCTCCGCCGGTCAGGCGCGTAGTGAGGCACGGCACCGAAAGCTCCTGGGACGGCGGACAGCGATTGGCATGACCTGTGGCTCCCATTCAGAAGCCGATGGACCTGGACACCTTCGCGGCGAAGACGCGCTCGACGGTCATGCCGGCGGCCATGTCGCGACGCTCGGTGTAGACGAGGAAGACGTCGCTGAGCGGTGAATACAGGTAGTTGAAGCGCACGTTCGTCACGAACTGGTCCTCGGCCGCATTGTACTGGACGAAGGCGCTCGCGAAGACCTTCGTCGAGAGGCCGTAGTCGACCCGACCCCCGAAGACGTCCGCCGTGAACGCCCCGTCCGGGAGCGAAATGTCGTTGTGGTTCGCCGAGAGATCGACGGAGAGGTGATGGCTCGGCCGCCACATGAGGCCGCCCGACAGCGACGTCAGCGTCCCGTCGAAGAACCCGCCGCGCTCGACCCGGACGAATCCCGTCAACGCCCGGCCCGGCGCCGACCGGTACTGCACCGAACCCGAACCGAAGTTGTAGCGCCCGATGGGAACCGTCCCGTCCGATGAAACGCGAAACGGCTGCCGCAGGAGTTCGAACCGGTCCGTGTAGTCCAGCGTGAGCCCGCTCCCGTTCAGGAACGAGACCCCGAACCCCGCCGTCCGCCTCCGGGTCACGAGGACGGACGCGAGGTCCTGGACGTAGTCGACCTCGACCCAGGGATTGACCTCCTGCACGCCGGGCACGGGAGGCCGCGGGTGGAGACCCACCGTCGCGTAGCTCTGACGGATGTCGCGCCGGCGCACGAAACCCACCGTGGGGTTGAAATCCTCTCCCACGTGGCGCCACAGCGCGGACACGTCCCACAGTTCGTCGCGCCAGCCGGCCCACATCCGGCCCGCGACGGCGTTCCCGTCGGCATCCGGCGAGTCGGTCCAGGCGAGGAACGGGGCGAGGAGCAGCGACGGGAGCGGCCTCAGGTTCGCATCGAACCCCACGTTGCGGTTGAAGTCGGGATAACCCTCGATGTCCGAGCCCGTCGCCTCCCGGTTGATGAAGATCGCCCCCACGTCCGACGTCCCGAACACGCTGCGGCGCGCCCGCATGACCGAGAAGTTCTCGGCCGGGAGGCCGCGGCCGGACCGGGTCTGGAGGTTCATGAGGCCGACCTCGAACCCGCCCGTCCGGCCCGTGAGCCGCGCCCCGCCGAGGATCGGTATGGGCTCCCCCCGCCCCGTGAGTCCGATGCGGCGCGAGTGGAAGAGGGTGAGGTCGCGCAGCGAGACGCCGGTCCGGTAGCTGCGCTCCGACTGGTCGCCGAAGGCGAAGGTGCCGGAGTTCTCGACGAAGAAGTCCCGTTTCTCCGGAAAGAAGAGCGGGAAACGGGTCAGGTTGACCTGCTCCTGGTCGACCTCCACCTGGGCGAAATCCGTGTTGTACGTGAGGTCGAGCGCCAGCCCCGGTGTGACCCCGAACTTGATGTCGAACCCGATGTCGGCCTGGTTGCCGGCGCGCCCTTCGTCGATCAGCGTCCCGGTCTGGTCCTGCGCGAGGGCGTAGGGCTTCACCCGCAGGTTGAGTCCCGGCCCCACGCCCCGAAATCCGGTCAGCGTCCCGGCCTTCGACATCTTGTGGATCTGGTCGCGCCGGTCGAGCGGGGCCCAGAACGTGTCCTCCGCCTTGCGCCGGATGCGGCGCAGGATCTGGAGTCCCCACGTCTGGTCCTCCTCCGAAGGGTTGAAGCGGAGCGTGGAGAAGGGGATCTCGATCTCCACCGTCCACCCCTCGTCGTCTCGGGCCGTCTCGACGCGGATGGGGCCTTCCCACGCCTGGTTCTCGGAGCGGCTGTCGTCGAAGAGCTGGACGTCCTTGAGCGCCCCGCCGGGGTTCACGAGGAACATGAACCCGTTGCGGCGGTCGAGGTACGTATCGAGCGCCACGCCGAAGACGTCCGACGATCCGCTGTTGAAGTCCTGCTTCAGGCTGGAGATGAAGTAGCGCTCGGGCTCGGAGTCGTGGCAGATCGCGCCGATGTAGAGGGCCCGGTCGTCGTAAGCGAAGTAGACGACGGTGTTCTCGGTCGCGGGCGCCCCGGTGTCGGGACGGGACTGGACGAAGCCGGTGAGGGGCTGAGCCTGCCGCCAGACGGGATCGTCGAGGCGGCCGTCCACGGTGGGCGGCGCATCGGTGCGCAGGGCCGCAGCGGTCGGGCGGGGCGCGGACTCCACCGCGATCCGGGCGGGCCCCTCCCGACTCGGCTCCTGTGCCATGGCGCCCGCCGGCGCCAGCGATCCGGGCAGGAGGATGAGCGGAACGAAGCGAAGGCTGCTTCCGCCCGCGAAGCGGGGCGCGCGGGGACTGCTCGGCGGCGACCCGTTCAGTTCCAGCTCAGCCCCCGCAACTGTTCGACGTCGAGGTTCCCGCCGCTGAGGACGCAGGCGACCTTCGTCCCCGGCGGCGCGTCGATGAGACCGTGCAGGACCGCGGCGACCGACGCCGCGGCCGCGCCCTCGGTCACGAGCTTCGCCCGGGTCATGAGCCACAGCATGGCGTCGAAGATGTCCTCGTCGGGAAGGGTCACGACGCGCTCCACGAAACGGCTCACGACGGACGCCGTGTTGTCGCCCACCCGCATCACCTTGAGCCCGTCGATCGCGCAGTCCACGGTCTCGAGAGTGACCATCTCTCCGGACTCGACCGTGCGCTTCATGGCGGGCGCCCCCGATGATTCCACTCCGATCACGCGGATGTCGGGGTTCGCGCCCTTCAGCGCCATCGAATTGCCGGAGATGAGGCCGCCCCCGCCGATGGGGATGACGACGACTTCGACCTCCGGCCAGTCCTCCAGGATCTCGAGGCCGAGCGTCCCCTGGCCCGCGATCAGCCGCGGGTTGTCGAACGGGTGCACGTACGTGAGTCCGCGCTCCTCGACGAGTTCCAGCGCCCGCTCGTTCGCCTCGTCCCAGATCGATCCGTGGAGCACGACCTCCGCGCCGTATCCCTCGGTGGCCGCGACCTTGGCCGGAGTCGCATTCTCCGCCATCACGACGACGGCGGGAATCCCGTACAGGCGGGCCGCCAGCGCGACGCCCTGCGCGTGGTTCCCGGCGGAGGAGCAGATGATCCCCCGCGCCTTCTCCTCCTCGCTCATGTGGGCCATCACGTTCAGCGGCCCCCGCACCTTGTACGAACCCCCGCGCTGGAAGAGTTCGGCCTTGAGCCGGATGTCGAACCCGGAGGCTTCGCTCAGCGAGCGCGACGTGAGAAGCGGGGTGTGGTAGACGTGCGGCGCGACGTGCTCTCGCGCGCGCTCGAAGTCCTCGAGGGTCAGCGCGAGTCCGGGGATCTCGACGTGTGGCGTCACTCGGCCGTCTCTCTCGGATGGGTGTGGGCTGGCGACCCGGTCTTCGTCCGGATCCGTCTCCGGGTCCGCCGGAACGTGGTCGATAATCCCCCACCCGAAGCCGAACACGCAACCGGCAGAGCGCGCAATTTTGCATTCCGAATGCAAATCTGCACAGGAGAGCGACAATTGCCCCGCCTGGAAGACGCATCAACCTTGCGGTCGGAGCCGGCGCCCGACGACACTTGAGCCCGCCTCTCCCACACGACTTTCGGCCCGAGGATCCGCGATTTGAACCAGCCTCAGGACGCCCCGAAATCCGTTCGCGAGCGCTTCGGCACCCGTGCCGGTTTCGTGCTCGCCGCAGTGGGGTCCGCGGTCGGGCTGGGGAACATGTGGCGCTTCCCCTACCAGACCGCCGAGGGCGGCGGCGCGGCCTTCCTGGTGGCGTACGTCTGCATGGCGTTCCTCATCGGCGTGCCCATGATGCTGGCCGAGTTCGCGGTGGGTCGGCGCGCGCGCCGGTCCGCGATCGGCGCCCTGCGCGCGGTCGGCGGCAGACGCTGGGCGGCGGCGGGGCTCCTCTTCCTCGTGACGTCGACCGTGATCATGGCCTACCTGTCGGTCATCACGGGCTGGGCCCTCCGCTACGCCCTCGACGGGCTCACCACCGGATTCCCCGCCGACGCCGCGGGGCGCTACGCGTCGGTCGCGTCCGGCCCCTCGGCGGTCGTCTTCCACCTGGTGTCCATCGGCGCGACGGTCGGGATCGTGGCGTTCGGCGTCCGCAGGGGGATCGAGCGGGCCAGCATGCTGCTCATGCCGCTCCTCTTCCTCCTCCTCCTCGGACTCGCCATCTGGGCCGCGACCCTGCCGGGCGCCGCGGACGGATACCGCTTCTATCTCTCCCCGTCGCTGGGTGAACTGCTGGATCCCGTCGTACTGCAGGGCGCGGCCGCCCACGCCTTCTATTCGCTGAGCGTGGGGATGGGGATCATGGTCACCTATTCCTCCTACCTCTCGAAGCGCACGAATCTCGGCCGCGAAAGCGCCGTGATCGCGCTCTCGGATTTCTCGGTCGCCTTCGTAGCCGGCCTCGTCGTCTTTCCGATCGTCTTCGGACTCGGGCTTTCGGAGGACGTGGGGGAGAGCACGCTGGGCGTCCTCTTCATCTCGCTCCCGAGCGCGTTCGCGCAGATGGAGGCGCTGGGCAGGGTCGTGGGGACGGCGTTCTTCATCGCAGTGATCGTGGCGGCGATCACCTCCGCGGTCTCGCTGCTGGAGGTGGCGGCCTCGATCCTCATCGACGAATGGGGCTGGACCCGCCGCCGGGCAACGCTCACGTCGGGCTGCCTCATCGCCGCGATCGGGGTCGCGCCGGCGCTTTCCCTCGGCGCACTGGGAATCATGGACCAGGTGGCGGCGGAACTCCTCACCGTACTGGGCGTACTCGCCATCGCGGTGCTCGTGGGCTGGGTGATGAAACACCCGGAGGAGGAACTCCGGATCGGGGCCTCGCTCCGGTTCGAGCGCCTGATTCCGGCGGCGCGCTTCCTGATTCGTTATGTGGCGCCGCCCCTGCTGGCGTACGTGAGCTGGATCGCGCTGCGGCAGACGATCCGCGTGATCGCGGGATAGTCGGGACCCCTGGAGCGAGACGTGTCGAACCTCGATGGACTCAGAGACGAACTCGCGCGCATCGACCGCGAGTTGCTCGAACTCGTCGCCCGGCGGCAGGCCGTCTCCGCGAAGATCGGGGAGCGGAAGCGCGCCTCGCAGACGGCCCCGCGCGACTACCGGCAGGAGAAGGTCGTCATCGAGCGGGCCCGGGCCGCAGCCGCCGATCTCGGGCTCCCGCCGCGGCTGGCCGAGGATCTCGTCCTTTCCCTGATCCGTTCGTCGCTCGCCGTGCAGGAACAGGGCAGCGTGGTGGCGGCCGCAAGAGGAGGCGGGAAGCGCGCCCTCGTCATCGGCGGTTCCGGGAAGATGGGAGGGTGGTTCGTCCGCTTCCTCTCCTCCCAGGGGTTCGAGGTGGAGAACGCCGACCCCGATGGAGGGGATCGCGTGGACTGGACGGCAACGCCGGTGGACCACGACCTGATCGTGGTGGCGACGCCCATGGTCATCGCCAACGAAGTCCTCGAGCGGCTCGCGGAGATCGGCCCCCCCGGTCTCGTGTTCGACATCGGCTCGCTCAAGAGTCCGCTGCGCTCGGGCCTGACAGCGCTGGCGGAGGCCGGGGTCCGCGTCACGTCCGTCCACCCCATGTTCGGTCCCGACACCGAACTCCTTTCCGGAGAACACATCATCTTCGTGGACGTGGGCTGTCCGGGCGCGACGGAAGGGGCAGAGGCGCTCTTCGCCTCGACCATGGCGACGCGCGTGCGCATGGACCTGGAGAGCCACGACCGGGTGATGGGCTTTGTGCTCGGGCTCTCGCACGCCCTCAACATCGCCTTCTTCACGGCGCTGGCTCGCTCCGGCGAAAAGACCCCGCGCCTCGCGGACGTGTCGAGCACGACGTTCGAGGCGCAGTTGGACGTGGCGCGCGCGCTGGCCGGCGAGAACCCGCACATGTACTTCGAGATTCAGTCGCTGAACGAGTACGGAGACGTTGCGCTGAAGGAACTCGTGGCGGCGGCGAAACGGGTCCGCGACGCAGTTGAAGCCGGGGATGAGGACGCCTTCGTCGCCCTGATGTCGGCCGGTCGCGACTACCTGGAGTCCCGCAGTTCCCCGGAATAGCCCCGGCCCGGTTCGACTGGCGTTCAGCCGTCGATAATCCCTATCTTGCACAGGCTGGATGCGGGGAGGGGGTATTGCGTCCAAACGCCGCGCCCGGTCGCGGTGTTTGCCCGGTTGGATCGGGCGACAGCCGGTGAGGGTCCACATGAAGAAGTTCGCGATCGCGGCTCTGGGAACGACGGCGCTGTATCTCGCCGTCACGGGCAAGGATGCGCCGTCCGGCGCGCCCTCGCATGCCCTTGCGGCCGCTCCCGCGCCGGACACGCTGGCGAACTCGGTCATCCAGACGGTGTGCATCCGCTGCCACAACGACTCGCGCCGGGCGGGAAACCGCTCCTTCCTCGAGTTCGACGCCGACGAGCCGCAGGCCGACCCCGAGACCGCCGAGCAGATGATCCGGAGACTTCGCGCCGGCATGATGCCGCCGCCCGGCGTCCGGCGTCCGGATGAGGCCACGCTCACCGCCGTGGTCGAGGCACTCGAGACGCGCATGGACGCGGCGGCGCATGCGAACCCGAATCCGGGGACGCGGACCTTCCAACGCCTCAACCGCGCGGAGTACCGGCGCGCGGTCCAGGATCTGCTCGATCTCGACGTCGAAATGGAGGCGTTCCTTCCGACCGAGACGATCAGCGACAACTTCGACAACATTGCCGACGTCCAGATGATGTCCGCGACGCTGATGGAGGGCTATCTGCGGGCGGCGAGCGAGATCAGCCGAATGGCGATCGGCGATCCGGAGGCAGGCCCGCGCCAGGTCACCTACAAGGTGCCGAAGACGGCGTCGCAGGCGGTCCGGGCCGAGGGCGCGCCGTTCGGTACGCGGGGCGGGATCTCCGTCATCCACGTCTTCCCGGCCGACGGGGAATACGTGTTCAAGATGGACATGCACCCGGGTCCGACGGGATTCCTGTACGGGATGACCGCTCCGGATGAGAAGATCGAGGTTTCGATCGACGGCGCGCGCGCGGCGCTGCTCGAGATCGACCCGTTCATGTCGGAGTCCGACCCGCAGGGGATGGTGATCGAGACCGAGCCGATCCATGTGGGGGCGGGTCCGCAGCGAGTCACGGCGGCCTTCCTGCTCAACGCCGAGGGTCCGGACAACGACCTCATCAAGCCGATCGACTACAAGCTGGCGGACTCGAACATCGGCAGCGCCTACGGCGTGACGACGCTCCCGCACCTGCGGGACTTCCTCGTCACGGGGCCGTTCACGGTCACCGGCATCTCGGAGACGCCGAGCCGCCAGCGGATCTTCTCCTGCCGGCCCACGGCGCCCGACGAGGAGCGACCGTGCGCGCGGCAGATCATCAGGGCGCTGGCGGCCAAGGCCTACCGCCGGCCGCTGGAGACCGAAGATGTCGAGGATCTGATGGTCTTCTTCGATCTCGGCGTCGAGGAGGGCGGGTTCGAGGTCGGCATTCGCACCGCGCTCCAGGCCGTGCTCGCGAGCCCGCACTTCGTCTTCCGTCTCGAGGAGATGCCGGCGGACGTGGCGCCCGGGGACATCTACCGTCTGAGCGACGTCGACCTCGCCACCCGGCTCTCCTACTTCCTGTGGGGCACGCACCCGGACGACGAACTCGTGGCGCTGGCCGACGCGGGCCGCCTTTCGGATCCGGCGGTGCTGGAGGCTCAGGCGCGACGCATGCTCGGCGACCCGCGGGCGGAGGCCCTGGCGACGCGCTTCGCCTACCAGTGGTTCCGCCTGCAGGACCTGGAGAAGATCCACCCCGACGCGCTGCTCTACCCGTATTGGGATCATCGGCTCGTCGAGGCGATGCTTCAGGAGACGCAGCTCTTCTTCGAGCATCTCCTGCGTTCGGAGGCGTCTTTCTTCGAACTGCTCACCGCGGACTACACGTTCGTGAACGAACGCCTCGCCCAGCACTACGGCATTCCGGGCGTGACCGGGGAAGAGTTCCGCCGCGTCGGAATCCCGGACGAGGCGCGCCGCGGACTGCTGGGCCATGGGAGCATCCTCACGCTCACCTCGCACGCGGACCGCACCTCGCCGGTCCTGCGCGGGAAATGGGTGATGGAGGTCCTGCTCGGGACTCCGCCCCCGCCGCCCCCGCCGGACGTGCCCGACCTCGAAGTGACGGACGAGGCGCGGGAGGGTCGCTTCCTCACTGTGCGGGAGCGGCTCGAGATGCACCGCTCGAATCCGGCCTGCCGGTCGTGCCACCGGGTGATCGACCCCATCGGCCTCGCGCTGGAAAACTTCGACGTCACCGGCGCCTGGCGGATCAAGGACCAGGGCCGGACCGTGGACACGACGGGCGAACTCTACGACGGGACCCCGATCATGAGTTCGGCGGATCTGAGGGCGGCATTGCTCGACCGCGAGGACTCGCTCGTGCGGACGTTCATCGAGAATCTCATGGCCTACGCGCTGGGCCGGCGGATCGAGTACTACGACATGTCCACGGTGCGTGAGATCGCACGCGTGGCGAAGGCCGATGACTATCGGATGACATCGTTCATCATGGAGGTCGTGAAGAGCGCGCCCTTCCAGACGAGCGCCGTCGAGATGGTCGCCGACGAAGATATCGACGCAGGTGGGCACTGAGGGAGCCGCCCGGCGGAACAGATCAGGAGGAGTGAGCATGGAACTCATCACGGGTAAGCACATCTCCCGCCGCATGGCCTTGAGAGGCCTGGGGGCGACGGTGGCGTTGCCGTTCCTGGACGCGATGCTGCCGGCCGGCCGGCTGTGGGGCTCGACCCGGTCGCTCACGGACGTGAAGCGGTTCGTGGGCATCGAGATGGTGCACGGCGCCGCCGGCTGCAACGAGTGGGGCGCGTCGCAGTTCATGTGGTCGCCCGAGAAGGTGGGGCGCGACTTCGACCTCACGCCGAGCAGCCTGAGCCCGCTCGAGCCGTGGCGCGACTACCTTACGATCATCTCGAACACGGATGTCGAAAACGCGGAGGCGAAGGCGCCGAAGGAGATCGGCGGCGACCACTTCCGTTCCAGCGCCACCTTCCTCACGCAGGCGCACGCGAAGCAGACCGAGGGTTCCGACGTGTACGTCGGCACCTCGATGGACCAGCACTACGCGCAGCGCTTCGGGCAGGACACGCCGCTTCCCTCCATGCAGCTCTGCATCGAGAACGTGGATCAGGCCGGCGGCTGCGCGTACGGCTACGCGTGCGTGTACACCGACACGATCAGCTGGGCGTCGCCGACGGAGCCGCTGCCCATGATCCGCGATCCGCGGGCCGCGTTCGACCAGTTGTTCGGGGCCGGCGGGACGTCGGAGGACCGGGCCCGGCGTCGCCGCACCGACCGCAGCATCCTCGACTGGATCATGGGCGAGGTTGCCGGCCTGAAGCGTGATCTCGGAGCCACGGACCAGCGGCGGCTGGATCAGTACCTCGACAACATCCGCGAGATCGAGCGCCGCATCGAGCGCATCGAGGCGCACAACACGAGCGGTGAGACGCGCGAGATTCCCGAGGCTCCGCCCGGCGTGCCGGATGACTTCGCGGAACACGTCCACCTCATGTTCGACCTGCAGGCGCTGGCCTTCCAGTCGGACCTGACGCGCGTGTTCTCGTTCAAGCTCGGCCGCGATGGGTCGGGCCGGGTATATCCGGGCAGCGGCGTGGATGCCGGCTTCCACCCGGCCTCGCACCACGGAGGCCGCGAGGACCGCGTGACGGATTACGAGAAGATCAACCGCTACCACGTGAGCATGTTGCCGTACCTGCTCGAGAAGCTGGCCAGCATCGAGGAGCCGGACGGGAACCTGCTCGACAAGAGCATGATCCTGTACGGCTCGCCGATGGGCGACTCGAACCTGCACAACCACAAGCGTTGCCCGCTGTTCGTGGTCGGGAAGGCCGGCGGCGAACTCGAGGGCAACATGCACATCAAGGCGCCGGACGGGACGCCGATGGCCAACGTGATGCTGAGCCTGATGCACAAGCTCGGTATCGAAGACATGACGAGCTTCGGCGACAGCACCGGCGGCTTCTCGTTCTCGGCGGTCGCGCAGGACTGAGTCACGGGACCGGTCGGAGGGTCGGAGGCAAGATCGATGTTGAAGAGAATCGGCAAGGCCGGGCTTCGGGCGGGGGTCCTCATCGCGTTCTGCGCGACCACGCTGTGGGCGGCCGTGGCGCTGGACGCGCCCGTCGCCGAGGCGGCGGCGCAGGGAGACCTCGAGGCGGTCCGGACCCTCCTCCGGGACGGGGCCGATGTAAACGCGGCCCAGGGCGACGGCATGACGGCGCTCCACTGGGCGGCCCTGCGGGGCGACGCGGAGATGGTGTCGGTGCTCGTCTACGCCGGGGCCAACGTCGCGTCGACCACGCGCCTGGGCGCCTACACGCCGCTCCACCTCGCGAGCCGGGACGGCCGGGCCGGGGCGGTAGCCCTCCTGCTCGAAGCCGGAAGCGACGCGAACGCGGCAACGGCGACGGGCGCCACGCCACTCCACCTGGCCGCCGCCGGCGGCGACGTGCCGGCCCTCACGAGCCTGCTCGAGGCCGGAGCCGAGGTCGACGCCCAGGAGGAGGCCAACGGCCAGACTCCGCTCATCTTCGCGGCCGCGGCCGGACGCCTGGAGGCGGTGAAGGCGCTGATCGCCGCCGGTGCGGACGTGTCGCTTGCGTCGAGCGTGGTGGACTTCGTCGAGAAGGCGCGCACGGACAGCGAAGCCCGGGGCCGCCGGCGAGAGGTTCTCACGGCGATTCGGAAGGCCGAAGCCGAAGCTCGCGGCGAGACCGTGGAGGTCGGGGTCACCCGCACGGACACGCCATCCGGCCAGGAGCCGACGCGGCGCGAGGCGGCGGACCGGGCGAATCGCGACCAGACCGGGACGGCGCCCGCCACGCAGGGCGCCGGCGCGACGCCGGGCCGGGAACCCACGGCTGCCGCGCCGGATGAGACGCCGGCGGGCGAGCCTCCGCCGGGTCAGGGCGAAGATCCTCCCGAGGACGACGCGGCCCCCGCGGCCGAGGAAGCCGAAGAGGCCGAGGAAGATGCCGAGGCCGAGGAAGATGCCGAGGACGAAGATGCCGAGGACGAAGATGCTGCCGATGAACCGGCGGAGGAGGAGCCGAAGCCCGCGCCTCGGCCGCTGAGCTACTCCGATATCGTCGGCAAGCAGGGAGGCATGACCGCGCTGCACTACGCGGTTCGCGAAGGCCACTTCGAAACGGCCATGGCTCTCGTCGCGGCGGGGGCCGATATCGATGGGCGCACCGACGGAGACATGAGCACGCCGCTCGTCGTCTCCACCGTGAACGGGCACTACGACCTCGCCGCCTGGCTGCTCGAGCAGGGGGCGGACCCGAACCTGGCCAGCGAGGACGGCGTGACGCCGCTCTATGCGACGGTCGCCAACCGCTGGGCCCCCAAGGCGCTGTACCCGCAGCCCACCGCGTTCCGGCAGCAGGACCTCGACTACATGGAGCTGATGGAGATGCTCCTCGCGGCCGGGGCGGATCCGAACGCGCGCGTGAACACGCACATCTGGTACTCGGCGTACAACTTCGACCTGCTGGGCGTGAACTTCAGCGGCGCCACGCCCTTCTGGCGCGCCGCGAAGGCGCTCGACATCCCGGCCATGGAGATGCTGGTGGCGGCCGGCGCCGACCCGCACATGCCGACCCGGAAGGTACCTGAGCGTCGCCGCCGCCGGCCCGCCGACGATGGGGAAGAGGAAGAGGATCCGAGCGGACTGCCCCCCGTCGAAGTCGGAGGTCCGGGCATCCCGCCGCTCGTCGCCGCCGCGGGGTACGGCTACGGGCGCTCACGCACGGGCAACCAGCACCGGCACCGGCCGGATGAATGGATGGCCACGGCGAGGTACCTCGTCGAGGAACTGGGCGCGGACGTGAACGGCCGCGACTCCGATGGGTTCGGCGCGCTCCACTACGCCGCCGCGCGGGGCGACAACGAGTTGATCGAGTACCTCGTCGGAAAGGGCGCCGACCCGCTCATCGTGGCCCGCAGCGGCCAGACGACGGTCGACATGGCGAACGGCCCGATCCAGCGCGTGCAGCCGTTCTTCGAGACGATCGCCCTCCTCGAGAGCATGGGCGCGAAGAACAACCACAACTGCCTCAGCTGCTGATCGACCGACTCTCGATCTATTCGCGGGTGGTCCGATAGGGGGCGTTGGTTCCCTCGCGTACCACACCAACGATCCAGGAGTTGATGCTCATCCCTCGTGCGGCCGCTGCCGCCGCCACCGCGGCGTGAAGCTCCGAGCCGAGTCGCACGTTCAACTTGCCGGAGAAGGGCCGCTTCGGCTCGACCCCGTCTTCCTCGCACCAGGCGAGATACTCGTCGATGGAGCGGTGAAACTCCCGGCGTAGCTGTGCAGTGTCCGTTGCCTCGAACGTCGCGATCGGGTACGCGCCGCTGTTGATCACCCGGCCGTGAAGGACGTTGCTCGAATCGTCGAACTCCACCGCAGCCAGGTATCCCCTGTATTCCATCATGGTTCCACTCCTGCCGCTCGCAAGAAGGCCGCGATGTCTCGGACGGTCTCCCGGCCCACGACGGACCGGGGATGGGGTCGATGGATCACGATCCTCTCGTTTTTCTTCCTGAGCCCAACGCGCGATCCCGACCTTTCCAAAACCTGAACGTCGCAGGCCTGTAGCATCGCCCGGACTTCGTCCCACCGGATATCCGAGGGCGTCGGCTTCCCGTGGGCGCGCTCCAGGGTCTTCCGGTGCTTGCTTCGCATGGACACAGAAAGTCGCTTGACGATGGTACCACGTCAAGTACCATTATGCCGAGACGCAAGAATCGGCGAATTGGGCGACGAAGGCTCGCGACCCCGCTAGTTGGCTCGCGGGAGGCGCTGGGAGACGGAGATGGGGTAGCCATCGGGGTCGCGGAGGGTGAACTCGATCGAGCGGGCGTTCGGGTTGACGTGCGGCTCGTCGAGGCAGTCGGCTCCCATGGCGCGGGCCCGCTCGAACACGGCCCGCGCGTCCTCCGTGTAGAAGTAGAGCAGGACGCCGCGGCCGGGCGTCCCCTCCTCCGGGTCCGTCATCCCCGGGTGGGCCTTGAACTCGCGGTGGTGGAGCATGAGTTCGGTGCTCCCGTCCGGCGCGAGGAGCCGCTCGAAGTGATGGCCTCCTCGACCGCTTACGAAACCGAAGAGTTCGACGTACCAGGCTGAACTCGCCGCCACGTCACGGACGACGAGCATGGGCGTGAGGCCCTGGCCGGTCGCGGTCATCGATCCGGATCTCCGGTGTGGTCTGCGGTGCCCGGCTTCCCGCCGCCTAGTGGTTCGAGTTGTTCGTCCGGGTTTCGGCGGCGCGCCTCGCCTCTTCACGGGCCGCCACGAGGGCTTCGAACTCCTCGGGATCGAGGTAGGTCACGTCGACCCACAGGTGCGCCATCTCGTCCACGGTCCGATCCCCGTAGCCGACCCACTGCTCGTGGTCGGGGTTGTTCGGGTTCTCGGCCGTGTTGTCGTGCCAGGCGGTGATTACGAGGGTCGTGCCGGCCGGAAGGAGCGGGGCGGCGTCTTCCTCGTAGATGTAGTTGACGTGCCAGTTCCACTGGAAGTTGTCGACCTGGTTGATCAGCTCCTTGCGGCCGTCCGGGTAGATCGCCTCGAGGGACATGGCCTTGCCGCGCATGTGCATGTGTGGCTGGAAGTTCTCCAGGCGGGCGGGCCAGCGCAGGGTGTGGAAGTCCTGCGTGACGGCGATCTCCCCCGGCGGGATGTCGAGGCCCGTCCGGCCCGTGGCGTTGTAGATCATGAGCCGTGTGCGGTTCCGGGGCTCCTCGCCCCTGGGATAGAACCAGACGCCGAGTTCGACGTAGCTGTCTTCGACGCGCTCGCCCATCGCGTGGAGGTGGACCTCCCAGCGGATCTGCGAGCCCGGCAGCATCACCTTGCCCGCGCCCTCGGGGAAGATCTCTCCCTCCTTGCCCACGGCCCACTCCATGAAGAGGTCCGGGCCGCCCATCGCGCCCCCGCGGGTGCTCGCCTCGACGATTTCGGCGCTCATGGGGCTTTCCGCCTCGTTCTGCTGGAGGAAGGCGAGGACGTGGTGCGTGATCGTACGCCCATCGTCGCCCGCAGGCCTGATTTCGATCGCCTTCACCCAGCGGGGCTCCGTGAGGCCGGTCGGCGTGACGGGCCTCCACCACTTGTCCATCGTTTCGGCTTCGAGCGTGTAGGGTTCGGACGCGATGACGAGGTCGGGCTCGCCGAAATCATCGAAAAGGCGCCACTCGTTCGGGTCGGGGAACTCGACGGGAGGCGGAAGGTGCGCGGGATCGCCCTCCACCCGGTCGCCGTCGATCCACGCGACGATCGTCGCGATCTCTTCGCTCGACAGGCTGCGGTCGTTCCTGAACTCCTGGATCCCGACCGTGGGATCGAGGTGCCAGGGCGGCATAATGCGGTTCGAGATTTTCTCGCGGATGCTCGACGCCCAGCGGTAGGCGTCGCGGTAGGTGAGAAGCGACATCGGAGCGATCGAGCCCTCCTGGTGACACTCCTGGCATTTCGCCTGGAGGATCGGCATCACGTCCCGGTTGAAGGTCACTTCTCCGGACCCGTTCTCCTGCGCCTGCGCCGGCCCCGCGACGCTCAGCGCGCCGAGCGCCGAGCCGATCGCGATGACCACTCGCTTGAGGGAAGTCGGATCGAACTGTCTCATCATCGTTCTCCTCGAACCGCTTCGAATCCGCCCGTCACGGGTCGACGACGACCCGCACGAACCCGTTCGTCCAGCAGCATTGCGCGTGGCCGGCCGCGGAGACGCCGGAACCGTCATTGGCGCGCACGCGCAGGACGTACTCGCCCGGCTGACTGAAGGTGACCGGGGTTGCGGCTTCGGCTCCGCTGGCCGGAACGCGGGCGGTGGGCTCGCCGAACGTCGCCTCGCCCGGACCCTGGTGCTTGAACCACGTGAGGTTGACCGGTGAATCGTCTGGGCTCCCCGCCACGAAATGGCTCCGTCCCACGCCATCGTCCCGCACGTGGACGCTCACGTCGAGCGCTTCTCCGACCCGAGCGGTGAGGGCGGCTCCCCAGGCGCCGGACGGCCCTGCGCCTTCCTTGCCCGCTCTGAAACGGAGGACGGGGGGAGTGTTCCCATCTCCGGCTTCGCCCCTGAGCGCGTCGATCTGCCAATCGCGGTGCAGGTGCCCCGGGACTCGCAACGTCTGGCCGCGCATCTTCAGCGTCCAGTATACCTTCCCCTCGCCGAAATCCGCCGGGACCCGGACGACGAACACGCCGTAGTGGCGCCGCGGGGCGAACGAAGTGGGTTGGGCCCCCTGAAACTCCACCGGCTCGATCGTGTTGTCCGGTCCCAGGGGGACTTCGATCGTCTCCTCGAAGTTGCGGTTGAAGTAGCCGAAGGAGAGGGACAGCGTGCCGTCCGCGTTCCGATACCAGCCCTCGAAGGCGGGCGTCACGGTCTGCCCCCGACCGCTGGGATTGCCGAGCGGTACCTGGCCGGCAAGCGGCGGCGCCTCCGCGTACAGCAGCGCGCCGACCGCGGCGAGGGCCGGCAGCCCTTGGCGAAACCCTGCGTCGGCGCCGAGAGCGGCCCGCAGTCGGGCGGGTCTCACCGCCCCGCTTCCGCCATGCTCGCCTCGATCGAAGCCCGTATCGCCTTTATCGTCTCATCCACCCGGAACTGGAGGAGCTTCCGGCCGGTGGCGATCGCCTCCTCCTTCGGGGCGATGGAGACGCCGTTGATGCTGGCCTTTCCCGCCGCTACGCGTTCGTCGTAGCGGACCATGGCCGGGTCCTCGACCATCATGATGGCGGTGATGACGAAATCGTCGTGGATCCCCTCCGGGTCCGTTTCGAAGATGCCGAGTTCGTCGTTCATCCACTGGTGGACGTCACGGTAGCGGTAGAACTCGGGGATGAAGTGCGCCCGAGCGTCGTACCAGCGCTCGTTCAGGCGGGCGGCTACCGCCTCCATGCCCGACTGGTTCCCGCCGCTGTCGCCGAAGAGGATGATGTGCTCGAAGCCGTGCGCCTTGAGGCTCGACGCCACGTCATCGAGCACGGCCTCGAACGTCTCCTGCCGGAGGCTGATCGTCCCCGGATACCGCATGTGCCCGGACGGTTCGTCGATGTCGCCCTCGGGGACGAGCTTGATGATCGGCGCGCAGAGCGCGTTCCCGAGTTCGCGGGCCACGCCCTCGCAGGCGCCCTGCAGAACATAGTTGTGCTTGCCGGTGGCGAGGTACGGTCCGTTCTGCTCGATGCCGCCGGTCGTGATGATCGCGGTGGTCTTCCCGGCCGCCATCGCGTCCCGGACCTCCATCCACGTCATTTCCTCGATCCAAATGGTGTCGAACACGTCGATCGGACGCTCGGATACAAGTTCTTCCTGCACCTGGCGCTCCCGCTCGGCCGCGAGCCGGGCGCGCTCTTCGGGCGTCATGTTCCGCTGCTGGCCCGCCAGCGCCGTGGCGGAGACCGTGAGCATCGCGAGCAGGGGGAGGATGAATCGGGACTTTCTCATGGCACACCTCGTTTCCGGGAGCACGACAACAACCCGACACTAGCATATTCCGCCGGTTTCCGACCAGTAGTAGGGCGCTCAGCTTCGGCTTGCGTCTGGCTCGCTTCTGCTCTCCACCCTATGGTGGCGGCATGGTGGCGGCGGTCGAAGTCGGTGGCCTCCATGTCTTCCGTGTCTCCAGCTGTCCCGAACCCGGCGTGAACACCTTTATCTCATCTCCACAGAGCGTGATCGCGCGCACGGCCGTCGCAACTCCGAGGGGAGACCCGGCGGCGGTGCGGGCGCACCTCGACGCGCTGACCAAGCCGCCGGGCAGCCTCGGACGCCTCGAGGCGTTGGCGCTCCAGGTAGGCGTGGTCCTGGGCGACCCGCCGCCGCCGCTCGATGACGCGGTGGTGTTCGTTTTTGCGGCGGACCATGGAGTTGTCGCGCAGGGAGTGTCGGCGTATCCGGCCGAGGTCACCGCCCAGATGTGCGCGAACTTCTCCGGTGGCGGCGCGGCGATCAACGTGCTCGCGCGGGCGTGCGGCGCCCGGGTGCGGGTCGTTGACGTGGGCGTCGCGGGGGACGTGGGCGGGCTGGTGGGGATCGAGCACCGGAAGATCCGCGCGGGGACGGACGATCTTTCGGCGGGGCCGGCAATGACCGCGCGCGAGGTCGAAGAGGCGCTGGCGGTGGGTGTGGAGGCGGCAGGCGGTGGGGGCGGCTCCGGCGGAACGGCGCGTCCCGCCGATCCCTTGCTCGTGGGCGTGGGCGAGATGGGCATCGGGAATACCACCGCGGCAGCCACCGTGACGGCCTGCCTGACGGGGACGGCGGCGCGCGAGGTCGTCGGCCGCGGAACGGGCGTCGATGAGGCCGGGCTCGCTCGCAAACGCGACGTAGTGGAGCGCGCGGTGGCGCGGGCCGCCCGCGGCGGGGATCCCCGGGACGACGCCGTCGCGGTGCTGAGGCAGGTGGGCGGGCTCGAGATCGCGGCCATGTCGGGCGCCATGATCGGCGCGGCGGCGCGGGGCGCCCTCGTGCTGGTGGACGGGTTCATCTCGTCGGCTGCGGCGCTGGCGGCCTGCCGCCTGTGCCCAGGCCTGTCACCGTACCTGATCGCATCGCACCGCTCAACCGAGCCGGGCCACGCCGCGGCGCTCGATGCGCTCGGGCTCGTGCCCCTGTTCGACCTCGAGATGCGGCTCGGCGAGGGGACCGGGTGCGCGCTCGCCATCCCCATCGTACGGGCGGCCGGAGCGCTGCTCCGCGAGATGGCGACCTTCGAATCGGCCGGGATCTCGGGACCGAGCGGGGGTCCGCCGCGGGCGGGATCATGATGGAACTCATCCTCGTGACGGGCGGCGTGCGCTCGGGCAAGAGCCGGTGGGCTCAGGACGAGGCGCTGGCGCGCGGCGGGGACGAGGTCACCGTGATCGCGACCGCGGAGGCCGTTGACGACGAGATGCGTGACAGGATCGAGGCCCACCGTCGCGATCGTCCCGCGGGCTGGCACACGGTCGAGGCGCCCGCGCGGGCGGGCGAAGCCATCCTCGCCGCTGGTACGGACACCGTCCTGCTGGATTGCGTGACCGTGTTGACCGGCATGGCGATCGGGAAATCGGGCGCCGGCGTCGAGGCAGCCGCGTTGGACGCGATGGCCGCGGAGATCGACGGGATCCTCGATGCGCGAGCGGCGCGCATCGGCGTGCTGGTCGTCGTGACGAACGAGGTGGGGTGGAGCGTGCATCCGCCCACCGCCTTGGGGCGCTGGTATCAGGACGGGCTGGGCATCGCCAATCAGCGTCTCGCCGGCGCCGCCGATCGGGTGGTTCTCATGGTCTCCGGGCTGGAGCTGCGCTTGAAGTGAGGGCCTCGCTCCGAGGCGCGCGCGCCGCCTTCGTCTTCCTGACGCGTCTGCCGCTGGGCGGCTTCCCCTACTCGGCGGAGGAGTGGCGGTGGGCCTCGGCGTGGTTCCCTTTCGTCGGCATGGTGCTCGGAGGGGTGTGCGCGGCCGTGTGGGGATGGCTGGCGCCGCTGGGCCCGTGGGTGGCGGCGATGAGCGTGCTCGTCCTGTCGATCCTGCTGACGGGCGCCTTCCATGAGGATGGATTGGCCGACACGGCCGACGCGCTGGGCGGAGCGACGGACCGCGAGGGGATCTTCGTCATCCTGAAGGACTCGCGGATCGGCGCCTTCGGGGGCCTGGCGCTCGTGACGTCCATCGCGTTTCGGCTCGTGCTGCTCGCGCAGTTGGGGAGTCCGGCACGGGCATCCGCGCTCGCGGCAGCGCCCGCCGCGCTGCTCCTCGCGCACGGCCTGGCGCGGGTCGGCCCGGTTTGGCTGATGGTCGCCCTCCCGTACGCAAGCGCCGCGGCGGCGAAGAGCGGCCACGTCGCGCGGGCCGGGGCGGCGCAGGCAGCGGTTGCGACCGTCGTCGGCGTGGCCGGCGCGGCGGCCGTGGCCGTGGCGGCGGGTGCGATCGATGCGACCGGCGCCCTCGCCGCCTTTGCCGCGATGGCCCTCGCCACCGTGCTCTGCGGTCTGAGATTCCGCGCACGCGCCGGAGGCGTGACCGGCGACTTCCTCGGCGCGACGGAGCAGGTGAACGAGATCGCGATCCTCGGTGCCCTGCTCGCGGTGCAGGTCGCGCAGGGTGCCGCGTGATTCGGCTGCTCGCCATCCGGCACGCGCCCGTCGCCGTCGAGGGCGTCGTCTACGGGCAGACCGACGTGCCCACGACCCTGGACGGAGCCGCGGCCGCCGCGCGCGTCGAGCCCGTCGTGGCCGAGTTCGCCCCGGGCATCATCTGGTCGTCCGATGCCGCGCGCTGCCGCGAGCCCGCCGCGCTGCTCGCGGATCGGCTCGCAGTCCCCCATCGCGTCGACGAGCGGGTGCGCGAGATGTCCTACGGCGATTGGGAGGGCCGGGCCTGGGACGCCGTGCCGCGCACCGAACTAGACGAATGGATGGCCGCCTGGCAGACGCGGTCCCCCCCGGGCGGGGAGACCGTCGCCGGGTTCACCGAGCGGGTTGCCGCGTGGTGGCGAGACCTGGACGCCGGTCGCCACTTCCTGATGGCCCACGCCGGGGTCGTGCACTGCCTCGACGTCGTCGCCGACGGACTCGCCTGGGGCCGCGCCATCGAGCAGCGGCTCGGCTTCCTGGCGGCCAAACGGTTCACGCGGACCTGACCGCGGTCGAGCCGGCCCGGGTCCGGCCCGCCGGGTCCGGCCTGCGGCTTCGAGCCTACCGGAAACTCCTGATCTCGAGTCCCACCGGTCCCTGCCCCGCGGGGATGCTGTCGGTAAGCACCCAGGTCTCCGGAGCATAGCGGAAGATCCAGGGCGGCAGGTTCTGGCTCGCACTGCCGAAGAAGGTCTGGTAGAGCGAACCGTCCGCCGCCGTGTGCGCACCGAAGGCGCCCCGGCAACCGCCGCCGGCGAGAGGCGCGCAGATGGGGTTGGAGGCGTCCCGCACGAACGCTTTCGAGGTCGTGCTCCAGGCCACCGTCCCCGTGAAGAAGGCGGACGTAAAGAGCGTGCCGTCCTCCGACACGTGCACGTGTCCCGAACCCGCGGGGAATCCATCAACGACCTCGACAAGCTCGAGCGCGGCGGGATCGATGACCGCCAGCGTCGACGGCGCGACGTAGTTGCCGGTGTTCATCACATACAACATTCCATCGGGCCCGATGGCCCCGAACTGTGGATTGGTGCCGCCCGTCTCGATGGTCGCGGCGACGGTCATCGTGAGCGGGTCGAGCGCGGTCACCACCCCATCGCCCGCCGGCGCATAGTTATCGTCGAGGTTCGCGGAGATGACGAAGGCGAGCGAGTTGGAGAACGGCACGATCCCGGTCGGAAACTGCGTCACCGGGATCAGGTCGCCGATGGCGCCGCCGGCCTGTCCGATCGTGAACCTGCCCACCTCATCCGTCTGCTGGTTGGCCGCCAGCACCGTTCTGTCGTCCACGAAGGCCGACCCGGTGGCGTTCCCGGACTCGAAGAGGAAATACGCGCCGATCTGTCGAGTACGGAGATCGATTACGGCGACAGAGGCTGCGTTTCCGAGGGGGACGACGCCCGTCTCGCCGCGGATGCTGATGCCGGTGGGGGTCACCGCGCTCGACGCCCCCAGGGCGATGTCGCGGTTCTCGTCCGGATCGCCGAGTTGAAAGAGCCGCAGCGCGTTCGCGCTCGATTTCACGACGATGCCGATCTGGTCGTCGGCCACCGTTCCGTCGAGAAACTCCAGCCTCTCGACCAGCAGCGAGACCGAGGCGTTGCCGGTGTTGCCGTCGGAGTCCGTCGCCGTCAGCGTGATCGTGTGCACGCCCACCGACGGCGATTCGACCGCCAGCGGCGATCCCGTGCCCAGCGCCCCGTCGATCGAGCTCGTCCAGGCCAGAGCGGCGTTCCCCAGCGCGCCGTCCTGCGGATCCGTGGCTGTGCCGGCCAGTTGGACCGGCGTCCCTTCGCTGACCATGAGCCCGGAGGCCGGTGAAGTGATCGTCACGGAGGGCGTGCCGGGCCCGGTGGGGCCCACGGGTTCGACGGGGGTTTCCTCGCCGCATGCGGCCCAAATGACGAGGGCGAGGAGGATGATGGGGCGAAGCGCGATTCGGGTCATGAGAATCCATCCATGGTTGAGGGGGTCCGGTGAACGAAGTGGACTGCGCGGTCATCTCGCGGTTCCGAGGCGGATCCGCGTCGACCAGCCGCGGCCCGGCAGTGGGTAGTCGACGAGCAGCGCGGCGCGTTCGTCGAGGAGGTTCGTGACGGCCAGCTCGAGCCGTCCGGCGAACCGGCCCAACTCGAAGGGCAGGGCGATGCCGGCGTTGAACAGCGTGTATGCGGCGAGCGCGTTCAGCGGCGAGCCCGGCACCGTGCGGCGCGCCCCGACGTGTGTGCCCGACGGCGTGAGCGTGAGCCCGGCCGGCAGCCCGATGCCCAGGGCCAAATCGGCCGTGAAGCGCGGTCGGTAGGCGACCTGCCCCTCCAGGGCGGCGCCCGCGTACTCAACCTCGGACCAGGCGGCGCCGGCGGTGAAACTGTGCGTGCGTCCGAATGCGGCCAGGTCCGTCGTGGCCCCGAGTTCGAGGCCGCGGCGCGCGACGTCGTAGTTGTCCGGGCTCCACACGAACCGGTGGTCCGGGAACCAGATGATCATGCCGTCGAGATCCGCCCGGTAGGCGGTCGCGCGCAGTTCTCCGGTGGCCGGGCCGACCGACCATCGCTGGGCGAGCGTCGCGGAGAGTTCTCCCCGTACGCGCTCCGGCCCGAGGTCGGGATTCGGCTCGACGAGCACCCCCTCCTGGAAGAAGAGGTCGCCGAGTCCGGGAGGGGAGAAGCCGCGGCCCCAGCGGAGGTCGAGGGCGAGCCCGGCCCGGGTCAGGGCGGCTTCGACGGCGGGCGACAGGGTCACGCCGTCCACGAGGTCGTGCCGGTCGGCGCGGAGGGAGGCGCCCAGGTCGAGATGGAAACCGGGCCGAAGCTGCCAGCCGCGCCCGGCGTGCGCCCACGCCCCGAGCTCGTCGAGACCGACCTCGGGCGAGGTCAGCGCGTTAGACTCGACATCGAGCCGCGCCGCGTGGAGGCCGAACCGCAGGTCGAGCACTTCGCGCGACGACGGCGCCGCTTCCGGGCTCCACCATCCATCCAGAGCGAGCTCCGCCCGCCGCACTCGCGTCCGGGTATCGTAGGCACGCCCGAAGGGGGGCTCTGGATCCGCGTACTCCGCGCGCTGCCATTGGACCGAACCGCGGGCCGAGCCCCCGAGGCGCGACGCCGGGGACGCACCGTCCGATTCGACCGTGACGCCGAGCCCGTAGCGCCGGTGGCGCTGGCGACCCGTGGCGGAGGGCTGCGCGATGGTCCCCGGGCTCCCCCGCTCGATGTCGCTGAGGTGGGCACGAAGCGATGCTTCCGCGTTCCCCCGTCGGGTGATGCGGAAGTCTCCGCCCCCGTGTGAGAAGGCGGAGTTCTCGCGGGTCGTCTCGCCGCCGCCGCGGAAGGCGGGGACGTCGTAGGTGAACGCGCCGTTCGATCGCCGCCAGCGGGCGCCGCCGGAGACCGACCAGGTGTCCCCGAACCCGCTCGACCCGGTGATGGCCGTCTCCGCCGAAGACCAGGCGCCCATCCCGGCGGTGACAGCGGCGGTGGTCGCGCCACGGGCGCGGCTCTCCAGGAGGACGACGCCGCCGAGCGCCTGCGGTCCGTACCGAGCGGACTGCGCTCCCGGAATGACGGCGATGCGGGAGATGGATTCGAGGTCCACCGTGCTGAGGTCCGCGATGCCGGTGAGCGGAGAGTTGATTGGCGTTCCATCGAGCAGCACCAGCACCTGGTCGCCGCCCGCGCCGCGCAATTGCAGAACGGCGGGGGCCCCCGGCCCACCCTGCCTCACCACCGTTGCCCCGGGAACGCGTTCGAGTGCGGCCGGGAGATCCGTCACTCCAGGCGGAAGGCTGGCGGTCTCCAACACCGTCGCGCCGGCGTCCCGTTCGCGGGATGCCACCTGTACCACCAGCCCCCTGAGCCGCACCGGCGGCGGATCGAGCACGATGCTCGTTCGCGTGACCCGCCCGTTCACGGCTTCGACCTCGACCGCGGCCTCCAGGAAGCCGGGCGCCGAGATCACGAGGACGTGCCGGCCGGGCGAGAGCCCTCGCAGGACGGCAACGCCGCGTGCGTCGGTTGTTGCCTGGAAACCCGCGCCGCGGACGGCGACGGTAGCACCCGGAACGGCGACGGCCGTACCCGCCCCAGCCGCAGCCGCGCCCGGAGCGGCCGGCGCAGTCCTCGCCGCCCGCACGGACACGTGAACGGCCGCGGCGACCTGGGAGGGGAGCGCGTGTACCGAAGTGCCCGGCAGGGCAGCTCCGGCAGTCAGGATGGCAATCGCGAACTTCGTCTTCACTCGACCCCGTCTTCTCCGGGACGGGGAAGAGCACGGTCGAACGTCCACGCGACGGCGTGAACGCGGGACCACGCCCTCCCGCGAGGGTGTCGATCCGAAGACGGAGGAGAGGTCTCCTGGCTTGGGACGGATCCGCTCGCCTTCCCGGGCCTCCGCGGCCCAGTGGCTTCGTGAACGGAACGCTGAGGGATCGAGTCCCTCTGTCCCTTTACAGTGGCGGGGCCGCGCCGGACTTTCACCGGACTTCCGAGCGCCCCTCCGTCTATGAACTGCGATGATGGATACAGGCTCTGTAGACAGCGTGCAAGCCAGTGTAGCGTTGCCGCGCGGTGCCTCGGTGCACCCGGCACGGCGCCCAGCCGCGGCACGCGCGGGGTCCGCGACCTGGGCCGCCCCGGCCACCTGCGGCGAACTCGTCCAGGGCTTCGGTCGCGGCCGATGGCTCCAGATCGCGGCTCCCGTCGACCTGTACCGAGCCGCCCGCGCGGAAGTCGTGTCCCCCGCCCACGCCGAAGCTGGTGCTTCTCGCCGCCACGCCAAGGTGAAGCGCGGCCTGGAGGTCCTGCTGCGCGAGCGGCCCGGCCGCGCCCTGCGCGTGATGCTCGGCGGTGACGAGTTGCCCCGGGCGAGCGGCTTCGGAAGCAGCACTGCCGACCTTGGTGCGGCGTTGCGGGCGGGCGTGGACGCCCTCGGCCTGCGGGGGTCCGACGACGCGGTCGTAAGCACCGCCCTCCAGGTCGAACCGACCGGCGGCTCCCTCCTCCCTGGGCTGGTCCTGTTCGATCATCGTCGGGGCACGATCCGGGAACCGCTCGGCCCGCCCCCGGCCCTCAACATCCTCTGCTTCAGAGTCCCCGGGGCGGTGGACACGGTGGCGTTCAACCGGGGCCTCCCGACGCGACTCCCCGAACACGTCCTGAAAGTCTGGCGCGACGCATTCCGGCTCTGCGCCGAAGGGATCGCGCACGGCGACCCCGGGAAGATTGGCGCGGCGGCAACCGCGAGTGCCGCCGCGGCCCTTCGGCTGGGGTGTTCTCCCGCCCCGCCGGGACTGGAGGTCTGTGCCCGGGAGACGACGGCGCTCGGCATCCTGCGGGCTCACTCGGGCACCGTTTGGGGACTGCTCTACCCGAAGGACGAGACGCCGGTCCCCGGGGAGGTCTCGGAGATCCTCAACCGCGGAGGGCCTGTCACCGTGCCGGTGCTGCCCGCGCGTTCGTCTGCGATGGTCGCGTCGCTGAGGCTGATCGGCGGCGGCTGTCGAGTTGCCCCACCCTCCGACATGCGGCTATCGTCGCAGATTGACGCGAGGGGGCCACCGGAAGTTCGGTCAGAAACCGACGCGGCCCCGCCACTGTAGGAGGTCCGGATCCCATCGGCGGATCCGAAACGACGCGCTCGACGGCCACTGGTTGATCCCGGGAAGGCGAGCGCTGTCACCTCGAGCCAGGAGACGCGGCTCCCTCGTCCTCTGAACACCATCCTTCGAGGGAGGGGACCCGGTGTACACGGCACACCAGGCCACGCCAGGCGCGACGGCGCCCCCGAATTACCGGTGCGCGCGGTGGATCGCCGTCCTGCTCGCCCCGGCCCTCCTGACGGCCTGTACCCCAGACGGGAATCCGGACATGCCCGCGGTTTCCGTCACGGACGATGCGGGATACACCGTCGCGCTTACGGCGCCGGCGGGCCGCGTCTTTTCGGTGATCCCTTCGCTGACCGAATCGATCACCGCGCTCGATCCCGGCGTCCTCGTCGCGCGTACCCGGTTCGATCGGGCGCCGGAACTCGCTCACCTCCCTTCGCTTGGCGGGACCATACAACCGAATCTCGAGGCCCTGGCCGGTCTTGAGCCCGATCTCGTCATCGCGTGGGCCGACGCATCCCAGCGCGCGGTGGGGGAACGGGTAGACGCGCTGGGCATTCCCGTCTACCGGGCGGTAGTGCAGACGATTGACGACGTGCGCAGTCACCTGCGCCGCCTGGGCACGCTGCTCGGCCGCGAGGAACGGGCCGCCGCGCTGGTGGACTCGCTGGACCTCGCACTGGAGGGCGTGGCCGCCACGGTGCGCGGCCGCGAGCGCGTCGACGTCTACTACTCCGTCTGGCACGACCCGCCGCAGACGACCGGGCCGGGAACCTTCATCGACCAGGTGATCGAGCACGCGGGCGGGCGAAACATCTTCAGCGATGCCACGCGCTCGTGGCCGCGGGTGTCCATCGAGGCGATCATGCGGCGCGATCCCGACGCCCTCGTCATCGCTCGACACGCGCCCGGCGCGCCGGGTGCGCCATGGCTCGAGGGGCCGGGCTGGCGGGAACTGCGGGCCGTCCGCAACGGTCGCTATCTCCTCGTCGACGGCGACCTCTTCAATCGCCCCGGACCCCAAGTGGCCGAGGCGGCGCGTCGCATGGCCCATTTCCTGCATGGGCCGCGTTGACGCACACCCCCCGCCGCCTCGCCCTCCTCGCGCTGGTCGTCGTGGCCGCGATCGCGCTAAGCGTCTCCTTCGGCGCCTCCGGCCTGGGTCCCGCGGACCTGTGGCGGTTTCTCGCGGGGGAAGCCGATCCCACCACCCGTTCCATCCTGCTCCAGTTGCGGCTACCGCGCGCGGTGCTCGCGGCGCTCGTCGGAGGAGCGCTCGGCCTCTGTGGCTGCACCTTCCAGGCCCTCCTCCGCAACCCGCTCGCCGAGCCCTACGTGCTGGGCGTCTCGGGCGGCGCCGCCGTCGGGGCCGTGGCGGTCGTGGTGACCGGCATCGGACTGCGCTTTCCCTGGATGCTCCCCCTGGGCGCGTTCGCGGGTGCGCTGGCCGCGATGGCGCTGGTGCTGGCGGTCGCGCGGCGGGCCTCGCCCGGGCGGATGGACACCCGCGTCCTGATCCTGTCGGGCGTGATCATCGGCGCCTTCTTCAACGCGGTGATCCTGCTTCTGCTCTCGCTCGCCGACGTGGAGTCGTTCCGCTCGGCGATCTTCTGGATGATGGGGAACCTCTCCGGCGCCGACTGGGCTTCGACCGGGCTGCTGGCCCTGCTGCTCGTGCCCGGCGCGCTGGCCGTCTTGTCGCTGGCCCGGGCCTTCAACCTTCTGTCGCGTGGAGAGGAGGTCGCGTTCTACCTGGGCGCCTCCGTGCAGCGGGTGAAGCTCACCGCCTACCTGGCCGCGTCGCTGATGGTGGCCGCGGCGGTTGCGGCCGGCGGCGTGATCGGCTTCGTCGGGCTGATCGTTCCGCACGCCGTCCGGCTCGCGTGGGGGAACGACCACCGCCTGCTCCTCCCCGCATCCTTCCTGGCCGGCACCGCCTTCCTCCTGCTCGCGGACACGGTGGCCCGGCTGGTGGTGGCGCCCGCCGAACTCCCGACCGGGGTGGTCACCGCCGTCGCGGGGGTCCCGTTCTTCGTGGCGCTGCTGCTGCGGGGGGGACGGCGTTGAGGGGAACCGCGCCCGCGCGCGACTGGCGGCCAGTGTTGGAGGGCCGGGATCTGAGCTTCACCCATCCGCGCGCGGACGCGGCCGCCGTGCGCCGGGTCTCGCTCTCGGTCTCCCCGGGGAAGCTCCTCGCGGTCGTGGGTCCCAACGGCGCCGGAAAGACGACGCTGTTGAAGCTCCTCTCCGGTTCCCTGACGCCTCAGGAGGGTGGAGTGACGCTCGACGACCGCGCACTGTCCGACCTGGGCGACCGGGACCGTGCCCTTGCGATCGCTGTGGTGCCGCAGTCCGAGTCCTCCCCCTTCCCGGTCACGGTGCGGGAGATGGTGGGGATGGGACGATACGCGCACCTCGGCCCGTGGGAGCGCTCCGGCGACGGGGACCGCGCGGTGGTGGAAGATGCGATGGCGCGCTGCGCGGTCGCGGAGTTCGCGGACCGCCACCTGGGCGAACTCTCCGGCGGCGAGCGGCAGCGGGCGCGCATCGCTCGCGCGCTTGCCCAGGAGGCGCCGGTCCTCCTCCTCGACGAACCCACTGCCGGACTCGACCTCCGCTACCGCATGGAGCTCTTCCACCTGCTGCGCGAACTCCGGGGTGCGGGCCTCGGCGTGCTGGTCATCACGCACGACCTCAACCTGGCCGCCCGGTTCGCCGACCGGCTGCTGCTGCTCGACCGCGGGCGCGCGCGGGCCCGGGGCGCCCCGGATGAAACGCTGTCGCGAGAGTCGCTGGAGGCGGTCTACGACTGGCCGCTCAGAGTCGTGCCGCACCCCGGACCCGGGAGCGACACCGGCGCACCGCAGACTGTCCCGCTCAGGAAGGAAGACCCGTGAGCGCGTGGCGGCGGGCCGCACGCCCCGTGGCGCTGAGCCTGGTGGGCGCCCTCGTCCTCGATCGGGTCCTGGGCCAGCCTCGCCTTCATCCGGTGCGGGCGATCGGAGGGCTGCTGGGCGGTGCGCGCCGACTGCGGCGCAGCCGGGGACCGCTGGGAAGTCTCGTCGAAGGGGCAGCGGCGCTGGCGGTGGTGTCGGGCATCGCCGCCGCGGCCTCGCGTCCCCTGACGGCGCGCCCTGGGCGCTCCTCTCGACCGTCCTCCGGGTCCGGGCTGCCCGCCACCCTCCTGGCGGCAGGGACCGAAGCTCTGCTCCTGCATCCGGCCCTCGCCCTCGAACCGCTCGCCGAGGCGGGAGAACGGGTGGCCGCCGCGCTCGGGGCCGGAGACCTCGACGGAGCGAGACGCCACCTGGCGTGGGACCTGGTCAGCCGGGACACGAGCGCGCTCGACGCATCTCACTGCGCCTCCGCGGCGATCGAGTCGATGGCGGAAAACCTCTGCGACTCGGTGGTGGCGCCCGCTTGCGCCTACCTTGCGGCCGGCCTGCCGGGGGCTTGGGTCTACCGGGTCGTCAACACCGCCGACGCGATGTTCGGCTACCGAACTCCCGACCTGATCTGGTACGGGAAGCCGGCGGCGCGTGCCGACGACCTCCTCAACTTCGTACCGGCCCGGCTGGCGGCCGTCCTGATCGTGATGGCCGCGGGGTCTCAACCGCTCCGCCGTGACGGGATCCGTCCGGTGCCCGACGGAGTCTTGCGTCTCCTCCCGCGTGAAGCGTCGCGCGCGGCGGGGCCCAACGCCGGGTGGCCGATGGCCGCCGCCGCGCTCGCCCTGGGAGTCCGGCTCCAGAAGCCCGGCGTCTACACGCTGAACGCCGCGGGCGCTCGACCGGACGCCGGCGACATCGACGCGGCCGCCACTCTGATCCGCCGCGCCGCCTGGCTGGGCGTCGGGCTGGTCGTGGTCGCGGGAGCATGCCGCTCATGAAGAACGACGCCCCGCCCGGCAACTGGCGTCCTCCGCGCCCCGACCCCAGCCTAGCCGAGGTGCCGCCGGAGTTCCACGGCGGGCCGGGGTACGAGCAGGACGTGGAATATCCCTCCGTGACCGCCGACCTCAGCACCAACGTCAACCCGTACCTGCCGGACGAGGCCGTGCGCCGGGCCGTAGCCGGCGCCCCGATCGATGCCTATCCCGATCCGGCTTCGAGCAGGGCGCGCGCGCGGCTCGCCGGCGTCTGGGAACTCGACGCCGGACGCATCCTGCTCGCGCCCGGAGCCTCCGAACTCATCTACCGGATCGCCCGCTGCTGGATTCGACCCGGAGACCCGGCGGTGGTCTGCGGCCCCACCTTCGGCGAGTACCGCCGCGCCGTGGCGGTCCAGGGCGGGGAGGTCCACGAGGTGCGGGGAGATGCTCCGTATTTCACGCTGCCGCTCGAACGGTTCTCCGACCGCGTTGCGCGGCTCCGGCCGCCGGTCGCTTTCCTCTGCACTCCCAACAACCCCACCGGCGAAGCACTCTCCGACGCGAGCGTCGCCCGGCTCGCGGACCGGATGCCCGCCGGGACGCTCCTGGTGATCGACGAGTCCTACCGCTCCTTCGCGGAGGGGCGCTTCGCGCCACCCCATCTTCCCGGCGACGACCGGGTCCTGCACCTGCGCTCCTTCACCAAGGATCTTGGTGTGCCCGGGCTGCGTCTCGCCGCCGCGGTCGCGGCGCCCGGGATCCTCCAGCCCCTTGCCCATGCCGCGCCACCCTGGTCCGTGTCCTCGGTCGCCCAGGCCGCGCTCCGGGCGGCGCTTGCCCCGCGCGCCCTCACCCGACTCGAGGACAGCCTCATCCGCATCGCCGCACGGCGCCGGACTCTGTCCGCGGCGCTCGCCCGCCGCGGGTGGCGTCCGGGCTCCTCCGCGACCGGCTTCATCCTCGCGGCGGTCCCCGATGCGGCCGCCACCGCACACGCCCTCAGGTTTCGGGGCGTCCGCGTGCGTCACGCGGCCTCCTTCGGGCTCTCCGGGCACATTCGTGTCTCGGTTCGGCGGCGCGCCGAGGAGGAGCGCTTCCTCGCCGCGCTCGACGAGATCGCCGCTCCGGACGGGATCGCCGCTCCGGACGGGATCGCCGCTCCGGACGGGATCGCCGCACACACAACCGCAGGAGGACCCTAGTGACCCAGGACGACGAGCGGAGTTCGGACCTCCGCCGCCCACGCTGCCGCCCCGCGCCCCGGGACACCGCCGATCCGAGGTGCTCGACCGGCGACCGGGGCGACCGGCATCCGAAGGCTCCCGTGCCGAAGCAGAGGACACCCGGGCCCTACCGCGTCCCGCCGCGCGAGAGGCGTACCGGACTCGTCATCCTCAACACCGGCGACGGAAAGGGGAAGACGACGGCCGCGCTCGGCACGCTGCTGCGCGCCCGCGGCCGTGACATGACCGTGGCCATGATGCAGTTCCTCAAGACGGAAGGAGTGAAGCGGGGCGAGCACATCGCCGCCGAGAAGCTCGGGGTCGAGATCGTGCCGATGGGCGCGGGCTTCACCTGGCTGAGCGAGCGCATCGAGGAGGACCGCGCGCTGGCGCGCGAGTGCTGGGCGCAGTGCCGGGAGGTTCTCGACTCCGGGCGCTACGACATCGTGATCTTTGACGAGTTGACCTACCCTCTCGCATACGGCTGGCTGGACCACGACGAGGTGCTGCCCGCGATCCGCGATCGTCCGGCCGGGACGCACGTGATCATCACCGGACGCATGGCCACGCCCGAACTCATCGAGTTCGCCGATCTCGTCACCGAGATGAAGGACGTCAAGCACCCCTATCGGACGCGCGGCATCGGGGCGCAGCCCGGGCTGGAGCTGTGAGCGCACCCGTCCTCATGCTGCAGGGCACGGGCTCGGGCGTCGGCAAGTCGCTGCTCACGGCGGCCTTCTGCCGGCTCGCCCGCCGCCGCGGGATCGCCGTCGCTCCCTTCAAGGGCCAGAACATGTCGAACAACGCCGCGGTCACGGCCGACGGCGGCGAGATCGGGCGGGCGCAGGCGCTGCAGGCGCGGGCCGCGGGTCTGGATCCGCACGTCGACATGAACCCCGTCCTCCTCAAGCCGCTCGCCGACACGCGTTCCGAGGTCGTGCGCCTGGGACGCATGGACCGCGGAGCGACCGACCTCCCCTGGCGCGAGCGCAAGTCCCGCCTCTGGCCCGTCGTCACCGAGGCGCTCGCCCGCCTCCGCGACCGCGCCGAACTCGTGATCGCCGAGGGCGCGGGCAGCCCGGCCGAGACGAACCTGCGCGAGAGCGACATCGTCAACATGGCGGTGGCCCGCCACACGTCCGCGAACGTCGTGCTCATCGCCGACATCGACCGGGGCGGCGCCTTCGCCTCCCTCTACGGCACCTGGGCGCTCCTCTCCGCGGCCGACCGGGCGCTCTTCCGCGGGTTCATCCTCAACCGCTTCCGCGGCGATCCGGCACTCCTCGCGCCCGCCCCGGAGACTCTGCGGGAGTGCACCGGAGTGCCCGTCCTGGGCGTCGTCCCCTGGATCGACCACAACCTCCCGGAAGAAGACGGTGGCCCGCCCCTCGATGCCGAACCCGCCGACGTCCCCGCCATCGCGGCGGCCGCCTACCCGCGCGCCTCCAACCTGGACGACCTCGACCCCCTGCGCCGTGAACCCGGCGTGCGCCTGCGCTGGGTCCGCCGCGCGCGCGATCTGGCCGCCCTCACCGCCCCGCCCGGCCTTGCCGCCATCATCCTCCCGGGCTCGCGGAACACCCTCGAAGATCTCCGCTGGATGAAGCGCACCGGCCTCGCGGACGCCATCCGCGGCCTCGCGACGGACGGCATCCCGGTGGCGGGCCTCTGCGCCGGATACCAGATCATGGGCCGCCGAATCGCGGACCCGGCCGGCATTGAGGGTGGGGGCGAGGAGCCGGGACTGCACATCCTCGATGTGCGCACCGAACTCGCCCCCGACAAGGAGACCCGGCGGACGCGCGCGCGCATCACCGCCACACCGCCGGGCTGGCTGGAGGGCGGGGAGGGAGAGGTCGTCGCCGGCTACGAGATCCACCACGGGAGTACCCGAGCCGCGCCGGGGTTCCGACCGTGGCTCGCCGATGGGCCGCGCGACCTCGGGCACGCCGACGGCCCGCACTGGGGATGCTACCTCCACGGCGCGTTCAGAAACGACCGCCTGCGCTCGGGCTGGCTACGCTCGCTCGGTCTCCGGCCCGATGCGGCGGCCTGGGGCGGCTCGATCGACCGCGAACTCGACCGCCTCGCCGACACCGTCGAGCGCTGCCTGAACATCGATGCCGTGTTCGATGAAGCGCTGCGGCGACCCGCCACTACCCAGTCGCCGCGAAGCGGGGCGGCCGCCGCCGGCACGACCAGCCGATAGCCGGTCTCGACGCCAGGTCTGGCGGGCGCCTCCCTTTCGGCGAGAAGATTCGGGTCGGATTCTCTCGCCCACGGAGGCTTGAAGATGGGTCGGCGGCTTTCTCCTCCGGTGTCTTGGCTCGCGCTTCCACTTCTCGTCGGCTGCGCGGCGACCGACGACAACTCACCGGACCCGGCGACGAACGCGGCCGATTTCGGCGCGACCGACGCTGTCGCGGCGGGGCCGGCGACATCGGATCCCTACGCGCACGGGTTCACGGACGCCGACTACCCGAGGGTGATCGAGGTCGCGGAGGATGTGTACGCGTACGAGCAGATCCACCCGACGGGGGGCGAAATCATCACGACGGTGAGCCTCATCGTCATCACCCCCGAGGGGGTACTCGTCGCGGACGGGCAGGAGAACCCCGAAGAGACGCAGCGGCTCGTCGACACGGTCGCGGGCCTGACCGACCAGCCGATCACGCACGTCGTCGTCGCCTCGGACCACGGGGACCACACGGGTGGGAACTCGGCCTTCCCCCCGGGCGCGCGCTTCTTCGCGCACCCGACTTCGGCCGCGCTCCTGGAGGCAACCGCGTTGAACTTCAACCCACCCGAAGGCGCACCGCCGGTCATCGTCCCGACGGAGTTGGTGGACCCCGATACGGTACTCGAACTCGGCGGCCGCGAGATCCGGCTCCTCCACCTCGGCCGCGCCCACACGGGCGGCGACCTCGTGGTCTACGTGCCCGAGGGGAAGGTGCTGTTCATGAGCGAGACGTACCTGAAGCACATCTTCCCGGCCATGCGCTCGGCGTACCCGTCCGAGTGGGTCGCGATGCTGGACCGGGCGATCGAGATGGACGTGGACGTGTACGTGCCTGGGCACGGAGTGATGGCGTCGCCCGCGATCCTCGAGGCGGAGCTGTTATCGTTCCGGGACGCGGTGCGGGCCGTCGTGGAGGAGGCGACGCGGCTTCACGGCGAGGGGCTGAGCGCCGAGGAGGCGGCGGAGGCGGTCTCGTTCGGCACCGTCGAGGAATGGTCGCTGCGGGACAGCCAGAAGCTGCGCGCCATCCGGCGGGTGTATCTCGAACTGAACGGGGAGCTGCCGGGATGAGCGAGATCGGGGCGCGCACCAGGCGGAAGATCGGACTCGCCGCGGTGGTCGCGGGTTTCGCGCTCGCGGCGGGCTTCGCGTTGGGCGTCGGGCCGATTCAGGCGCAGACGCACGTGACCGTGGACATCGGGGCCCGGGATCCCGCCTTCTCGCCGGACGGGTCGACGATCGCCGTCTCCATCCTGGGGAAGATCTGGACGCTTCCCGCCGAAGGCGGCACGGCGCGCCAGCTCACCGACGGGGCCTCGTGGGACACGCGCCCCGCCTGGTCGCCGGACGGCCGCTTCCTCGCCTACGCCGCAAGGTCCCGCCAGGGGGCGGACATCCTCGTCCGCAACCTGGCCACCGGCGGCGTCCGCTTCCTGCACCGCGTCCCGGGGTCGGTGGGGCACATGCAGTTCCATCCGGACGGGAGCCAACTCTTCTTCGTCGACGACCGCTCCCAGTACGAGGCGCACGTGTGGCGGATCCCGCTGGCGGGCGGCGAAGCGGAACAGTTGACGCACACCCGGAGCTGGCACGAGTGGTCGTTCGCCCTCTCGCCGGACGGGAGTCGGATCCTCCTCGAGACGGGGCACTTCGACGGCACGGACCTGTACGAACTCGACCTGGAGGAGATGTCGCTCGAGCGGGTCACGGACACGCCGGAGCGGGAGATGGCGGTCGCGTGGAGCCCGGACGGCATGCGCCGCGCGCACGTGATGACGCACAACGGTTACGACGTGATCGTCGCATCGGTACCGGGGTGGCGGAAGCGGTTCCTGAGCGCCTTCGATCAGAAGCAGCTCGCCTTCCACCCGTCCGGCGAATGGCTGCTCGTCCTCGGCGGGCGGCGGATGCAGCGGCTGGACCTGGAGAGCGGGGAGTTCACGCCGATTCCCTTCGAGGCCCGGTTCGAGGTGGCCGGGGATCCGGCCGACGACCTGCTGATCACGAACGTCCGCCTGTTCGACGGCACGGGCGACGAGGCGGTTCCCGCGTCGGCGGTCCTGGTTCAGGACGGGCGGATCGCCGAGGTCCGGACGGGTGTCGCGGCGGGGACGCCCGAGGTCGCGGCGGGGACGCCGGTCATCGATGGGGGCGGCCGCATGCTGCTCCCGGGCCTGATGGACAACCACTACCACTACTGGCAGCCCCTCGCCGGCGCCGACCTGCTGGCCGCCGGGATCACCGCGATCCGCGATCCCGGGTCGGCGATCCAGGACGCGATGGACTTCAAGGACGCGGTGCGTCTCGGCGTGCTGGCCGGGCCCGACGTGTACACGGCCGGCCCCCTGATCGACGGCCCCGCCGGCTACCACCCCCTGGTCGATGTGAGCATCGACGACCCGGCCGCCGCTCCGGCGCTCGTCCGCGCGCTGAAGGCGCAGGGCGTGGATCTGCTCAAGGCGTACTTTCTCCTCGACCCGGACGTGCTTGCGGCTATCGTGGCGGAGGCGCGCGTGCAGGAGCTCCCGGTCACCGGCCACATCGGGGTCCGCACGAGCTGGCTGGAGGCGATCGAAGCCGGCATCAGCGGGTTCAACCACATCCGGGTATGGCGCGACTTCCTCCCGCTTGAGATCCAGGTTGACGGGCGGGACATGTCGCTCGATGGCGGGCGGAACCCGGTCGGACGCATGCAGGCCGACTGGCGCGAGATCGATCCGGCGAGCCCCGAGGTCATGTCTCTCCTCGAACTCATGGCCGAGACCGAGACGGCACTCGACCCGACCCTCTACATCCAGCAGGTCGATGACGGCGACCGCTCGCGCTTCTCGCTCGAGGAGTTCCACACGGCCGGACAGGCGTACGAGCGCATGGGCGAATTCGTCCGGCGCGCGGTCGAGGCCGGCGTCCCGCTCCTCGCGGGCACGGACAACGTGGGGCTGTTCAACGAACTCGAGGCGTACGCCGAGGCCGGGGTGCCGAACGCCGCCATCCTGCGGGCCGCGACGGCGAACGGCGCGCGCTGGCTCGGGAAGGAGGACGACTTCGGCACCGTGGAGCCGGGACGCCGCGCGCACCTCATCCTCGTGGACGGAGACCCGCTGGCCGACATTGCCGACCTGCGGAATATCGATCTCGTCGTGAAGGACGGCGTCATCGTCTTCGGTGCCCCGCGCACCGAACCGCTGGTCCCGTGATCGACGCGGTCGCAACGGGAGCCGTGGAGGCGGCCACGCTCGCGGCGCTGCAGATCGAGCCGGCGGGCGGACTCCTCCCGGCGCTTTCCGACAACCCGTTCCTCGCGCTCGGTGCGCTCTTCGCGGCGGGGGTCCTCACGAGCACGAACCCGTGCATCTGGCCGATGATCCCGATCACCTTCTCGGTCATCTCGGGCACGGCGGGCGAAACCCAGTCGCGAAAGCGCACCGTCGGCCTCACGCTGACCTACGCCCTGGGACTGGCGCTCCTCTATTCCGTGCTCGGCGTCATCGCCGGGCTCAGCGGTACCGTGCTCGGGTCGATCGGGGCGAGCTTCTGGGCGCTGTTCGCGACCGGAAACCTCCTCCTCTTCTTCTCGCTGTTCATGCTCGACGTCTTCCCCGTCCCGGTGCCGAAGCGGCTCCTCGCGTGGGCGGGCAGCCGCGGCGGCGGATCCTACCGCGCCGTGTTCCTCCTCGGAGCGACCTCGGGCATCGTGGCGGCGCCGTGCGGGGCGCCCGCCTTCGCCGTGGTCCTCACCTGGGTCGTCGCCGAACAGGCGGGTCTCATGGGCTTCGTCTACCTGTTCACCTTCTCCATCGGCATGACGGCCGTGCTCATCGCCGTGGGGCTGTTCTCGGGGACGCTCGCCGTGCTGCCGAAGTCGGGGACGTGGATGATCTGGATGAAACGGGCCGCCGCCGTCATCATGATCGGGATGGCGCAGTTCTACCTCATCCGGGCGGGATACTTCATGTGAACACGAAACCGGTGAACACGAAACGGGGACGGATCCCCCGCCACGCCACGGCCACAGTGTTCGCTGCGCTGGCCGCGTTCGCCGCGCTCGCCGTGGCGGCGCCTCTCCATGCGCAGGCGGGCGCGGGGCAGGTGAGCCTCGCCCCCGGGACGCAGGGTCCGGACGCCACGCTGCAGGATCTGGACGGCAACGAGGTCCAGCTTCTCGACTACGCCAATGGCAAGCCGGCGCTGTTCGAGTTCTGGGCCGCGTGGTGCGAGCAGTGCGAGGGGCTGCAACCCGAAATCGACCGGGTTCAGGCGGATTTCGGCGACCGCGTGAACGTCGTCGCGGTGGCGGTCGCGGTAGCTCAATCGCTGCGCCGCGTCCGGCGCCACGCGGAGGCGCACGGGGCGGAATACCCCTACCTGTGGGATGCGGACGGCGCCGCGGTGCGCGCCTACTCGGCGACCACGACCTCGATCGTCGTGATCCTCGACGGGGAAGGGAAGGTGGCCTACACCGGCGTCGGCCCCGACCAGGACCTCGTCGAGGCCGTCACCGGAATCCTCGCCGCGCAGCAAGCGGGAGGAGGCTAGCTCCGAAGCCTACGGGTCCTCGGGCTCCGGGGTCACCTCGTCGATGATGGCGGCGAGTTCGTCGTAGGCGGCGGGGTCGACCTGGTTGAAGCTCGGGATCACGCCCGCCACGCGCCCGTCGGGCCCCACCACGATCACGGCGCGGCTGTCCACCGCGTTGCTGTCTCTCAATCCTCCGCCGAAGGCGACGTACGTCCCCCCGTCGTTGTCCGCGTCGCTACCAAACAGGAAGGGGAAGTCCTCGTCCTTCAGCCATGAGGCGAGTTCGTCGACCGGGTCGTTCGAGATGCCGACGAGGACCACGTTCCGGCCCTCGTTGAACAGACTTGCGTACTGATCACGGTACGCTCTCATCTGAACCGTTCAGCCACGCGTCCTGACTCTGAAGAAGAAGGCGAGGACGACGGTCTCACCCCGGTAGTCGCTGAGGCGGATCGGGTTCTCCAGGGCCCCGTACCGCGTCGCGCCCGGCAGCGCGAAGTCCGGCGCCATCTCGCCCACGGCGAGCAGTTGCGAGTCCTGCGCGCTCACCGGGGCCGCGCCTCCGATGGCGAGCGTTCCGGCCAGGCCCAACGCGAGGGCCGCGGCCAGGACAAGTCTCCGCATGTCTCGGTCCTTTCGTGCGGGTGGAAGACAGGTGGAAGAGCCATGCCGAAGGGTGGCGCGCCCCCCGCGTTCGCGCCAGAGTTGAGCGACGGCTCAAGTCCGATTCCAACCCCGTCCTCAAGGAGGCGCCTCATGATCCGTCCGTCCCGAGGCCGTCCATGGCGTCGCGCCATCCCCTTCGTCGTCGCCGTCGTTCTCGCGACCCCCGTGTCCGGGTGCGCGCAGGGGAACGGCGATCCCGTGAACGATCCCCGCTTCGAGCAGGCGGTGGCGCTGTTCGATGCGTGGCTCGACGCGAAGATGGCGTACGAGAAGATCCCCGGCGTGTCCGCGGCGCTCGTGCACGACCAGGATCTCGTCTGGTCCCGCGGCTACGGGTACGCGCACAAGGAGACCGGGGTCCCGGCCACGCCGTCGACGATGTATTCGGTGTGCTCGATCTCGAAGCTCTTCACCTCCATCGGCGTGATGCAGCAGCGCGACGAGGGCAAGCTGGATCTCGACGATCCCGTCTCCGCGCACCTTCCGTGGTACGACCTCGAGCAGGTGTTTCCCGACGGTCCGAACGTGAACGTGGAGGGGATCCTCACCCACTCCTCGGGGCTCCCGCGCGAATCGGCGCACCCCTACTGGACGGGCCCCGACCATCCCTTCCCGACGCGGGATGAGATCGTCGAGGGTCTCGCGGAGCAGGAGACGCTCTATCCCGGCCGCCGCTACTTCCAGTACTCGAACCTGGGGATGGCGCTGGCGGGGCAGCTGATCGAGCAGGCTTCCGGGTTGGGATACGACGAGTACATCCGGAGCCGGATCCTGGAGCCGCTGGGGATGTCCGACACGTACACGGACATTCCCGTCGAGCACAGAGGGGGGCGCTACGCCACCGGGTACTCGCGGCTCGAGCGGGACGGCCAGCGGGCCGAGGCCCCCTTCTTCCAGGCGCTGGGGATGGCTTCCGCGGCGGGGTTCGCCTCCACCGTGGAGGACCTGGCGCGCCTCGCCTCGTGGCAATTCCGCCTGCTGGAGGACGGCGGGACGGAGATCCTCGACGTCAACACGCTGAGGGAGATGCACCGCGTGCACTGGGTGGACCCCGACTTCGACACGATGTGGGGGCTCGGGTTCGCGGTCTCGCGCCGCGACGGGGAGCGCGCGGTGGGCCACGGCGGCAGCTGCCCGGGCTTCCGCTCGACCTTCCAGCTCCTTCCGGCGAAGAAGCTGGCGGGAGTCGTGATGATGAACGCCCTCGCCAATCCCACCGACGTGTGGACGAAGATGATGGCCACGCTCGGCGCGGCCCTCGAGGAGATCCGGGGCGATCCCGACGGCGGGACCGCGCGCCCGGCCTCCCTGGCGGAGTACGAAGGACTGTACCAGTCCACGTGGGGAGAGACGGTCATCCTCCGGTGGGACGATGGGCTCGTGGCGCTCGGCCTTCCCAGCAACGATCCGGTCGAGGGAATGACGAAGCTGCGGCACGAGAGCGGCGATACCTTCCGGCGCATCCGGGACGACGGCGAGCCGGGAGAGGCGTACATCTTCCACCGGGAGGACGGCGCCATCGCCCGGTACAGCGTGCACGGCAACTTCTCCAACAAGGTCCGGTAGCGGAGGATGACGACGACGATGACGACCCTTTCGGGTTCTTCCGGCAGCCTCATTCCCGAGGCGGCGGCGCGCGAGGGCAACGACCCGATCTTCGCTCTGCACGGGGAGGCGGTGCGGCGGGCCGCGGCGGGCGAGTCGATCCTGAACTCGACGCTCGGGGCGCTGATGAACGACGACGGGACCCTCGCCGTGATGCCCGCGGCCGCCGAGGCGCTGGGACGCGTGCCGCACGCGCGCGCCGCCGGCTATGCGCCGATCTCCGGAGACCCTCCGTACCTGGCCGCGGTGATCGCGGACCTGTGCGGGGAGGGCCGGCTGGCCGAGCAGGCGGTGGCCGTCGCCACGCCGGGGAGCACCGGAGCGATCCACCACGCGATCCTGAACTTCCTCGAGCCCGGGCAGGCGGCGCTCACGCCCAGCTACTACTGGGGTCCGTACCACACGATCTCGACCCATTCGGGACGCGCGGTCGAGACCTTCAACATGTTCGACGCCGGGATCCGCCTCGATGTCGAGGCGTTCCGGGCGGGGCTCGAGGGCCAGATCGAGCGGCAGGGGCGGTCGCTCGTCCTCTTCAACTTCCCCTGCAACAACCCCACCGGCTATTCGCTCGACGAGTCGGAGTGGGAGGCCGTGGCGGAGATCGTGCGGGAGGTCGGCCGGCGGGGTCCCGTCGCGTTCCTCCTCGACCATGCCTACGCGAAGTTCGGGGATGAGGGATCGAACCGCTGGCTCAGCCATATCCCGCGGATGATGGAGTCCGCGACGGTTCTCGTGGGCTGGACCGTGTCGAAGTCGTTCGCCCTCTACGGCGCGCGGGTGGGGGCGCTGGTGGCGCTTCACCGGGAGGCGGAGGAGCGGCAGCGCATCTCGAACGCGCTCGGCTTCTCGTGCCGCGCCACGTGGTCGAACTGCAACCACCTCGGACTGCTCGGCGCCACCGAACTCCTCACGGATCCGGAGCTGCGCCGGCGCACGGAGGAGGAGCGCGCGGGGATGATCGCCCTCCTCAACGAGCGCGTCGAGGTGTTCAACGAACTGGCGGGGAGGGCCGGGCTGTCGTATCCCCGCTACGAGGGCGGCTTCTTCGTGTCGGTGTTCACGCCGGACGCGGAGGTGACGGCCGCAACCATGCGCGATGCCGGGGTGTACGTGGTCCCGATGGAGGGTGCGGTACGGATCGCGTTGTGCGCGACGCCGGCGCACTCGATTCCCCGGCTCGTCGACGCGCTGGCCGAGGGGATCGCGACCGCCCGCGCCGCGTGAGCGGCCCGTCCGACAGAACGACGATCTGTCCGTGAGAAAGACGATGAAACGACACAAGACAGTTCCGGTTCCGGCGCCGACCCTTCTGGTTCTGGCGCCGGCCCTCGCTCTCCTCGCGGCCACCGGTTGTACCGGCCAGCCGCCGCCCGCGGACCTGTCCGACGCCGACAAGCTCGCACGCGTGGAAGAGATGGTGGAGGAAGTCGAACGCCGCTTTCCGGAGGTGGAAGCCGTCTCCGTGGAGGACGTGGGGCGGCTGCTCGAGACCGGAAGCGTCGTGCTCGTCGACGCCCGGGCGCCCCGCGAGCGCGAGGTCTCCTGGATTCCCGGCTCCATCACCTCCGAGGAGTTCGAGCAGGACCCCGGCCGCTACTCGGACCTCACCGTCGTGGCGTACTGCACGATCGGCCACCGGAGTTCCGAGTACGCGGAGCGGCAGAACGAGCAGGGCCGCCGCGTCCTCAACCTGCGCGGGAGCCTCCTCTCATGGGCCCACGCCGGGGGGCCGATCGTGGGCCCCGATGGGCCGACCCACCGCCTGCACGTCTACGGCGAAACCTGGAACCTCGCCCCCGCCCGCTACGAAACGACCTGGTGACGCCTGAAATAGAATCTCCAGCGGGTGATTCGGACAGAACTCAACGGGTGATTCGGCAAGACGCCGAATAAGTGCCTTCGTGGAAGATGTTGCGTCTGGCCTCGGGAGATCCGCCTGGTCAGCCGGGGGGCTCGCCGAATCCCGGGGCGAAGATGGCGGAAAGGTCGATCGTGCCGACCTGCGTGTCGCCGAGGCGGACGGGGAGCAGGCGGCGGAAGCGCTCGGGCCTGAGGCTCACGTCCGGTTCCGCCGCGGTTCCCGAGCCGAAGCGGTACACGTCGACCCGGTTCTCGGCGAGATCCACGATCCAGTACTCGCGCACGCCCTGGCGCTCGTAGAGCCGCCGCTTCACGCCGCGGTCGCGCTTGGCGGTGGAGGGAGAGAGGACCTCCACGACGAGGTCGGGCGCCCCCACGAGTCCCGCCTCCTCGACGATGTGGCGCCGCTCGTTGGAGACGAAGAGGATGTCCGGCTGCACGCCCTCGCCGGTCGCGGGGAACTCGACGCCGGGCGTGGGCACGACCTCGCCGTGTCCGGGATCCTCCAACAACTCGCACAGCTTCCTCAGGAGTCGCGCGCCGACCACCTGGTGTCGCCACCTGGGAGCGGCGGTCACGTGCAGGACCCCGCCGATCGCCTCGTAGCGATTGCCGTCGTCGGGCATCCGCTGCGCGTCCCGCCAGGTGACTTCGGTAAGTTGCATGGTTCGCACATCATAGCTCCGCGCTCGGCTCCGATCCAACCCTGAACCGATGATGCGCGGGGCCATCAACGCATCCTCAACGGTGCGTGGATGTTGTGGCGGGAGCTCCTCTCGTGGGCCCCCGTCGACGATTCAAACCCCTGCCTTCAACACCCGCATGAGGTGTTCAGAGAGAACGAGGCGTCCCTGGCGTATACCGCTTTCGGGCCTCTCCAACTCCGTCTGATGCGCTTCTTCGAGGTGGCCAAGGATATGTCGGGCAACGTCGGGATGATCCGTCGTTAGCCAGATCACAAGGTCCGTAGCGACATTCCTGTACCCTTCAATGATCTGATCCTTCTCCACGTCGCCCTCCTCCCATCCCGATCATGAATTTTTGACCTCAACCACAATATATAGTATAGTTCAAGCCCCCTCCCTACAATATGTGGGGATTCACCTCGTTTGGTTCAGAAGAAAGGTAGCAGTTTCCATGGAGTCGACCCGACGTACGTATCCCGTAATCAGCCAGAAGGCGTGGTGGAGGCTGCGTAAGCAGTTTCGCCAGTCCGTTCCGGCTCAAGTGACCGCCCGCTACTTGGCCACGGTGCTGGGGGTCCAAGAGAGGTCCGCGGAGGCGAACGTGCTTATCGGTCTGCGCGCCGTAGGTCTCGTCGACAAGGACGGAACCCCGACGCCGCGCGCTAACGGCTGGCGCGACGATGAACTCTATGCCGAGGTCTGCAAGGAAATCCGGGAAGAGGTCTACCCGCAAGAACTGCGGGACGCGGTTCCGGATACCTCCGGTGCAGGAGATGCGGCACAGGGGTGGTTCATGCGCACCACGGGCTGCGGTCAGAGCGCAGCCAGGAAGATGGCGTCCTTGTACTCCCTGCTCACCGACGCGGATCCGTCAGCCGGACAGAAGCAGACCAGTCGTAAGCAAAAGGAGCCGTCGCGGTCACGACCCAACAAGAAGCAGCCTGCTTCCGCCGCGCCTGAGAAGAAGCAACGCTCGCAACCGAAGCAGAGCCCTTCTCCTGCTCTTCCAGACCCGGAAATGCCGGAAGTGCGTCTCAATCTCGAGATCCGGATCGATGCGAGCGTCACGCCCGATCAGATCGACCAGATCTTCGCGAGCATGGCCAAGCACATCTACCGACGTCGTAGTGATGAAGGGCAGTAACTCCGAGGCTGCCAAGGCGGGGCTTGCCCTCTTGAAGAGCCTTGCAGCTGACACGCATGAGTTGCGGCTGCCGCCGGAGCAGGGGACGGCCTCCACGACCCAGCGGGTTCTTCCATTCTCGGTGGTGCGCGGGACGCGAAGCTATCTGGAAACGCTCACTCATCAGATCAACGGCTCGTATGAGCACGGCTGGTATGATGCGTGTGCCGTCATGATGCGACGTCTCCTCGAGAGCCTCATCATCGAGGTGTTTGAGGAGCGACAGATGGCCGACAAGATCCAGGACACTTCAGGAAACTTCCTGCCGCTCGAACGATTGGTCGGAAAGGTGACCGGCGAGCCCGCGTGGAACCTCAGCAGGGTAACCAGAAGAGCGCTGTCTGAGGTCAAGAGCCTCGGTGACAATTCGGCCCACGTGCGCCGTTTCATCGCCCACCGACGTGACATCGACAACGTGAAGGCGGGTTTCCGAACTGCAGTCCAGGAGTTGGTTGGCGTAGGCGGACTCGGATAAGGGCGCGACCTCCCCGATGGGTCGCCGTCGGCCGGCGGCGGCGCTATTTACCAAGCCGACTTGCGGCCATCTGCCGCTGCCGTTGGGAGGTGATTTGAGTGACGTAACGCCGTTGAAAGCCGGACAGATTCTGACGGGAGCGCTGTTCACCGAGCCGATGCGGGTGGAGACCGTCCAGCCGAACGGCGCTGGGCTTTGGGTGGCTGGGCTGGTCGGCGTGCATTCCGAACGGTTTCGCAGGGCCACTCTGACGGCCGAGGATCTCGCGGCGCTGTCCGTTTCGGACACCTCGCCGACTTTCGATGGCGACGGGAGGCTGCTACGCCTCGGGCTCCAGGCGTACGCGCTCGGCATCGCGTACGAGTTCGACCCGTACTTCGGCCTTTCGATCTCCCGCGTGGACCCGCTGCCGCACCAGCTCGAGGCCGTCTACGAGCATCTTGTGAAGCTCCCCAGCGTCCGCTTTCTGCTCGCCGACGATGCAGGTGCGGGGAAGACCATCATGGCGGGCCTTCTCATCCGCGAACTCAAGCTGCGGGGGCTCGTCGAGCGGATCCTCGTCGTGTGTCCCGCGAACCTGTCGTTCCAGTGGCAGCGCGAGTTGAGGGAGAAGTTCGACGAGCAGTTCCTCGTGCTCAAGGGAGCGGATATCCGGGGGCAGTTCGGCGTCAACCAGTGGCTGGAGCAGAAGCAGGTCATCACGTCGCTGGACCTCGCCAAGCGTGACGATATCCTGCCGGGCCTCGCGCAGGTGCGGTGGGACCTCGTGATCGTCGACGAGGCGCACCGGATGTCGGCGCGGGACGAGAGCCATAAGAGCCTGCGGTACAAGCTGGGCGAACTGCTGCGCGACAACGCGGACCACATGCTCCTGCTCACGGCTACGCCGCATCGGGGCGATCCCGAGAACTTCACGCTCTTTCTGCAGTTGCTCGACCGGGACGCATACGCGGACGTCACCTCGATCCGCGAAGCCATGAACCGACGGAGCGCACCCTTCTACCTGCGCCGGACGAAGGAGGCGATGGTCTACTTCCCGGAGCGCGAGGACGACGGCACCTGGACGGCGAAGCCCGTGTTCACGAAGCGCATCCCGCGCACGGCGAACTTCACGATCGACGACGCGGAGTGGGATCTCTACGACCGCGTGACGAAGTTTGTTAAGCGGCAGAGCGTGCGCGCGGCGGAGCGGACCGGCGACCCCCGGGCCCGGGCGGTCGGATTCCTGATGTCGCTGTACCAGCGGCGACTCGCGTCGAGCACGCACGCCATGCGCCGCTCGCTCGAGAACCGCGCAAACCGCCTGGAGACGGGTCTCCAGAACGCCCGCGAACTGTTGCGGACAGCCCCTCCCGACCTTCCTAACATCGAGGAACTCGAGGAGTTCGAGGATGCGGAGCGGGAGCGGCTGGAACGGCTGCTGGATGCCGTCACGCTTGCGGGGAACGAAGAGGACGTACAGGCCGAGATCGCCGAACTGCGGGAACTTGCCGAAGAGGCGAAGGGCGTGGAGGCCGCCGGACGCGAGGCGAAGCTCGCGCAGCTGGAGCGCCTTCTGCGGGAGGAGGGATTCTTCGACCGCCCGGACCAGCGACTGCTCATCTTCACGGAGTTCAGGGACACGCTCGACTACCTCATGGACCGACTCAAGGCCTGGGGCTTCAGCGTCGGCTGCATCCATGGACAGATGCGGCCGGGGTCGCGCGACGAACCGGGTAGCCGGCTCCACGCCGAACAGCAGTTTCGAGAGGGGGCGATCCAGGTGCTCGTGGCTACCGAGGCGGCCGGCGAGGGCATCAACCTCCAGTGCTGCCACATCCTGTTCAACTACGACATTCCGTGGAACCCGAACCGGCTCGAGCAGCGCATGGGGCGCATCCACCGCTACGGACAGCGGCACGATTGTCTCATCTTCAACTTCGTCGCCACCAACACGATCGAGGGCCGGGTGCTGGAGCGTCTGCTGAGCAAGCTTCAGACGATCCGCGATGCGCTCGACGACGACGCGGTGTTCAACGTGGTGGGCGAGGTGCTGCCGTCCGCACATGTCGAGCGCGTGCTGCGCGACTACTACGCGGGCCGACTCGGCGATGAGGATCTTGAGGAGCGTCTCCTGCGGAACGTGGACGAGGGCCGCTTCCGCGACATCTGCCAGACGGCGCTCGAGGGGCTCGCTGCCAAGAAACTCAACCTCGACATGCTCGCCGAACGCCGGGCCCGCGCCCGAGAGCGCCGGGTCGTGCCGGAGACCATCGCTCGGTTCATGGGTGACGCGGCTCGCGAGGCCGGTCTGGAGCTGAAGCCCCTGCGCTTGCCCCACGCGTTCGAGCCCGGCCGCACCCCTTTGCGGCTAAAGAGATACGAGCGGGACCCGGACTGGAAGCTGCAGGAACTTTCCATCCGCTATCCGCGACTGTCGACAGACCGGGAGACGGCCGACGAAAACCATCTCGAATGGATCACCCCGGGACACCCGCTGTTCGAGGCCCTGCGCCGAAACGCCTCCGACGGTTCGCGAGACGCGTTCGCGGCGGGGGCCTGCTTTCATTCCCTGGAGCACGATGCGCCGGCGCGTCTCGACTTCTACCGGGCGCGGGCTGTGGACGGGCTCGGGAACGTCATCCACGAGCGACTCTTCACGGTCGAGTCCGCGGGCGACGACTCCCAAAGCCTGCGCGAAGCGGACATCCTGGGGAATCTCAGCCCCGCCCCTGCGCCGGACGACCCGCCGCCCGAAGCGACCCTTCCCCACCCCGACGAGTGGCTCCACGAACACGCCCTCATGCCATTCATCAAGGAAATCCGGGCGGAACGCCTGGAGCAGGTCGATCGCGTGGCCGAACACGTCGAGCTGTCGCTCACTCAAGTGCTGCAGCGCCTCGACGACGAGATCGGGAGGGCAGCCGAGGAGGTCGAGAAGGGCGGCACCGGCGCCGCGGGACGACTTGCGCAAGCGGAGACCCGTCACGCCGAGGTGGCGGCACGCCGCGAACGGCGGCGGGAGGAGTTGAAGCGGCAGCGCGCCGTGACGCTGCAAGGAGTCGAACGTCTGGCAAGCGCCCTCGTGCTGCCGCATCCAGAGCGCGAGTCGCCTGAAGTGCGCCGCCTGCGTCCCAACCCCGAGACTGAAATGACCGCCATGCGGACGGTCATGGCCTACGAGGCCGCGCGAGGCTGCAAGGTCGCCGATGTGCACGAGAAGAATCTCGGCTATGACATAACCAGCTTCGATCCCGAATCGGGCGAACTCCGCCTCATCGAGATCAAGGGCCTCGCCGCGCGAGAGGGCACGATCCTCCTCACGCCCAACGAGCGGCGCGTGGCCGAGGACCGGCGGGACTGCTATTGGCTGTACGTGGTAACGAACTGCGCTGGAGAACCGAAGCTCGAAGACCCAATCTTCGACCCGGCCGGGCAACCATGGAACGAGGTCCGCAAGGTGCAGCATTACTACCTCACGGTGGATGCTCTGACGCAACCGCTGAAGCTCCACGAACGCGGAGAGGAAGGCTAACCGGCCGGTGATCCCCAAGGAGTGTAAGCGGCTCGCGGAGGTGGATTTTCCGATCGCGGAGGTCTCCCGGCATGCGGTGCGAGAAAAGTCGATTCGGCACGGGCACCCGTCCACCCTCCACCAGTGGTGGGCGCGGAGACCGCTGGCCTCTTCTCGCGCCGTGCTCCTGGCGCTTCTGCTGCCCGACCCCTGCGACGAACATTGCCCGGAAGAGTTCAAGAAGCGCGCTTGCGGCATCCTCCGTGAGGTTCGGCAACCGCCGCGGACGGATGCCGAACTTCGCAAGGCACTGCTGTGGTTCATCGGAACGTTCGCAAACTGGGATCTGGCGGCCGAGGCGACGTACGTGCGGGTGGCACGGAACCTGGTGAAGGCCGCGCACGGCGACCAAGCGCCGCTTGTCGTAGATCCGTTCGCGGGGGGTGGCTCGATTCCGCTGGAGGCGTTACGGCTCGGCTGCGAGGCATTCGCCAGTGACCTAAACCCCGTGGCGTGCCTCATCCTCAAGGTGCTGCTGGAGGACATCCCCCGTCACGGCCCCGAGTTGGCGGACGAGTTGCGGAGAGTTGGCGCGGATATCAAACGGCAAGCAGAGGAGGAACTCTCCGACCTCTATCCCACGGACCCGGATGGCGCAACGCCAATCGCGTACCTGTGGGCGCGCACCGTGCGCTGCGAGACCCCGGAGTGCGGCGCAGAGATCCCGCTGATGCGCTCCTTCTGGCTCTGTAAGAAGAAGACGCGTCGACGGGCGTTGAAGCCGCTGGTCACGCACGATAAGGGAGTCGCGCCCGCGGTCGCGTTCGAAGTGTTCGAGCCTAAGACAGACGCAGAGGTGCGCGGCGGGACCGTGGTGCGCGCAAAGGCGACGTGCCTGTGTTGCGGTGGGGTTTTGCCTCCAGATCGTGTGCGCGCGCAATTGACCGCCCAACGCGGCGGCGCAGACGTGATCTTCGATCACGACGGGCACCGGATCGGCGGCGCGCGCATGACGGCCGTGGTGACCCTTCGGCCGGGTGAGCGGGGACGACACTACAGGCTGCCGACCGATGCGGACTACGCCGCAGTGAGGAGGGCGCAGGGGCGGGTACGGCGCATGCTGGACGAGTGGGCGGCCGGAGGAAAGCAGGCCCTCTGTCCGGTTCCGGATGAACCCTTGCCTCCCATCGGCACCCTCGGATTCCGAGTCCAGCGCTACGGGATGCTTAAATGGGGCGACCTGTTCACGGCGAGGCAGAAGGCCGCCCTGTCGACGTTGGTCTCGCAGACGTCTTCGACAACGCTGGCCGATACCGACGCTTCTCTGCTAGCGATCGGGAAGCTCGTCGATCTCGGAAACACACTTTGTGACTGGATGCCGGGACAAGAGTGTCCATCGGCCGTATTCAAGCTCGGCCGAGTCAAGCCGGGCTGGGATTTTGTCGAAGGCTGTGTCACCAGCGAGTCGAGCGGCTCGTTGCATAAGTGTACTGCCAACCTCGCAGCAGGAATCGTGTCAGCGCATGTGAACGGCGCTTCGAATGGCCAAGTCATGCAGGCCAGGGCGCAGGATTCACCTCTGCCGGACTCCTCCTCGGCTGTCTACTTCACAGATCCACCGTATTACAACGCGATTCCGTACTCCGATCTATCGGACGTCTTTCTCGTGTGGATGAAGCGTACGCCATCGAATCAACCGGGAGCATGGGACCCATTTGATCGCGACAATCCGCTTTCGCCGAAGATTGACGAGGTTGTTCAGGACGAGACCAAGCAAGCTGGCGGTCGATCGAAGGACCGCGTGTGGTTCGAGGAAACGATGGCGAAGGCTTTCGCCGAGCACCGCCGGATCCTGCGCGAGGACGGCGTGGGCTCGGTGGTCTTCGCCCATAAGACCACCGAGGGGTGGGAGGCGCTGCTTTCCGGCATGATTCGCGGTGGATGGACGATCACCGGGTCCTGGCCCATCGCCACTGAGATGCCCCATCGGATTCGAGCACGAGACTCTGCTGCTCTGGCCACGAGCGTTCATCTCATCTGCCGGCCTAGGCCCGACGATGCCTCGGTCGGAGACTGGGCCGATGTGCTCGAAGATCTACCGATCCGTGTGGCGGATTGGATCGAGCGTCTGCAGGGCGAAGGCATCCGTGGTGCCGATCTGGTCTTCGCGTGTATCGGTCCGGCGCTGGAGATCTTCAGCCGCTACCGCCGGGTCGAAACGGCCGAAGGCCGCACCGTCGATCTCCCCGAGTACTTGGAGAAGGTCTGGGAGGTGGTCGGCCGCGCCGCACTAGGTCAAGTGCTTGGTGGGCGACAGGAGTTCGGGAGTAACGGATTGGCCGGGGCGCTTGAGGAGGATGCCCGGCTGACCGCACTCTTTCTGTGGACACTCCAGAGCACGGATCTGCCCCCGTCCAACGGCAAGAAGGAGACGGAGGACACGGAAGCTGTAGCGACGGCTGCGGCGCGAGGCTTCACCCTTCCCTACGACGTCGTGCGCCGCTTCGCGCAGCCTATGGGAATCGACCTTGACCGCTGGAACGACCGCATCGTCGGACAGAAGAAGGGCGTGGTACGACTGCTACCTGTGTCGGAACGTGCCAGGGAGTTGTTCGGCGAAGACGGTGCTCGCATGGCGGCGCAGAGGATCGAGGGCGATGCGACCGTAGATCCGCAAGGCGCGCTCTTTCCGGACGTCGACACGACGCCGACGCCCATTGGTCCGCGAGGCGGACGGCAGCGCGAGCGCGACGGCGAACTCCGAACACACGAGACGACCACGCTCGACCGCGTACATGCGGCCATGCTTCTTCAGGCTAGCGGGCACGCCAACGCGCTGCGCCGGCTGATCGACGCCGAAATGGATCGTGGACCCGACTTCCTGCGTCTCGCCAACGCGCTTTCCGCCCTTTATCCTCGCGGAAGCCGGGAGAAGCGGCTCTTGGATGCTATGCTACTGGGAGTCCCGAGATGACCATGTTGATCGGGCCTTCGATCCCCGCGCCTTGGTGAGCGATGATTCTTCGATTTCGTAAGCTGCGCCTGAAGAATTGGAAGAACTTCGAGAGCGTCGATATCGATCTTCAGGATCGCATGTTCCTGGTCGGCCCCAACGCATCCGGCAAATCCAATCTCCTCGACGCCTTCCGCTTCCTCCGCGATCTGGGGTCATCCGGCGGCGGATTCGCCGAGGCGGTCCGCCGGCGCGAAGGCGTGAGCACGATTCGTTGCCTGGCGGCGCGCCGTTATTCGGATATCGAGATCGGGGTGGAGCTCAGGGACGAGACGGACAGCTCGTGGACCTACGAGTTGGCCTTCAACCAGGACAACCAACGGCGGCCGGTGGTACGCACCGAGCGGGTGTTCCGCAACGGGGATGTGATCATCGAGCGGCCCGATCAAGAAGACCTTCGCGACGCCGCGCGCTTGACCCAGACCCATCTCGAGCAGGTGAACGTCAATCTGCCGTTCCGCGACCTCACTGCGTTCTTCGCATCCATCAGGTATCTGCACATCGTACCGCAACTCGTTCGCGAACCGGACCGTTCGGTGGGAAGGTCGAACGATCCGTTCGGCGGGGATTTCCTGGAACAGGTCGCGCGGACGAACGCGAGAACCCGGGACGCCCGCATGCGGAGGATCCGGGAGGCTCTAGGCGTGGCTGTTCCACAACTTGAGGAACTTGAGTTGACGCGGGACGTCCGAGGCGTACCTCATCTGAGAGCACGATACCAGCACTGGCGGCAGCACGGCGCTTGGCAGAGCGAGGGCCAGCTCTCCGACGGTACGCTTCGCTTGCTGGGTCTCCTGTGGGCCACGATGGATGGTGGCGGCCCCCTACTGCTTGAGGAACCAGAACTATCGTTGCATCCGGAGATCGTGCGTGTGCTGCCACAGATGCTGGCGCGTGTGCAGCGCCACAGGGGGAGGCAGATCTTCCTGAGCACGCACTCGCCGGATCTCCTCCGCGACACAGGAATCGGGCTCGACGAGACGCTGCTCTTCATCCCGAAGAAGGAGGGAACGGGTGTGAGCCCCGCAACCTCCGTGCGCGAGATCCGGCAACTGCTCGACGCTGGACTTTCCCTCGCCGAAATCGTGATCCCGAGAACGCGACCGGCGGACGTCAAGCAGTTGGCCCTTTTCGCGGATGCCTGAGACGCCTCAGCCCGCGATCCTGACTGCCGCCGTTGAAGGTCTCGTGGACGAAGTCGTCGTCCAGAGGCTGATCGGGTTCGCGGGCGGCACGACGGGGACCGTGTACGGTCGCCAGGGAAAACCGCATCTTCGCCAGCAGATCGGTGGCTACAACCGCGCCGCACATTATTCCCCGTGGTGCGTACTCGTGGACTTGGACGCCGATGCGGATTGCGCACCCACCCTACGCGAAGAGTGGCTGCCCGGCGTGGCGCCACAGCTCTGTCTCCGCGTCGCCGTCCGCGCCGTCGAGGCGTGGTTGCTGGCGGATGCAGAAACGCTGGCGGGCTTCCTGAGCGTGCGTCGCACCCGGATCCCGGCGAACCCCGAGCAGCTCCCCGACCCCAAGAGGTTCATGATCGACATGGCGCGAAGGTCGCGCCGGCGGGCCGTCCGTAAGGACATGGTTCCTCGACCGGGAAGCGGTCGCCGCGAGGGACCCGCTTACACGTCTCGATTGATGGAGTTTGCCGACACGGAATGGCGGCCAGAAGTTGCCGCTCGGCACTCGGACAGCTTAGACCGGGCCATCCGATGCCTGCGACGGCTTGTAGGTGCCAGCCATGGATGACTCGAAGAGGGGACGCTCATGCACGATGTGAGATCGATCAGCGATCTGCTCAGCCAGATCGGCCGCGGCGAGATCCTGCTCCCCGAGTTCCAGCGCGGCTACGTGTGGAAGCGAAGCCAAGTGCGCGGGCTGGTGCAATCCCTCTACCGGAAGCACCCCACTGGACACTTGCTGGTCTGGCGCACGTACATGCCGTCCAAGGTGCGCCTCGTTGAAGCTCGCAATGGCGATGCGGCTGGCGACGGTCACTCGTTGTTGTTGCTCGATGGACAGCAGCGCCTCACGACCCTCTACGCGCTGTTTACGGGCGATGCTCCTCCGTTCTACGAGGGTGAGAAGCTGTTCTTCGATCTCTATTTCAACGTCCAGACGGAGGAGTTTCGCTTCTGGCAGAAGACCTTGATGCAGAAGAACCCCGCATGGATCGGCGTCCACGATTTCCTGCGCGAAGAGCTGCACGGGCTGCTCCAACGCCTACCGGAACTCGAGCCGGAACACCGCGAAGTGCTTCAGCAGAACCTCGCCCGGCTCGGCCGTCTCGATCAGATCCGCAACTACACCTACACCGTCGACCGGGTCTCGGGTGACGAATTCGGCGTGGACGAAGTGGTTGAGATCTTCAACCGCATCAACAGCAAGGGCACGCCTCTCAAGAAGGCCGATCTTGCTTTGGCCCATGTTTGCAGCATTTGGCCCGAGGCGCGGGAGGAGATGCGCACCTTCCAGGCCACGATGGCGGAGCGCGGATTCAAGATGGACTTCGACTTCTTTCTGCGATGTCTCGCCGGAGTGGCGAAGGGTTCGATCCGCCTCGAGGGCACCTTTCTCAAGATTCCTGCCACGGAACTCCAACAAGCCTGGAACCGGATGCGACCCGCATTCGAGCACCTCGTCGCCGTCCTCCGCCGCGACGCGTGCATCGGAGACGACGGCGATCTACCGACCGCCAGCGTGCTCGTGCCGGCCACCGTGTTTCTCGCACGGGAGGGCGGTCAATTCCCCTCTGATTCCGTCAAGCAGCGTTTCATTCGCTGGATTTACCTCGCGGGTCTTTGGGCGCGCTACTCGGGCGCCGCGGAGACCAAGCTTCAACAGGATGTTGCCCTCGTCGCGGGCAGCGACCCGGATCCGACACACGAACTGGAGGAGGCCATCCTGCGGGAACGCGGCCGCATCGCGTTGGAGGCGTCCGACCTGGCGGAGGTCCGCATTTCCTCCTCGGCCGCCGCCATGGCCCGTATCACCGCACGCGCCCGGGGCGCGCGCGACTGGTTCGTCGGTCTTCGCATCTACGACGAGGCGCGGGGGACGAGCAACGGATCGGAACGTCACTATGTGTTTTCGCTGCCTGTCCTCAAGAAGGCGGGGTTCGACAGCGCCGCTGACCGGAAGATCATCAACGAACTCGCCAACCGAGCCTTTCTCGCCCGCAAGGCGCCGAGAGAGGTTCGTTCCTCGCCCCCCTCCGAGTACCTGCCGAAGGTCGATGCAGATCAGCCCGGCGCGCTGAGGGCGCAGTCCATCCCGCTGGACCGCGAACTCTGGCACCCGGAGCGCTACCGCGATTTTCTGTCCGTCCGTCGCCAACTGCTTGCCCGGGCGATCAACGAGTACATCGAGAGTTGGCGGCCGGGCGCCGGGGATGGTGTGGACACCGAGGAGTACGTCCGGCGACTAATGAGGGAGGGGGAGAGCGAAACGGTCGAGTTCAAGTCGAGCCTCCGCTGGGATCGCGTCCGGGAAAGAACGAATCGGGATCTCGAGAAGGGCGTGATCAAGACCGTGGCCGGTTTCCTCAACTCCGAGAGCGGCGGCACGCTGCTGATCGGTGTCGACGATAACGGTGAGCCGGTCGGAATCGATGTCGACTACAAGACGCTGAGGAAAGGGGACAGGGACGGGTTTCAGCTTCACCTGCAACAGATCATCGCCCGCGATCTGGGCAGATTGGTGGCGACTCATCTCACGGTGACGTTCCATGTGATCGACGGGCACGACATCTGCCAGGTCTCAACCGAGGCGGGTGATCGACCCGTCTACGCGAAGCATGGGAACAGCGACGTATTCTACCTTCGTACAGGTCCTGCGACGCAGCCGCTCTCCGTGAGGGAGACCGTGACATACGTTGGCCGTCGCTTCGGCGCTACGGGCTGACACCGTGCGGGACACGACGGTTCTCGACCTTGGGAGGGCAGCCCGATTGGCGCGGCTCACGTAGAGGATGACCAACCATGGCGCTTAATCCCTGGTACAAGGTAGCGACGCTGCGGAAGGAGGTGCGCGAAGGGCGGTCGTTCAGTCCTGACGAATTCGCCATCGCGCTGGAACAGGTCGTGGCCGGGACGGCCCCGGCCGACTACCGCGACCCGGCGCAGTTCTTCTCGCGCACCTGTTTCACGCGTGCACTACGGGAACATTCCGGCATGGTGCTGCGCCGGCTCGAAGGCGACACGGCGAACACCGCCCCCGTCCTGACACTGGTCACGCAGTTCGGCGGCGGGAAGACGCACACGCTGACCTCGCTGTACCACATAGCGAACGCAGGCCCGAAGGCGTTCGACCTCCCCGGAGTTGGGGACCTGCTTCGGGAGGCAGGGCTTTCGCGGATCGAGGGCGGCCGCGTGGGCGTCTTCGTGGGGAACGCGTGGGACCCCGCGGAAGGCCGCGAGACGCCGTGGATCGATCTGGCCCGGCAGGTCGCTGGCGACGAGGGCGTGGCCGCGCTCGGCACGGCGAGCGCATCCACGGCGCCGGGCACCGAGGCGATCGGCCGCGTGATCGCCCTCGCCGACGCGCCTGTGCTGTTCCTGTTCGACGAGGTACTCAACTTCGTCAACCGCCACCGGGGCATGGCCGAGAGCTTCCACGCCTTTATCCAGAACCTCACCGTCGCCGTTACCGGCGCCACCGGAGCGGCCGCAGTCATCAGCCTGCCGCGAAGTCAAGTCGAGATGACCGACTGGGATCAGCAGTGGCAGGAACGGATCACGAAAGTGGTTCGTCGCGTCGCCAAAGATCTGATCGCCAACGACGAGGCCGAGATCGGCGAGGTCGTGCGCCGTCGGCTGTTCGCCGACCTGGGCAACGAGCGCATCCGCAACCGAGTGGCGAAGACGCACGCGGACTGGTGCTTCGAACGCACCGTCCGGCTTCCCGCGGAGTGGCTGGCGGTGGATACGGCGAGTACGGAAGCCAAGGCCCGAGAGGCGCTGAAGAACCGCTTCAAGGCCTGCTATCCGTTCCACCCGACCACCCTGTCCGTCTTCCACCGGAAGTGGCGGGCGTTGGCTCAGTTCCAGCAGACGCGCGGGGCGCTGGCCATGCTGGCTCAGTGGGTCTCGTGGGCGGCGCGCCGGCAGTTCACGGAGGCGCGGACGGAAGCGCTGATCACGCTGGGGTCGGCGCCGCTGCATGCGGAGGAGTTCCGCGCCGTGGTGCTCGGACAACTGGGCGAGGCCAAGATGGACGCGGCCATCGCGGCGGACATCGCCGGAGAGGCCCCGCACGCCCGGGCCCTCGACGCCGACACGCGCGGCGCCCTCCGCGACATCCACCGGCGCGTGGGATCGGCCATCCTGTTCGAGTCGTCCGGCGGCCAAGTGGACAAGGTCGCACACCTGCCGGAGCTGCGGTTCGCGCTCGGCGAGCCAGACGTCGAGACGACGACCGTCGACAACGCCGCGGCCGCGTTGGAGGCGGCCAGCTTCTTCATCCGCCGAGTCGGCGCAGACGGCTACCGCATCCACCACCAGGCGACGCTCCGAAAGGTTGTCAGCGACCGTCGCGCGTCGCTCGACGACGAGGCCGAGATCCGGCCGGCGGTGCGCAAGCTGGTCGAGACGGAGTTCAAACGAAACGCCGCGCTTCGGCTCATCATGTTCCCCGAGGACGGCGCCGCCATCCCCGACTCGCCGCGGCTGACACTTGCTGTAGCCGATCCTTCCGTGGAGTGGAGTGGGACCGGCGACGTGATCGAGCGCTTGGAGCGCTGGACGACGCATCGCGGGGAATCACCCCGGCTGTATCCAGGTGCGCTGGTTTGGTGCGTGAGGAAGCCGGGCCGGGAACTCCGGGACCGAGTTGAACTCTGGCTCGCCTGGAAGCGCGTCCGGCGGGAAGTGGCCGACGGCATCCTGGGGACGGAGTTCGACCGCTCCGACCGCTCTGGAGTCGATGCGAAGGTGCGGAACGCCGAGGAGGAGGCCAGGGACGAAGTGTGGGGCGGATACCGCTACGTGCTGCTCGCCGACCGCCGCGCGAACGACGGACTGCGAGTGATCGATCTGGGCGCCGGGCATTCGAGCCCCAGCGACACGCTCTCCGGCCGAGTGGTCCGCGCCTTGAAGACCGATGCGCTGCTCAACGAATCCGTCGGCGCCGGCTACATCGAGCGGCACTGGCCGCCCGCCTTCCGGGACAGCGGCGCGTGGCCGCTTGCTAGCCTGCGCAAGAGCTTCCTCGATGGTTCGCTCACGAGACTCGTCGACGCCGACGCCGTGCTGCACGACAAGATCCCGCGTTTCGTGGCGAACGGAGACTTCGGCCTCGCATCGGGCGCGAGGGACGACGGCGGCTACGACCGCCTGTGGTACCGGGAACTGCTCCCACCGGAGGAAATGGCCTTTGAAGCCGATGTCTTCCTCCTCACCAGAGCCAAGGCAGAGGAACTCACCGCGGCGCAGGACACACGGGAGCCGTCCCAGACGAAATCGCGTATGCCACCCGAGCCGCAGACCGGCGAGGACGACACGCCGCGCGACCAAGAGACCGGGGCAGAACGAACCGAACCGGAGAAAACGACGCTTCGGCTGGTCGGGGACATCCCCCCGGAACTCTGGAACCGCTTCGGAACCCGCGTGCTGCCCAAGCTGCGAACGGGCGAAGATCTCTCGGTACGTATCGACTCGTCGGTACTTATCGCGGCCGGATCCGTCGAGAACCTGCGGAGGGAACTGCACCAAGCCCTCGAAGACTTGGGACTCGCCGGCCACATACGAATCGAACACGAGCAACGGTAGCCGGTATGGTTCCTAAGGAGATACGAATGTCGGAGTGCCCAATTCCATCGGAGGCCGTGACGGCGTTGGCAGCCCTCTTAGGGGCCGCCCTCGGCGCCTTCCTGACCCATCGGTTCGGCCGCCACCGAGATCATCTGGAACTCAAGCGTGACGTGCTCCGCAGGGTGTTGGGGTATCGATGGCAGCTCACTCCCGGTAACCGACACACGGATGGTCATTTCTTCACCGCTCTGAACGAGGGCCTCGTGGTCTTCGCTGGCGACAAGGACGTTGAATGTAAGATCGATGCGTTCCACGCTTTGGACGACGATTCCCGGGCAGGGGGTTTGCAGCCAGTTGCCGAAGCGATGGCCAAATCAGCCCAGGTGCCAACCGAAGCGTGGAAAACGGAGTTATTCGAACGACCCTTCTCACCTCCGACTTGATGCACTGGGCTTAACGCACCCGGTCCTCTGGGCTCCCGTTTGGGAGGGCTCGAACTTCCAGGACCTGAAGCGGGAGAGCATGAAGAAGATGCCAAGAAGCCAACGGAGGCCGAGGATCTACTGTGTAGCGGGAGTCGGAAGCGGTGTTGCGGCTGATTCGACGCGAGGACAGCCGTGAGGTGAGCCGGAAGATCTGCGGGTCGCCACCGGAGCTGGATCGCTGGCGGTGGTGAGGCGGGGACGCCCCCGCGGGGCGACCGGAGCCATGGTGGCGGGATCCCAGCGGAGCGTTCGGACGGGCCATGGGGCGCCGACACGGCGCGGTTCTGGACGCGGGAAGCGTGGTGCTCCTTCGAGGTGCTGGAGGAGGTCCGGGAGGTGACCAAGGCTTCCTTCCGAGCGTCACAACCACGGCCGCGTCCTCCAGCGGCAGGGGGATTCGACCTCGGCCCGCGGAGGGAGATCATCCCGACCGCCGAGACGCTTGGAGTTTGACGCGCGGACCCGAATCGTCCGATGTTTCAAACAAGCCATGAATCCTTAGGGGGTCGAGATGAACGCGAAGACGCTGGGCGAAAGGATGCGGGAACTCCGGTTGGAGCGGAATCTCTCTCTCAGGCAGCTTGCGGTTCGTATCGATAAGTCGGCGCCGTTCATTTCGGACATCGAACTGGGAAGACGTTTCCCATCCCCAGAAGTTCTGACGGATATCGCCCAGGCACTCGAGGTGGACGAGGGGGATCTTGAACGATTCGACTTCCGCGAGTCCGTCTCAGCCTTGAAGCAGTTGGCGCAGACAGACGCCGAGTGGAGCATGGCGCTCAGGACCACGGCGGAGCAGATCGAGAAGGGCCGTCTGACCGCCGAGGACCTGCTTCAGAAGCTCTCCGTCAGCGATCACGAAGCCCAAGGCGATCGATGAGAGAATTCGTTACGTCAGGCGCGCCATTCGGCCGTCGACTCTACTTCGACGATGGTGAGATCGAGCGGATTTGCCTCGATGCCTTGGTCGCGGTTGGCTGTCTGCCTGACGCTCCATCGCCCGTTGAAGTCGAACTCTTCATCGAGAAACACTTCGAGTGCGACATCGAATACAGAGATATCGCCCCGGGCATACTCGGATTCGCAGTCTTCGAGGACGATACCGTCACGGTGATCGGTGCCGCTCGGTCTCTGTTCGAGGCGGATACTCCAGCCGAGCGGCGCGGTCGAGCGACTCTCGCTCATGAAGCTGGGCACGGCCTACTGCACGCGAAGCTGTTCGGTGCTGCGAGCCAACCCCATCCTCTCCTCAACGGGAGCTTCGATTTCAAGCGTCGTCGCATTATGTGTCGCAAGGAGGATCTTGAGGCGGGCGGCGAGGCTTACGATGGGAAGTGGTGGGAATGGCAGGCGAATCAGGCCATCGGCGGCCTGCTGCTGCCGCGCCCGCTCGTGGAAGCCTGCGTCGAGCCGCTGACGGAGGTGATCGGCACGCTCGGCCAGCGCAAGCTTCCCCCAGTTAACCGCGATCAAGCGGTCCGCCAGCTCGCTGAGACGTTCCACGTGAACCCCGCGGTCGCGAGAATCCGGCTCGCCACCCTGTTCTCCTCCGACTCTCAGTTAGCTCTCTAGGTCCAGGGGATCCGTATCACCTAACGGAACTTCGTCAGCGTGAAGCGCTCCGCAAGTTGACATGTAGGCTGCGTGAGCTTACACTGACGGAATGAACGCAATTCATGTGCTGGCGCTTGACGGCGGGGGCATGCGTGGCCTGTACACGGCTACCGTGCTGCGTACGCTTGCCCGCCGCTTTACGGACACGGGGGGCGCTGCCGGTCTCGATCTCGGGAAGGGCTTCGACGTGGTGCTGGGGACGAGCACGGGAGCGATCCTCGCGGCTGCCATCGCGCTGGGGATCCCCATCGATGAAGTCGCGGCTCTGTACGAGAACGCCGGACCACGAATCTTCAAGAAACCGATCCCGCTCCCCCGCGAATCGGATGGGCCGCGCCGGAAGATTCGATTTGCGTGGTGGGCACTTTCCCACTTGTGTCGTTCCGCGAATCCCAATCGGGAGCTGCGGTCCGAACTCAAGCGGCTCTTCGGTGATTGGACCTTCGGCGACCTCTACGAGCAGCGAGGCATCGGCCTCTGTGTCTCGGCCACCTCGGCCCTGAAACACAAGCCGAGGGTCTTCAAGACGCGGCATGTGTCCGAAAAGGACCGCGATGACGATTTGAGCATCGTCGAAGCATGTCTCGCGAGCAGCGCCGCACCGATCTACCTGCCGCTGGCATCGATCGAAGCTGATCGCCTCTCGGGTCAGGTCTACGCCGACGGGGGCCTTTGGGCGAACAACCCGGTACTCGTCGGGCTGATCGAGGGCCTCGCCGTCTCCGAACCCAAGCAGCCTGTCGTCGTCATGTCCGTGGGCACGTGCCCACCAACGGCCGGATCTGCCCCGCCGACGGACTTGGACCGTGGGATCGCTGCTTGGCGTGCGGGCGTCGGACCGATGGTGCTGGCCATGGACGCTCAGGGCCAAGCGGCGACGTACGCTGCCACACTTCTCGCGGAACAGCTGAGGAAGCTTGGCAAGCACGTCGAGATTCTCCGCTGCGAGCCAGACAGCCCATCGGCGGAGCAGGCGGCCCACCTTCAACTCGACTCTGCGTCGGAGCCGGCGCTGCGGCTCATGAAGGGACTGGGAAACGAGGACGGACAGGAGATCTACCGATGGTATCAGAACCGCGCCGACGATAGGCGCGGCCAATTGTTGGCTCAGATCTTCGAGCGCATGCCGGAGATCAACCTCGAACGTACACCCAACCTTAAGGCGGCAGGAAAATGAAGGACTGCGACAGGGACATCCGAGATTATCACCGCGAAGAAGTGGCGCTCACCCAAGCACAGCTGGACGAGCTGAAGGAGCACCGAGACACCAACCGGAAACGTGTGCGTGATGGGCTGAGTGACAATGACGAGCCGGCTCCGACGCGATCCGTGACCCAGGGATCGTATGCGATGCGCACGGTCATCCAGGAGCCGAACAAAGCCTACGACATCGACGACGGAGTGATCTTCACCGAGGAATCGCTTCGAGGTCCCCAAGGCGGCGAGAAATCTCCTCTCGACGCGAGAAAGATGGTCCGCGACGCCGTTCACAGCGATCAGTTCGCGACCCCGCCAGAAGTGAAGAAGAACTGCGTCCGAGTCCACTACAGCGCCGGGCATCACGTCGACATCCCCGTCTACCGTTCACTCGACGACTCCGCCGGTGAGACGTACTACGAGCATGCGGGCGCTGAGTGGAAGGAATCTGATCCCGATGGGGTCAACGCATGGTTCAAAGGCTGGGTTGGGCAGAAAAAAGCCACGGGGCAGCCGAACTCTCGTGAGTTGATTCGCCTGATCAAGAGCATGTGCAAGAACCGCCCATCCTTGTCCCTTCCCAGCGGCTTCGTGCTCACCGTGCTCGTCGAGGAGTGCTATCGTTCCGGGGCAAAGAGGTTCGACGAGAGCCTGAGAGACACGATCACCGAGATGTCCGAACGACTCGAGAACGATCTGTGGGTCCCGCATCCCGTTGTCGACGACGAATGGCTCATTGACTCGGATTCCGAGAACAAGACCCGCAATCTTCTCGAGCTGCTTGATCGAGCAGTCGACACGCTGGACGACTTGGATCTCCCCAACTGCACACGGTCGAAGGCGCTACGTGCGTGGAAAAAGGTTCTTCGCACCGAGTTCTTTGATGAGCGTATCACCGAGGCTGAGGAGGACGAGAAGGCTGCGACGGCTTCCTCCGCTGCAGTACTGGGAGCGGCTCCGAAACCGTGGGCGCACATCGCGCCCACGAACACGCAGGCATGAGATCCGACTTAGTCGCGAAAGAGCGGGCTCGGCTCGCGGAGGCCTTTCCCTCGATGACGCTCGATACGTCAAAGGTTCCAGCGCGGGTGACCGGCACGATGTGGCTCGACTCTGGAATTGGATTCAGCGTCGACTTGGAGATTCCCGGCAACTACCCCCGGGGAATCCCCGAACTTAAGTGTGATCGCCGTGAGATTCCGTGGGAAATCGACCGGCATGTCTCCCCATGCGGGCAGGCTTGCCTCTGTGTTGCCTCCGAGTACCGAAAACACTGGCCTCCCGGGTCGGACCTGGCCGATTTCCTGTGCAACCTCGTGAGGCCATATTTCATAGGGCAGGCGTATTACCAGGCGCACGGCCGGTGGCCTCCCGGTCATGAGAGAGCACATGGGCCCGACGGGATCATCCAGGCGTACCAGGAACTGCTCGCGCCGCTCCGGCTAGAAGCCGCTACCGTCTCGGTGATCGTCGGTTTCATCCATCTCTTGGCGCGACAAAACGAGCCTGGCGGACATGAAGCCTGTCCTTGCAGGAGTGGCGCAAGGCTGCGGGATTGCCACCAGCCGCTGCTCAGAGCCCTACGGCGATCCGTCGCCCCCGAGCATGCTGCGATCGATCGCGATTACCTCGCTTGGGCGGCCCAGGCGCAGAATCCGGCCTAGGCTGGCAGTGCCGTAAGGCGCAGCCGAATCATGCTCCTCCTCAGCCAAGGGCGATGAGACTCCGGTGCCTACTTCGCTATGGAACTAGGCTGCCGCCGGATGTACGGGTGATGAACGTCGCCAGCGTTTCGCGCCACTGCGGGAGCAGGCTCTCCTCCACGTACATCATGTGGCCGGCGGCGAAGTCGTCCCGCGTGATGTTGTCGCGCAGGTCCGGCGGCAGGCCGAGTTGCTCCAGCGACCACACGATGGGGAAGTAGGGCGTCGCGAGGTCGTAGATCCCGTTGATGAGCAGGACCTCGAGGCGCGGGTTGCGTTCGAGCGCTTCGGCGAGGTCCGGGCCCACGTTCAGCGCCGAACCGCCGAAGGGTCCGCGGCGCCCGCCCTGCCGTTCCCAGTTCCAGGGACGCGCCATGCCGCTGGGCCAGTACTCGCGGTCGCCGTCGTAGCCGAGTTCGTCTCGCACGTACGTGTTGAACAGCGACGTGTAGGCCGAGCTGATCGCCGAGGACTGGGCGTCGTGTCCCGGCGTCGTCTCGAGCAGGTCGCCCGTGGGCCCGGTGAAGCGGGCGTCGAGGCGGGCCACCGTGAGTCCCTCGTCGCGCAGCAGTTCCTTCTCGAACTCGGGCGCGGAGACGCGCAGGTCGGCCCGCTCCAGGAAGTCCATCGAAAGGCCCGTGTACTCGTGCATCTGCCGCAGCACCCGCGCGCGCTGCGCCGGGTCCACTGCCGTGCCCGCGAGCAGCGTCTGCGCATAGTCCGTCAGCGCCCACGCCTCGACCTCTTTCATGAACGCCTCGAGGTCGTCGGGTCGTCCCCCCGGGAGCCTGTCATGGTACTCCGCCACGACGGCATAGGCGGGGAGGTTGGTGATGAACCCGATGTGCGACGCCGGCGGAAACTGGAGCGTGTTGAAGTCGATGACGGCGGAGACGAGCACGATCCCGTTGAGGTCGATGTTCGCGCCCTGGAGGTGGCGCGCGAGCAGCACGGAGCGCGTCGTGCCGTAGCTCTCGCCGAGGATGTAGCGCGGCGCGTTCCAGCGGTCGTTCTCGCTCAGGAAGCGGCGGATGAACTGGGTGAGCGAGGCGGCGTCCTGATCCATCCCCCAGAAATCGGTCCCGTCGGCGTCCCCCGCGGGGCGGCTGAATCCCGTCCCGATCGGGTCCACCATCACGACGTCCGCGATGTCGAGCACCGTGTGGCCGTTGTCGACGAGCGGGTACGGCGGCGGCGCCTGCTGCCCCACGTTGGGCGTGACCACCCGGCGCGGCCCCATGATCCCCATGTGGAGCCAGAAGGAAGCGGACCCGGGTCCCCCGTTGTAGGCAAAGATGATGGGGCGGGTGGAGGGCTCGCCGCCGTTCGTCCGGAAGTATCCCGTGTAGAAGAGTTCCCCCGTCGCATTCTCCTCGTTGTCGCGGAGGATCACGCTGCCGACGACGGCCCGGTAGTCGACGGTCTCACCGTTCACGACGATGGAATGGTTCGACTCCCAGCGCGAAGCCTCGGGCTCGTTTCCGTTTCCGGCTCCGGAGCCTTCCTGCGCGAGCGCGCCCGCGGGCGGCAGGCCGAGCGCGATGATCGGGGCGACCAGCATGAGCGACTTCATGTTTCCTCCTGGACGAACAGCCGGCTCCCGGCCAGTGGCGCCGCGGCTAGCGGCCGGCGGCAGACATTCCGAGGGCGACGGCTTCCGGCTGCGTGACGATGAACACGCGGAAACCCTGCTCGATCCGCATGGCGATGTCGTCCACGCCCGCCGTGACCCCGCACGGCACGTCGAACTCGAGACAGGCCGCGAGCACGATCTGGATCGCCTCCTCGACCTTCTCCATGTCTCCGTCGTAGACGCGGCGCAGATCGCCCGGCCCCGGCGAGACGGCGCTGACGCCGGGGGTGGAGACGATCTCCCGGACATTGTCGATCCCGACCTGGTCTTCGATGAGGAGGAAGCTGATGAGGTGGCCGTCGGGGTTGCCGGGCCAGGCGGCGTCGCCGAGGGCGTCCACGGCAAGGGCCGCTTCCTCGGCGGTCTCTACGTGGGGGTAGACGATCCCCGAGACGCCGGCGGCCAGTCCCTGCGCGGCACGGTCCCGCGCCTCGTCGTGCCCGTCGCGGACCGGGGGAATCCGCAGCAGCATCGGGTGGGGCATCATGTGCCCCGAGGCTTCCGACATTCCGTCGGCGTAACCCTCGAGCGCGGGGATGTCGAAGGGACCGGACTCCAGCGAGTAGAACACGAAGTCGAGCGGACGGTTCGCGGCCATGGCGGCGCCGGCCTCGGGCGTGTGATCGCCGGAGAAGAGTCCGAAGACCGCGTCCCCGGCGGCGAGCCGGTCCACGATCCGGGTGTCCGCGGCCTCCTCGGGCTCTGCCATGGCGTCGGTCTCCTCCTCCCCCGGCGTTCCGCCGCAACCGTCGAGGAGGGCGATACCTATCGTGACGCTCCCCAGGAGGCAAAGGGCTACCCCCAAGCGGCAGAGGGCCTGGAGAGCAGGGTTCCTGCGCGTGTTTCCGGCAGCCATGGGATACCTCGAGGTCAGGGGGCCGATCAAACGCTCGCGACGGGTTCTCGCGACGGCTCTCGCGGCCCACGTCAAGCCTCGATTAGTCTAGTTTCAGGAAAGGGGATCCCGCCATGCGCACGCCGAGAGATTTCGTCCGCACCCGCAGGGAGTTCGTCGAGGAGGCCGCGTTGGGTGCCGCCGGCCTCGGCCTGCTTCCGGTCGCCGCCTGGTCCTGCCGGGAGGCCCCCGACGCGGGGGAATCGGAGGGTGCCTCGCGAAACCTGGCGCGCGGCGCGGCGACGGGGACCGGACTCGTTTGGGACGACCGCTACCTGGACCACGTCCTCATCCGGCCGGATGGCGCGCGCCCCCCGGAGATTCCCGACCGCCTCGTCCGCATCCGGGAGGCACTCGTCGCGCGGGGGCTGGACGAGGCCACGGTGCCGCTCGCGCCGGCCGCCGAGGCGATGCCGCACATCGAGGCGCTCCACACGCCGGAGCATGTCGCGTCGATCCGTGACATCGAGGTCTCGGGCCCGGTCGCGGAACTCGCCGTCTCGGGCGCGCTGACCGCGATCGATGCGGTCGTCGCGGGGCAGGTGCGGAACGCGTTCTGCGCGATCCGGCCGCCGGGCCACCACGCGAACAACACCGGCGCCGAGGAGGGGTTCTGCTACTACAGCAACGCCGCCGTGGCCGCGAGGTACGCCCAGCGGGCGCACGGGTTTGAGCGGGTGCTCGTCATCGACTGGGACTACCACCACGGGAACGCGACGCAGAACGCCTTCTACGATGACCCGTCCGTGCTCTTCTTCTCCGCGCACGACTGGGCCGCCTATCCGCGCACGGGCGACCCGGCCCTCACCGGCGAAGGGGACGGAGCAGGGCTCAACATCAACGTGCATCTCGACTGCGGCGCCACCGACGCCGACATGCTGGGCCGCTGGGACGACACGCTCTCTCCGGCCGTCGCCGCCTTCGACCCGGACTTCGTCATCCTCTCGGCGGGCTTCGACAGCCGGGTCGACGACCTCCTCGGCTGCTTCGCGCTCACGGACGACGCCTTCCGCCGCATGACGCGGACCGCGATGGACTACGCGGACACCTGCTGCGAAGGGCGCGTCGTCTCCCTGCTGGAGGGCGGCTACAACCTCGACGGCACCGCGCTCGCCGCCGCCGCCCACATCGAGACCCTCCTCGAAGGATAGGGGTCAATCCCCCGGAGACGTCCCCGTTGCTTGATCTCGTTCGCGGCGAGTCCTAGCTTGCCTTCAACACCCCCTGTGGTTTCGATCGCAGGGCGCGGGGCCTCTTCGGGGGCCCCTGCTTCTTTTAAGGGCAGCAAGCGATGCGAACGTTCGTCTACGTGGATGGCTTCAACCTGTATTACGGAGCACTCAAGGGTTCTTCGTGGAAGTGGTTGGACCTGGTCGCGTTGTTCGACGACGTGCTGCAGCCCCACCATCGGATCGTCACAGTCAAGTACTTCACGGCTCGTGTCTCGGGAACGTCCGCCGATCAGTCCAAGCCACAGCGGCAGGATCTGTATCTCCGCGCTCTACAGCGGTATCGATCCGAGGTGGAGGTGTATTTTGGACACTTCTTGAGCCACCGGGTTCAAGCGCCGCTCGCGAATCCAGCCGGGGGTCGGCGGACCGCCGAAGTGATCAGAACCGAGGAGAAGGGGTCGGATGTCAATCTCGCCGTACATCTGCTGAATGACGGCTGGCTCGATGCCTATGACTGCGCCGTGGTAGTGACGAACGATAGCGACATTGCTGAAGCGATGCGTCTCGTACGGAGTCAAAACTCAAAGCGTATCGGTCTGGTGACACCGGGGGCTCGACGTCCTTCACGCCAGCTTATGGCGCACGCGCACTTCTCGAGGCGCATCCGACCCAGTGCCCTCGAACGCTCGCAGTTGCCGGATCGGATTCCGAATACGCGAATCCGGAAACCCGAGGTCTGGTAGATTTCCGGCCTAGAAGCCTCGATCCGGTGGCTTGGCCGGGGGGGTCAGACGTTGAAGCGGATGTGGAGGATGTCGCCGTCCTCGACGACGTAGTCCCTGCCCTCGACCCGCAGCAGGCCGGCCTCCTTCACCGCCTGCTCCGACCCGTACTCCGCGAACACCTCGTAGGGGATGACCTCGGCGCGGATGAAGCCGCGTTCCATGTCGGAATGGACCCGGCCCGCCGCCCGCCGGGCGCGCGTACCCCGCCGGATCGTCCATGCGCGGACTTCGACGGGGGCCGCGGTGAAGAAGGAGATGAGATCGAGGAGCCCGTAGGCCGAGCGGATGAAGCGGGCGAGCGCCGGTTCGCGCAGACCGAGGGCCTCCACGAAGGCGGCCCGGTCCCCGGGGTCGAGGTCGGCGATCTCCGCCTCGACGGGGGCGGACAGCGCCAGGCCGCCGGCCCCCATCGCGGCGAGACGCGCGGCGAGCGCCGACGGCAGCGCCTCTCCGGCACGATCCTCGCTGCGGTTCAGCACGGCGAGCAGCGGACGGTCCGTCAGGAGGCCGTAGCCGCGGAACGGCGCCCGGTCCAGTTCCGCCCGCGGCACGGTCCGCAGCGGCCGTTCGCTTTCGAGCACCCCGAGCGCCCGTTCGAAGGCGGCGATCTCGACGGCGTCCGCTCCCTCGCGGCGCGCCCGGTCCAGCCGGCGCTCGACGATGTCGAGATCGGAGAGCAGACATTCCGTGGCGAAGGCCTCGAGTTCGCCCTCCGCGTCGGGCGGGCCGGCGAGCGCGGGGTTGTCGAAGTCCCTCAGGACTAGGCAGAGCGCCTCCTGGTCGCGGATCTGCTGGAGCCCGCGCGGCGACAGGCCCCTGCTCGCCGCGCCGTGCTCCCCCGGAATGTCGCAGAACCGCATCTCCGCGTACGTCGTCCTGCGGGGGGACAGGAGGGCGCTGAGCGCATCGATGCGCGCATCCGGAACCCGCACCGTACCCAGCCGCAGCTCGCCGCCGAACCCGACGGGGACGCCGAGTCCCGTCATCGCGTTGAACACCGTCGTCTTGCCGGCGCCCGCGAACCCCACGAGCCCTATCTTCACCGCGTCGTCTCTCCGCTTATCTTCGGTGCGTGAATATCCAAATCCCGGTTTCCGCCGGCGAACTCATCGACCGCATCACGATCCTGCGACTGAAACAGGCCCGGATCCGCGATCGCGGGAAGCTCGCGAACGTGACCTCCGAGCTCGAGCGCCTCGATGAAATCTGTGAACGGACGATCGGGCCGCTCGAGGAAGCCCCGCTTCGCGTCACGGCCCGCCTCCGGGAACTGGAGGCCGTGAACCGGGGCATATGGGATGTCGAGGACAAGTTGCGCGCTCTGGAACGCGCCCGCGACTTCGGCACGCGTTTCATCGAAGCGGCGCGGCAGGTATACCGCCTGAACGACGAGCGTCACCGCCTCAAGCGCGCCCTCAGCGAGGACTACGGCTCCGCGATGCTCGAGGAGAAGTCACACGCCTCGGCCGATACGGAGTTGGATCCGGCGTAGTCGCGCGGTGCCGCCCCCGGGGCGTCTTGGAGGCGCCGAGACCTGTGCGTAGCTTGCGGCGGAGCATACGAACTGTCACGAGGAGGAATGATAATGCGCGCAGGGTGGGGAACCGTTCGACAGCTGGGGATCGCGGTTCTGGCGGCCGTACTCACGGTCTCGTGCGATGGAAGCACCGGGCCGTCGAGCTTCGAGCCGGGACCGCTGGGAACCGTGACGATTCTGCGCGGCGAATCGGTGCGGATCCGTTCCCTGCTGGCGATGACGGGGGCGCCATCGCTCGGGATCGCCGCCCGCCGCGGCGTCGAACTTGCCGTCCGTGATGTGGGCACCGTTCGCGGCCGCAGCGTCGACCTCGGCGACCCGGTGGACGCCGGGTGCTCCCCCGACGGCGGGCGGGCCGGCGCCCGGGAGATCGTCGCCGATCCGCGGGTCGTGGGCGTCATCGGGACCTCGTGCTCCGCCGCTGCGGTGGCCGCTTCGCCGGTGATCAGCCAGGCGGGGTTCGCGATGATCGCGCCGAGCACCACATCGCCGCTCTTGACCTCGGACCTGGCGGGCAACCCGAACCCGGACCACCACCCCGGCTATTTCCGCGTCGCCAACAACGACCTCTACCAGGCGCGGGCCGTGGCGGACTTCGCGTACCGTCAACTGGGACTCCGGCGGATCGCCACGCTGCACGACGGCGACCCCTACACGACAGCGCTGACGAACGCCTTCGGCGACGCGTTTCGCGCGGTCGGCGGGGAGGTCCCCGCCGCGACTGGAATCGCGAAGGGCCAGACGGACATGACGTCCGTGCTCGGGGAGTTCGCGGCCGCGGGGCCGGACGGCATCTTCTTCCCGCTCTTCCTCCCCGAAGGTTCGCCGTTCGCCGCGCAGGCGCGCGCGTTCGACGGCCTCGAGGGTGCGACGCTGATATCCGGCGCGGCCCTCCTCGTCTCGGAGTTCCTGGCGGAGCCGCAGTCCGAGGGGATCTACTTCGCCGGACCCCAGTCGGACTATCGCGGCAACGTGAACGCAGTGACCGGGAAGAGCGCCGAGACCGTCATCGCCGCGTACGAGACCGAGTACGGCCAGCGTCCTTCGACTCCGTACTGGGCGCTCGCCTACGACGCGACGACGTTCCTGCTCGACGCCATCGCGGCCGTGGCGGTGGAGGAGGGCGGACGCCTCTACATCGACCGCGCCGCGCTGCGCGCACGGATCGGAGCCGCCGGCATCGAGGGTCTCATCGGGACGATCTCGTGCGACGCCTTCGGCGACTGCGGCACCGGACGTCAACTCATCTACCACCACACGGACTCGAACGTCACCGATGTCGAGCGGTTGCCCGTCGTCTACCGGTTCAATCCGTAGGAGTGCGCGCGCCCGTGCCCTTCCTCACTTCCGATGCAGGTGCGAAGATATCCGGGCAGGCGCTCCCGGCGGACGGACACACGGAGGGGCCGGGTTCCGGCGCGGACACGAGCGACCCCAGCGACGAATAGCGGGAGAAGGACGACATGCGAGCGGCATGGTACACGAAGCTGGGGTCGGCACCCGAGGTGCTGGAGGTGGGAGAGCAGGACACGCCGGTGCCCGGTCCCGGCGAGGTTCGGGTCCGCGTACGCGCCTCCGGAATCAACCCGGTCGACGTGAAGCGGCGGGCCGGCGGCCGCGGCGCGCTCGACTCCGCGCTCGTGGTGCCGCACTTCGATGGCGCCGGGGTCATCGACCAGGTGGGGGACGACGTCGATTCCGGACGGCTCGGCAACCGGGTCTGGCTCTACGAAGCGCAGTGGGGGAGAAACCTCGGTACGGCGGCGGAGTTCGCCACCGTCCCCGAGTCCCGAGCCGTCCCCCTCCCGGCGAACACGACGTTCCTGGAGGGGGCGTGCCTCGGCATCCCTGCCCTGACCGCGCACCGCTGCGTGTACGGCGACGGTCCCGTCGAGGGGCAGACCGTGCTCGTCACCGGCGGCGCGGGCGCGGTCGGCGCCTACGCGATCCAGTGCGCCAAGCTGGGGGGCGCCCGGGTCCTTTCCACCGTGAGCGGGGACGAGAAGGCGAGGGTTGCCCGCGCGGCGGGCGCGGAAGCCGTGATCAACTATCGTGAGGAGGATGTCCCGGCCCGCGTCGCGGAACTGACGGAGGGAGAGGGCCTCGACCGCATCGTCGACGTCGAAATGGGCGGAAACCTCGAGGCCTCCATCGCAATGCTGAAGCCGAACGGGGTGATCTCCGCCTACGCCTCGGAGGGCGAACCCCAGCCGGCCGTCCCCTTCTACACCCTCCTCTACAAGAACCTCACCGTCCGCTTCGAACTCGTCTTCCTCATGCCCGAGGACGCGAAGCAGAAGGCCGTGGAAGACCTCACGAAGTGGCTGGCCGAGGGAGAAATGCGCCACACGGTGGCGGAGCGCTTCGCGCTTGAGAACATCGTGGCCGCGCACGAGGCAGTGGAGTCCGGCCCAATCGGCAAGGTCCTGATCGACCCCGGTATCTGAACAAGGGCGACAGTCCGGCTGCTCCTGACCGGCAGGAAGCCCTTGCCGGACTCTCCAATACTTATACCTTGTATCTCAAGGTACATTGTACTTCGTGGTATGGGTCATCGAAATCGGGGTTCGAATGAAGAGCCGTGTTTGAGCTGGAGACCGGGGTCGCCAGTTGGCGCAGGCGTCTCGAACGCAGGACGTCTCTCTCACCCCGCGAACTGGACGAACTCGAGGACCATCTGCGTGCGCGCGTCGACCTGGAGCTGGAACTGAACCCGACGCTCACTCCCTACCCAGCGCTGGTGATCGCCCGCGAGGGTCTGGGCGCACCGGCGGCGCTCGCAAAGGAGTTCACCAAGGCCGGCCGGCCTTGGTGGCGATATCTCCTGCTGGCGGGATGCGCGATGTATGGAGTGTCGCTTTTCTTGCCGATTTCCGGGCCCGCGGCACTTCAAACGGCGTACAATGAAGTGCCGTGGTCGGTCCCCGCTCACGAGTGGTTGCACCAGGCGATCGTGGACGGATGGATTCTCCCTCTGATCCCCAATCTGGCCATGGCCATGACCTTGCCGGCCCTCCTGTATTCATGGCGGTCGAGAGTGCGATGGCTCACCTGGACCATCGGCGCGTTTGGCGTCTCGGCCCTCGGATTCGGCGTGGCCAGCCTCCTGGACGGACCAGCCGTCACCAGCGCTGGTGAGATCACGGTTTTTCCCTATCTCGGCCTCGGGTACTGGGCATGGTCCGCCGCGCATGTGCTCGTGGCGGCAGCCCTCCTGATTCGCAGCCGGGCGTGGGCCTCCACCCGCTCGGAGACAAGGAGAGCACGGAATGTTTGAGCTGGCTCGGCTGAGGCCGATCATCCGGGCGTGTCGGTGCGCCGCGGCATTGCTGTCCGGCACGGCGTTCGTCGCATGCGCTGACGGCGCAGACGCAGACGGCGATCCGTCGTCCCCCGCGATTGAGCTGTCGGCGTCGGCGATCGAGGTGCTGGGCACGTCCGACTCCCTCGCGGTGGTCCGGGACCTCGAGGTTCTGGCCGACGGCTCGGTGTGGGTGCTGAATTCGCAGGAGCCCTACTTCATGGGATTCGGGGCGGATGGCGGGTCGCTCGGCGCCCACGGATCGCCCGGCGGGGGCCCTGACGAATTTCCGATGCCCTCGGCCTTCGTCGCGGGAGGATGGGGGGGCGAGGTGTGGGTTCTCGACCTCCTGCACCATGCGCTGATCCGGATCTCGCGGCCTGGTGCCGGCGCGGAACAGTTCTCCCTCGTGTCGACGGCGGTTCCCCGGGGCAGCGTGCGAAGCGGCATGAGCATGCTGGACCCGTCGGTGCGGACGGCGCGGCTCGGCCGTGAGATCGTCGTGCCCCACTCCACCGCGACGATGGACGGGGGTGTGCTGCAGTTCCGCTACGGGCTTCTGGGAGCGGACCTGGTCGCCGTGGATCCGGAGACCGGCGGGACGCGAACCCTCGTGGCGCTCGGCGATGCCCTCGAGGATCCGTCCGGAGACTTCATCCAGAGCGACGGCGGTTTTCCCCTGTGGTACCGACTGTGGGCTCCCTGCGGCGAGAATCTCGTGCGCGTGCACGACCGGGTCCGGAACCAGCTGCGCGGGTTCGACGGATCCGGCGCCGAGGTGGACCCCATCGACCTTCCGCCCGTGCCCTTCACCGAGGTCAGTCCGCGACAGTTCGCCGGCGCCGTGTTCGCGCTCAGGCAGGCCGAGGTGACGGGAGATGTCGCAACCCGGCTTACCCCGGAGGACAGCCTTCGGCTCGTGAATCAGATGGCCGATATGGTGCAGGGGACACCGCGCGAACTCGCGAGCTACCTCCCCCGCTACGTGGATTTCCGCTGCAGCGGGGACGGGACCATGTGGCTGCGTCCCATGGATCTCGAAGCGGGCGGCCTGGGCGGCGGCCCCGTGTGGCTGCGCATCGAGCCCGATGGCGCCGCGCGCGACGTGCGACTCCCGGACCGCTTCAACGCGCTTCGCTTCACGCCCTCCCGGATCTGGGGCGTGTCCCGGGATGAATTCGACCGCCCCTCCGTCGCCTCCATCGCGCTCCCGCCCGGCTGACGGCAAGTTCCGGACGTTCCCGCGGGAACGCGGGATCGAGATTTCCGCGCGAAGCGCCCTTGCGTGAAACCATCCTTTCCTACACCTTGTAGCACAAGGTACATTGTATCTCATGGTATCAGGTCTCCGGCACAGGGGTCTCCGGATGAAGAAGCCGGTCTACAAGGAGTTGGTGGCCGCGTCATCGCGCCCGATGGTGCTCTCCATCCTGTCGGGTGGCGAGACGTACGGGTACGAGATTCTCAAGCAGGTCCAGTTGCTCTCCGGGGGTGAACTCGAGTGGTCCGACGGGATGCTCTACCCCGTGCTTCACCGGCTGGAGCGCGACGGGCTCATCAAGGGCCGCTGGCAACTCACCGACGCGGGACGGCGTCGCAAGTACTACCGGTTGACGAGCCGCGGGAAGCGACAGCTCTCAACCGATCGAGAGAGTTGGCGGGCCGTGTACGGAGCCCTCCAGATGTCCTGGGGAGGCAGCCATGTTTGAGTTCGAGAACGAGGTCCGACGGTGGCGGAGCGCACTGGATCGCAGGTCGTCGCTCTCGCCTCGCGAATTGGATGAACTCGAAGACCACCTGCGCGCCCGCGTCGACCTGGAACTGGAGTTGGACGCCGCCCTGGCCCCGACGGAAGCCTTCGCGATCGCCCGGCGAGACCTCGGCGAACCGAAGGCGCTCTCCAGGGAGTTCGCGCGGGCCGGCCGGCCACGATGGAAGCCTCTGCTCGCCGGCGCTCTTGCCCTTTACTCGGCTTCACTACTGCTGCCGGTGCTCCGCCTGGAACTGCTTCCGGCGTCGTGGGGCTTCGAAGCCTGGGTACCGCGCGGGTACGAGTTGCTCGCCGACATCGGGCTGCTCCCCCTGAACCTGCCGATGCTCCTGATGCTGCCTCTCATTTGGCGCAAGCGTCGACTAAAGGGCACGTGGCTCGCGGCGATCCTCGGGATCATTGGCGCGTCGGCTCTCGGACTCGGAGTGGCTGCGGTAATTGACATCGGATCTGATGCGCTGTCCTCGTTGCGTCCCGGCTATTGGGCGTGGTCCGCATCGTTCGTGTGCGCCTCGACCGCCCTGTGGCTCCGCCGACGAGGCTGGGCATCCGCCCGCCCGAAGAAGACGCTCGCCCAGGGTCGGCATGGTCGTGTTTGAACTTGAGACGGAAGTCGCGAGGTGGCGCAGGAAGGTGGAACGCAGTTCTTCGCTTTCTCCGCGCGAAGTCGATGAACTGGAGGACCACCTCCGAGCCCGCTTCGAGTTGGAACGCGAGATGACGCCCGAGCGGCCGCCAGCCCGAGCCTTCAACACCGTGTGCGCTGAACTGGGTGAAGCGGCCGCGCTTTCGAGAGAGTTCGCGAAGGCCGGACGGCGCAGGTGGCGACCGTTGTTGCTGGCCGGCTGGGCGATGTTCGCGGTCTCGTTCTTTCTGCCGATCTCTCGGATGGCCTGGGTTGATCCCGGGGCGCTCCACCCGGATCTCGTGGCGCTCGTCGGATCGCAGCGCCCGTACGAGTTGCTGTGGACGCTGATCACGATGGGGGCGACGGACGCGGTGCTGGCCGTATGGATCGCGGCTGTGGTGCTACTCCCGAATCTGCCGTTGCTCATGACCTTGCCGGCGCTGTTGGGCTCTCGGCGATCCGCCCGGCGGTGGCTCCTGCGGGTCCTCGGCGGCATGGGCATCGTGAACCTGGGGCTGGGGGTGTTCCGTGTCGTCAGCCCGTCACCCTTCCCGTACGATGAAGGTGCCGTCGCGTTCTCAACCCCAGGGGCCGGGTACTGGCTGTGGTCCGCGTCGTTCGCCTTGGCAGCCGCCGCGCTCTGGCTCCGCGGCCGAAGCTGGGCCGCCGACGGACCGGCGGAACCGGTGGCCGAGCGGGCGACGTAGGCATTAGCCTTCGTGGTGACACGCCGCTTCACCGTGCCGTTCCCTGCGAACGCCGGCCCACAATCCGCCTCGAGGAATCGCTCAAGTGAAGACCTTCCCCCGAGTGGCCGCCTTACTGCTGGCCGCGGGATCGGGCACGATTCCGGGCGGAGCCGGCGCCCAGGACGCTGCGGGTGTCGCCTCCCGCTGGATCGTGCATTCGCAGCCCGAGCGCGCATACGGGTGGCTGGAGGGAGAGCCGGACAGCGAGTTTTCTGACGTCGTCGGTGTCGTCCACGAGCCGAATGGGAGCATCGCCGTAGCGGATCGGACCCTCGCGACGATCGCGGTCCTCGCCGTCGATGGGAGGGTCGTGACCACGATGGGGCGCTCGGGCGATGGTCCCGGAGAATTCCGGAGGCTGGCGGGGATCGTGGCGGGCGGAGAGGGTGGGATTGTCGCCTTCGATCGTGAACACCAGCGGCTGTCGGAATGGACCTTCGACGGATCGCTGTTGGACGATACGAGGCTGAGCCGCGCGGGCGCGGACCGGCGGATCGGCGACGTCGGACGATTCGCGGACGGCAGCTGGTACGCCCGCGAGGGGGATCGGATGGTCGCCGCGGATCGGGGCGGCGTGGGCCGGGATACGGTCGGCTTCCACCGACTCGACCGGGACGGTGTGGTCGGCGAGGGGCTGGCCCGCGTCCCGGGGAGCCTCAGCTCGCAGTTCGTCGTCGAGGGAATGTCCGGGATGCGCGGGGCCCTCTTCTCGCCGCGAGCCCTCGGCGCCATCCGGGGCAACTGCCTCCTGCTCGCCGCCGGCGACGAACCCGTCGTACGGATCTTCGACCGAGCGGGGACCCCGCGGGGTGAACTGCGCCTCGACATCCCGGTCGACCGCGTGACGGAGGAGCACAGAGAGCGGTGGGTTGCGGCGTCCGTCGCGGCCGCCGGACGGACAACGGGCGGCGAGATCGTCCCGGAGGCGACCCGGATGATCGAGGTGATGGCGGCGGCGGTCGCGATGGCGGAGCGGGTTCCGTACGCCAACGACCTCATCGTGGACGAACCGGGATACATCTGGATCCAGTCCTGGCAGCTTCCCCAAGGCCCGGGCAGCCCGGAGTGGCGCGTCTTCACGGAGACCGGCCGGGGAATCGGGACCGTCCGGGTGCCCGAGGGTCTTCGCGTGCTGGACATATCGGCGGAGACCCTCACCGCCGTCCGGACGGATGAACTCGGCCGACAGTTCGTCCAGGTGCACGCGCTCGAGCGACGCGACGCCCTCGAGATCCTCCCTCTTTCCCCCGGTTGCGGCTGAGCGCTCCCGCTGTATCCGGCTGGCCGGGCGATCTGCGTCGATGGTACATTTTCGAGTTGGTGTGTCCTTGCGCCCTGCGGGGCGCGACGCGGTTGCCTGGAAGAGGGCTTCGGCCATGCGAACATCGCTCTTGCTGCTCGTCGCGGCGGGTGTTCTCCCGAGTCCAGCCGCCGGTCAGGAGACCGGCGGGGCGCGGGGCGCCGAGCATCCTCCCGCCGCCTGGCCGCCCGCAATCGCACCGCTGACGGCGCCGCTGCCGCCGCTTGCCGCCGACACGCTCTCCGTCGAGACGGCGCAGGCGGTCGTCGCCGGAACTTGCATGCGCTGCCACAACCCCCGACGCGTCAGCGGGGGCATGTCGCTCGAGACCTTCGAGGTGACGTCGGCCTCCGACAACGCCGTGATCGCAGAGCGGATGGTGCGGAAGCTGCGGGCCGGGATGATGCCGCCCGTCGGCGTCCGTCGCCCAACCCCCGACAGCCTGCGGACGCTGGCCGCCGTCCTCGAGTCGCGGCTCGACGCGGCCTGGGAGACGAACCCGAACCCGGGACGGCGGACATTCCAACGGCTGAACCGGGCCGAGTACTCGCGTTCGATCTACGATCTCCTCGATCTGGACATCGACGCCGGGGACTATCTGCCGCTCGATACGAAGAGCGCGAACTTCGACAACATCGCCGATGTGCAGCTGCTCTCCCCGACGTTGATGGACGGGTATCTGCGCGCGGCGAGCGAGATCAGCCGGCTCGCGGTCGGCGACCCGGAGGTCACGCCGAGCGAGGCCACCTTCCGGGTGTCGCGCTGGACCTCCCAAGCGGAGCACGTCGAGGGCACGCCGTACGGGAGCCGGGGCGGCGTCGCGGTGGACCACAACTTCCCGGCCGACGGGGAGTACGTCTTCCGCGTCTCCTTCCATCACGAGACGACGGGCGCCCTGTTCGGGAACGGCAAGGGCGCGCTGCACACGACCGACGAACCCGAGCGAATCGAGATCTCGATCGACGGCGAGCGCGTCGCGCTCCTCGACATCGACCGCTGGATGCACGTCTCCGATCCCGACGGCGTGAACCTCCGGACGGAGCCCGTCTTCATCGAGGCGGGGCCGCGCCGCGTGGCGGCCGCCTTCATCCGCACCTTCGAGGGGCCGTCGCAGGACGTGATGTCGCCGCACGACTGGTCGATCGCGAGCACGAGCATCACGGACGCGTACGGGTTCACGACGCTGCCGCACCTGCGCGACCTGGCGGTCACCGGTCCCTTCGCTCCGGCGGGGATGTCCTCCACGCCGAGCCGCGAGCGCGTGTTCTCCTGCCGCCCCTCCACGCCGGAGGACGAGGCCTCGTGCGCGGAGGCGATTCTCTCGCGGCTGGGAACGAGGGCCTACCGGCGGCCGCTGACGGACGACAACCTCGCCGCGCTCATGAATCTGTACCGCGCCGGGGCCGGGGCGGGCGGTTTCGAGGAGGGGGTT
>VXQX01000012.1 GCA_009838765.1 Gemmatimonadales bacterium
CGCCCCCCCCCCATACCACCCCCTCTCTTTCCGCCGGCCGCGTCAGTTGTGTAAACGCCACCGCTGCGCGGGGGCGGGCGCGGGCGGGCGGCACGGCGAATCGGCCTTCGATGAGCTGGCCCGGCAGCCGCTCGTGCCGCTCGAGCTGTCCCGTGGCGGCCCGGGCGTGGCGTGGGTGGATGCGGATGCGGACGGCGACCCGGACCTGCTCATCGGGGCGGGGGCGGGAGGCCGCGCCCAGCTCGCGGTCAACGAAGCCGGGCGGCTGACGGATCCCGTGCCCGTCGGCGCCCCCGCCGTCGGCGACCACACGTCCATCATCGCGCTCCCCACATCCGGGCACCCGGTCATCATCGCGGGCCTCAGCGCCTGGGAAGCTCGCTCGCCGGCCGACCTCGACGCGATTCCGCCCCTCGCCCGCCTCGATGCGGGTCCCGCGCCGGCCGTCCCGCCGAGCCGCCACGCGACGGGCCCCCTGGCGGCCGCCGACGTCGACGGAGACGGCGACCTCGACCTCTTCGCCGGCGCCCGCGCCACCCCCGGCGCCTACCCTCTGCCCGCCGACTCGAGACTGCTCCTGGCCGAGGGTGGCGACTGGGTCGTGGACGCGGAGGCCGCCGAGACCCTGCGGGAGGTCGGCCTCGTCTCCGGGGCCGTGTTCTCCGACGTGGACGGCGATGGCGATCCCGATCTCCTCCTCGCGCTCGAGTGGGCGTCCGTGCGGCTGCTGGAGAACGACGGCGGACGCTTCAGCGACGCGACGGAGGACTGGGGTCTGGCCGCGCACACGGGCCGCTGGAACGGCATCGCAACCGGGGATTTCAACGGGGACGGTCGCCCGGACCTGGCGGTGACCGCGTGGGGCACGAACACCGGGCGTTCCGCGAGCCCGGAGCGGCCCGTCGGCGCGGTCGCGTCCGACTTCGACGGGAACGGCCTCGTCGACCTCATCGAGTTCGAGACCGGGGCGGACGGCGTCCGGCGACCCGTGCGTGACTACCTCACGCTCGGGAGGGCGCTCCCCTTCCTGCGGCGGTCGGCCCCGACGTTCGAGACCTTCGCGCGAAGTTCCGTCGACGACCTCCTCGGGGCGGGGCGCACGGGACTCTACCGGACGAGCGCCGTCACGCTGCTGCACACGGTGTTTCTCAATGTCGGCGGGCGGTTCGAGCCGCGCCCGCTGCCCGCGGCCGTCCAACTCGCGCCCGCCTTCGGCGTGGCCGTGGCGGACTTCGACCGCGACGGCCGCGAGGACCTCTTCCTGGCGCAGAACTACTTCGCGACGCCGCGGGGTCTCGGGCGCCACGACGCGGGTCGCGGCGGCGTGCTGCTCGGCGATGGGGCGGGCGGGTTCGAGGTCCTCGATGCGGGGCGGAGCGGGGTCGGCGTATACGGGGACGCCCGCGCGGCCGCCGTGGCCGATTTCGATGCCGACGGGCGCTGGGACCTGGCCGTCGGGCAGAACGGAGCGGAGACCGTCATCTTCCGGGGGCGCGGCGGAGCGCCCGGGCTGCGCGTTCGGCTGTCCGCCGGCGCGGCCGGTGCCCGGCTGCGGCCGACGTATGCCGACGGGAGCGAGGGTCCCGCGCGGGAGATCCAGCTCGGGAGTGGATATTGGTCCTTCAACGGGTCCGTGCAGGTGCTGGGGCGCGCGGCGGACATCCGTTCCCTGACCGTCCGCTGGCCGGACGGCGTCGAGGAGACGTTTCCGGTGGAGGCCGGAGCGGTGGAAGTCACGCTGAGACGGAGCGAAGGGTCGTGAGCGCGGCGGCGCGGCTCGCGGCTGCGCTGCTCGCCGTGGCGCTGCCCATCGGCTGCGGGGAGCCGTCCGCCGACCCTCCGGGCCGCGGCCTCTCGGAGGGGACGCTCGAGATGGCGGCCCGCCTGCTCGCGCTGGCCGATTCGGCGGATCCCCTGCTCGACGAGCAACTCAACACCGCGCGCCTCCGCTACCTCACGGAACTGCCGCCGTCGCCGGACGCCGCGGAGATGCTCGCCCGCGTCGCGAACGCCGCGCGCGAACTCCTGAATGCGGGGCACACCCAACCCGCGCTCGAACAGCTCATCTTCGTCGACCAGACGCTGGAGAGAACCCCGGCCGAGCCGTTTCCCGGCTTCCGCCGCTCCATCGAGGAACTCATCGGGACCGCCTTCCTGCGCCTCGGCGCCGAGGTTGCATGCCCCGCAGCGGGACCCGCCGCGGGGACCGTCGAGCCGACTCTGGAGCGCTCTCCGTGCTGGCCCGCCGTGCCTCCGGCCGCCTCCCGCCCCACTCCCGTCTCCGATTCGGCGCGCGCGGCCCTCAACGCGGCGGTCGGCTGGCACCGGTCGCTCCTGCAGTTGCGTCCCGACGATCTGCGGGCGCGCTGGGTCCTGAACCTCGCCGCCATGACCGCTGGTACATGGCCCGACAGCGTCCCGCCCGAGTACCGGATCGAGGCGGCCGCCATGGGCGGGGCCGGGGAATTCCCCCGCTTCGAGGACGTGGCCACGGGGGCGGGGCTGGATGCGATCTCCCTCTCCGGCGGCGCCATCGTCGACGACCTCAACGGCGACGGCCTGCCGGACGTGATGACGTCCTCGCGCGGCCTGCTGCACCCACTCCGCTACTTCGAGAGCGACGGCCAGGGCCGCTTCGTCGACCGCACGGCCAGGGCGGGCCTCGAAGGCCTCCTCGGCGGGCTCAACCTCGTCCACGCGGACTACGACAACGACGGCGACGCGGACGTCTTCGTCCTCCGCGGCGGCTGGCTCGTCCAGCCCCTCCCCAACTCCCTCCTGCGCAACGACGGCGGCGCCTTCGCCGACGTGACGCGGGAGGCCGGACTCTATTCCGAGCATCCGACCCAGACCGGCTCGTGGGCCGACTTCGACGGCGACGGCTGGCTCGATCTCTTCATCGGAAACGAGTCGAGGGACAGCCTGTCCCACCGCAGCGAACTCTACCGGAACCGCGGGGACGGGACGTTCGAGGAAGTCGGAGCGGCCGTCGGCCTCGGCGTGACCGATTTCGTGAAGGGCGTCGCGTGGGGCGACGTCGACAACGACGGCCGCCCGGACCTCTATCTCTCGATCCTCCATGCTTCCAACCGCCTGTACCGGAATCTGGGTCCGACGGAGGATGGAGGCTGGGCCTTCGAGGACGTGACCGCGGAGGCAGGCGTCGGGGAACCGGCGGCGAGCTTCCCGACCTGGTTCTGGGACTTCGACAACGACGGCTGGCTCGACATCTACGTCGCGGGCTACGCCGCACAGACGGCCGATCTCGTGCGCGAGATGACCGGCGAACCGCACTCCGCCGCTCTCCCGCGCCTGTACCGGAACCTCGGGCGCGGCGCATTCGCCGACGTCACGGCCGCGCAGGGTCTCGACCGGATCATGTACGCGATGGGATCGAACTACGGCGACCTCGACGGCGACGGCCGGCTCGATTTCCTCATCGGCACCGGCGACCCCGACCTCCGGCAGTTGATGCCGAACCGGATGTTCCGCAACCTCGGCGACCGCTTCGAGGAGATCACCGGCGCGGGCGGCTTCGGGAGCCTGCACAAGGGACACGCCGTCTCCTTCGTGGACATCGACAACGACGGAGACACCGACGTCCACATCCAGCTCGGGGGCGCCATGGAGGGGGATCTCTCGCCGAACGCCCTGTACGAGAACCCGGGGTTCGATCACCGCTGGATCGCGCTCACGCTGGTGGGCGAACGGGCGAACCGCCCCGGGATCGGCGCCCGCATCACGGTGACGGTCGAGGGGCCGGAAGGGACGAGAGAGATCCACCGCCGGGCCGGCACGGGCGGCAGCTTCGGCTCGAATCCGCTCCGCCAGGAGATCGGCCTCGGCCGGGCGACCCGCATCGAGTCCGTCGAGATCCGCTGGCCGGGCTCGGGCACCGTAGACCGAATCACCGGCCTCGCCCTCGACCGCGCCTACCGTATCGGCGAGGGAACCGGCATCGGCGAACCGCTCGAGAGGCCCCGAATCCGCCTCGGCGGTCCGTAACCTGGAGGGTGCCCCGAGCCTCAATATCCTTGGGGAAGTCCGTCCCCGGGACGCGTTTCGTCCGGTTCCGGCATGCGGTAACCGACGCCGCGCTCGTTTCGGATGTAGGCGGCATGGGTCCCGTCCTCGCCCAGCTTTCGCCGGAGCCTCTTCACGACGGCGTGGACGAGCTTCGGGGCGCGAAGATCCGGCTGCCGCCCCCAGGCCCTGCGGAACAGAGCACGGTAGGTGGACACTCGCCCCGCGTTCGCCGACAACACGCGCAACACCTCGTACTCCGTGGCCGTCAGTTCCAGCGGGCGCCCGGCCAGGGTCGCCTGGCGCCGTTCGTAGTCGATGGCGAGTTGCCCGAGCAGGAAGCCTTCGGGTTCGGTGTGCTTTCTGAGTGCGGCTCGCACTCTCGCCGTGAGCTCGGTCGGAGAAAACGGCTTGACGATGTAGTCGGCGGCGCCGGCGCCAAGGGCCCGCGCGATGGTCTCGTCCCGTCCGTAGGCGGAGATGAAGATGACCGGCAGGTCGGACAGTTCGGGGACGTGCTCCAGCAACTCGATCCCGTCGGCCCCGGACAGCATGAGATCGAGCAGGACGAGGTGGGGTTTCTCGGCCCGGATGACCCGTGACAGCTCGCGGTGGTCGCCGGTCACGATCGCGGCGTAGCCCGCCGCGGTGAGCGTGTCCCGGACATGGCGCAGGGTCTGCGGATCGTCGTCCACCACGAGGATGCGCAGCTTTGCCCGGTGCGGTCGATGCGGACCCGCCGGACCTCCGGCGGAGTCCGCCGTTCGGGGGTCGCCGTCGGCCGGCGGGACCGTGAAAGTGAATCGGGCGCCCTGGCCTTCCCCGCCGCTCCTGGCCCAGATGCGCCCGCCATGAGCCTCCACCAGTCCCTTGCAGATGGCGAGGCCCAGGCCTCCCTCGATATCCTGCTCCGCGTCCCCCGCGCCGGCGTACTTGCGGAACAGGTGCGGGAGGCGCTCCGGCGGAATGCCCCGGCCGCCGTCGGAGACCGAGATCGCAACGTAAGCCTCCTCGAGCCGAGCGGAAACCCTGATGGGCGACGACTCCGGAGAGTGCCTGGCGGCATTGGCGATCAGGTTGTTCAGCACCTGCACGATGCGCTGTGGATCCACCGACACGAGGGGAAGATCCCCGGGAAGGTCGACGTGCACCGCGTGCCGGCCGCCGCCGGCCAGGAAGGTGTTCCTCGCCTGGTCCACGAGCGTCCCCACCTCCGAGGATTCGGTCTCGACCGACAGTGTGCCCGTGGCGATGCGTCCCGCGTCGAGCAGGTCGCCGATGAGGCTGCTCATCTGATCGGCCTGTGCGTCGATGATGCGGAAGAACTGCAGCATTTCGGGCATGGAGAAGCCCCGCGGAGCGCCGAGCACAGTCGCCGTCGAACCCTTGATCGAAGTGAGCGGCGCGCGCAACTCGTGGCTCACGATGGCGAGGAATTCGGTCCGCAGCCGCTCGAGTTCCTCGAATGGCGCCAGATCCTGAAGTGTGACCACAACCGACCGGATCGCGTCGCCGGCCGCGTGGATCGGCGTGGCGTTGACCAGCGTGGTCACGCTCCGGCCGTCGGGGACCGAGAGTGTCATCTCCTCGGCGCGGACCGTCTCGCCCGTGCTCAGTTGCTGTGCGAGCGGGAACTCCGCCAGTGAGACCTCGCGCCCATCGGCACGCCGGCAGGTGATCACGTCCAGCAGCTCGTCAACAGGGTGGCCGGGCAGGCTCAGCCCCTCGACGATCCGTCGTGCCTCCCGGTTGAACGATACGGCCTCGCCCGTCTCGGCATCGAGAACGACGACACCCACGGGCGACGTCTCGATCAGCGTCTCCAGGTCGGCCCGCACCCGGCGCTCCTTGCGGTGCGCGCGGGCGTTCGCGATCGCGGTCGCGGCCTGCGAAGCAAAGAGCAACAGAGTTTCTTCGTCTGCGCTGGTGAACTCCCGACCGCCCTCCTTATCGGCAAGAAAGAAGCTGCCGATGTCCACGCCCCGGTGCTTCAACGGCGCGATCAGCATCGTCGCGGACCAAATGACTTCCGACGAGAGCCCGAGCGACCGGACGTAGGCCTGCAGGTCCGGCAGCCGCAGTGGCGCCGCCAGGTCTCGGAAGTGCGTAAAGAGGCGCGGTGCGTCCGGCCACGCGTCAACCTCGTTTTCTTCCTCGGGTGTGAAGCCGGCGGAGACGAACTCCGCGACGCTTCCCGCCTGGTCAACGGTTGCGATCATGCCATACCGCGCCCCGGTCAGGGCGCGGGCGCCGCCGACGACCTCCTGGAGCACCGTATCCAGGTCGAGGGTGTCGCTGATGCGCAGTATGGCGGCGCTCAGCCTCGAGACGCGCTCCTGGAGCGCTTCGATCTTTCGCCGGAGCCCCCCGGCATCCTCCGTCATCGGCCGCGCCATGGCGATCGCGCCGGGCAGGCCGGCCCGAAACCGCCGACGTGTCGCCGCAATGTCGTCAGCATACAAGCCCTATCGTCCAAGGGTCGCATACCATCGGCGACCATGAGCCGTCGCCCCCCCGCTTCACGGCGGACCTGCAACTCGCCTTCCGCCGCTCACCCAGGCTGCATCCCGCCGAACCCCCACTCCCGCAGCTCGGGTCACTGCGGCCGGGTGTTACCGCCTCTCAGCACGAGCAGGGTGTCGATCGCCGAGGAGAAGGTGCCGAAGTCGGCGGCGCCTCGAAGGGCCACGCTGTCGCCCAGGATGAAGTAGGGGGTACTCGAGATCCCGGCCTGCGTGACGCTGGTGTAGTCGCGGAGCACAAGCGGGGCGAGCGTGCTGTTCCGCACGCAGGAGCCGAACGACTCCGGGTCGATGTCGATCTCCTCCGCGTACCCGACGAACAGTTCATAGGGATCCGCGGCGCCGCTCCACTCGTCCTGGCGCTCGAACAGGATGTCGTGCATGGGCCAGAACTTGCCCGTGGCGCCCGCGCAGTAAGCCGCCTCGGTGGAAACGAAGGCCTGCGGATGCCCGGGATTCGCGTAGGCGATCCACAGGTAGCTGACCTTGCCCTCGGAGATATAGGCGCTGTCGATCTTCGTCAGCGTCTGCTCGTGGAACTGCCGGCAGTAGGGGCACTGGAAGTCGGAAATCTCCACCACCCGGACGGGCGCGCCTTCCTCCCCCTTGATGCGGCTGCGGTCCGCGCGTTCGCGGGCCACCTGGGCGTCGGGCGGCACGATGGAGCGCTCCTGCGTGCTCCCGGCCTCGGCTTCGGCCGCGCAACCCGCCACCACGAGGACGATGCCGGAGAGCAGACCGGCAACGGCGCCGCGGGCTGCTGGGAAGGGTCCGAAACGGAATCTGGCGTTCAACCCGGTTCTCCCGGTGAGAGGTCGGCGGCGGCCCGGTGGAGCGCATCGAGCGCGTCGTCGAGGTGGCGCTCCTCCGTGTGAACGCTCCCGACGGACAGCCGCACAGTATAACGCCCGCCCAGTTCAGTGTGCGAGAGAAACGAGCGTCCACCTGCGTTAACCCGGGCGACGATGTTGCGGTTCCACTGCTCTTCGCCGTCCCGATCGCCCTCTCGCGCGGCCCGGAAGCAGACGGTGCTGAAGGAGACAGGCGCCGCGAGTTCGAACACGCCGCCCTCGACGAGCCGGGCCGCGGCCGCTTCGGCCATCGCGATGTGGCGGCGCATCGTATCGGCCAGGCCGTCCGTCCCCACGCACCGGAAGAGCACCCACAGCTTGAGCCCGCGGAAGCGGCGGCCGAGCGCGAGACCGATGTCCATGAGGTTCGTCTCGTCGTCCTCCGATTCGAGGTACGTCGGCGTGAGCGCGAGCGAAGCGCGGAAGGGGTCCGAGTCACGATAAAGGAGCACGGAACAGTCGAGCGAGGTCCCCATCCACTTGTGGGGGTTGAGGACGATGGAGTCCGCCGCCTCCCAGCCGCGGAAGAGCGCGCGCTGTTCGGGCACCATGGCGGCCGGTCCGGCATAGGCGGCATCCACGTGGAGCCAGAGCGCGTGCCGGCGGGCGATGGCGGCCACCTCCTGCACGGGATCGACGCTCGCCGTGGACGTCGTGCCGATCGTCGCGCACACCATGGCCGGGCGAATCCCGCGTTGGATGTCCTTCCCGATGGCGGCGTTCAGCGCCTCCGGGCGCATGCGGAAGGCGTCGTCGGTCTCGATGCGCCGGACGGAAGCGCGACCGAGTCCGGCGGCGATGGCGGATTTCTCCACCGAGGAGTGGGATTGCTCGGACGTGTAGACGGCGAGGGCGGGTCCTCCCGGGAGCCCGTTGTCCCGCACTCGGGCGCCCGCTCGCTCCCGGGCCGCCAGGAGCGCCGTGAAGGTGGCGGTCGACGCCGTGTCGAAGATCAGTCCGGTGAAGGCGTCCGGCAGGCCGACCGCCTGCCGCAGCCAGTCCGCCGCGGTCCGTTCGACCTCGGTCGCGGCGGGCGAGGTTCGCCACAACATTGCGTTCACGCCGACGGCGGCGACGAGGAGTTCCGCCGCGATGCTCGGCGCCCGCGTGGAACTCGAGAAATAGGCGAGAAAACCCGGATGATTCCAGTGGGTGAGACCGGAGACGATGTGCTCGTCAAAGTCGGCCAGCACGTGCTCGAAGGGTTCGGCGTTGCGCGGGGGCGCCTTGGCGAGGGCGCGGCGCACGTCGCCCGGCGCGATGTCGGGGAGGACCGGCCGTTCCTCGACGCGCTTCCGGTAGTCGACGGTCCAGTCCGCCGCGAGCCCGAGAGCCGCGCGCAGCGTCTCCCCGCTCCAGTCTCCGGTGCCCGCGGCTTCGGCCGTGGTCTCGGCGGCGGCCTCGCGGTTCGGTCGATCGGTATGGTCCGGCATGCAAGCTCCTGACTCCCTCGAATCGCTGTGGATTCTGTTGGCGGATCTCCGCGGCGCGATCGAGGAGGAGATCGACGCGGTCGCGGCCGACCTCTCCCGCCGCCGCCTGGACCGGCCGATTCCGGCGCTCTCCGGACGTCTCCGCGGAGAGGCGGGTACCGGATATCGCTATGCCTTCCAGATCGCGGGGGGAACATACGACATCCGCGCCGACGACCGCGTGCGCATCCAGGCCGGCGGGCGGGACGCGCTCGGCGTCGTCCACCGTTTCGACCGCACGCTCGGGCTTCTGCAGGCCGTGAGCCCGGAGTGGCTCGGCGAACGAATCGACGGAGCCGAACTGGAGTTCGATCCGACCTGGCTCCTGCGGGAACTCTCCACGCGGCTGGCCGAGGTGGGACAGGAGCCGGAGGACTTCTTCCCGGACACCGTGCTCGGGGTCTTCGGCCGGCTGCCGCCGCGCCTCGGCCGGGAGTCTCCGCGGCTCGACTCTTCCGAGAACCTGAACGAGCCCCAGCGGGAGGCCCTGGAGCGGGTGCTCGGGAGCAGCGCCCAGCTCGTCTGGGGTCCGCCGGGGACGGGCAAGTCCCGCCTCGTGGCGCGCGCGGCACTCGAACTGGCCCTCCGCGGCCGAGTGCTCGTCGCGGCGACGACGAACGGCGCCGTGGACGAGATCGCGCGCCGACTCGCCTCCATCGCGGCTCCGGCCATGCTCGACCGCGACCGGATCATCCGGGTGGGGTTCGACATCGGCGCCGCGCCCGACTCGCGCATCGACCTCGGTGCGGCGCTGGCGCGGCGGATTGAGGGCGGCGCCGGTGGCGTGGACCGCACGCTCGCGGAACACGAAGGGCGGTTGCGGGCGGGGGCGCGCGAGGGTGCCCCCGCCCCCAACCCCTTCGTCCGCGCCGGACGCCTCCTCTCGCTCGCTCGCTCGCGCAACGATGCGGAGTCGGCGCGCAACCTCGGCCGCGTCATGCTCGAGATCTCCCGCCAGGCGGAACGCGTGCTGGAGGAGGCGGAAATCGTCCTCACCACTTTCGCCCGGCTCTCGGTCCGGGAGGAACTCCGGGAACTCAGGTTCGGGTCCCTGCTGATCGACGAGGCGAGCACGGCGCCGCTCCCCTACGTGGCGCTCGCCGCGTCGAGGGTCGCGGGCCCCGCGATCGCCGTCGGCGACTTCCAGCAGCTTCCCCCGGTGGTGTCGAGCACGGCCCCGGCGGCCGGGCGCTGGCTGAGGACGGACCTGTTTCGGGAGGTCGGCGTCGTGGACAGCGAAGGGGCCGGCGACGCGCTGCCCTCTCCGAACGACGGGCTGTGCGCGATGCTCGACCTCCAGTACCGGATGGTGCCCGACATCCGCGAACTGGTGAGTGAGTTCTTCTACGGCGGGCGGCTCAGAGACGCGCCGGAGATCGCCGCGCGCGGGGCGGGGAGGTCAACGGGGCGCTCGCCGGAGCGGGCTGCCCCCCTCACCGTGCTCGACACAAGCGGTCTGGACCCGCGCGTCGAACGCGTGGACGGCTCGCGGCGGAACCGCGTCCACGCCGAAGCCGTGGCGGACTTCCTCAGCACCGCGGCCCGCGACGGGATTGCGGATATCGCGGTCGTCTCCCCCTACCGGGCGCAGACCCGTCACCTGAACGATCTCATCCGGCGTCGGCTCGGCCGCGCCGCGCCCGCCGACCTCGAGGTGAGCACGATCCATCGCTTCCAGGGGCGAGAGAAGCGCCTCGTCATCATCGACACCGTGGACGCGCCCCCCGGCCGGAGCTGGTTCCTCGACGAGCGGCGGAACCGGGACTTTCCCCGCCTCCTCAACGTCGCCCTCTCCCGGGCACGCGACCGCCTCGTCATCGTCGCCGCCGTCGCCGGCCTCCGCCGCACCCTGCCGCCCGAAGCCCTCCTCAACCGCCTCCTCACCCACGCCCGGCGAACCGGCTCGCGCATCGACGCCGCCCCCACCGATCTCTGGAGCGCTCGCTGACGAGAAGCCGCTCGCCGGAAGCCGGCGGTCAAAATCTGGTTTTCTTCCGCGGATCGGTACGGGAAATGGCGATTCGATCGATGAATTTTCGCAAAAAACACGACTCGCAACCATTCGAGGTTGACGACCCAAAAAAATCTTTTTAGAATCAAAGCGTGCTAAGGGAGGCGGCACCGACCGACCGGAGGTCGAGGCCGATGACCGCACCGCGAGTTGCCCGACGCGAGATCGCGAAGCCGGGGCGCGAGTCCCGGGCCTGAGGGAGCGGAGTTTCGGCGACGAAACGAGGCGAACGAGGGAAGAGGGATCGAGCACAGCTGGTTGGGCAGACGGTACCAGGCTCGTGGCGAGGTTCTGGAAGACCGCGCAAGCTACCAGGACCGGGCGGTAGTTGGCCGTAAACAAGCTTCCTTGCTCAGCCCCTGACACCTTCGGGTGGCCAGGGGCTGAGTACATCCACCCACCCATGCCGCTCGACCGGTCGCGACCTCCGGCAGTCCCTTGGTCGGATGTACCCCCTCGCGGGGCCGCGCCGATCGTTTCCGGAACACTCAATCGAATCATTATCCGACCCCCGGACGACCATGACCGTGTCCGCAGGCCGGACCTTCCCTTCGCCCGCTTCCGACCCAACGGACTTCAGACCGGTGGAAGAGGTCACCCCCGGGGCTGTGCCGCCTGGATGACGTCAGTCATTTTTTTCAAAAAAATGATGTCCATAAAATGTGGATATTCTGTCGAAATAACGTGGATTTTGAAATCGACCACCCGCTCAGCCGCCGGCGGAGTCGCCCGGGACCGAGTGCTGTCGCATCTTTTCGTCGTACACTGCTGTTGACGTGCTGTGGAAAACCGGCGTGGCGCGAACGCCGAGGTCTGCAACGGGAAGACGCGATTGCGAGTCGTGATTCAGCGAGTCAGCCAGGCCCGCGTCCGGGTCGGAGGCGAGATCGTGGGGGCGATCGGCCTCGGGCTCGTCGTCCTCGCGGGATTCGCGCCGGATGACTCCGAGGCGACGATTGCCTGGATGGCGGACAAGCTCTGGGGCCTGCGTCTGTTCGCGGACGCCGAGGGCCGCATGAACCGCTCCGCCCGGGAGGTGGGGGGGGCGCTTCTCGTCGTGTCTCAGTTCACGCTGTACGGGGATGCGAGGAGGGGTCGGCGTCCGTCCTTCACGGGGGCGGCGCGGCCGGACGAGGCCCGGGCGCGCTACGACCGCTTCGTGGAGCTGTGCCGGAAGGGCGGTGAGGTCGCGGAAGGGGAGTTCGGCGCGATGATGGAGGTGGAACTGGTCAACGACGGCCCCGTGACGCTGCAACTGGAGCGATGACGGTGCGGCCGCTGCGGGTCGGCGTCATCGGCTCGGGAGAGGCGGCGCCGGCGGAAGCCGGCCTGGCCCACGCCGTCGGGGCGGCTCTCGCCCGAGCCGGGGCCATCGTCGTTTGCGGCGGCATGGGTGGCGTCATGCGGGCGGCCGCGGACGGAGCTTCGTCGGAGGGGGGGACCGTGGTGGGGATCTTACCCGGCGGCGACCCGCGAGCGGCGGCGGACAGTGTCACCATCCCTGTCGCCACGGGAATCGGAGAAGCGCGGAACGTCATCGTGGCACGGGCCTCCGAGGCCGTGGTCGCGATCGCCGGCGAGTGGGGGACACTCAGCGAGGCGGCGTTCTGCCGGAAGTTCGGCGTGCCCGTGATCGGCCTCGCATCATCGCTGCCGGAGGATGTGGTCGACGAGACGGCCGGGGATGCGACGGCGGCGGCGGCGCGGGCTCTCGAGCTCGCGGCGGCGCGACGGGAGGGACGTCCGCCAGGGGAGCGGCGTCGGCGACGGGAGGTGAATGAGTGACCGGATTCATCCTCTTCGGGGTCATCCTCACGGTGCTGCTGGCCACGATCATCTGGGCCGCGATCCGCTCCGGCGAAGACACGGGCGCGTCGCTCGGCGCCGCCGAACGCCGCGACGCCGCCATCGAGGCGTTGCGGGATCTCGAGCTGGAGTACCGGACGGGCAAGCTCCGCGAAGACGAGTACCAGGCCACGCGAGCCCGTCTCGAACGGGCGGCCATCGATGCCCGCGACGCCGCCGCCCGGGGGCCGGAGAGAGCGCCCGCCCCGGGACCCGGGCTCGGATACACCTCTGACGCGGGCGACGAATAGAGAGGTGTTGTTCGCGGGG
>VXQX01000052.1 GCA_009838765.1 Gemmatimonadales bacterium
GCCCCCTCCCCCGCCGCCGCGGGCCGCTTCGATCGAGGTCGAGCCCGATTCGGCGACGCTCGTGTCGCTTGGCGATACCGCGGCCTTCCGGGCGACGATCAAGGACCAGTACGGCGCGGCGTATTCCGGCTCCGCGACGTGGACCACCAGCGATCCTGCCGTGTTCAAGGTGGACGCGGCCGGCACGGTCACGGCGCTGGCGAACGGCTCCGGGGCGGTGACGGCGTCGTTCGAGGGCCTGAGCGCCTCGGCCGCGGTGGTGGTGGCGCAGGCCGCGGCGGCGGTGGAGATCGTGTCGGGCGACGGCCAGCAGGCCAGCGCGGGCGCGGCGCTGCCGGATCCGGTCGTGGTGCGGGTGGCGGATGCGGGCGGTTCCCCGGTGGCCGGGGCGATGGTCGCGTTCACGCCCGGGACGGGTCACGGCACGGCCGACCCCGCCGAGGCCGCGAGTGATGCTGAGGGCCTGGCGCGGACCGTGTGGACGCTGGGGGAGGCGGACGACCAAACGCTGACCGCGGCGGTCGCCGACGGCCCGTCGGTGCGCGTGACGGCTTCGCTGTTGAAGCCGGACGAGCTCGTGAGCGCCCTCGAGGTCGTGTCGGGCGATGGGCAGCGGGCGGACGCCGGCGCGGCGCTGCCCGAGCCGGTCGTGGTGCGGGCCGTAAACGCGGAGGGCGCGCCGGTGGCGGGGGCGACCGTTGCGTTCACCCCCGGGGCGGATCACGGCACGACGGATCCCGCCGAGGTTCTGAGCGACGCGGAGGGCGTGGCGCGAACGACGTGGACGCTGGGCGCCGCCGCGGGAAGACAGACGCTGGCGGCGACCGTACGCGACAAGTCCGTGTCCATCGAGGCGACGGCGCACAACCCCGATCGGGCCGCGCTGGAGACCTTCTACGAGGCGACGGGCGGGCCCGGCTGGGATAACCACGAGAACTGGCTCACCGATGCGCCGCTGGCGGACTGGTACGGCGTCACGACGGACACCGATGGCCGCGTCGCCCGGTTGCTGCTCTCGTACAACGGGCTTTCGGGCCGCATCCCGTCCGAATTCGCGAAGTTGAGCAGTCTGGCGTTCGTGACCCTGAACGGCAACGAATTGTCCGGCCCGATCCCGCCCGAACTGGCGAAGATGTCCGCGTTGCGGCATCTGGGCCTTGCACAGAATGGATTGACGGGCTCCATCCCGTCCGAACTCGGCGACCTGCCGCAACTGGGGTTTCTCGGCCTGGATCAGAACGCCCTGACCGGCGAGATCCCACCCGAGCTCGCAAACCTTCCGCTCTATTGGCTTGCTCTGGCGCACAACCGCCTGACGGGCTCGATCCCCTCGGCCCTGGGCCGAATGGATCGCCTGTCGACGCTGAACCTGGGTTGGAACCGCCTGGCGGGTCCCATCCCGCCGGAGCTGGGCGCCTCGCCGCGGCTGTCGACGCTGGTGTTGCGCGAGAATGCGCTCACGGGCCCGATCCCGCCGGAGCTGGGCGGACTTCGGCGCCTGCGGGAACTGCACCTGTCCGCGAACGCCCTGACGGGGAACCTCCCCGCGGAGTTCTCCGGGCTGAACAGGCTCACCGTCCTCGACGTTTCCGACAACCCGGACATGTCCGGCGCCCTGCCGACGGAACTCATGGCTCTGCGGCTGAACACGTTCCGGCTCGGCGGCACGGGGATCTGCGTTCCGCGCGGCAACGAGTTTCGGGAGTGGCTGCTGGCGATTCCGGATCCCTACGCGCCGCTCTGCGCCGCGGGAAGGGCCGTCGCCTACCTGACGCAGGCCGTGCAGTCCATCGACTTTCCGGTTTCGCTCGTGGCGGGAGGGGACGCGCTGCTACGGGTATTCGTGACGGCGGACAACGCCGGCGGCGCGAGGATCCCGCCGATGCGGGCCACGTTCTTCGAGGACGGCCGCGAGATACACGTCGCCGATGTCCCCGGCCGGACGACGCCGATCCCGGCCGAGATCGACGAGGGGAACCTCGAGGCGTCGGCGAACGTCACCATCCCCGGATCGGTGCTCGTCCCGGGGCTGGAGATGGTCGTGGACGTCGATCCCGGTCAGACGCTCGGTGCCGGCGTGGACGTTCAGATGCGCATTCCCGAGACGGGACGCCTGACCGTGGGTGTGCGGGCGGTGCCTACCTTCGACCTCATCGTCGTCCCGTTCCTTCGGCAGGCGAACCCGGACCGGTCGATCATCGACATCGTGAACGCGCTCACCCCGGACGACGAACTGTTCGAGATGACGCGAACGCTGTTGCCCGTGCAGGAAATGGAGCTTACCGCCCACGAGCCCGTGTGGACGTCATCGGAATCGGCCACCGGGATGCTCCGGGAGCTTCGGTTGCTGCGCATGGCGGAGGGCGGGACAGGGTACTACCTGGGCACGACGCTACCGGCCGTCGGCGGCGGACTGGCCGACCGGTTCAGGGGCGTCGCCATCTCGGATCTCGAGGATTGGATCGTCGCGCACGAGCTGGGACACACGTTCAGTCTGGCTCACGCGCCGTGCGGCAACCCGCTCGGCGTCGACCCCACCTATCCCTACTCCGACGGGTCGATCGGTGCCTGGGGCTACGATGCCCGGTCCGACGCGCTGGTACCGCCGGACACGCCGGAACTCATGGGCTACTGCGGTTCGCAGTGGATCAGCGACTACCACTTCCGCAAGGCCATGGGCCACCGCCTGACCACGGAATCGGGCGCGTCGGCGACGGGGACGGCCGGGACGTCGCTGCTGCTGTGGGGCGGCGCGAACCCGGACGGCGAACCGTTCCTGGAGCCCGCCTTCGTCGCGGACGCGCCGCCGGCGCTGCCCGAACGCGCCGGGGCGTACCGGATCTCCGGTCTGGACGCGCGCGGCAACGAACTCTTTTCGCTGAGCTTCGCCATGGACGAGATCGCCGACGGCGACGGCAGCTCCTCGTTCGCGTTCTCCGTGCCGGCACACGAGGACTGGGCCGGGGCGCTGGCGCGAATCGTGCTGGCGGGGCCGGACGGCGCCGTGGAAATGGACCGGGACGGCGGGCGCGCCGCGGCGCTGCTCCTGGATCCGGTGACGGGACGGGTGCGGGGCATCCTGCGCGATGTGGCGATGGAGGATCTCGCCGGCGCCGCCACCGTCTCATCTCCGCCCGAAGCCGGGCTCGAAGTGCAGGTCAGCCGCGGCGTTCCGCCCCTGGAAGCCTGGAGAAAGTGAGGGGACAGCCCGTGCACGGGGGGGCTTCCCGCACAGATTCGGAGGCTTGACGGGACATCTCCATATGTCCATTGTAGCCACATGAAACGAGCTAGTGTAAGCGAGGCGAAGAACGGACTCAGTGGACTGCTGAGCGAAGTTCGGCGTGGGGAGCCGGTGTTGATCACGCGCCGCGGACGACCCGTCGCACGGATCGAACCTTGTCACGTTGACGGCCCCGGCACCGAGCAGGCGGTGGCCGAACTCCTGCGGCGGGGCGTTGCGGTCCCGCCGCGTGCCCCCCTCGATGTGGAACGCTTCCTGGATGCTCCCTCCGTTCGGGTGAGCGAAGGTGACACGGCCGGCGAGATCATCGCGGCCGAGCGCAGCGCGCGCGGTTGAAATACTGGGATTCCTCGGCTCTGGTGGCGCTCGTCCTGGACGAACCGCGAAGCACCGAGCGCCGAGCGACGATCCGCTGCGATCCGGTGATCGTGACGTGGTGGGGAAGCCGAATCGAATGCGCGTCGGCGCTGAACCGCGTGGAGCGCGATGGCCGTTTCGAGGGCGACGGGCTCGACCGGTCCCTCGACCGGCTTGAATTGTTGGCCGGGAGCTGGATCGAGATCGAGCCTCTGGAGCAGGTTCGCAAACGCGCGATCAGACTGCTTCGGCTCCATCCGCTCCGGCCGGCCGACGCGTTGCAGTTGGCCGCGGCGCTGACGGCTGCCGGCGAAGACCCACAGCGCCTGGATCTGGTCAGTAGCGACGATCGCCTCTCGGCCGCCGCGCGCCGCGAGGGGTTCAGAGTACTGTGATGCAACCGTCCGGCGACCGATTGCGGGAGGAGCTCGACTTCCTTCAGCCGTTCTTTCTGGGGCCCTCGGGGGAGAACGACCGCTGGCTCGAGGAGCTGATCGTCGAGTTCGTGCGCGACCACGCCTTCTGGCGGCGCAACTTCCACCCCGAGGACGGGCACCGGATCACCGCGGCGGCCGCCTACCGCCCGGACTTCCTGCAGGCGAAGGCCCGCACCCGGCAGGCGCTGATCCGGCTGTCGGGAGAGCTCAAGCGGTCCGTCCCGATCTTCCACCCGCGCTACGTGGGGCACATGAGTTCGGATCTGCTCATCCCCGGTCTCGTGGCGCGGATCCTCACCACCCTCTACAACCCGAACAACGTGAGCGAGGAGGCGGCGCCGGTCACGCTCACCCATGAACTCGGCGCCGGCCGGGACCTCGCCGCCATGTTCGGCTTCAACGTCGACCCCTCCGTCCAGCCCTGCGCCTGGGGCCACCTGACGTCGGGCGGCACCGTGGCGAACTACGAGGCGCTGTGGAACTTCCGCGCCGTGAAGTTCTACGGCGTCGCCCTGCAGGCGGGGGTGAAGCGGGCGGAACTCGAGACCGGGCCCGTGGGACCGCTGAAGCAGGATCTCGCGGAGTACAGCGAGTGGGAACTCGTCAACCTGAGCATCGGCCGGACGATCGCCCTGCGGCGCGAGGTCGCGGAGGCGGTGCGCGCGCAGGATCCGGCGGCCTTCCCGCGGCTCAGGCGGGCCGTGCGGCGCGAGCGCCTCGAGACGCTCGGGATCCAGGAGTTCTTCGCCCGGCACCCGGGGCTGCGTCCGCCGAGGGTGCTCGTCGCGGCCTCCGCACACTACTCCTGGGAGAAGGGGATGAAGGTGATGGGCCTGGGGACCGCGCAGCTGGTCAAGGTCGCGGTGGACGACCACATGCGCCTCGACCCCGGCCACCTGGACGCGTGCCTGGCCGACGCCTTCGAGAGCCGCACGCCGGTGCTGGGCGTGGTCGGCGTGCTCGGCACCACGGAGTTCGGCACCGTCGATCCGATCCACGAGATCGTCGCGGCGCGGCGGCGCTGGAACGAGCGCGGCGCCGACTTCTTCGTGCACGTGGACGCGGCCTGGGGCGGGTATCTCACGAGCGTCTTCCGCGACCCCGACGGCGGCTTCCTCTCGCGCGAGGCGATCCGGAAGGAGTTCCGGCACTTCCCGACGGATCTCGTCTACCGGGCCTTCACCTCCGTGAAGCACGCCGACTCCGTGACCATCGATCCCCACAAGCTCGGGTTCCTGCCCTACGCGGCGGGGGCGTTCGTGGCGCGCAATCGCGAGATCGTGGACTTCATCACGCAGCAGGCCGCCTACGTCTTCGACCTTGGCGACGTCGAGGACGAGGTCCCTCGCGAAGACCAGCTCCGGAACCTGGGCCAGTACATCCTGGAGGGCTCGAAGCCGGGGGCGGCGGCCGCCTCGGTGGCCGTGGCGCACGAAGTCCTGCCCCTCCATGGCGAGGGCCTGGGGCGCATCCTGCGCCACACCATCCGGGCCTGCGAGTACTTCTACGAGTCGGCCCGGGAAGTTGCCGAGCGGCTGGAAGACCGCGTGCGGCTGATCGTGCCCTTCGAACCCGATTCCAACCTCGTCTGCCTCGCGCTCAACCGGAACGGCAACCGGAGCCTGGCGGAGATGAACCGCTTCGCCCGCCGCGTCTTCGCCCGCATGAAGGTGGACGGCGCCCGGCCGGTGCAGGAGGCCCGCTTCATCGGGTCCTACACGTCGCTCCGCCGGGAGGGCGGGGAAGACGAGCAATGCGGCCGCATCCTGCGCGAGCTGGGCATCGATCCGGCGACCTTCGTCGCGGTCCCGGCCCGGCCCGAGGAGGAGGCCGACCACATCTTCATCCTCCGGCACACGCTGATGAACCCGTTCCTGATGGACGGCCCGGGCGAGCGCAACTACATCGACATGTACTGGGATTTTCTGGAAGAGGCCATCGACGCGGCGCTCCGGGAATGAGTCCGGTGCGGCGGCGTCGCGTCAGGAGAGACGGATCTTGGCGACGGAGTGGCTGAGGGGCACGGCTCGGCGGCCCCGGTCCGGGCCCGGTTCCTCGACGATCTGCTTGCCGTAGAGCTTGAACCAGGCCTCGCGCGCGGCGGGATTCACCTCGATGAGGGCGTAGGAGGTGCCCGTGTAGAGGGCGAGCCTTCTGAATGCGTAGCCTTCCGGGGTCTCGCCGTCGTCGGCCGCGCCGAAGCGGAGGGCCCAGCCCAAGGCGCGGGGCACGTGGTACGTCACGGCGCTCGAGGTCAGTTGCCAGACGCGGTGGCCGTCGTCGTCGGTGAGGCTGAAGACGGCCGAGCAGTGCACGTCGCCGCTCACGATGAGGGGACGCAGGCCGCGTCGCGCCGCCCGGAAGAGCACCTCCATGAGCGCGGCCCGCTCCTCGTCGTGGAGGTCGTGCTCCCATGAATCGCGCAGGTCGTCGCCGATGCCGGCCGCACGAACCGGGGCGGCGAGGTCCGCGTTCGCCAGGGCCGACCTCGCGTGGAGGACGGGCACCGCCGAGACCACGAACATGAAAGGGGTCTCCTCCGGATCGAGCGCGTCCGCCCATGCCTCGAAGCGGCGAAACTGGGGCTCGCCCAGGATCCGGTAGCCGTCGCGCTCGATGTCGCGGTGGCCCCGGCCATCCAGGACGTAGAACGCCGCCCCGCCCCGGGTGAACGAGTAGTCCCACACGTCTTGGGCATCCGTATCGGCACCGGTGGCATCGCGCTCCGCGTCAGCGTCAGCGTCGGCATCGGGGTCGGCCCCGGCATCCGTCGGGGGGTTGTGGCTGTGCTGGTATTCCCGGTACACGGCGCACGCCGCGCGGAACATGCGGCGGAGCAGCCGGCGTCCGTCGTCGCGGGTCAGCCCCCTGTCGGCGAGGTCCGGCAGAACGCGCGCCAGCCCGTCGTCGGGGCCATCGTCGGCGAGATAGTGCGACCCCCAGCCGTCGCCGATCTCGTGGTCGTCCCAGATCATGTAGGTCGGGTAGGCGTCGAAGACGCGGCGCACACCCTCGAAGCCCCAGTATCCCCGGTAGATGTCGCGGTACCAGCTGCGCATGGACCGCTCGTCGGGCAGCAGCTCGCCCCCCTCCCGGCGCATGCTCCGGTTCAGGAGCTTCCAGATGTCCAGCGTCCCCACACCGTCGCTGTAGCACTGGTCGCCGCCGGCGATCACCACATCGAGGTCGTCGCGGTGCCGGTCGAGCGTCGCGGCGAGGAAGTCCCAGGCATCGATGTCGCCCACGTCCGTCCGCTTCCGGAAGAGCCCGCTCACGCGGTACGGCATGTGGCAGGAGAAGAGCGCGACCTGAAACGGGCGCCGTTCGTCCTCCCCGGGCGGCGTGCGAAAGCTGCGCAGGCGGTTGTGTCCCAGGATCACCTTGCCGCCGTCGTCCTCCGAGTGCAGCGCGTAGCCGTAGCGCGTGTCCGGCCGGAGATCCGCGAGGTCCAGCACGCGCGTCGTGTCGTCGGCGTACCCGTCCACCTCGAAGGGCACGGTGCGCGACGCGGCCAGGGCCTCGGCCGCCTCCTCCGCCGACACGGGCACCCGGCCGAGCGCGGCCCGAAGCTCCGCCCGCACCGACGACGACCCCATCGCCTCGCCGCAATCGTAGAGCAGCAGCGTGAAGCGCCCGGGACCGCCCGTGCGCAGCCACAGCCGCACGGAGTCCGAGGTCGCGTGCCCGACGATCGCCCCCACGCGCAGGCGGGCGTTCGGCCACGGTCGATCCGACTTGAAGACCAGCGAGTCCGGTCCGTGCATGCTCGTCGCCACCGCCGGGCTACGGCCGGGCGCGTTTTCGGCTGGCCCTCAGGAAATCGTCGATGAGCGCCATCAGCTCGTGGATGGCCGCCGATCCCCCGGCGATCAGCCCGGCCGTGAGGATGATGTCCGTGAACCGGAACAAGGCCTGCTGGAGCGACGACGCCGCGACGAGATCGAAGATCGGGCCGAGAAACCGGACACCCGACAGAGAGACCAGGAGTCCCAGCGTCAGACCGGCGAGGAGCGCCCGGCGCTGGGTGCCCGCCCGGTATTCCCGCAGTTCCGTCTCGGCCGCCGCGCCGCCGCCCTCTTCCGCCGCCCGCACCTGCTCCTCGAGGCGGCTCTTCTCGCCCTGGCGCCACGCCTTGAGGAGCACCTCGAGCGAGCGTTCGACGAACAGCGCGACGATGTAGAGGATGCCCAACTGCATGAGCGCGGTCAGAAACGGTCTCTCGTCCGCGGCCACCGCGGCCGACGCCAGGGAATCGCCCTGGACCACGACGACGATCCCCAGCGCCACGACCAGCAGGGCCACCCAGATCCGTCCGATGTACCGTTCCATGCACACGCCTCCCGACGTCCCCCCGGTTCCTCCGATCGCCGCGCCGGATCATATGGCCCCCTCGGCGGCGCACCAACCATGGCCGACTGGAAGGAGGTTGACGGTGGGATGCCTATGCGTAAACGGCCGCTAGAGGTTGGCGCGCATTCCGTCGAGGAGGGTGGAGGTGGTTTGGCGGATCAGGGCGTCGACGTCCACGGCGGTGAGGATCTGGCCCTCGATCAGGAGTGAAGCCAGGCCGTGCACGGCGCCCCATGCGACGTAGGCCTGGAGGTGCGGGTCCTCTCGCCGGATCGTGCCGCTCTGCTGGTATGACTGGACGATGCGGACGAGTTCGTCGAACAGGGCGTTCGCGGTCTCGCGGAGTTCGGGGTGGTCCTCGCGGGTGATCGCTTCCTTGCCGTACATCAGGCGGTAGTGGCCCGGGTTCTCGAGCGCGAACCGCACGTACACCCGGCCGACCTGCGGGAGCTGCTCGATCCCGGCGTCCGGGGCTCCGGCGCCCACCGCCTCCAGGCGGTCCCGAAGGCGGTCGAAACCGGCTGCGGCGACCGCGACCAGGAGCGCGGACTTGTCCTCGAAGTGGCGATAGGCGGCGGACCGCGATACGCCCAGGCGCCGCCCGATCTCGCGCATCGTCACGCTCGAGGTCCCCCCCTCGTCGATCATTGCGGCGGCTTCGGCGAGCAGTGCCGCCCGCAGGTCTCCGTGGTGATACGCGGTGCTTTCCCGGGTCATGCGGCCAAGGTATCCGTCTCGGATTGATCAGCAATGTTGACAGCGTCAACGTGGCCCGCTAAGTTGACGGCGTCAACAAGCTCGGATCGACCACTCGAAGGAGGGAAGGGAAGATGGCCGGCAACGAGGAGATTACCGGATTCCTGAAGGCGGGCCTGGAGCGAAGCCTGCCCCGCGAGCAACTCAAGGGGGTGCTTCTCGAGGCGGGCTGGCCGCGGGACCAGGTCCGACGCGCCCTGGACGGTTTCGCCGACGTCGCGTTTCCGATTCCCGTCCCGCGTCCCGCCCCGTACCTGTCCGCTCGCGAGGCCTTCGTCTACCTCGTCCTCTTCGGCACGCTGTACGGGAGCGCGATCAGCTTCGGGAGCCTCCTGTTCGCGTTCATCCACCAGGCGTTTCCCGATCCTTCCCTGGCCCCCGCGGCCGCGCTCGAGATGGCGCGGGAGGAGATCCGGTGGTCGATCTCCTTCCTCGTCGCGACGTTTCCCGTCTTCGCCTTCGTCTTCTGGACGAACGATCGCGCGGTTCGGAAGGACCCGGGCCGGCGGCTCTCGCGCGTTCGGCAATCGCTGACGTACCTGTCCCTCTTCGTGGGGGCGGCCACGCTCATCGGCGTGGTCACGAGCATCGTCTACAACCTTCTTGGCGGCGAACTCACGGTCCGGTTCGCCCTGAAGGTCCTCACGGTCGGGACGATCACCGGCTCGCTGTTCGGGTACTTCCTCCGCGACGTGCGCAGGGAGGAGGCGGCGGAATGAAGCGCTCGACGCGAGCCATCGTGCTGGGCGTCTCGGGAGCCGCCGTGGCCGCGGCGGTGGCCTTCGGGATCGGTTTCCTGGGATCTCCCGCCGAGGAGCGCGAGCGCCGGGTCGACGACCGGCGACTCGCCGACCTGCACGAAATCACGGCGGCTGCCGATCTCTACTGGACGCGACACGGGCGGCTTCCGGCCTCGCTGGACGACCTGGCGGCCGAGCCCGGCCTGAACATCAGCACCCGCGACCCCACCAGCTCGGAGATGTACGAGTACCGGGCGCTTGAGGACGGCCGCTACGAGGTGTGCGCCACCTTCGCGACGGATTCCGGGGGGGCAACGGGAAGCTCTTCGATCGTTCAGAGGAGCTGTCAGGGCTGCCACGGCCCGGGCTCGCCCATTGCGGCCCGCCTCGACGATCCGGTGGCCGCGCACGTCGCGTTCCGGGACCTGTGGGCGCACGGCGCGGGGCGGCACTGCTTCCAGATGCGCGTTCGGTGAGGCGCCGGCCGGGCTGCCGGCCCCCGCCCCTTCGCATAGCTTTCGTGCATGCCGAGCGGGACGCGGCTTTTCGAGATCGTCGAACTGGAGACGTTCAACCTTTGCGGATGGGGATGACCTGATGGTGCTCACGCCTTCGACCATGGTGGAGCTGGGAACGCCGGCGCCGGACTTTCGCCTGTCCGATCCGTCCGGTCGGGAATGGGCGCTGTCCGATGTGGTCGGGGAGGGCGGGCTGCTCGTCGCCTTCATCTGCAACCACTGCCCGTACGTGATACACCTGCGCCACGGGCTGGCCAAGTTCGCGCGCGACTACCAGGCTCGCGGGCTGGGCGTGGTCGGGATCAATGCCAACGACGTGGCCACCCATCCGGCGGACTCGCCGGAGCGCATGGCGGAGGAGATCCAGCAGGTGGGGTACACCTTCCCGTACCTCTTCGACGAGTCGCAGGAGGTGGCGAAGGCGTACGGCGCGGCCTGCACGCCCGACTTTTTCCTGTACGATGGCGACCGCAGGCTGGTGTACAGGGGCCAGTTCGATGGCTCCCGCCCGAACAGCGGGGTCCGGGTGACCGGCGAGGATCTGCGCGCGGCGGCGGACGCCCTGCTGGAGGGGCGGGCGCCGCAGGCCCGGCAGACCGCGAGCATCGGGTGCAACATCAAGTGGAAGCCGGGGAACGAGCCGTCATAGTTCCTCACCGCCGCTTCTCCGGCACTCCGAACGGGTAGAGGCCGCTGAGGTCCACGTGCTCGTAGGGCAGCGCGTCGAGGAAGACGGTGCCCACGAAGGGCCCGGGCGCCTCCACGACCAGAACGGTGGGCGCGTAGCCGGTTTCGTCGAAGCCGCGGCGGAAGTGGATCCGTGACTTGACGACGAAGACATCGTAGTCGGCCGGGTCGATGGTCCCGAAGCGGAATGCGTCCGGGTAGAGGACCTGTTCGTAGGCGGGGGTGAGGAAGACGACATTGCCGTCGCCGAAGGAGATGGCGGCGATGCGGTCGTAGCCGAAGCCTTCCCCGAAGTACTCCAGCGTGCCGGTGACGCGATGGGGGGAGCCGCCGGAGGGGGTGAAGCCGCCGATCTCCTGGTCGAACGGGTCGCCGGGCCGGGCGTCGGCCGCTGCGAGGGCGTCGAGGGTGGCGGGGGAGGTGATCGTGCCGTAGAGGACCCTGCCGATGCCGGCCGCCTCGAAGGCGCTCAGGATGTGCGTGGCGTCGCCGGGGCGGTCGCTGTAGTCGCCGACCGCGACGGGGGTCTCGCCGCGCGAGATGGCGCCCGCGACGGTCCGGGCGGCCTCGGTGGGGCCGGGGAAGCTGCCGAGCGCGAAGTCCTCGCGGACGCGCCACATGAAGTCGTCCATGTCGTCGGCGATCCGGTCCGCGAGCGCCTGGTCCCCGTTGGTCATGACCTGGATGGTGGCGCCCACGTCGGGCACGTCCGACCAGGGATAGCCGAAGAAGACGCTCACGTAGGCGTCGTGCTCGCGCGCCTCCCAGCGCCGCGCGCGCTCCATGATGTCCATCGCGGGAGACTGGCCGGTCCACTGCAGCACGGTGGCGGTGATGACCCCGGGTTTGCGGGTGGCGGTCACGGGCTCGTATTCGCCCCGCGCGGCGAGCCGCAGGGCGCGGGCCGCGCGTTCGCCCTGGATGTACGAGTCGTAGTGGGGGAAGCGCTTGGTCACGAAGGAGAAGTCGGCGTGCTCGAGGAACTCGCCGTCCTCGTTGCCGTGGAGGTCGAAGGTCGCGGCGATGGGGACGTCCGGGCCGACGATCTCCCGGAACCGGCGGGCGATCTCGGCTTCGGGGCGGGGGACGTCCCGCACGGCCATCGCCCCGTGCAGCGCGAGAAAGACCCCGTCGACCGGCAGCTGCGCCTCCAGTTCGGCCAGCATGGCGTCCAGGAAATGCTCGAAGGTCTCCCGCGTGTTCCAGCTGCGCGACGAGCCCCCGAAAACGCCGAGCGGCGAGGTGAGCGGCACGAGCTCGATGTCCCCGAGCTCGCCGGCCCGTTGGACGAAGCCGCCGATGTAGTCGCCGGCGCCGAGCAGCGCGTCCCCGGAAACCGGCTCGCTGTAGCGAAGCCAGTCATCGACTTCGGTGTCGCCGCCGGGGCAGAAGGTGCAGGTCTCGTGCTGGTAGCTGGCGACGGCGAAACGGAGCGGGGCCACGTCGCCCCCCGAGGGAGAACCGCAGCCGAGGAGGGTTGCGGCAAGTGCCGCGGTGGCCGACAGCGCCCCTCCACGCGGCGATCCGGGGGTCCGTTTCGATCCTTCGCGTTTCGTCGTCATTCTCTCGTCCCTCGTCTGTAGCCACCTTCGTTGTCGCCACCGGTGAAGCCGTGGCGGAGTATGGGGAAGAAGCGGTCCAGTGGCCACTCGTTCCACCCTCTCTAGCTAGCGCGTCGTCGCCCGGGGGGATCGGTTCACAGCGGCCGGTGGCGGCGGCCCGCCGATGAGGTTGACGTGGCGGGGGATCGCGTTCGATCCTGCGAGTACTCCGGGGGGGGGGGGACCTTGCCCGAACGTTCGAAGCGCCACCCGGGGGGGGGCCGGCGGGGTGGCGGGCGGGGGGTTACCCCATT
>VXQX01000017.1:0-10039 GCA_009838765.1 Gemmatimonadales bacterium
GGATCCGTCAATGCGGAGGGCCCGCGGAGCGACTGCCCCGCCCGGACCCGCCCCGGTTGGCTCGCCATTCCGCCCCCGCTTACGTTGAGCGCCCGGGTCGCAGACCGTGGCCCGCCCAGATCATCCTCGAACCGGAAAGTCGACAGCATGATCCAGATCGTGCGCAGCACACGCTCTCTCGCCCTCATCATCGTTTCGCTCTCGCTCCTCATCGTGGCCACGGGCTGCATCCGGCCCTTCGCCCGGCCGGCGCCCGGCCCGTCCGCCTCGAGCGGGGGGGGACCCGGCGCCCGCGCCGGCGGCGGCGATGACGACGACGGGCCGGAGCCCTATTCCGAAGTCGTCACGGAGGAAGCGGTCACGGACTCCGGGATGGTCCACGTCCACCGGGTGGACGACAAATGGCTGTTCGAGATTCCGGAGGAGATTCTGGGGCGCGAGATCCTGCTCGTGAGCCGGGTGGCGTCGGTTCCCGAGGGGATGGGCTACGGCGGCCAGAAGGCGAACACACAGGTCATTCGCTGGGAGAAGAACGGGCCCGACGACGAGCGGATCTTCCTCCGCGTCGTGAGACACACGAACGTGGCGGACGAGGCCCTTCCAGTGGCGCGGGCCGTGCGGGGCGCGAACTTCGAGCCGATTCTGCGGGCCTTCGACATCGAGGCGCTGAACGACGACTCGACGAGCGTCGTCATCGACGCGACGCCGCTCTTCGAATCCGACATCCCCATGTTCGGGCTGAGCCAGTCCCGCCGCGATGCGTACCGGGTGCGCTCGCTGGATTCGAACCGCACCTACGTCGACTGGATCAAGAGCTTCCCCCGCAACGTCGAGGTGCGGCACGTCCTCACCTACAACGCGCAGACGCCTCCGTCGAACGCGAGCACGAACTCGATCTCGATGGAAATGAACCAGTCGATGGTCCTGCTCCCGGACGAACCGATGCAGCCGCGGCTGCACGACGAGCGCGTCGGGTACTTCAACGTGAACCAGGTGGACTACGGCCTCAGCGATCAGAAGGTCGTCACGCGCACCTACATCACGCGCTGGCGGCTGGAGCCGAGCGACACCGCGGCTTTCCGGCGCGGCGAACTCGTCGACCCGGTCGAACCCATCATCTACTACCTCGACCCGGCGACGCCGGAGAAGTGGCGGCCCTACCTGATTCAGGGCATCGAGGACTGGCAGGAGGCGTTCGAGGCGGCGGGGTTCAGCAACGCGATCCAGGGGCGCATGCCCCCCTCCTTCGAGGAGGACCCGGAGTTCAGCCCGGAGGACGTGCGCTACTCCGTGATCCGCTGGCTCCCGTCACAGGTTCAGAACGCCTCCGGGCCGCACGTCCACGACCCGCGTACGGGCGAGATCCTCGAGAGCGACATCCAGTGGTATCACAACGTCGCCAACCTGCTACGGAACTGGTATCTGATTCAGACCGGGGCCGTGAATCCGGCGGCGCGCCGCGCCCTCTTCGAAGACGAGGTCATGGGCGAACTGATTCGCTTCGTCGCCGCGCACGAGGTCGGCCACACGATCGGGCTCCCGCACAATATGAAGTCGAGTTCCGGCTTCTCGGTGGACTCGCTGCGGGCGCCGGGATTCGTGTGCCGCAACGGGGTCGCCCCATCGATCATGGACTATGCGCGCTTCAACTACGTCGCGCAGCCCGAGGATGAGGGCGCGTGCACGGATCCGCGGGTCGGTCCGTACGACCTCTTTTCGGTCAACTGGGGCTACCGGCCGATCCTGGACGAGGACACGGACGGGGAGCGCGCCACGCTCGACGCCTGGATTCGCGAGGTGGAGGACGATCCGGTCTACCATTTCGGCGACGGTACCCCGATCGATCCGACGTCCCAGACGGAGGCGATCGGCTCCGACGCGATGGAGGCGAGCGACCTCGGCATCGAGAACCTGAAGCGGATCCTGCCCAACCTGATCGAGTGGAGCAGCGACGGGCGCGAGGGCGAGAACTACGAAGAGCTGGCGGAACTCTACAACAACCTCATCGGCCAGTGGAGCCGCTACATGGGCCACGTCGCGACCGTGGTCGGCGGGGTGACGCGCACGCGGAAGCGCATCGGGCAGGAGGGCCCGGTGTACGAGTTCGTGGACGAAGCCACGCAGCGGCGGGCCATGGACTTCTTCGCGCGACAGGCCTTCGACCCGCCCACGTGGATGGTCGACGAGGACATCCTTTCGAAGATCGAGAACCCGTCGACCGTGGACCGCTTGCGGGGCATCCAGGTTCGGGTCGTTAACCTGATCCTCGACCCCGGCCGCATGCAGCGGCTGATCGAGGCGGAAGCGCGTAACGGGGACGATCACTACAGCCTGGGCGAGATGTTCGAGGACCTGCGCGCCTCGATCTGGGGAGAGCTGGACACCGGCGCCCCGATCGGGGTCTACCGGCGGAACCTCCAGCGCGGGCACCTGGAGCGGCTCGAGTACCTGATGACGCAGGAACTCTCGCTCCCCTTCTTTTTCTTCGGCGGGCTCTCCGACTTCTTTACGTCGGTGGACGTGTCCCAGTCGGACATCCGGGCCTTCGTGCGGGGTGAACTCCACGGGCTCCAGGACGCGATCGAACGCGCCCTCCGGCGCCGGCTCGACCGCACGACGGAACTGCACCTGCGCGACGCCCTCGCCAGGATCGACGACATCCTCGACCCCGCCTGATCCGCGGGCGGCCCGGGAGCGGACCGGACCGGGGCGGGGAAAACGGGTCCGCAAAACGCAGAGGGCCGGGGGGAGACCCCGGCCCTCGGTGCGTGGGCCGCACCCGCGATGGAGCCCGCTGCGCGGAGGCGGCTATTTCATGCCGCCGACCGCGACGCGGTGCGGCTTCGCTTCCGGCGACTTCGGAAGCTCGACCGTGAGCACGCCCGCGTCGAGGTGAGCCGCGACGTCCTCGCCGCGGATCGAGGCGGGAAGCGAGAAGCTGCGCGTGAACTGTGCGTTCCGCCGCTCGCGCACGTGGTAGACGCGCCCGTTCGCATCTGCCTCCTCGGCTCGGACCCCCGAAATCGTGAGCACACCGCGATCCACGGTGATCTCGATCTCGGCTTCGGCGAATCCCGGAAGCTCGAGTTCGAGGCCGTAACCGTCCTCGGTTTCGTACAGATCCGCTGGCACCACGGGACGGCTCGAGCGATCGAGATCCAGCAGGCCGTTGAACAGCCGATCGAAGTCGAAGTCCGCACGGCGCCGGGTCGGCGTCCGGTGAATGATGGTCGGCAGCATGGGATATCCTCCGTCGAATCGGTAAACGGTTTGTGCCTTCGGTCCCGCAGCGGCGTGCCGGACGGCACCCGTGGCGCGACCACCGAACGGGAGGTGCAAGCTGCGTGCCCGGAGGACGCGCCTGTGAGGCCGAGTGTTTCTGCCTCGGCTGCAGCGCGCGGGCGGGGGAGCTGTCGTTCCGGCGAGCGGAAGCCCGCCCGGGGCCGCCAAATCGGCAGATGTCGCCCTGTGCGACGAGGTCGATCGGCGGCTGTAGCGGAACAGCCACGATGTCGGCGATACCGGGCTAGAAGCGGACGCGGACGCCGAGTTGCGCGCGGCGCGTGTCTCCGAGGCCGCTCCGGATCGTGCCGTCGAAGTTGAACAGGAGTCCGGTCTGCGCGGTGTCGAGGAAGTTGTCGGCGCCCGTCAGGTTGAAGATCTCCAGGATCGGCTCGACGGTGCGCCCGTCTCCGATGTCGAAGGCCTTCGAGAGTCGCAGGTCCCAGGTGAAGAAGTCGTTCTCCCGCCGGAGCGTGTTGCGCTTGAGGACCGAGCCATCGGCGCATACGCGGTCCGCCGGAGCGCCCGCGCGCTGGCCCGCCGGGGCGGCGAGAGGGTTCGCCTCGCTCGGGCCGCAACTCTCCGACATCGGCGACGCGGAGAGATACCGGAAGATGTGGTTGAGGACGACGCCGCGCCCGAGATCGAAGAGCATGAAGCCGGTCATCTGGTGCCGCCGGTCCCGGATCGACCAGTTGTACTCGGGCTCGAAATCGGTTGCGGTCGCATAGAAGAAGTTGAACGGATCACGTTCGTTATCGTCGTCCGACCGATCGAAGCTCAGCGTGTAGTTCGCCTCGAAAGCCAGTCTCCCATCGAGCGCGCCGTCCCCGCGCAATCCGAGGGTGACGGCGTTGTAGCGGGAGCGCGCGCTGCTCTCGGTCACGGTGAGCGTGCCCAGTCCGCTGGCCCCGTCCGCGAAGGGCGCCCCGAGTTCCGCTGCGTTGCGGTCCACGAAGCGGAACAGGTTGTCCGTGCGGGCGTGCTGGAGAGAAAGCTCCACCGCGGTGCTCCCGCTCAGCGCGTGCTCTGCGGCAACGTTGAACGACCACGTCCGCGGCAGTTCGAGGTTGCGGTCCGCGATGTTCACGCCGGGCTGGAAGGGCGGCGTGCCCGGCGGTGGCGGCGTCAGGAATCCTCCGATCTGCGGAGGCGGCGGAAGGAAGGTGGCGTCGCTGGCCGCGAACTGCGTTCCCTGGAATGCCCCGTTCGTCGTGCGGTGCTGCGCGAACACCAGCATCGGGATGCGCGAGAAGTAGGACCCCGCGTTCACGCGGACGAGCGTGCGCCCGTCGTCCCGGGGATCCCAGGCCAGGCCGAAGCGCGGCTGGAAGTTGTCGAGGTCGTCCGGAATCGTCCCATCCGACGGAAACCCCGCCGTCCCGATCCATGGCCCGTAGAAGGTGTCCTCGGGCTCGATGAACATCCCCGGGTGCCACGACCCTTCCCAGCGCACGCCGAGGTTCAGAGTCAGGTTGTCGCGCGGGCGCCAGGTGTCCTGAACGAAAAGCCCGAGTTCGTGCATCGAGAAGTCCTGCAGTCCGAGCTGCCCGGCGGGAGTATCTCCCAGCGTGAGGGCCTGCAGGTAGAGGAGGACCGGGCCGGTGATCGCGGTTCCCGGAGGACAGACGCCCTCCGCGCCGTCGGAACCGTCGGAACAGGTGACGTATCGGTTCCCCTGGGTGACGAAGTTCATGAATCCGTCGACGGAGGAGAACTTGTAGAGGCCGTTGGCGAAGCCGATGAACTGCTGGCCGACCCCCGTCCGATTGTATTCGACGCCCACCTTGAGCAGGTGATCCCCCGCCAGGAAGGAGAGGTTGTCGACGAGCTGGATCCGGTGGTCGTAGGCCGGGTCGATGGGGAGGAAGAAGGGCATCCCGATGCGGAACCCGTCCGCAAAGTCCATCGCGATGTCCGGGAACGGGCGGCCGCCGACCGTGCCGAAGGCCGGCTGCGGAGGCGGGGCGGAGCCCGGAATAAGGGGTCCATCGTATCCCCGGGGCCGATCCTCTCGCGCGTACTGGACGCGAAACTCGTTGGAGACGGTGTTGGAAAGCTGCGACCTCAGGCTCGCGTTGATCGCGTGGGAGAAATCCTCCTCGAGACCGTTGGCGCTGAGACCCCAGGAGTCCACGTCGAATGTACCGTTCACCTGCTGGGACCAGGTGTAGTTGTACTTGAGAGACGCCTGGTGACGGTCGCTGAGGTTGAAATCGAGCTTCGCCACGAGCGCCCGGTTGTCGTCGGTGCGGCGGATCGGGCCGAACTCGGCATCGAACCGGCCGGGCCACTGCGTCTGGAGGAAGTTCTCGAGCTTCTCGAGTTCGGATCGGTTCGCGACGTTGCGCGTGAACTGCTTCGTCTCGCTCGCTTGCTGCTGGTCGTAGGCCACGAAGAAAAACGCCCTGTCGCGCACGATCGGGCCGCCGAGCGTGAAGCCGAACTGGCCCCGCCCGAACTCGGGCTTTCCGCCCCCGCGCTCGCTTGGGTACGGGGTGGAGATCGCATCCCACTGGCCGAAGTAGTGCGCAGAGCCCGTGAACTCGTTCGTGCCCGACTTCGTGATGATGTTCACGAAGCCTCCCGCGGAGCGCCCGAACTCCGCCGACGCCCCCTGGCTCACGACGACGATCTCTTCGATGGCGTCCTGGCTGAAGGTGAAGGCGGGACGCTGGCCGCCGCGCTGCTCGCCGAAGAAGGGGTTGTTGAAGTCGGCTCCGTCCACGGAGACGTTGTTGAAGATCCCCCGCTGTCCCCCGATGTTGAGGACCTCGCCGTCCGGACCCTGCGACACGGACACGCCCGGCGTGAGGAGCGTGTAGTCGAGGAAGTTGCGGCCGTCGTTGGGCAGGTTGTCGACGACCTCTTCGGCGAGCCGATGCGAACTCGACGGGTCCCCGGTGTCGACGAGCGGCGTCCGGTCGGCCGTCACGGTGATCTCGGACACCGCGACGGGCTTGAACTCGAGTACGAGATCGAGGACCTCTCCCACGCGGAGGACGAGCCCTTCGGTGCGCTCGTCGCCGAACTGCCCCAGCGCCCGGGCCGTGACGTCATAGACGCCCAGCGGCAGGAGCGTGCGCACGAACGCCCCGTTGGAGCCCGTCACGACCGTCGTCGCGAAGCCGGTCGCGCGATGCTCGATGACGACGGCGGCCTCGGCCACCGGCGCCCCCACCGGATCGCGGACGACCCCGCGGATGACGCCGGTCGTCGCCTGAGCCTGCGCGGCCGCGTCCGAGGCCGCGGCGCAACACAGCGCGAGCACGGCGAACAGGAAGGGGGACCCGCGTCGGGAGACCGGAACCCGGCATGGCCGCATGGACGACTCCTTGCTCTCGATGGTGGATACAGGCGTCGGGACTCGGGGATCCTGAGGATGGGCCCGGCAGGATTCGAACCTGCGACCTTGGGATTATGAGTCCCCTGCTCTAACCAGCTGAGCTACGGGCCCGGACGGAGCGTGAAACGTACGCGCGGCGGCGCTCGGCACCAACGCCCCGGAGACGACCGCGGGACTGCCGCGCGATCAGGGCGACACCTCGATCCCGACCGCCGGATCGTCACGCTCGATGACCTCTCCGATCACGGCGGCCGCATAGCCCGCCGCGGCGAGCGCGGACGAGGCCGCCGACGCCTCGTCCGCAGGGACGGCCGCCAACAGTCCGCCGGAAGTCTGCGGGTCCAGGATCAGGTTGCGCAGGTCGTCGGGGACGGCGTCAGCCCACTGCACGTGCGACGCGTAGGCGTCCCGGTTCCGCGTCGTGCCGCCCGGCACGCACCCCTCGCCGGCGAGGCGCAGCGCTCCGGGGAGAAGCCTGGGCGCCGAAGCCCGGAGCCGGGCGCTCGCGTCCGACGCGCGGCACATCTCGAGCAGGTGCCCCAGGAGTCCGAAGCCCGTGACGTCGGTTGCGGCATGAACGTCGAAGCCGGCAAGGACGGCCGCCGCCTCGCGGTTGAGCTGCCGCATGGAATCGACGGCGACGAGGAGGTCGGCCGGGTCCGCCACGCCGCGCTTGAGCCCGGTCGTGATGACACCTGTTCCGAGCGCCTTGCCCAGCACGAGCGCATCTCCCGGCCGCGCTCCGCCCTTTCTCCACAGGCGGTCGGGATCGCCGAGCCCGATGGCCACCAGTCCGAACTTCGGCTCCGCGTCGTCGATCGAGTGTCCCCCGGCCACGGCGATGCCGGCCTCGCGACACACTTCCCCCGCGCCGCGGAGGATCGCGCCGACCGTCTCATCCGAGAGGGTCCCCGCGGGAATCGCCAGGATATTGAGCGCGAACAGGGGGCGGGCCCGCATCGCGTACAGATCTCCGAGCGCGTTCGCGGCCGCGATGGCTCCGAAGTCGGCCGGATCGTCGACGAGCGGCGTGAAGAAGTCGAGGCTCGCGACGATGGCCTCTCCCTCGTCGAGCAAATACACGGCGGCGTCGTCCGGGCCCTCGAGTCCCACGAGGAGCCGGTCGTCCGGAAAGTGCGGAACATGCTGCAGGATGCGGCCCAGATCCTCCGGGCCGAGCTTGCACGCTCAGCCGGCCCCGTGCGAGTACTGGGTCAGGCGGGCCGCTTCGGCGGAAGGCGAGTTCACCAGTTCCGCTCCACGACCGGATCCTGGAAACGGTTGCGGCCCATGACGCGGTCGCGGATCGCCGCCTCCGCGTCGCCCGCCTGTTCGAGAAGCGCCGCCGCCTGTTCGGGCGACAGCATCTCCATCTCGCCGGAGCCGGCGGCCGCCGCGGCCCCGGCGCCGGCCCCCTGCGGAGACTGTCCTTGCCCGCCCTGCTGTTCGTCACCGCCGCTCTCCCCTTCCTCCTCGAGCCAGCGCTCGACGAGTTCGAGGTTCCAGCGCGCATCCTCATCGTCCACGCGGCGGCGGAGGACTTCGCGAAAGGCTTCGCGCGCCGACTGGAGGGCAGCCCGCCGCGCGGAAGGGTCGCTCTGAGCGAAGCGGCCGTCGAGGGCCGTGCTGAGTCCGAGGTTGTAGAAGGCGCTCTCACGCACCTCGCCCCGCTCGCTGCCGATGGAAAGTTCCAGGGGGGGCTGCGCCTCGCCCACCTGCCCGTCATGGAGCAGAGCGGTCCCGTAGTTGTAATGGTCGATCGGCCGATCGGAGGAAGCGGCTCGTTCCCGGTAGCGCGCGACGGTCTCGGATTCGGACGCCTGCCGGTCGGCGGCCCCGGCCTGACCGGCCGCCTCCTCCGAGGGGTCCTGCGGCTCACCCCCGGCGAACGCCGCAAGCGAGGCGGCCGCGGCCACCAGCCCGAAGATCGCGCACTTCCTCGTCGACTCAACCACGTGGCAACAGGAACCCTTCTCCCCAGAGGCTGACGAAGGCGAGCAGAAGCAACGCCGCTACGGCCACGTCGTCGGTCGATGTAAGGGGTTCCCGGCCGCCCTGTGCCAGTTCCCGCTCGATCGCGTCGGTGCCGTCCGAACCATCAACGTAGTGCCCGCTCGTGCCGAGAGACATCTGCCGCAGCGGCGCGGCGTTCAACCGGGTGATGACCGGGCTGCCGTCCGGTCCCTGAAGCACCGAAGCCCCGCCCCGGCGTCGCGCGGCCATCGTCGGGTCCAGCGACGCCTCCCGCGTCAGGGGGATCTGTCCTCCGAGTTCGGTTCCGATGCCCACCGAATGGATGACGATCCCCGCATCCCGGGCCCTCCCGATCGCCTCCCCGAGGGGCGCCCCGGCGGTTTCCTCGCCATCGGAGAAGACGACGATCGACTTGCGCGCGCCTTCCTCTCCGCCCGCGAGGAGATCGATCGCCTGCGTGAGGCCGGAGGCGAGCGAGGATCCGCCCAGCCCCACTGCGGCGGGCCGCACGCCTTCCGCCAGCATCTCGATCGCGCTCATGTCCGTCGTCAACGGCGACAGCACGTACGCGCGGCCCGCGAAGTAGACGACGCCCATCCGACCCTGCGTCTGCGTCGCGAGACGGGCGGCCAACTGCCGCTGCACCTCCAGCCGGCTCGGCTGGACGTCGCCCGCCAGCATCGAGTTCGACGCGTCCAGCACCAGGATCGTTTCCGCCCCGCCTTCATCGAGACGCCGTGCCTCCGTCCCGCCCGAACCGGAGGCGAGCGCGATCGCGACGACGCCCGCGCCGAGCAGCGCCAGGCGAACGGGCGGAAGGGCGTGCGCCGGCAGCCGCACATAGCGCTCGAGCAGCGAGCTGTCGGCGAGTTTCTCGCGGTCCGCGCCCGACCGTCGCGACGCGAGCAGCCTGAGCCCAACGGCCACGGCTCCGAGCAGGAGGGCGATCGGGAGGGGGGCCACGGTCAGACCCAGACCCGGCGGGAGCGCGTCGCCGCCACGAGAAGTTCGAGCAGCACGAGGGCGAGCGCCGCGATGAGAAGCTCCCGCCGCATCCCGACCCGCTCTTCCGTCCGCACCTCCTTGATCGGCGTGGTCTCGAGTTCGTTGATCCGCTCGTAGATCCGCGTCAGCCCCTCGGGATCGGTGGCGCGGAAATAGAGCCCCCCGGTGCGGGTCGCCATGCGGTCGAGGAGTTCGTCGTTCACATGGACGCGGATATTGGCGTACTGGTATCCGAAGGCGGTCCGGGCCACGGGCACGGGGGCGACCCCGTCGCGGCCGACGCCGATCGTGTAGACGCGGATGCCGAGCGAGGCGGGGGGGGGCGGGGGCGCCCCCCCCCCGCGCCCGCCGCCGCCGCGTCGTGATAGAAGGCGGGAGGAGACCCGGGATGGTGGGGGGGACCACGGGCGGCGGCGGGGACCCCCCCCAGGC
>VXQX01000017.1:10049-91460 GCA_009838765.1 Gemmatimonadales bacterium
GTCGTTTTGTGCGGGGGGGTGGGGGGCGGGGGTGGGGGGGGGGCCGGGGGGGGGGGCTCGTCTTTTGGTGTTGCGGGGTCGGGGGGGGGGGGGGGGGGGGGCCGTCGCCTCCTCCGGCGAGATGCCGCCGCTGTTGTTGTCTCCATCGGTGAGCAGGACGACGATTCGGGATTCGGGCTCCAGGTCGCGGAGCCGGTTCGCCGCCGTGGCCAGCGCCACGCCGATGGCCGTTCCATCCCGAAGCTGCCCGGCCTCGAGCCGCTCCACGGCACTCTCCACCACGGCGTGGTCCAGGGTCCCGGGGACCATCGTGAGGGCCTCCCCCGCGAAGGCGACGAGACCGATCCAGTCCGACTCCCGTCCCTCCACGAAGCGGATGACCTCCCGCTTGGCGACCTCGATGCGGTTATCCGGACGAAAGTCCTCCGCCAGCATCGAACTCGATATATCGACCGCCAGCATGATCGCCACGCCCTCACGCTCCGATTCGACGCGCTCCCAGACCCGCACGGGGTTGACGAGCGTGATGATGACGAGCGCGAGCGCGAGGGAGCGAAGGGCGGCGGGAAACCACCACCAGAACCGCCCCCGACCCCGGCCGCGAGAGCTCGCAAGGCGGGCGATGTCCGGATACGGGAGACGGATCCTCCCCGAGCCCATGAGGGCCCAGCCAAGCGGCAGCAGGACCAGAAGAAGGAGGAACGGCCATCCGGGGAGCGCGAATTCGCTCACGCGCCGCCTCCGATCCCGCTGGGACCGGCCCCGCCAGCGCCATCCCCAGCGGCGCCTTCCCCGGCGGCACCCGTCTCGCCTGATTCATCGGCCGGAAGCGACTCCGCCATGTCGGCGCGCACGAACGCCTCGCCGACCTCCACATCGCCGAGCGGATCTTCCCACTGCGTCCGCAGGCGCGCGAAACGGGCCAGGATCGAGTGGCGCAGAGCGGCGACGAGCCCCGCATCGGAACCTCCGAGCCCGAAGAGTTCCTTCGACGGCGCCCACCCGCGCGTCACGTTCGCGTAGCGCCGAAGCGTCTCCTCGTAGCCGTCGTAGAACCGGTCGCCGCTCACCTGCTGACGAACCCATCCTTCGCGGAGGCGCGCGAGGTCGCGAAGCGCGAGATCGCCGGGGCCGAGGGGGACATCGGCGGCGGTCGCGGCGGCGCGGCCGCGGCCCCAGGTCCACCAGGCGAGCCCGGCAAGCGCCGCGGCGAGCAGGATCGGCCACCAGGGCAGGCCCCGCAGGCTCAGGAGGGGCCGGGCCTCCCTCAACTCGAGCGGGTCACCGGATGCGGGCAGCACGCTCACGACGGGGACCGCGGGCGGCTGCAGCCGACGGACCACGCCGCCCGCGGCCGCCAGTTCCACCTCCACCGGCGGGATGACGAGCGTATCCGCGCGCCAGGCGCGCATCGTGTACTCCGCTTCCCAGCGCCGACCCTCGTCAACGGATCGGATCTGCACCGGCCCCGTCTGCTCGATCGACTCCGGCCCGTCGATGAGCGCGGGAAAGCGAACCTCTCCGGCTCTCTCCTGCCCGACGACGAGGCGGACGGTGAACGCCTCGCCAACCCGCACGGACTCCGGCAGCACCGTCGCCTCGAGGTCGACAGCGGACTGGGCCGCCAGACCCGGGGCGAGTCCCAACCCCGCACAGAGAGCCGCCCGGACCGGCCATCGCGACCTCCTCACCGGAGCCTCCGCCGGCCGCGAGCGGCGAAGAAGCCGGCGAGCCGGGACTCGTAGGGGGTGTCGGTACCCAGCCGCATGAGGTCGATGTGGCAGTGCGCGCACAGCCGCTCCAGCGCCCGGGCCCCCGCAGTCGAGCGCTCCACGAGCCGCTGCCGAACCGCCGCATCTCCGAGGTCGACCACGGCGCGGTCCCCCGTTTCGGGATTCACGACCTCTACCCAGCCCGATGCCGGAATCGTCGTTTCCGCGGGGTCGTCGACCGCGAGCGCGACCACGTCGTGGCGGCCGGAAAGCCCAAGCAGCGGGCGAGCCAGGTCGCCGGCGCCCACGAAGTCCGAGATCACGAACACGAGGGAGCGGACGGTGAGCATGCGCGCCGCCGTGGCGAGAGCGAGATCGAGGTCCGTCCCCTTCCCCTCCGGCCGGACGGACACCAGTTCGTGCAGCAGACGGAGGTTCCGGTTGCGGCCACGAGCCGGCCGTGCGTAGTGCTCGATCCGGTCGCTGAAGAGCAGCATGCCCACCGGATCTCCGGCGCGCATCGCCGCGAGCGCGAGGGTGCTCGCCACCTCCGCGACGAGATCGCGCTTCAGCGATCGCCGCGTACCGAACTCGTTCGATGCGGATACGTCGACGACGAGTAGGACGGCAAGCTCCCGTTCCTCCACGAAGCGCTTCACGTAGGGGCGCCGCATGCGGGCGGTCACCTTCCAGTCGATCGCCTGGAACGGGTCGCCCGGCTGATACTCGCGGACCTCGGAGAACTCGATGCCGTGCCCGCGGAAGAGCGACGGATAGGGGCCCAGGGCCGGGTTGTCCATGAACCTTCGGCTCTTCAGCTCCAACCGGCGCACCTCCTTCGACGCGGAGGTGGAGTCGGCCGTCGGCACCGGTCGCCGGGGGCGCCATAGAAAGTCGGGCAGCCTCACGGCACCGGCACGGTCTCCAGGAGATGGTCGAGGATGCGGTCGGCGTCGACCTGTTCCGCCTGCGCCTGGAAAGTCAGGACGAGCCGATGCCGAAGGACGTCGCGGGCGATCGCCTTCACGTCCTCCGGAACCACGAAGGCCCGGCCCTCGATGAAGGCATGCGCGCGCGCCGCTCGCGCGAGGAAAATCGTGGCGCGCGGCGAGGCCCCGAACTCGATCCAGTCCACGAACTGCGCCAGGCCGTGGGCCGCGGGCTCACGCGTCGCGAGCACGAGCTGGAGGATGTAGTCCTCGAGCCGGCGGTCCACGTAGATCGCCGGGAGCATGGCCCGCGCGGCGAGGATGCGGGCAGGCTCCACGACGGCCTCGACGGGGGGCGGATCTTCTCCCGCCATGAGCCGCATGATGGATCTCTCCTCCTCGGGCGCGGGGTAGCCGACGCGGGTCTTGAACATGAACCGGTCCACCTGCGCCTCGGGAAGCGGGTACGTGCCCTCGTGCTCGATGGGATTCTGCGTGGCCATGACGAGGAACGGCACGGGGAGCGGATGCGTTTCTTCTCCGATCGTCACCTGGCGTTCCTGCATCGCCTCCAGCAGGGCGGACTGGACCTTGGCGGGCGCGCGGTTGATCTCGTCGGCAAGGACGATATTCGCGAAGATGGGGCCTCGTTTCGGGGTGAACGTACCCGTCTTCTCTTCCCACACGAGCGTGCCCACGACATCGGCGGGCAGCAGATCCGGCGTGAACTGGATGCGCCGGAACGTGGTGCGGATCGCCTCGGCGAGCGTGCTGACCGTGAGCGTCTTCGCGAGTCCCGGCACGCCTTCCAGCAGGATATGGCCACCCGTGAGGAGACTCATCAGAACGCGGTCGAGCAGAGCATGCTGTCCGACGATCCGCTTCGCCAGTTCGTTTCGGACCTCGGCCACGAAGGTCCCCGCCTCGCGGACCGCGGCCTGCTGGGTCTCGAGATCCTCCCCCGAGATCCGTTGGGCCGTCCCGGCTTCTCCGTTCATGCGTTCTCTCGCTGTGGCGGTGATGTTCGGTCTGTCAGCCGCCCGATGTTCACTCCGTAACCGCCCGGGAGCAAGCGGGACCCGCCGCCCGCCGGAGCGCCGCCCGCTCCTTCGGAGACAACTCTCGGGCCGCTCCCGCTGCGAGCGCGCCCAGTCGAACCGGCCCGAACGAGGTCCTGCGAAGTCTCCGCAGCGTGACGCCGAGCGAGGCGAGCATGCGCCGGATCTCCCGATTTCTTCCTTCGGCCAGGACGATCTCGACGGTGGGGGTCGACGCATGCGGAGGCGTAATCCAGCCCGCGCGGCGGGCGCGCGCGGGTCCGTCTTCGAGCGCCACGCCCGCCTGCAGCCGGTCCGGAAGCTCCGCCGCCACGGGCCCGCGGAGGCTCGCGTGGTACACGCGCTCGATGCCGGTCCCGGGGTGCAGGAGCCGATGTACGACATCCCCTTCATTCGACAGGAGAAGGAGCCCCTCGCTCATGAAATCGAGCCGGCCGACGTGAGGCAGGTGGCGCACATCGGCGGGGAGCAGATCGTAGATGATCGGTCGACGGCGGGGGTCGTGCCGGGTGCAGGCGTACCCCGGCGGTTTGTTGAGCGCCAACCAGAGCAGAGGCTTCAAGCGGACGCGGCGGCCGTCCACGTCGACGCGCTCGGCGTCCGGATCCACCGTCACGCCGAGCTTCGTCACGACTTCGCCGTTCACGCGGACGCGGCCGGCGGCGATGAGTGCTTCGCTCGCGCGCCGGGAAGCGACGCCGGCCCGGGCAAGGTATTTCTGCAGTCGCATCGGCCTCAGTCCGCGGCGGGCTCTTCCCGCGGCGCCACGTCGTCGGCGGACGCCTCCGGTTCGACGCGAGCGAGCGCCACCGACAGATCCTCCGGCGCGGGGAGATCGTCCAGCGACTGCAGGGCGAAGTGATCCAGGAAACGAGGCGTGGTCCCGTAGAGGAGGGGCCGCCCGAGCCCCTCTCCCCGCCCCACGACTTCGATCAGTTCCCAGTCCTGGAGCGTTCGCAGCACCGAGGTGGACGCCACACCCCGGATCTCTTCCACCTCGATCCGCCCGATCGGCTGCCGGTACGCGATGATCGCCAGCGTCTCGAGCGCGGCCCGGGAAAGGGTCGGCGGTCGCGGCACCGAGTCGAACCGCTCGAGGTACGGCACGAATTCCGGGCGCGTGAGGATCTGGAACCCGTCCCCGAGCTGATAGACCTGGAAGGCTCGTCCGTCGGTGTCGTAGTGCTCGCGTAACGCGGCGAGCGCTTCGCGGACCCGCCGCACATCGAGCGCGTCGTCGGCCCGGGCCAGTTCGCGGGCGGTGAGCGGCGTCTGACTCGCGAACAACGCGGCTTCCACGATCTGCTCCGGGCTCACTCGACCCCCTCTCCCCCGCCGTCCCGCGAGCGGCGTCCGAACAGCCAGATCGCACCGAACCGCTTCACCTGCTCCAGCCTCACGAACTGTTGCCTGGCAAGTTCCAGGCAGGCGAGCAGCGCGGCCACGACGTGCGGGCGCTCCCGCCACGAGTCGAACAGCCGGTTGAACGGCACTCGCCGCTGCTCGCCCAGCAAACGCCGGATGACGGCGATCTTGTCTTCAACCGGGACGATGCGGATGGGGGCGACGTGCGTCGTGACGGGATCGGGGCCCCGGATATCGCCGAGGACCGCGAGGAAATCGTCGAATGTCGTCGAGAGTTCCTGACCATCGGCCTCGGGCGGAGGTCGCGGTGGCAGGAAGCCCTTCGACATGTGTCGCCGCCGTTCCAGTTCGGCCGCGCCCAGCGTCCTCGCGATCTCCTGAAACAGCTCGTACTCCAGCAGCCGCCGCACGAGTTCGGCTCGCGGATCATCTTCCCATTCCGCATCGCTGCGCCCCGGCAGGAGGAGTTGGGCCTTGATATGGACCAGCGTCGCGGCCAGTTCCAGGAACTCACCGGCGCGATCGAGCTCCAGACGGTCGATGTCGTCGGTCAGGGCCTCCTGGAACTGCCGCGTGATGGTGGAGATCGGGATGTCGAAGATATCGATGTCCTGCGACCGAATGAGGTGCAGGAGAAGATCCAGGGGGCCCTGAAAGCGGTCGAGTTCAACGAGAAACGGCTGCGCCGTCCGCTGGCTCGGAAGTCGGTTGGGCACCGCCGTCAAGGAACCTCCCCGCACGCTCGGGCCGGCGGAAACGGAAGGCCGCCAGCCGGTAGGCACCCAATGTAGCACGGGCATACCCGCGGCGAGTACCCCCGACGACCCACGCCGGCCGACGCGCCGGGTTGGAGGTATCCGCCAGGTCTGGTATGTTCTTTTGTTGAATTTCGGACGGATGAGGGGGTCGGCCCGCGGCCCCCCGCCAACCGCCGCACGTTTGAAGCAAAAAAAGAAGGAACGGAATGCCGAATAACGAGAGTCAGAAGAAGCGCCTGCGCCAGTCGCGTGCGAGGCGGCTCCGGAACCGCCGGGTGCGGTCCGAGCTCCGGACCCGGACCAAGCACCTTCTCGCGACGGAATCGACGGAGGAGGCGACCCCGGCACTCTCCGAACTGTATCGGGTTCTCGACCGGGCGACCCGTCGAAACGTCATCAAGGCGAACGCCGCGGCTCGCCAGAAGGCGCGTGCGGCGCGGCACGTCAACAGTTTGAGCTAGCAGTCAGGCGACCGATTCGCCGCTCTCGGCGGTGACGCGGATTCTTGCCACGGCCCGCCAGCGAATCGGGCGTCAGCCACCCGCCTCGTAGCGGGTCTCTCCACCGACAACCGTGCGCTTCACGCGTCCCGTCACTTCCCACTCGCTGAACGGCGTGTTCCGACTCTTCGAGCGGAAGTTCGCGGGGTCGATCGTCCACACCTCCTCGGGATCGAAGAGGACGAGATCCGCACGACTGCCGGGGCGCAGCGTGCCCCCCTCGATCCCCATCAGCCGGGCCGGCGCCGTGGACATCCGCTCGATGAGGTCGAAGAGCGCGAGGTCCCCCGGCGTCACGAGTTCGCCGATGCACACGGCGAGCGCGGTCTCGAGACCGACGATGCCGAAGGGCGCATCGTCGAACTCGCGTTCCTTCTCCTCGTAGTGGTGCGGCGCGTGGTCCGTCGCCACGCACTCCAGCACGCCGTCGATGAGCCCCTGCCGGACCGCCAGGCGATCCGCCTCGGACCGGAGCGGCGGGTTCATCTTGGCTTCGGTGCGGTAACCGCGCACGGCCTCCTCCGTCAGCGCGATGTGGTGGGGCGAAGCCTCGCCGCTCACCCGCACTCCGCGCTCGCGCGCCAGGCGAATGAGTTCGACCGCCTCGCGGGTGGAGACGTGCTGGACGTGTACGTGCCCGCCCGTGAGTTCGGCCAGGTAGATATCCCGCGCCACGACCGTGGCCTCCGAGGCGTTCGGGATCCCGCGCAGGCCGAGCGCGGTCGCCACGGCGCCTTCGTTCATGACCCCTCCGGCGGAGAGCGCCGTGTCCTCCGCATGCTGCAGGACGGGGATCCCGAAGGACTGCGTGTACTCGAGCAGGCGCCGCATGAGCGCCGGATCGTGGATCGGGTGTCCATCGTCCGTGACCGCGACGGCGCCCGCCTCGACCAGGCCGCCGATCTCGGTCATCTGCCTGCCGGCGAGGCCGAGGGAGGCGGCCGCCACGGGACTCACGCGCGCGCCGCCCTCCCCCTTCCGGGCCCAGCGCCGCGCCTCTTCCCGCACGAAGCCGACCGCGGCGGGGTCGTCGAGCGGCGGATCCGTGTTCGGCATCGCCCAGATCGTCGTGAAGCCGCCGGCCGCCGCCGACCGGGCGCCCGTGCGGATCGTCTCCTTGTGCTCGGCCCCCGGTTCCCTGAGGTGGACGTGCACGTCGATCAACCCCGGGGCGACGACGAGTCCGCGCGCGTCGATCCGGGGGATCCCCTCCGGCCCCGCGACGCCCCGCGCGATGGTCTCGATGCGCCCATCCCGCACGAGCACATCCCGCACCCCATCCATCCCCGTGGAGGGATCGATCACCCGACCTCCGGCGAGAAGGAGCGACTCGCTCACGTTCTCGCCGCCTTGGCATCTTCGGCCAGCTCCGGGCGTCCGCCCGCGAGCAGATAGAGGACGGCCATCCGCACGGCGACCCCGTTCGTCACCTGCGGCAAGATCACCGAGCGCGGCCCATCCGCCACGTCGGAGTCGATCTCGACGCCCCGATTCATGGGCCCGGGGTGGAGGACGATCATCCCGTCGCCAGCGTGACCGAGGCGCTCCGAACTGACGCCGAACACGCGGTTGTACTCGCGGAGCGAGGGGACGTAGCCGCCTTCCATCCGCTCCAGCTGAAGCCGCAGCACGTAGAGCACATCGCACCACTCGATCGCCTCCTCGATCGAGTGCAGCCGTCGCACGCCCAACTCCTCGATCCCGGCCGGGATCAGGGTGCGAGGCCCGCATACCGCGACCTCCGCCCCGCACTTCAGAAGGCCCCAGATGTTCGAACGCGCGACGCGCGAGTGGAGGATGTCGCCGACGATGCAGACGCGCCGGCCCGCGATGGCCCCGAACCGGTCCCGGATCGTCAACAGGTCGAGGAGGGCCTGCGTCGGATGCTCGTGCTGACCATCGCCGGCGTTGATGACGTTGGAGGGAATCCGGTCCGCGAGGAACTTCGCCGCTCCCGACGATCCGTGCCGCACGACGACCATGTGAATCCTCATCGCCTCGAGGTTGCGCGCCGTGTCGACGAGCGTCTCGCCCTTCTGCACGGACGAGCCCACGGAGGAGATGTTCACCGTATCGGCGGAGAGCCGCTTCTCGGCGAACTCGAAGCTGATGCGGGTCCGGGTGGAGGGTTCGAGGAAGAGGTTGACGATGGTCTGCCCGCGGAGGACCGGCACCTTCTTGATCTTCCGCTCGCTGATCTCCTTGAAGGGCTCCGCAGTATCGAGAATCGCCTCGATCTGCTCCCCCGTGAGGGATTCGAGTCCGATGAGATCCTTTCCGAGACCGAGTTCCCGGCCCTGCGCCGTCATGCCCCGGCCTCGGGAACAGCGCGGAGGGCGACGATATCGACACCCCAGCCGCCGTCGATGTCCGCGACGCGCACCGCCACGTCCTGGTTGGGTCCGACCTCGATCACACGGCCCACGTAGTCGGGCTGGATCGGGAGCTGGCGGCCTCCACGATCCACGAGGACGCAGAGCTGGATCCGGCGGGCGCGCCCGAAATCCGACAGCTCCTGGAGCGCGGCCCGGATCGTTCGTCCCGTGTGGAGCACGTCGTCCACGATGACGATATCGGCGTCTTCGATGGTCTCCGGAATCCGGGTCATCCCGACCGTGGGGAGCGCGCCGATCTGCCCGAAATCGTCACGATAGAGGGTGATGTCGAGCGAACCGATGGGGATCGGGCCGCGCGTCGGCTCGAGGTGGCGACCGATCTCGGCGGCGATCGAATCGCCGCGGCGGTGGATGCCGATGAGGATGAGGCGGGCCTCGGGCTCGATCGCCCGGTCAAGCTGCGCGGAAAGCTCGGCAAGGAGCCCTCGGGCAGCGGCCTCGTCGAGAACGTTGTGCGTCAGTGTCGTGTCGGCTTCGCTCGATCCGTGGCGGGCGGCTGGCTGCTTGGGCGGCCCCGGTCGGGCGGGAGTATAGCGACTCGCGTTGACCCTCGCGAGACGGCCCCGGTAGGTTCGGGCATGCGCATGCGACCCGATGTCTTCCGGCGCGCCGGACGGTGGCTTCTGCTGCCGGCGGTCGTCCTGCCCGCGTCCCTTCCCGGCGCGGCCTCGGCTCAGGACGGCCCCTCGCTCGCCGTGGAGGGACCCGCCGTCGTCCTCACCGGCGTTCCCTTCTCCCTTACGCTCCATACGGAGGACGGGGAGAACGCCCGCTATCGCGTGACATCCGCCGCGGGACGCGAACTCGCCGCCGGCGCCCTGCCCCTCCGCTCGGAGACGGCCGTGGGTGGGCTGCGGGCCGGGGCGGGGGACCTCCCGCTGACCGTGGAGATGGAGTCCGACCAGGGACCGGCGCGCGCGAGCGTGGATCCGCCGCGGTTCCCGGGCTGGATCAGCCTGCTGCCGCCGCTCATCGCGATCGCCCTCGCGCTCATCTTCCGCCACGTCGTCGTGTCGCTCTTCTTCGGAATCTGGCTGGGCGGGTTCTTCATCGCCGGCCTCGACCCGCTGGCGGGGCTCGGGCGGACGGTGGACACGTTCATCGTGCCTTCCCTGGCCGATCGCGACAACGCCTCGATCCTCATGTTCTCGGCGCTCCTGAGCGCCATGGTGGGGGTGATCTCGCGCTCGGGAGGCACACGCGGAATCGTCGAAGCCGTGCGGCCGCTGGCCACCACGCCGCGCCGCGCGCAGCTCGCCACCTTCTTCGCGGGCGTCGGCATCTTCTTCGACGACTACGCGAACACCCTCATCGTCGGAAACACCTTCCGCCCCGTCACGGACAAGCTGAAGGTGTCGCGGGAGAAGCTGGCCTACCTCGTGGATTCGACGGCCGCCCCCGTCGTCACGATCGCCTTCGTATCGACCTGGGTGGGCTTCGAGATCTCGCTGATCCGCGACGGACTTCGTATCGCCGCCGAGCAGACCGCGGACCCCGCGCTGGCCGGGGCGCTCGCCTCCGCCAGCCCCTTCACCGTATTCCTGAGCAGCATTCCTTACCTCTTCTATCCCATCCTCGCCCTGTTCATGGTGGCCGCGGTCATCGTTTCGCAGCGGGATTTCGGCCCCATGCACGGAGCGGAGATGCGGGCGCGCACCGGCGGCGGCGTCTTTCGGCCGGGCTCCCAGCTCATGGTGAACTCCGAGGAGACCGGTCTCGACGCTCCGGAGGGCGTGCCTCTGCGCTGGTACAATGCCGCGATCCCCGTGTTGACGGTCGTCGCCACGGTCCTTCTGGGGCTGTACTTCGACGGCCGCGGCGCCGTGGGGCCGGCCTCGCTCTGGGACACGTTCGGCGCGGCGGATCCGTTCAAGGCGATCCTGTGGGGTTCGCTCGCCGGCTGCCTGGTCGCCATCGCGCTGGCCACGACCCAGCGCATCCTGTCGCTGAGCCAGGCGCTCGACGGCTGGCTCGCCGGGATCCGGGCCATGACGATGGGGTTCGTGATCCTCACCCTGGCGTGGTCGCTCGGTGAGGTGACGAGTCAGCTCGCAACCGCCCAGTACCTGACCCAGGTCCTCGAAGGCAGCCTCGCGCCGGAACTCATCCCGGTCATCACCTTCGTGACCGCCGCGGTCGTCAGCTTCTGCACCGGCACGTCATGGGCCACGATGACCATCCTGCTGCCGCTCGTGGTCCCGCTCGTCGTCGCGCTCGGCGGCGCGGCCGGTTTCGAGGCCGGAGGCGGCGAGCTGCTCGTGAGTTCGATCAGTTCGGTCCTCGCCGGTTCCATCTTCGGGGACCATTGCTCGCCCATCTCCGACACGACGGTGCTCAGTTCGATGGCGTCGGCGTGCGACCACATGGACCATGTGCGGACGCAACTGCCCTACGCGCTCGTCGTGGCTGCGGCGGCAATGCTCTTCGGCCACGTGGGGACGTCGTACGGACTGTCGCCCTGGATCGCGCACCTGCTCGGCGTCGGCGTGGTCATCGGGGTGCTGCGCTTCGTGGGGAGGCCCGTTCCCGCGGGAACGTGACCGCGCCGCCGTCTCGCGCCTGCCCGGATCATCCCGGGACCGCGCGTGGTTCTCCCGAGGCCGCGCGTGATTTTCGTGACACGGAAGTGAGAATCGATTATCATTACGCCCTCGGCGTTCACGCTCTGCTCTCTTCGCTCCCGGCGTTGACTCTCGCTCCCGGCGTTGACTCGGAATCATGAAGACCCCTATTGCAACTTTTGCCGCCATCCCGCCCGGCGGGTATCTGGTCTCCGGATCGCGCCTGGCGGGGTGCGCCGCGGCCTGGTGTGGCGTGCATTGTGCAATGACACCGATTCTCGTCGCGGTGGCGCCCGCGCTCGCCCTCTCCGAAGGCGTGGAACGAGCGTTTCTGGTCGGGACCGTCGTTCTCGGGGCAGTCATGCTCTTCCTGGGCCCAGCCGGCAGGAACGCGGCGGTGATCCTTGCCTTTGCGGGAGGGGCCGCGTTCTGGGCTACCTCGCTCGCCGGCTGGCTCGAGCCGCTGCCCGAGACTGCGACGTCGACCGCCGGCAGCCTCGTCCTCGCGGGTGCTCTTCTGCAGGGTGCCCGTATCTGCCAGGCCGACGCGAACGCGTGCGCGGTGTGCGACGACGACGAGCCCGCGGCCCCGCGAGGCTGAGCTAGCGCCGCTGGCGGAAGAAGTCCCGCAGGAGACGCGCGGATTCGTCGGCGAACACGCCGCTCACGAGTTCCACCCGATGGTTCAGCCGCGGGTGGCAGACGAGATTCTCGACCGACCCGCACATCCCGGCCTTCGGGTCGGCGGCCCCGAACACCACGGTGCGGACGCGCGCGAGGACCGCGGCACCGGCGCACATCGCGCACGGCTCGAGCGTCGCGTACAGGGTGTGTCCCTCGAGGCGCCAGTCCCCCAGGCGGGCGGCGGCGGCGCGCAACGCCAGAACCTCCGCGTGGGACGTAGGGTCGGCGTCGGCGCGCGTGCGGTTGTGCGCCTCCGCGACGATCCCGCCCTCGGGGTCCGTGACGAGGGCGCCGACAGGCACCTCTCCGCGCTCACCCCCGAGGGCCGCGAGTTCGAGCGCCCGCCGCATCGGCGCCTCGTGCTCGGCCGGCCACGTCGAGTTCACGCCGTCATCACCCGGGCATCGAGAAAACGCACCGCCGCGCCAATCCGGGTCAGGGTCCGCTCCCGCCCCATCGCCTCGAGGACGTCGAAGATGCCGGGGCTCACGCCCTGGCCCATGAGGGCGACGCGGAGGGGGTTGATGATCCGCCCCGCGCCGACCTCGAGTTCCGCCGCGAGACCCCGCACCTCGGACTCCAGTGTCTCCACGTCGCGGAAGACCGCCTCGCCGGCGAGACGCTCCTCCAGGCGCCGCAGATGGAACGCCGTCTCCTCCGGGCGCTTCCAGAAACGCTTCACCGCGTCTCCGTCGTAGGCGACGCTCGCAGCGAAGAAGGGAGACACCTGCCGCGCAAGGGCGGGAAGCGTTCGGGGGCGACCCTTCACGAGATCGATGATCCGCGCCAGACGCTCCGGCGAGGCTTCGAGTCCGGGGTGGTCGCCCGCCGGATCCCCCCCCTCCTCATGCGCCTCCCGGCCGAGAATCCCGACCACCGCCGCAGCCAGGTCGGCCGCCGGAGCGTCGGCGATGTGGCGCCCGTTCAGCCAGCCGAGCTTTTCCAGGTCGAACACCGCGCTCTTCTTCAGCACGCGACCGATGGAAAACGCCTCGATCAGGCCTCCGGCATCGAACACCTCCCGGTCATCCCCCGGCGACCAGCCGAGGAGGGCGAGGAAGTTCACCATCCCCTCGGGCAGGTACCCGTCGTCGCGATACGCGAGCACCGACAGCGCGCCATGGCGCTTCGAGAGCCGCTTGCCGTCCGGCCCGAGGATCAGCGGCACGTGCCCGAAGACGGGGAGCGGTCGGCCGAGGGCCCGGTAGAGGAGGATCTGCTTCGGCGTGTTCGAGAGGTGGTCGTCCCCGCGGATCACGTGCGTAATCCCGGCCTCCGCATCATCGGAGACCACGGCGAGATTGTAGACGGGTGTCTCGTCGGAGCGAAGGACGATGAAGTCGTCGATCGAACCGGTGGGGAACGACATCGGCCCGTGGATCATGTCCTCCCACTCGATCGCCTCCTCCGGCACCCGTACACGGAGCGCGAACGGCTCCCCGGCGTCGGCCCGCGCCCGCGAAACCGAGGGATCCAGGCGGCCGCAACGGCCATCGTACCCGTACCCCGACCCGGCCCGCTTCGCCTCCTCGCGGCGCGCCGTCAGTTCCTCTGCCGTGCAGAAACACCGGTAGGCGGCGCCCTGCCGGAGCAGGTTCAGGGCATCGCGGCGGTGCCGCTCGACGCCGTCCGCCTGGAAGACCGGCCCCTCGTCCACGTCCAGCCCCAGCCATGCGAGTCCCTCCAGGATGGCCCGCGTGTGCTCGGGGCGGGAACGCGCCCGGTCCGTGTCCTCCACGCGCAGGAGGAATGTCCCGCCCGCGCGGCGGGCATACAGCCAGTTGAACAGCGCCGTGCGCGCGCCGCCCACGTGCAGGAAACCGGTGGGACTGGGGGCGAACCGCACCCGTACCGTCAATCTGCGCTCCTCTTCCTCGGAGAAACCGCCGAACTCTCCGCGCCCTGCGCGCCGAAGCCCGGGCAGGCCGTGGATCGTTCCATCTTGGATGGACGACCGATAGGATGCCACGCATGAGCTCCGGATCCGCTTTCGTCCTGCCCGGCCTCCGCAGTCCGTTCGCGAAGATCGACCGGGAACTGTCGCGCTTCAACGGTCTGGCGCTTTCCGCCCCGGTGATCCAGCAGACAGTCGCGGGCGACGGGGGCCCGGGCCGGGACGCGGCAGGCAGGATCGACCTCTTCCTGTGGGGCGCGGTCATCCCCTCGCTCACGGTGAGCAACTGGGGCCGGGAAGTCTGGTTCGAGGCGGGACTCGACGCGAGCGTCCCGGCTCAGGGGATCGTTCAGGCGTGCGCCACTTCGCTCGCCGCCGCCACTCACGGCGCGGGCCAGATTGCGGCAGGGCGGGCCGATCTCGTGCTCTGCGGCGGCGTGGAGTCGATGAGCCACACGCAGATCGGACTCTCGCCGGGACTCAGCCGCACCATCCGGCGCGCCGGGAGCGCGGGCAGCCCGCCGCGCATGGCGCGGACGCTGGCGGGGATTCGTCCCCGCGACCTTCGCATCTCGGCCCCCGCGGTGAAGGAGCGCACGACGGGAAAGACGATGGGACGGCACGCCGAGGAGATGGCCCGTGAATGGGACATCTCGCGTGAGGCCCAGGACCGCTTTGCGCTCGCGAGTCACGAAGGCGCCACCCGGGATGAGGGAGCCTTCTTCCGGCCACTGCTTGTCACGCCCGGCACCTTCCCGATCGACCGCGACACCCTCCCGCGCCCCGGCACGTCGCTGGAGAAGCTCGCGGGCCTCCGCCCCGCCTTCTCCCGCTCCGGGGGGACGCTCACGGCGGGTAACTCGACCCCGCTCACGGACGGCGCCGCCGCGTGCTGGGTCGCGTCCGCGGCCGGGCTCTCCCTGCTCCCCGACTCCCTCCCCCGGGCGCGCCTGCTGGACTGGCGGCAGGCCGCGATCGACCCGGACCGGGAGGGGCTCCTCATCGCCCCGGCCCTCGCGATCGCCGAACTGCTGCACCGCCATGGACTGACGCTCGAGGACATCGGGCTGTGGGAGTTCCACGAGGCGTTCGCAGCGCAGGTCCTGTGCACGATCGCGGCGCTCGAAGATCCGGAGTGGCTCGCCGCGCGCTCCTCCGCGAAGGACGGTCTCGGCTCTTTCCCGCGCGACCGGATCAACCCCAACGGCGGCAGCGTCGCGCTCGGACACCCCTTCGGCGCCACCGGAGCGCGCATCCTCTGCCAGGCGGTACTCGAACTCGCGGGGCACCCCGCAGGCACCCGCGCGATCGTCAGCGTGTGCGCCGCGGGCGGCCTCGGCCACGTGGCGCTGCTCGAGGCGGTTTAGCGCCGAGTTCGAAGGTCACGCCCAGGAGCGCGGTGAAGAGGACGAGCGCGTTCGCCTGGTGGAGCGCCGCCAGCGAGATGGGGACGAAGAGCAGCAGCGTCGCGACCCCGAGCGCGGCCTGCGCCCATGCCGCCGCGAAGCCCGCGTGCGCCCACGTTCGTGCGGGCGCCGGAGCGCGGCGAGCGCAGGCCCACCAGTGCGCCGTGACGCCCGCGAGCAGTACGATGGCGAGGATGCGGTGGTTGAACTGCGCCGTCGTCCGGTCCTCGAAGGGGCTCAGCCACCAGGGGGTCGCCCCGAAGAGGTCGGGGGGAATCCAGCCGTTCCCCATTTTCGGGAACGTGTTGTAGATGAGCCCCGCGTCCAGGCCCGCGACGAAGCCCCCTGACAGCAGGGTGAGCGCGGCGAGCCCGAGCACGACGGCCGACCCCCGTCGAAGGCCGGCGCCCCGCCCGGATCCCGGGTCGCCGTCTCCCGCCCCGCCTCCCACGCCGTCTCCCACGCCGGGGCGCAGCAACGAGAGCGCGGTCCACAGCGTGAGGGCGTAGACGAGGACGGCGAGCGCGAGGTGCGCGGTCAGCCGGTAGGGGCTCACGCGAGGGATGTCGACGAGTCCGCTCCGCACCATCCACCAGCCGAGCAGCCCCTGCGCGCCACCCAGCGCGAACAGGAGCAGAAGGCGGGGGATAAGGGATCGGGGAATCATCCGCCGCAGGAGGAAGACCGCGAAGGGGATGATGAAGACGAGGCCGATCACGCGCCCCAGCATCCGGTGCGCGTACTCGAACCAGAAGATGCGCTTGAACTCGGCCAGCGACATCCCGCGGTTCACGAGTCGGTATTCCGGCGAGTCCCGATAAGCGGCGAACTCGCGCTCCCACTCCTCGGCGCTCAACGGGGGAACGACGCCGCTCACCGGCTCCCAGTCGACCATCGAGAGGCCTGATCCGGTCAGGCGGGTCACGCCTCCGACGACGAGGGTCGCCGCGACGAGCGCGCAGCCGAGGAGGAGCCAGGCCGCGATGATCCGGGCGTGGCGCCGCGATTCGCTCTGGAGAGGAGGCGATGGCATGAGGGGTTCCGGGGTGCGTTTGCGCCGGTTTCGCGATCCGTGCGAACTTCGGTCCCTCCCGGAGTCACCGGGGCGCGGAAGATAGACGGGGACGGTGGAGAGGCCAAGCGCGATGTCGGACTCCGGAGCACGCATTTCGATGTTCGCCCTCCGGCGGCTCGCCCCCAGACTGCGGGCCCACAGGCCGGCGCTCGTCGGGGCCGGGATCTGCCTGCTCTTCAGCACCGCGATCGGGCTCGCCTTCCCCCTCATCGTCCGCTACCTGATGGACGCGGCCTTCGGCGAGGGGGACCCCGCCCTCCTGGGTGCGATCGCCCTGGGACTGCTGGGACTCTTCGCCCTCCAGGGCGTGTTCAACTTCGGAGAGACGTACTGGCTGGGGGCGACGGGCGAGCGGGTCGTAACGCAATTGCGCGACGAACTCTTCTCCAGGCTGGTCGGACTCTCGCCAGGCTTCCACGCGGGCCGCACGAGCGGCGAACTCACGTCGAGGCTGGCCTCCGACTGCTCGACGCTCCAGCAGATCATGGGGCACCAGATCGCCGAGCTCGTGCGGCAGGTGCTCTTCCTCGTCGGCGCGGCGATCCTGCTCACGCTGCTTCACTGGCAGCTGATGCTGACGACGCTGACCGTCGCCCCCGTGGTCGTCCTCGCCGGCTTCGCGCTCGGCCGCCTCCTGCGGCGGCGGAGCACAGAGGTGCAGGACCGTCTCGCCGCCGCGCACGCGGTCGCGGACGAGGCTTTCGGCCAGATCGAGGTCGTGCAGGGATTCGTGCGGGAGGAGTGGGAAGCGGCCCGCTACCGGGCCGGCATCGCCGCGGCCCTCGAGGCGGCGCTCTCGCGGGCGGTGGTGCGGGCGGTCCTCTTCGGCGTGCTCACGGTGGTCGCCTTCGGCGGCATCGTGGCCGTCCTGTGGCAGGGCGGGCGGCTCGTGCTCGCGGCCCAGATCACGGCCGGACAGCTGGTGTCGTTCCTCCTCTACGCCTTCTCCGTGGCGGCGGCGATCATGGCGCTCGCGTCGCTGTGGGGCAGCTACCAGGAGGCACAGGGCGCCGCGCGCCGGGTGTTCGACCTCCTCGACATGGACAGCGAGATCACGGACCCCGAAACCCCGGAATCCCTCGCGGGAGCGGGACCGCCGGAGATCGCCTTCGAGGGCGTCTCGTTCCGCTACGGCGAGGACGAACCGTGGGCCCTGGAGGGGATCGACGTGACGGTCGCCCCGGGCGAGGTGGTCGCCCTCGTCGGGCCGAGCGGCGCCGGAAAGACGACCTTCGCGTCGCTCATCCCTCGCTTCTGGGATGCGACCGAGGGACGCGTGCGCGTGCGCGGGACCGACGTACGGGCCTGCGGCGTGGCGGAGCTGCGATCGCAGGTCGGCATCGTGCCGCAGGACCACCCGCTCTTCGCCGGCACGATCGCGGAGAACATCGCCTACGGACGGGCGGGGGCGGACCGTCCGGCGATCGAGGCGGCGGCGGAGGCGGCACACGCGCGCGAGTTCATCGAGCGGCTTCCGGACGGCTACGACACGCGGGTCGGCGAGCGGGGAGTCCGGCTCTCCGGCGGGCAGCGTCAGCGGATCGCGATCGCCCGTGTCCTCCTCAAGGAACCGGAGATCCTCATTCTGGACGAGGCGACGAGCGGCCTGGACGCCGAGAGCGAGGCGCTGGTCGAAGAGGCGCTACAACTCGCCTCCGCCGGGCGGACCACCGTCATCATCGCCCACCGCCTGCGCACGGTGCGGCGCGCCGACCGGCTCTTCGTCCTGGATCGGGGACGGCTCGCGGACAGCGGTCCGCATGACGCCCTCATCGATCGCTGCGAACTCTACGCCCGCCTCTACGAGGGCCAGCAACTCGCCTAGCCGCACGTGACGCGCTGTACGCAGCACGCCGGCACCGGGGCCGTCAGGGGAGGAGGGCTTCGATCTCGGCTGTCAGGGATGCGGCGGTCTGGGGGCCGAGGAGTTCCTTTCGGATCCAGCCCTCCGGATCCACCATCACCGTCGTCGGGAAGCCGACGGCCCCGAAGGTGGCGACGGCGTCATCCATCCCGATCATCCAGTTGGGGTATTCGACGCCGAAATCCTCGAGGAAGTCACGGATCTCATCGACGTCGCCGGAATCGACGGCGAGTCCCAGGATGACGACCGGCCGGCCGTCGTAGATGCGGGCCAACTCCACGAGCTCCGGCAACTCATCGCGGCACGGGAGGCACCAGGTGCCCCACAGGTTCGCGACGACCACGTTGCCCCGCAGGTCTTCAAAGCCGGCCTCGCCGCCGTCCAGGGTGCGAAACGCGTCGCCGGGCGCGGGCTTGGCCCCCGAGGGCACCCCATCCGGGGCACCGCTCGCGGCCGGGTCGCGATCCGCCGAGCCGCCAGCCGCTGCGGACGCATCGTCGCCCGGGGCGCACCCGAGCCCGATCAGCGCCACGAGGGCGCCGACACTCGACGCGCACGCCATCCGTTCAGCTCTCATCATCCGCCTCCGGCGTGAGGACGGCGCCGGGCAGTGCCCACGTCAAGTCGCCGTCGTCGACCACAAAAGTGCCGCCCACCAGCACGTAGTCCACACCCGACGGGTACTGGTGCGGCTCGAAGAAGGTCGCGTTGTCCTGGAGTTCGCCCAGGTCCAGCACCGCGATGTCCGCCACCAGCCCTTCCCGGATGAGACCCCGGTCGCGGAGCCCCATGACCTGCGCCGGGAGACTTGTCATCGAGCGCACCGCGCTCTCCGCGGACAAGATGCCGAGATCCATCGCGTAGCGCTTGATCTTGCGGGGGAAGGTGCCGTAGAAGCGCGCGTGCACCGGCCCGTCGCCCGGGAGGGCGATGCCGGCATCGGACGCTGTCACGAGCCACGGATGGGCCGAAAACTCCTCGACATCGATCTCGGAGAGGGAGAACCCGCGCACGCGCGCCCCGCCGGGCCGCGCTCGGTCGCCCTCCAATTGCAGCCGGATCGCAACTTCGACAGGGAACGCATCCCACTCGGCCGCCAGCTCCGCCACCGTCCTGCCCACCAGCATCTCGTCGGGGTGGTCCATGATGACGAGGTTCTCGGGCCCGCCGCGGCGGCTGATCTCGTGCGCGATGTCGAGGCGGACGCGTTCACCGCGCTGGGGATCGGAAAGCACGTACGTCAGGACGGCGGCGTAGTCGACCGCTTCCTGTCCGGCCGGACGCGCGCCCGGTCCGCCGCCGGGGAAGATCCAGCGGGGGAGGAGCACGGTGTTCCCGTCGCTCCCGGTCGTGTTGTAGGGGTACTGGTCGGCGAAGATCGGGACTCCGCGCGCGCGGGCCCGTTCTATGAGGTCCACGAGGGCACGTCCTGCGCCCCAGAAGTCCGCGCCCCGGGCCTTGATGTGGGTCGCTACGGTCGTCACGCCCGTGCGCTCCGCGACTTCGATATCCTCGAGGATGGTCTGGATCATGGTGGGAGGACCGGGGTCGTCCTGGCTCGGCCAGAACCACATCGGCGTCATGCCGGAACTGCGTTCGTGCACGATGTAGATCCCGCCGCTCCGGCCCGCCGCCTCGACGAGCGGAAAGAGTTCGGATGTCTCGCTCCAGATCCCCGGCACGTACTCGAGCCCGGCGCTGAGGCCGTAGGCGCCCTCGGCCATCCCCTGCTCCACCAGCTCCGTCATGCGCTCGACCTCGGCCGGGGTCGACGGACGCATGAAGTCGTTGCCGAGCGCCATGCGGCGGATCGTGTTGTGCCCGACCATGAGTGCCGCGTTGGGCCCGTGCCCGCGGGACTCGAGCCGCCCGCGCTGGTCCGCGATCGGCCACGGCCCCCCGCCGTCCTGGTTGATGACGACGGTGGTGATGCCCTGACTCACGAGGTTGGGAGCGGCCCGGCGGCGCGCGCCTTCGCTTCCCGAGTCTCCCTCCGCGTCGAGTCCCTGGTCCGCGTGCGAATGAATGTCGATGAATCCGGGGACGACGTACCGGCCAGCGAGTTCGATCACGCGGTCGGCGGCGGCGCCGGCCAGATCCCCGACCCGGGCGATGCGCCCGCCGCGGATCCCCACGTCGGCGCGGAACCATGGATTTCCCGTGCCATCCAGGACGCGGCCGCCGCGCAGCAGGATATCGAAGGCCGGTTCCTGAGCGGCCGCGGTCGCAACATGCGGGAATCCGAGGACGGCGGCGAAAAGGAGCGCCCGAAGGAGTCTGCGGTTCATGATCGCTTCCCCTGTGAGAGATCCGAAGTCGTGGCCGCACGTGGACTGCAAGCTACGAAAGGTCCCGCGCGGGTCCAACGGTGCGGTTTGGCGCACCGCAGGCGACGGGGTAAGATCGGCGGGTCATGAACGATCTCCTGCTGCGCGCCCTCGCGCGCCAACCCGTGGAGCGGACGCCGGTGTGGTTCATGCGCCAGGCGGGACGCTCACTTCCCGCCTATCGCGACCTCCGCCGGGAGCGCGCGTTCCTCGAACTCGTGCGCGACCCGGAGGCGGCCGCCCGCGTCACGCGACTCCCGCTCGAGTACTTCGACGTGGACGCCCTCGTCCTCTTCATGGACCTCTCGACGCCGTTCGAGGCCGCCGGGATCGAGATCGAGCTGCGGGCAGGCGTCGGGCCGGTTCCCCTGCCCCCCTGGGGCGGACTCGCCGACGTGGAACGCCTGCGCCCCTTCGAGCCGCGCGAGCGCCTCGCCTTCGTGCTCGAGGCGATCCGTCTCCTCGCCGCGGACGAGGCGCGTCCCATCATCGGCTTCGTGGGGGCCCCCTTCACGCTGTGCTCATACCTCGCGCGCGGCACGCGCGACAGCCGGCTCGCCCAGCTGCGGGCCTTCATGCTCCGGTCACCGGCGCTCTGGGACCGGCTCGCGGGGTTCTGGGCCGATCACCTCGCGGAGTTCGCGATCGCTCAGTACGAGGCCGGGGCCGGCGCGATCCAGGTGTTCGATTCCTGGTGCAGCGTCCTCGATCCTCACTCGTACCGGACGCGTGTGCTTCCCTACTCGCGCCGTCTGCTGGAGCGGCTCCGCGAGGAGGGAGTTCCCACCGTGCACTATGGCGCCACGCACGCCGCGGTGGCGGAGGCGGGAGGCGACGCGATCGGCGTCGACTGGCGCACGCCGCTCGACGAGGCGTGGGACGTCATCGGCCCGGAGCGGGCGATCCAGGGGAATCTCGATCCGGCCTGCATCCTGGCGGGCGAGGAGGCGGCACGCGCGGGGACGCGCGAAGTCCTGCGGCGGGCCGGCGGGCGTCCCGGCCACATCTTCAACCTGGGGCACGGCCTGCACCCGGAGTCCGACCCGGAGGTGATCGGCGCCGTTGTCGACGAGGTGCGGCGCTGGAGGGCACCGGGCGAGAACCGCTGAGGACGTTCCCGCGGGAACGCTGGCGGCCGGAGCGCGGCTATGCGCGCGCGGCGAGACGCTCCGCTACCGACTCGGCTTCGGCGACGCGGCTCGATATGCCGAGCCGTCCGGTGTAGCCGGCGGCGAGCGTGATGCCGGGAGGAAGGTCGAGCCCGTCCAGCGCCGCCCACGAGCCGTCATATGCCGGGAGCCGCGGTCGGGCCGAACGGATTGCCGTCGCCGCCGCCCCATGGATCGCCTCGTACTCGCTGGCCGCGGTCCGCTCGAGTCGGGCCGCGTCCCAGGCGGAAACGCCGGGATCGAGACCGCCGCCCAGATAGGCCGTACAGAGGCCGTCGCGCCCGAACAGCGAGGCGTTCCACGTCACACCGCGCGTACGCCACCGTTCTCCCAGGGCGACCTGGAAGCCGAACCCCTCCGGCGCCCGCTCGACCTGAAGCGGCACTACGGCCACGCGGTGATACCGCAGTCCGGCCAGGCGGTCGGCCGCAGCGGGTGCGATGGTCCTCAGGAGATCCGCCGCGGCGCGCGCCGGCGTCGCGATCACCACATGGTCCACGGACTCGGAGTCCGGCCGGCGGCCCCCGTGGGCGACCTCGAACCGCCGGCGCGAGCGCCGCAACTCGTGGACCGGCGCCGCGACCCGGATCCGGTCCGCGTGTCGGCGCGCGATGGCGTTCGGCAGCGCGGCCATGCCCGCGCGAAAGGTGAACGCCGGTGGCGACGCGGCCGGCTGCCAGCGGCTCGCCGCGGCGAGGAGGCTGCGCTTCACACCGAGCGGGCCGAGCAGCATGGGAAGGACGCGTGCTGCCGGCATCGTCTCCGGGTCGGATCCGAAGGTCGCGGAGATGAGGGGACCGAACAGCCGCTCGTACGCCTCACTCCCGGCCTTGCGTCGAAAGTAGCGCGCCACGGACTCCCGCGGCCGAATCCCTCTGGTGAGCGGTTCGAGGGCGGCGCGGGCGCGCCCCGCCGGCGAGAGCAGGTCCCCCGTCAGGAGCCCGCGCGGCCGGTGCGGCACGACCCGCAGGCGGCCGCGGGCCCAGACGAACAGCCGCGACCCGGGCCGCGCCTCCAGCACCTCCCCTCGAAGCTCGAGTTCATCGACAAGCCGCCGCACCGGAGGCGAGAGGCGCGTCCGCTGGGGGCCGAGTTCGACGACCCGGCCGTCGTCGCGGCTGGTACGGATGACCCCCCCGACGTCATCCGCTCCCTCGAACAGGATCGAGTCGACGCCACGCCGCGCCAGGGCGTGCGTGAGCGCCAGCCCCGTGATCCCTCCGCCGATGATTCCGACCCGCATGCCTTCCCCCTCCGGCTGCCTCGCCGCTCGAAGGGGGCAAGGCGCTTCCGCGGCGCCACACCTGGAGGCGGCAACGTCCCGAACCCTTCCGGCGCGGGCAAGCCGGGGACGGCGCCGATAGGTTCGGGCGATGGCGAACTCCCAACCCCGACCCGCCGTCCTCCTCTTGAACTTCGGTGAACCGACAGGCACGGACCCGAGCGCCGTCGCCCGCTTTCTGGAGCGGATCTTCCTCGCCAACGCGCGGCTGGAGCCGCACATGGACGCGGCGGCGGCCCGTGCACGGAGCCGCGAACTCGCGCGGCGGCGGACGCCCGGCTTGATCGAGGTCTACGAGACGATCGGCGGCTCACCGCTCCACGCGCAGGCGCAGGCGCAGGCGAAGGCGCTCGACCGGGCGCTGAGGGCCCGCGGCCACCCGGTGCGCGTGACCGTGGGGATGCAGTTCACCGAGCCGTCGATCGAGGAGGCGCTGCGCCGCCTGCGTGAGACAGGCGCCGAGGCCGTCGTTGCCCTACCCGTGTACCCGCTTTGCGGCCCCTCGACCACCGTTGCGGCGCTGGACGAGGTCGAGGAAGCGCTCGAGCGAATCGGATGGCGCCCGGAGGTGCGCGGCGTGACCGGGTGGCATCGCCATCCCCGCTACGCACGCCTTCGCGCCGACGCGATCCGCCGCGCGGCCGGGGAGGCGGGCTGGAGCGTGACGGACGCGGAGGTCCGCCTCGTGTTCAGCGCCCACGGCACCCCGCTGCGGTACATCGAAGCGGGCAGCCGCTACGTGGAATACGTCGAAGAGTGGTGCGCGACCCAGGCGCGCGCGCTGGACCTCGACATGTGGACGCTCGGCTACCAGAACCACACGAACCGAGGGATCGAATGGACTCCGCCGGACATCGAGACGGCGCTGGAGCGCCTCCGGGGCGTGGGAAGAGTCCTCGTCGACCCCGTCAGCTTCATGCACGAGCAGTCCGAGACGCTGATGGAGCTGGATGTGGACCTCGCCCGGCACGCCGACGCACTCGGCCTCGAGTTTCGCCGCGTCGGTGTGCCGCACGACGATGGAGCGTTCGCCGAGGTGCTGGCCGACCTCGCGCTGGCGGCGCTGGGCCTCGACGTTCCAGCCCTGCCTCCCGGGACCTCGTGCCGGTGCCGCCCGGGAACCGAAGTCTGCTTCAACGGCGAGCCGCTCGCCTGACCTTCGCGTGCCTGGCAGCCCGTGGCAAAGCCTCCGCTGCGGTCAGCCTTCCGGGCTTGCGGTCAGGTCTTCGAGCACTCGGCCGCCGACGCTGTCCACCTGCCCGCGGATCACGCACGCCAGCATGTCGGCGGCTTCGCGCAGCATCGACGCCGGTTCCCGCCGGTCGCCCTCGAAACGCACGACCTCGCCGAGGAAGATCCCGACCAGTTGAGTGGACCCGGAGTCGTCGCCGCCCGATTTGATCGCATCGTCGTACGCCGCTCCCGGTACGCTGGCCCTCCACGGTTCATCCCGCTCGGATCCGCCCCGCGACGCCCGGTCCATCGGCACGAGCGCGAGCAGGCTGCCCTCCATGCCGGGCCCGCCCTTCCGGACGTTCAGCGCGAGCGCGACCGGCCGGTCGAAGAGATCCATCTCGAGGAAGTGCTGCACGCTGTCGCGGGGGATCGCGCAGCGCCCGATCGGCTTGTCTTCGTGAAAGGTCCCGATGCAGATACTGCCCCGGGGCGTCAGGTCGTGCTCGATCGGCCGGACATCGAGCTTGAGGGGGGTGGCAGTGCCGACGAGGACGTGTTCGCGGCGCTTTTCGGCTTCGGGCGACGGGGGGAGCATGTCTCCGAAGAACAGTGTCGTCATCCCATCGCCTCCCGGTCGGTCGCCGCCGTGTTACCTCGCTAGCACCGATACGCGATCGCGCCCCGCATGTTCCCAATGTCGCCCGGGCGGGCAGCGCGCGATAGTCTCACCGCGCTCGCGCACCCGGCAGCCCACGAATCGAATACGGAGAGGGTATGACCCGCGGCTTTCTCGAGGTCATGGAGGCGTGGGACGGCGAATCCGTCGTCACCGCGTTCGACTCCGCTACCGGGGCCTGGATCTTCGTGGCCCTGCACGATACGCGGCTGGGTCCGGCCGCCGGAGGCACCCGGATGGCGTCGTATCCGGCGCCCGTGGACGGTCTGATCGACGCCATGCGTCTCGCCGAGGGCATGACCTGGAAGTGGGCGGGCGTGGGCGTTCGGTTCGGCGGCGGCAAGGCGGTCATCGCCATCCCGAACGACCTGGGCCACGAAGCCCGCGCGGGCCTGATCGATCGATACGCGGCGCGTCTCGTCTCGCTGCGCGGCGCCTTCCAGACCGGCGTCGACATGGGCACGACCCCGGAGGACATGGCCCGCATCGGCGCCATTTCCGGGTACGCCGTCGGCCTCGTGGACGGGAAGCCGGGAGACCCGGGGCCGTACACCGCACGTGGTGTCTTCGCCGGGATCCGGGCCGCCCTCGAGCACCGGTTCGGCGAGGCAAATTTCGGCGCCCGCTCCGTACTCGTGCAGGGGCTCGGAGATGTCGGCCTCCCCCTGGCCGGGATGCTGGCCGAGGCCGGGGCGACCCTCCACCTGACGGATCTGCGCGAGGAGGCCGCAAGGCGGGCGCAGACACGCTTTGGGGGGACGGTCATCCCCGCTGACGACATGTGGGAGGTAGAGGCGGACGTGTACGCGCCCTGCGCCGTCGGGGCGACCCTCAATCCAGACACGATCCCCCGCCTGCGGTGTGGGATCGTCGCCGGTTCCGCGAACAACCAGCTTCTTTCGGAGGCCGACGCGGACAGGCTGCGCGCGCGCGGGATCCTCTACGCTCCCGATTACGTGATCAACGCCGGCGGGGCGGTCGCCTTCGCCGCCATCCACCGGGGCGAGCGCGACGAGACCCGGCTCCGGGCCCGCGTCGACGAGATCGGGGCATCACTGCGAGAGCTGTTTGAGGAGGCGGCCGCCGCCGGAGAATCGCCGCTTCACGCGGCCCGCCGGCGAGCCCGACGGTTCCTCGATACGTAGGCCAACCGCTGAGGCTAACCGCCGGACGAGGCTTCGATCAGATCGTACATGCGCACGAACTCGATGCCCAGTTCGTCGCTCCAAACGCCTAGCACGTAATCGCGTCCGATGTCGTACGGACGGAAGCCCTGTGGTAGAACGACGATACCTCCGAAATCTCCACGAATCGACGGATCAGTTACGATCCAGCGCGTTGGAGCACCTTCAGCGATTGCCGAATCGTAGACCTCCCTCCAGACCTTACCGCCCTCTTGCAGCGCGAGCGCCTTGAAAGGTGGAAGAGTCATGGGCACCGATACGGAGGCTACGAACTCTTCGTACCGATCTCGCCATGTGCGGCGCTCGGTTCGGCGGGAAAACCGGGTGACCCGTTCGTTCTTCGATTGGCCCCAAAGCAATCGATTTGTCGCGCGCGGCAATTGTAACCGTACGAAGGAAGGGCGCCGACACGGTCTCTCCACCGACGCGTATGCTCTCACCCCCCGTACCTACTCGCATCTGATAGAGGTTTTCGCTCCCCGGTGTCCGCCGTCCAAACGGAACGGCTCGGCCAGCGGTGTCGACTAGCAACGGCTGCACGACCGGTGCTCGGTACGTAAGCACACTGCTGGGATAATCTCCGTAGTGTGCTTCAACGCCCTCTCCCTTAATCTCCTCGAGACCCACCAAGGTTCCGTTCGCAAGAAACCCGTATAGGTGGACCCTTCGTCCCGCTGCTTGGAACTCCCGCGACACATCGTACGTCCGCACGAGCCGTCGATCAGGGGAGAATAACGTCACACGCCCCAGCAGGAGGTCCAACGCCGCCAACCCGCCATCTTCAAGTTCCGCGACGCGGTACAAGCGCCTGAACTCGCCCGGTCCGTCACCCGCACGGCCAAGTGACGCCACGTAAGCGCCCCGCGAATCGAAGAACTTCAGGGTCCGTGCTCCCCCATCCGCCACAAGAATCCCACCGTCTCTCAGGCGAATCACATCGGTTATCCTGAAGAGGACGGAGTCGTCACCATCAATGGATCCGATCTGGAGCCGTGGCTCTTCGGAGACGCGATATGCGAACGGCAACTCCTGAGCCACACCAGTCCCCGCCACCGCGCGTGGAAGGCCGACATGGAGGGCAACTACCAAACCGGTCAGGAGTGTTTGCAATCGCATGCAGCATTGCCCCGTCTTCGTGATCCGATTCGGCTGACCGCAGAACGCTACTGGACGCAGATACAAGAAGAATACCCGAGATCACCATCCAAGCCGCAACGATATGGTTCGAGCTAACGTCGCGTCACATGGCACACAAGAATAGGGCGGTGATCTTCCGCCACCCTCCGGGATGGGCTTCCATCCAAGCCATCATGTAATCCACACTTAGCGGCGGGAGGCGATGCGGTCCAGCGGCTTCTTCGTGATGTCCGGGACGAGCGCGTCGTCTGCGGGATAGCCCACGACGAGCAGCAGGAAGGGCCGCTCGTTGCGGGGGCGGTCGAGGACCTCGTTCAGGAAGCCCATGGGGCTCGGGGTGTGGGTGAGGGTAGCGAGTCCCGCGTGGTGTAGCGCCGTGATGAGGATCCCGGTGGCGATGCCGACGGACTCCGTCACGTAGTAGTTCTTGAGCTTCTCCCCGCCGCGCATTTCGTAGCTTTCCGCGAAGATCGCGATGAGGACGGGCGCCGTCTCCAGGAAGGGTTTGTGCTCGTCCGTTCCGAGGTGGGCGAGCGCCTCGAGCCACGCGGCCGGCGCGCGATGCTCGTAGAAGTCCCGCTCCTCCTTCTCCGCTTCCACGCGGATCCGGCGCTTCACCTCGGGGTCGCGCACCACGACGAAGTGCCACGGTTGCCGGTTCGCGCCGTTGGGGGCCGTTCCCGCCGCCTCGATGCAGGCGTCGATGACCTGAGGGGGGACGGGCTCATCGGAGTATTCGCGGACCGTCCGGCGCCGTCGCACCTCGTCGCGGAAGGCCCGCGCGCGACGCACCATCTCCTCCTCCGCGCGCCGCGTGAACGTCGCCAGCGGAACGGGACGGTACGTTCCGCTGTCCGTCATCGGATCGGCCCGAGTGTCATGGAATCAAACGCGGGACTCAAGGGTCAACGCTCAGCGGACGCCGACGAGGCCCCGCGTCGCCTGAATCAGCTCCCGGGAATCGTACCCCACGCCGTCCTTGAACACCCAGCGGACGGCCCGAATTGCGCTCGGATCGCTCCCGGGGTCGCCGTTCAGCACGATGAGATCGGCGAGCTTCCCGGCCTCCACGGTGCCGAGTTCGTCATCGACACCGAGGATCTTCGCGCCGTTGGCGCTCACTACCTGCACGGCCTGCGCCGGCGTGAGCCCGGCCTCGAGCAGAAGCTCGAAGTTCCGCTGATTCCCGAAGCCGGGGAGCGCACCGCCGTTGCCCGTGGGATCGACGCCCGAGGCGAGCAGCCCGCCGGCGTCGACGAACGCCTTCTCGAAGCGCAGTTCGTTCCGGAAGTTCTCGGGATCGGGTCCCATCTCCTGGATGCGCCCGCGCTCGTCCAGGTAGGCTTCCCGGAGGTCCGGAGCCATCAACTCGAGCGTCCGCTCGTCCACGACATCGCGATCCGGGAAGAACGCCTCGTAGACCGAGAGCGTGGCGGTGAGCCCCACTCCGGCCTCCACCATCGCCTCGATCGTCTCCCGCGCGATGGGTCCCGTGGGGTCCGAGCCGCCGGCCCGCTGCATGATGTTGCCGGGACAGCGGTCCGGCTCCTTCTCCGGCACGAAATCGGACGCCGTGAGCATCCCGTGCTCGAGGTTGTCGATCCCGAGCGCGACGGCCTCCTGGAAACTCACCGAGCACAGGTGCCCGGTGACGCGGAGACCCAGGCGGTGCGCCTCCTCGATCGCCGCCCCGAGTTCGGCGCTCCCGATCGACGTGTACGCCTTCACCCACGTCGCCCCCTCCTCCGCCCAGTACTCGACGAAGCGCCGCGCCTGTTCGGGGGAAGTCATGCGGGCCTGGTGCGGCGAGCCCGTCGAGCCGGTGATGTACGGCGCCGTGATGTGGATGCGGGGGCCGGGCGAATCGCCGCGGTCGATCGCGTCCTTCAGGTGGACGTCCGCGTAGGGAGTGAAGCTCCCGGTCGTGCGGATCGTCGTGACGCCGGAGCCGAGGTAGAGCCGCGGCGCGCTGAAGCCGAGCTGCACGCGCCGTCCGCCCACGGAGGTGTAGAACAGGTGGTCGTGCATGCCGACCATCCCGGGGATCACGGTGTGGCCGCCCAGGTCGTGGCGATCAGCGTCCTCCGGCACGTCGACGGACGAGGCGGGGCCCACGGCGGCGATCCGCCCGTCGCGCAGCAGCACGGTCTGGTCCTCGAGGACCGGGCCGCCGGTGCCGTCGATCACGCGCACGTGTTCGAGCGCCACGGTCGGCCCCTGCACGGCGACATAGGCGCGGGTTTCCTCGGACAGCCGACCGTAGTTCTGCGCGACCACGGGGTCGGCAAGCACGGCCGCGATGGCCGCGAAGGCGACGAGAACTCTGGATATCTTCATTCCTTCATTCCTCCCTCGACGGATCCCTTCCCGGCGGGTCCCATTTCATCGGATCCCCCGGTCACCGAATCCCCACCATCCCCTTCACGGAGTCGATAAGCTTCTCCGAGTCGTAGCCCACGCCATCTTTGAACACGACGGTCACGTTCCGGATGATCGCGGAGTCCGACTCGAGATCGCCTTCAAGCACGACGAGATCCGCGAGCTTTCCGGTCTCGATCGTTCCAAGCTCATCGTCCACGCCCATGATGCGGGCGCCGTTCGCGCTCACTATCCGGACGACGGTGGAAGCGTCGAAACCCGCTTCGATGAGAAGTTCATAGTTGCGCTGGTCTCCGAAGCCCGCGATGGCGCCCCCGATCCCCGTCGGGTCCACGCCCGCCGCGAGCACGCCCCCGGCCTCGACGAAGCCGCGTTCGAACGCCATGTGCTTCTGGAGGTGCGCCTCCGTCATCGGCCAATCCGGGTTCGCCTCGATCGCGTCCACGGTCTCCAGGTAATCCTCCCGCACCTCGGGCGCCATCGCCTCGAGCGTCCGCTCGTCGAGGACGGCCCGCCCCTTCGTCATGGGTTCGATCACGGCCATCGTCGAGGTCATCCCCACATCGTTCTCGACCATCGAGAGGATCAGCGACCGGGCGATCTCGCCCGTCGGATCCCCTTCCTCGCCGACGGTGACCATCGAGTTGGGCGGACACTCGTCGGGCTCCTTGCGCGGATCGAAGTCCGTCGCCGTCCCGAAGCCATGCTCGATGTTGTCCATCCCCATATCCACGGCTTCCTGGAAGGTGATCGAACAGATGTGCCCCGTGACCCTGAGGCCCTGCGCGTGCGCCTCCTCGATGACGGCGGCGAGTTCGGCGCGCCGGATCGTCGTGTACGCCTTGATCCAGGAGGCGCCCTCCCCGGCCCAGTAACGGACGAAGCGGCGCGCCTCTTCGGGCGAGTTCACCTGCGCCATGTCCCCCAGGGCCGGGTTGGGCCCCGTGACGTATGGCGCGGTGACGTGCATGCGCGGTCCCGGCGCCAGCCCGCGCTCGATGTTCGACTTGACGTTGAGGTCCGCGTAGGGCGAGACGCTGCCCGTCGTGCGGATCGTCGTGACCCCCGCCGCGAGATAGAGTCGCGGGGAGGAGATGTTGCCCTGGGCCATCCGGCCCCCGGCCCCCATGAAGAACATGTGGTTGTGGAGTCCGATCATGCCCGGAATCACGGTGTGTCCCGGGAGATCACGGACCTCGGCGCCCGGCGGGATCTCCACCGCGCCCGCCGGACCCACCGCGGCGATCCGGTTCCCCTCGATCACAACGGTCTGGTTCGTCCGGGCGCCGGCCCCGGTCCCGTCGATGACCTTGACGCCGGTGAGGGCGACCGCCGGGCCGGCGATGGAGACGAATTCGGAGGTCGCGTCGCCGAGTTCGGCCGCCGACTGGGCGGGCAGGTGAGCCGGAGCGAGAAGGGCCCCGAGCGCGGCGGGGGCCGCGATGAACTTTCTCATGGGAAACTCCTGTGTTGAGCCGTGCAGGACCCGCAAACGTACCGCGTTACGGTTCCACCGTGAACACCATCTGCATGCCCGCCTCGAGGTGCTCGGCGATGTGGCAGTGCAGCATCCAGCGGCCGGGGTTCGAGAGTTCGAGCAGGAGGTCGACCGAACCGCCCACGGGGACGACCACCATGTCCTTCCAGGCGAGGTTGTCGTGCGCCACACCGTTCGTGGCGAGGACGAGGAAGCGCTGGCCGTGGATGTGGATCGGATGCTGCATCTGGTGCAGCGTCTCGCGGCGGCTCCGGATCCTCAGCTTGACCACGTCGCCCACGCGGAAGTTCCAGCGAATCGCCTCGTTCTCGAGCCCCGTGGAGGGTTCGCGCAGCGTCCACGACACGTTTTCAGGCGTCGAGATCAGGTTCATCATCGGCATCGTTCCCGACCACTCGACCGGGTGAAAGTACGCCGAGTCCACCTGCATGAGACGCTCGACGACGAGCGGGAGGCCGCGCGTCGACATGTCGAGTTCCAGCGTGAGGTCCACCGGCCGGTCGAAGAGGGGGCGATACGGCGCGATCTCGTCGCGCGCGCGCCGGTTCTCCCGCAGCGCCTCGAAGGCCGCGCTCAGATCCGGCGTCGCGTCGGCCGCGCCGACGCGAACGACGCCCAGCGTGTCCTGCTCCGGGAAGAAGCTGCCGCCGATGTGGTCGATCCCCTGCACCCGGTTCAGGAAGGGGTAGCTCCCGCTCTCGGGGAAGGCGACGTGCACGATGTAGCGCTCCGCAGGCGCGATGATCACGCTCTCGATCCATTCCTCCCGCTCGAAGTTGCCCACGTCGGCGCCCACAAGCTTCATGGGCGCTCCGCCGAAGGAGACGTTGAACGTCCGCGTATTGGAGGCGTTGGTGAAATGGAAACGGACGACCGAACCGCGCTCCACGTCCAGCGCGTAGCCGGGCTCCCCGTTCACGAGCATGGTGTTGCCGAAGCGACCCATGAGCGCGTGCGTGGCGCGCTCGAGACCGAAGGGGACGACCCCGTGTTCGCCCACGAGCAGGTCGTCGAGCATCACGACCTCTTCGCGGTGGACGGAGCTGAAGTAATCGGGATCTTCAGACCGGACCATGAGGTTGCCGGCCAGCCCCAGGTCCTGCTGGACGTCCTCGCGGTGGTGCGGGTGATACCAGTAGAGGCCGGGGTCGGGGAAATACACCGTGTAGCGGAAGCTCTCGCCGGGGGCCACGACATCCTGCGTCAGGCCCGGGACGCCGTCGAAGCGGTTGTCGAGCCGCAGTCCGTGCCAGTGGATCGCGGTCGGCCAGTCGATCCGGTTCGTAAAGTCGATGGTGACCGTCGCGTCCTCGGGAACCCAGAGGAGGGGCCCGGGGATCTGTCCGTTGAAGCCGTAGCCGAGGATTTCGCGGCTCCCGATGCGGCGGCGCACGTAGACGGCGTCCAGGGCGAGCGAATCGCCGTCGGCGAGTTCGAACACCTCGCGTGGGCGGGCGTCGACGATCTCACCCTCCCATCCGTCTCCCGGCAACCAGGGTTGCACATCCGGCCGAAGCTCCATGAGCGACGGGAGCATCATGACCCCTTCGGGCATCGGCACGCCGCCCCACGCGTCGTCCATCGCCATCCCGCCGGGAGGGGTCCGCGAGGCGCCGAGCGCGAACTCGAGGAAGTCGGCCGGCTGCATGCGGCTGGAAGGCGATTGGGCCCGCAACACATAGGGACCCGCCGGCTCCGCGCCCGCTTCCTCGGCCGCTCCGGGTTCCGCCCCGGATTCCGCCCCGGATTCCGCCGTGACCAGGATGAGGAACTTGTTGAACGCGACCTGCCCCGCCTCGACGCGGCCGCGCGCCGGGACTTCCCCGAGCCGCTCGATGGGCCAAAGCACCTGGGTCGACGCCCAGGCGACGTAGCGGTCGTACGGACCGAGCGTGGACGGGGCCGGAAGGTCCGTCGAGATCACCGCGTCGTAGAGGAGCCGCCCGTCCGGCGTCACCCCCATGGGGAATGGCCCCGGGGGGCGCCGCAACTCCACCGTACCGGTCGCATCCGGGACGCGGGGCGTCGGGAACAGGGCCATGCAGTACAGGTCGGGACTCGCCGCGCTCTCCTGTTCCGCGCCGGGCGCGCAGGGAGAGGCCTCCTCTGACGGCGACATTCCCGGGGGTGCCGAACCCGACCACAGCCAGAGCGCTCCGCCCAGCGCCCCGGCGGCGCCCAGCGCCGCAGCGGCCGCCGCGATGGCGCCGCGCTCCGACGACCGGCGGGCCCCGGGGGTCAATGGAGGGCCCGCGTGCGGCCCCCGTCGACGGCGATCGAAACGCCCGTCACGTAGCTGGCGCGCTCGGAGGCGAGGAACGCCACGACCGCGGCGAACTCGCGCGGGTCGCCGAGACGTCCGGCGGGGATTGCGGCGTGCCACCCCGCTTCCACTTCCTCCATCGAGATCCCCCCGGCTTCGGCGCGCACGGCGGCCAGTTGCTCGAGCCTCGCAGTGCGCGTGAAGCCCGGGAGCACATTGTTCACGGTAACGCCGTACGCGGCGACCTCGTTCGAGAGCGACTTCGCGAAGCCCGTCACGGCGGCCCTCACGCTGTTGGAGAGGATCAGATCAGCTTCCGGTTCCTTCGCGGCAACTGAAGTGATGTTCAGGATCCGCCCCCAGCCGCGCTCCTTCATACCGGGCAGGACGGCGCGGGTGAGATCGAGTGCGCTCTCCAGGTTGAGCCGTACGGCCGCCTTCCAGGCCGCCCGGTCGTGGTCCTCGAACGTTCCGGCCGGTGGCCCGCCCGCGTTGTTCACGAGGATGTCGACGCGCCCGAAGCGGGACATCGCCGCCTTCACGAGGCTGGACACCTCCGCGGGATCCGACAGATCGGTCGGGATTCCGACGACGTCGCCGGGCCCGCGTGCGTCGGCGGAGGCCGCGGCCGTCGCGAGCGCCGCCTCCCCGCGCGCGCACATCAACAGGTGCGCCCCTTCCGCCGCCAGCTCGTCCGCCACGGCCCGGCCGAGACCCTTGGAGGAGGCGGCGACCAGGGCGACGCGGCCCGCAATCCCGAGGTCCATCAGTCCTCCGTGTCGTGAAAGTAGGAGTCCGTCCCATCGAGCCAGTCCGTGCGGGGAGGGCAAAAGATGTCGAGATCCAGCGTCTTTTCGAGCGCGATAGCCTTGTGCGGGACGCGGGAGGGAATATGGAGGATCTCGCCCGCCCGTACGACGACCTCGTCGCGCCCGTCTTCGCCCAGCCAGAAGTGCAGCGCGCCCTCGAGGATGTATGTGAACTGCTCGTTTTCGTGCGAGTGCGTGGGAACGACCGCGCCCTCCTCGAGCAGGACCTGCGCGATCATGGCCCGGTCTCCCGTAACCATGCGCCGGCCCAACTGCCCGGTCACGCGCTCCCATGGCAATTCCTCCCAGCGGAAGTGCCGGGGCTTCGCTTCGCTCATGACGTTTCCTCCTTGCGGGTTGGCTCCCGGACTCCGAGACCGGGCCTGTTCGGGGGACGGACGATGTGCCGCCTACCGATTCCCGGCAAGCGTCCAGGCCACGCCTGCGCGCACATTCCAGTCGCCGCTCATTTCGGTGGTTCCGTGGCCGAACCCGCCATCGACGGACACCGGTCCCCGTCTCCACTCCACGGTGGCCCGGAGTTCGCCGAGGTCGCCCGTGCCCGGCGGCGACACGCTTCTTGTGCTCGACCGCCCGCAGGCCCCGACGGAGAGCCGCCAGCCGGGGGCCGCGTCCCACAGCGCCTCGAACGCGTAGGCGAACGCGTCGTTCTGCTCGAAAGGCTCGATCGGGACTTCCAGGATGCCGACCCCGAGCCAGCCCGTGGCGCGCCAGCGAGCCGAGCCCCATGAGAAGAGGGCCGCGATCGTGATGTCCGTCGTGTTGAGTCCGATCCCCCGAATTTCGTCGGAGTTCGGGAGCTTGACGCCCAGATGTCCGCCCGCCGAGAAGCCCGTGGCTCCGCCGATGGGCGCGAACGACACAGCGAGTTCGAAGTCGCCCACGTCGCGGGAGGCGCCATCGGCGAGGGAAGGGTCGAGATCGATGGAAGAGACCGAATCGCGCCTCTCGATGGAGAGCCTCTTCCGCGCCGCCCCCTTCAGTTCGAACACGACGCGCGGCCCGATCGCCCAGGCGGCGTGCAGGTCGGGAAAGGCGGTCAAGTCCCCTCCCAGCCCGGCGAGCGGGAAGTCTGCGTTCTCCGTACGCGAGACGCCGACGCCGAGCAGAGCCTCGCCGGACCGAGCGCCTCCCACGGGCTGCACGAGGGCGTCGCGCTTCAGTTGCCCCTGCGCCGGAATCGCCACCGCCACGGCGACGGCGCCGGCGAGAACGCACGAGAGCCCGACGCGCGAACGCCGGGCTCCCGGGGACTGCGGCGAAGGGGACCGCCGGCGCGGCGCCGGCCGGTCGCCGGGGCTCAGCTTCGAGCCGCCTGCATGACGTCGTTCACATAGCCGTCCAGTCGCGCCATGACCTCGATCGTCTCGGCCTGCGTCTCGGCCTTGGCCAGCTCTCTCACCAGACTGAGAAGCAGCCCGCGGACGGCGGCCGCGTCGCCGCCTCCCATCGCCGGGGCCGCGGCGACCGCGGGCGCGGACGGCGGTGCTGCGGCCGGCGCGGGCTCCGCCACCACCGGCGCGGCGCGGCGCGGAGCCGGAGCGGCGCGTCGCGGAGCCTCCGCGGCGGCCAGACGACGCTTGATCTGCAGCGGGTACTTTGCATGGAACTGTCGGGGCGACAGCTCGGCGACCGAAGCGTCGATCTCACAGGCGCCCGAAAACAACTCCGCGTTCGTGACCTCGGGGTTTCTCTTGAGCACGCGCTTCACGTACGCCAGCACCGCATCCGCATCTCCCTTCCGGGCACGCGGTCGCTGCGCCGCTTTCGGCCTGACCGGCGCCCGAACGGCGCGCCCCGAGCTGTGCCCCGCCAGACGGCGCTTGACCTGCAGCGGGTACTTCGCGTGGAACTGCCTCGGATTCAGCTTCCCGATGGTCTTGTCTATGAGCTTCGCCCCTTCGAAGAGCGTCGCGTTCGAGACCCCGGGGTCCTTTGTCAACTCAAGTTCTATGAATTCCATCACGTTCTTGTTCATTATGCCTCCTCCTGCGGAGCGGTATGCCGGACGATAGATGTGCCCGGCGCGTGTTTCCGGCGTGGAATGAACCATAATCTCCCGCGGCGCACTGCGCGTCAACTGTAGGACCGACGATAGATGTACGGACCCCCGCTTTCTGCGGCCCCCGCGCGGGCATAGCTTCCCGCCCATGCAACCTCGATCCATGACCGTCGCAATCGCTGTCCTGGCGTCTTGCCTGCTCCCGGCATTCGCGCACGCGCAGGGGTCGCGCCTCCCGGGCGCGATCGAAGCGGGACTCATCCTCCGGCAGATCGATGGGGTGAAGAGGGTCCTCGTCGTCGCGGCGCACCCGGACGACGAGGATACCGCCCTGTTGACCACGCTCGCGCGCGGATGGGGTGTCGAGGCCGCCTACTTCTCGTTCACCCGAGGCGAGGGAGGCCAGAACCTCATCGGCACCGAGCTGGGCGAGGGACTCGGCATCATCCGCTCGGGCGAACTTCTCGCCGCACGTACGGTCGACGGGGCGCAGCAGTTCTTTGGCCGCGCGTTCGACTTCGGCTACTCGAAGACGGCGGACGAGACCTTCTCGAAGTGGCCGCGCGAGCGCGTTCTCTCCGATCTGGTTTGGACCATCCGGCGCTTCCGCCCCCATGTGCTCATCTCGATGTGGAGCGGAACGGAGCGGGATGGGCACGGGCACCACCAGGTATCCGGTCTGCTCACGCGAGAGGCCTTCGACGCCGCCGGAGACGCGACGCGCTTCCCGGACCAGGTCGCGGCGGGCGCGGCGCCGTGGGCGCCGATGAAACTGTACCGCCGGCCCCTCTTCGAGCTGGGCGCCACCGCGATCGACATCGAGACGGGCGCCCTCGATCCCCTGCTCGGCCTCACGCACCACCAGGTCGCGATGGACAGCCGCAGCCAGCACCGCTCGCAGGATTTCGGCACGGCCCTGCCGCTCGGTCCCCGGGCCACCCGGCTCTCGCTCGTTTCCTCGCGGGTCGGCGGCTCGCCGACGGATCCGCTGCTGGCCGGGGTCGACACGACGCTGGCCAGCCTGGCCGGAGATCTCGGCGAGACCGCGCGGGCGGATCTCCGTTCGTACCGGGCGGCGATCGGGCGCGCCCGCGGCTCGCTCAATGCGACGGGGCCGGAGCCCGCCCTGCCCTTCCTCGCCGAGGCGCTTCGCCGACTGGAGCGGCTCCGCACCGCCGCTCGCCCCGCGGGTGAGAGCGAGCTGCAGCGCGAACTCGACCGCCGCGCGCGACTGCTGATGCGGGCGATCCTCGCGGTGGCCGGGGTGCGAATCGAACTGCGGGCGCGGGACGACGTCCTGGTCCCGGGACAGACCGTGCTCGTCGAGGCGCGCATCTCGAGCGGCGCCGGGGCCACGGTGGAGCTCGACCCGCCGGTCATCGAGGTGCCGCCCGGCTGGTCGGTGGAGGGTATTGGCCCGGACGTCGAGACAGAGCCCGACGATGCGGGTCCTTTCGCCCGTTTCTTCCGCCAGCCGGATGTCGTGCTCGACCCGTCGGCCCGGGCCCGAATCGAGCCGGGCCAACTCGGGCTGTGGCGCCATGCCGTCACGGCGCCCGCGGAAGCGCCGCCGGCCTCCCCGTGGTTCCTTGAACATCCGCGGGACGGCGACCTGTACCAATGGCCCGCGGCGCTAGACCTTCGCGCACTGCCGTTCCGGCCTCCGCCCCTTCTCGGCCGCGTGGCCGCGATCGTGTCGGCGGCGGGCGAACGGTTCGACATCGAGGTCGCCGATCCGGTCCGCCATCGGGCCGTGGATGGCGTTACGGGAGAAAGCTGGCGGCCGCTGCAGGTGGCGCCGCGCGTATCCGTCACGGCGACGGCGCCTACGCTGATCTGGCCCGGCGGCCGCCCGGGTTCACGCGTCATCGCCTTCCGGGTCTCGAGTTTCGCCCGGGACTCCACGGTCGGAGAGATCGGGCTCGACCTGCCGCCCGGATGGCGCGCGGCACCCGAGACGGCGGCGTTCGAACTCGCGGGAGAAGGAGCGGTTGAGACCGTCAGCTTCACGGTCGAGCCGGCGGCGGGAGAGACGGAGGGGGAGTTCTTCGCGCGGCCGCGGATCCGGATCGCCGGAACCGCGGTGCCCGCCACGCACGCGACCATGATCGACTATCCGCACATCGAGCCTCGGCTCCTGACCGGCGACGCGGCGGTGCGGATCGTGCGCTTCCCCGTTCGGGTCGCGAACCGGCGCATCGGATACGTGATGGGTTCCGGCGACGACGGACCCGAAGCCATCCGACAGCTCGGGCTCGACGTCGAACTCATCGAACCGGGAGACTGGGAAGCCGGGAGGCTCGACCGGTTCGACACGATCGTACTCGGGATCCGGGCCTACGAGGTGCGCGAGGACTTGATCGCGGCCAACGCGGAGCTGCTCGCGTGGGCGGAGCGCGGCGGCACGGTCGTCGTCCAGTACAACCGCTACGAGTTCAACCAGGGGGCGTACGCACCGTACCCGATCGCGATCGGCCGCCCCGCGCCCCGCGTCACCGAGGAGGACGCGCCCGTTACACTCGCCGACCCGACTGCGCCGGTGCTCATGGAGCCCAACCGCCTCGGCCCGGGAGATTTCGAAGGCTGGGTTCAGGAGCGCGGACTGTACTTCCCCGACGCGTGGGACGAGAGATACCAGGCCCCACTGGAGATGGCCGACACGGGAGAACCGCCGAGTCGCGGCGGCCTGCTCGCCGCCCCGGTGGGTCGCGGACTCTACATTCACACGTCGCTCTCCTTCTTCCGGCAGTTGCGCGCCGGCGTGCCGGGCGCCTTTCGTCTATGGGCCAACCTGCTCTCTCTCGATGGGAGCCGCTGGCGCGAGATCGCCGCTCCGTGACGGAGCGACGGGACGAGACGGAAGGCCGGATCGGACCCTTCCGCAGCTGGCGCGCCCTGTACGTGTCGGTGATCGTCTATACGGCCGGACTCATCCTCCTCCTCTATATGGTCACCCGTCTGCTCGACTTCGGCGTGCCGTGAGCGGCCTCCAGGGAGTCGCGTGAGCGGCCTCGACTGGATCGTCTTTGCGGTCTATTTCGGCGCCGTCGTCGCCTTCGCCTGGCGACAGAGCCGGAAGAACCGCGGCGTCGAGGGGTTCTTTCTCGCCAACCGCCGGCTGGGCTGGGGCGCCATCGGCCTCTCCGTCATGGCGACGCAGGCGAGCGCGATCACGTATATCGGTACGACCGGACAGGCCTTCGACGACGGCATGGAGTTCGTCCAGTTCTACCTGGGCCAGCCGATCGCCATGGTCATTCTCTGCGTGGTCTTCGTTCCCTTCTTCTATCGCTCGAAAGTGTTCACCGCCTACGAGTACCTCGAACGCCGCTTCGACCCCCGAACCCGGTCGCTGACGAGTTTTCTCTTTCTCGTGTCGCGCGGACTCTCCGCAGGGATCGTCCTCTACGCCCCGGCCATCGTCCTCTCCGTCATCATGGGCTGGGACGAGCGCGTGACGATTCTCGTCATGGGCCTGATCACCGTGGCCTATACGATCATGGGAGGCATCACGGCCGTCATCTGGACGGACGTGCTGCAGATGATTGTCATGTTCGCCGGCATCGGGATCGCGATCGCCGTGCTGTTCGCGACGCTGCCGGAGGGGGTGGGCGTCGGCGATGTGGCGTACATCGGCGGGATCCACGAGATGTGGCGCAGCATTGACCTCTCCTGGGACCCCACGAATCGCTACACGCTCTGGTCGGGACTCATCGGAGGGCTCTTTCTCGCCCTGGGCTACTTCGGGACCGACCAGAGCCAGGTGCAGCGCTATCTGACGGCAAGCTCGCTCCGCCAGAGCCGCCTTTCGCTCATCTTCAACGCCTTCGTCAAAGTCCCGATGCAGATCTTCATCCTCGCCATCGGCGTCCTCCTCTATGTCTTCTATCACTTCGAGCGTCCCCCGCTCGTCTTCAATTCGGCGGAAGCCGCCATGGTCGCGGAAAGTCCCCGCGCCGGAGACTTCGCCGCGCTGGAGGCCGAGCACGAACGCACGCACGAACTGCGCCGGGAGAGCACGCTCGCGGTGCTGGAAGCGCGCCGCACCGGCGAGGATCCCGGGGCGATGCAGCGGCGGATCGCCGGGTATGATGACGAACTGGCGCAGTTGAGGCAGGCGTCGAAATCGCTCGTGTCCGAGGTGCGCGGGTCTTCGTCGAACGATGTGAACTACGTCTTCCCGTCCTATCTCATTTCCTATGTCCCCGCCGGCATCCTGGGACTGCTGATCGCCGTCATCTTCGCGGCCGCGATGTCCTCGCTGGACTCCGAACTCACGGCCCTGTCGAGCGCGACGGTGATTGACTTCTATCGGAGGTACGTGAAACCGGAGGGGACGGACGCCCACTATCTGCTCGTCTCGCGGCTCGCCACGCTGGGGTGGGGCGGGTTCGCCGTGCTCTTCGCGCTCTACGCAGGCCAGTTGGGGTCGCTCGTCGAAGCAGTCAACGAAGTCGGCTCGATCTTCTACGGGGCGCTCCTCGGTGTCTTCCTCCTCGCCTTCCTGGTGAAGCGGGCAACCGCGGCGGGCGCCTTCTACGGCCTGATCTCCGCCATGCTCGCCGTGCTCGCCGTGTCGCGCTTCACGGAGATCGCGTGGCTGTGGTACAACGTCGTCGGAACCCTGGCGGTTCTTGCCGTCGGCCTCGCCCTGCGCAGGCGGGAGCCGCAGGGGCCCGGAGGGTCCGCCGCCACCGCGGGTTGAGGGGCTTCGGGGCGGGGACGATACGCGGTACGGTTTTCAGCGGACGGCGCGGGCGGTAGAGTCTCCGCTCGGAAAAGCGCCATATGCAACCCCCGGATTCCTTTCGGGGGACGGCCCTCATCGAACCTCATCGGGATGATACGGATGCTCACGGACGTACAGATCGCCGAGGCCGCGACGCCCCGGCCCATCGGGGAGATCGGGGAGAAGATCGGGCTGGGGCTCGATGAACTCGTGCCCTACGGCCACTTCAAGGCGAAAGTTGGCCCGGAGTCCATCTTCGCGCGTGAGCCCGGAGCGGGCCGGCTCGTCCTCGTCACCGGCATCACTCCGACGGCGGCGGGCGAGGGCAAGACGACCGTCTCCGTGGGGCTCGCCGACGGACTGCGCCGCGTGGGAGCGAACTCGGTGCTCTGCATTCGCGAGCCGAGCCTGGGCCCGGTGTTCGGCGTCAAGGGCGGCGCCGCCGGCGGAGGGTACTCGCAGGTGATCCCGATGGCGGACATCAACCTCCACTTCACGGGGGACCTGCACGCGATCACGTCGGCGCACGCGCTCCTCTCGGCCGCACTGGACAACCACCTGCAGCAGGGGAACCGGCTCGGGATCGACCCGCGCCAGATCACCTGGCGGCGCGCCGTCGACATGAACGACCGGGCGCTCAGGAACATCGTCGTCGGGCTCGGAGGCCGGATCAACGGAGTGCCGCGCGAGGATGGGTTCATGATCACAGCCGCCTCGGAGGTGATGGCGATCTTCTGCCTCGCCGCCAGCCTCGAGGACCTGGAGGAGCGGCTGAGCAGCATCATCGTGGGATACGACTACGGCGGGGAGCCCGTGCGGGCGCGCGAACTGAACGTGGCGGGCGCCATGACCCTGCTGCTGCGGGAGGCGATCGGACCGAACCTCGTTCAGACGCTGGAGGGCACGCCGGCCTTCGTCCACGGCGGACCCTTCGCGAACATCGCGCACGGCTGCAATTCCCTCATGGCGACGCGGGCCGGGCTGGCCTTCGGCGATGTCGTGATCACGGAGGCGGGCTTCGGGTCGGACCTCGGCGCCGAGAAGTTCTTCGACATCAAGTGCCGGACGGGAGGGCTGAACCCGGAAGCCACCGTGCTCGTGGCCACGATCCGCGCCCTCAAGCTGCACGGCGGGGGCGACCGCACGGCGCTCTCGGCCCCGGAGCCCGACGCGGTCCGCGGCGGGCTCGCGAATCTGGGCGCGCACGTCGAGAACATCCGCGGCTTCGGGATCGAGCCCGTGGTGGCGATCAACGTGTTCGCGACGGACTCCGACGAGGAGATCGCCGCGGTGGCCGAGGCGTGCGAGGATCTGGGCGCACCCTGGGCCCGCTCCGATGGCCACGCGCTGGGTGGCGCCGGCTGCGAGGATCTGGCCCGCGCAGTGCTGGCGGCGCTCGACGAGGGGGCGGCCGCCTTCGCGCCGAAATACGATGCGGAGGCTTCGATCCGGGACAAGATCGAGGCGATCGCGCGGAAGGTGTACGGAGCGGACGGCGTGGACTATGCGGCGCGCGCCTCGAAGGACATCCGCCAACTCGAGACGGCCGGGCTCGGGGATACGCCCGTCTGCATCGCGAAGACGCCGAACAGTCTGAGCGACGACCCGGCGCGCCTGGGGCGGCCGACCGGCTTCCGCATCACGGTTCAGGACGTGCGTCCCTCGGCGGGGGCGGGCTTCGTCGTGGCCAGGGCGGGGACCGTCATGACGATGCCGGGGCTCCCGCGCGTGCCCGCCGCGGAGGGGATCCGGATCGTCGAGGACGGGAGCGTGGTCGGGCTCTTCTGAGCCGCCGGAGACCCCGAGACCATGATCGAGATCGATCTTTCCGCCGGTCCCCACACGGAGGGCGTCGAGCGCCGGCTCCGGGAATGGGCCGCCGAGGACGCGGTGGCGCGGCTCTGGCGGCGGGATCCCACGCTGTGGAGCGCGGACCCGGACATCCCGGAACTCGCCGACCGGCTCGGTTGGCTGGACCTCCCGGAGACGTCTCCCGCCGCGCTCCGCCCGCTCGAGGAGCTGCGCGCGAGCGTGCCCTTCTGGTTCACCGATCTCGTGCTGCTCGGCATGGGGGGGTCGAGCCTCGCGCCCGAAGTGATCGCGCGGACGATGCAGGGCGAGGGGCTGCCGCTCACGCTCGTCGATACGACGCACCCGGGGGCGCTCCGCGACCTCGAGTGGCTGCGCCCGGCGAACACGATCTTCGTCGTCTCCAGCAAGTCGGGCACGACCGTCGAAACGCTCTCGCTCTTCCGCCACTTCTGGTCGCGGACCGCGGAGGTCGTGGAAGACCCCGGCGCGCACTTCATCGCGATCACGGACCCCGGCTCTCTCCTCGCCGAACTCGGCCGCGAGCGGGGATTCCGCGCCGTGTTCGAGGCGCCCCCCAAGGTCGGGGGCCGCTTCTCGGCCCTGAGCCCGTTCGGCTTGGCGCCGGCGGCGCTCGCGGGCGCCGATGTCGCGACACTCCTCCAGGAGGCGGCTGAGGCGGCGGATACCTGCAAGGACGAAGTCCACGACAACCCGGGCTTCCTCCTCGGGGCCGCGCTGGGGGAATTCGCGCTCGCGGGGCGCGACAAGGTCACCTTCATCGCGGCGTCCGACTGGGACGCGTTTCCGGACTGGGCGGAGCAGCTCCTCGCCGAGAGCACCGGCAAGGAGGGCCGGGGCATCGTCCCGGTCGTCGCCGAGCCCCCGCGGCCACCGGGCGACTATGGCGGGGACAGGGTATTCGTCGGCCTCCTCCTCGGCGGCGACGCCGCGCGCGAAGCGGAACAATGGGGAGAAGCCGATGAGACGCCGGACCTCGTCGACGCGCTCGAAGCGGCCGGCCACCCGACGTTGCGGATCCGGCTCGAGCGGCCCGAGGAACTCGGCGCGCTCTTCTTCGTCTGGGAGGTGGGCGTGGCCATGGCCGCAGCCGCACTCGGCATCCATCCCTTCAACCAGCCGGACGTGCAGCTCGCCAAGCGCCTCGCGGGGCGGGCGATGGCGGCCGAGGGCGCGCCGGACGGAGGGCCGGCGGAGGCCGAGTCTGCGGAGGACGCGCAGCTCTCCGAAGCGGATGAGATCGACCTCGTCTGGGAGTTGCCGCAGTTCGGACACGCCCCGCCCCGAACGCCGGTGCCGCCGGATCCGGACGGCATCCGAGAGCGGCTGGGAGACTTCCTGGCCGAGGTGGCCCCGACGGACTACGTCGCCGTGCAGGCGTTTCTTGCGGGCGGCGAGGAGGAGGAGGGGCTGCTCGGGACGTTGCGCGCGGCCCTCGCCCGAGCCACGGGCGCCGCGACCACGCTGGGCCATGGCCCCCGCTTCCTGCATTCGACCGGACAACTGCACAAGGGGGGGCCGGATAACGGCGCATTTCTGCAGCTGGTCGACGACGCCGGCGAGCACGTCCATGTCCCCGAGTCGGACTTCACCTTCCGCCAACTGATCCGGGCGCAGGCGCTGGGGGACCTCGCGGCCCTCGGCCAACGCGAACGCCGGGCGCTCCGCGTCCGCGTGGGCGGCCCCGAAGGCCTCGGCCTGCGCCGCCTGATCCAGCTCGTCGAGGAGTTCACGTAGCCCGACGCCCCCGATCCCCGAACAATGCCTTGTCAAGTGTATGGTTAGGCGTTAGGAACCTTAAGCGAGTCCCGGGCAACGAGTACCCCGCACCCGGGAGGCAAGCATGTCCAGCTTCAAGCTCTTCCCCTTCATCGCATCCGGCGCCTCACCAATCGGAGAAGTACTCGCGGTACTGGCGGCCCGCTCGGTCGTCTTCGGTGCAGGACGGTTGCGGCGAGGGGTGGCCGCAGGCCTCCTCCTCACGATGCTGACCCCATTCGTACCGATGGGACACGTCCACGCGGAGGAGGACGAGCACGAGGTCGGCGACGTGCCCGCGATCGAAGCGAAGGCGGCATCAGGCGTGAACGGAGCGGCGACCGCCCAAGGCGGCTGTCCCCCGTACATCTCGGGCGGCCCCCATAACCCCGCTAGTGGCGTCCGCACGTTTGGCGTTTGTGCGGACGTCCCGATGGACCCCTGGGGCTTCGTAACCTGCGAGGTCTGTTCCTGCTGGTACGAGATGCACGACGGCTCGACGATGAATTTTTCGACGAGCAGCGGTTGCAATTCGGCAATCAGAATTCAGGGTCCCGCTCCAGACCCCTGCTCGTTGAACCACTGTTGAGTGGCATCGGGGGAGCAGGCGCGTCGGTCGTCCGCCGGCGGCTCGCGCTCGTCGCGATGGCGGCGTTGACGACTTGGGCGTGCGGCGATGGCGGCGCCGACCGCTCGCTTGATGTTGATTCGAGCACGCAGGTCGCGGTGAGGGAGCTGGTGCAGGAGCTGCCGCCCGCAGGCCTCCTTTCGGACGACATCTTTATCGAGTCGGCGCGCGGGTTCGATCTGTTCGGGGACACGGTCGCGGTTGCGGACCGCATGGCGGGGCGGGTCCAGTTGTTCCGCTCGTCGGGGGAGCATATCGCGACCTTGGGCGGCCCTCCGGGGCCGGGGGATCCCGAGATCCTCGAATCCCCGTGGCGCGTCCAGTTCGCGCCCGATGGCTCACTCTGGGTAGGCGATCCCGGGCGGGCAGCGCTCATACACTTTCCTTCCGGAGGCGGAGAGCCGCAGACGGCGCGGCTTCCGGGAGCGACGATGGCGACCGCCGTTGGATTCGGGGTCGACCATGTCCTCGGCGCCATCGGGCTCAGCGCACAGCCGGGTTTTCTGCTTGCAGCGTACGGGTTGGCGGATGGGCCCCTGAACATCCCGAACGAAGTTCCGCTTCCCGAGGAGTTGGCGTTTGGACCGGTCGACCGAATAAGCGCGCAGCATGTCGTGATGTCGGTTGGACGGAAGGGCGAGGTGATCCTTCTCGACGGGGTGCGGACGATCCTGTGGCGAATCGAGCTGGAGTACGATCCGTCCAGGATTGTTCGCATCTCCCGCATCGCGGTACCCGAATGGCTGGTCGAGAGCACGCGCGCGGAGACGGAGCGGCGCGTCGCGGGCCGCCCCGGCGTCAGCGCGCCGGGGTTCAAGGAAATGCGGGCCGGCGAGCGGGGGGTGTGGCTCGTCCCGGCGATTGATCCGGTGGACGGGGTATTTCTGCCCTACGAGGAGGACGGCCGGGCCACCGTGCTGTGGCGCGACCCGCAGCGGCGCCAGGCGGCGTGGAGCAGCCGCATCCTGGACGACGGCACGGCCTGGCTGATGTTCCCGGGAAGTCTCATGCGGTTCACCGTCGCCGAAGAAGGTTGATTCTCATCTGATCGCGGGCGGGCGGAGGAGGTCGGTGCGGCCCTCGATGTCGAGGAGCGTGCGCTTGTAACGGAGTCCGCCGGTGTATCCCCCCAGCGTCCGGTCGGCCCGGACGACCCGGTGACACGGCACGATGATCGGTATCGGGTTCCGGCCGAGCGCGTTGCCCACCGCGCGCGACGCTTTCGGACGTCCGATGCGCCGGGCGATCTCCGTGTACGTCACCGTCTCGCCGAAATCGAGTCCGGAGGCGGCGTCCAGCACGGCGCGCTGGAAGTCGCCCAGTTCCGTGAGATCGACGAGGAGATCGAAGCGCGGGCGCCGGCGACCGAAGTACTCCGTCAGTTGCTCTTCCGCTGCGACGAGTCGGTCGGTATCGCACACCACCGGCGTCGACGGGTACCGGCGCTCGAGGCCGGCGACGAACGCATCGTCGCTCTCGTCCTGCCACGAAAGCGCGACCAGGCCGCCCGTACCCGCGGCGATGCGCATGGCGCCGAAGGGCGAACCGAAGCGGCGCCAGCGGATCGCCGGGCCGTCTCGGAGGCTCTCCGCCGAGAGATGCAGCAACCCGTATTCCACCGCGCGCTCCCGGCAGGCGGGGCACGCCGCCATGCGTTCGGCGAGCTCGGGAGCGGCATCCGCATCCGGGTCGCCCAGGACCCAGGCAAGTACGTCTTCTTCGCGACAGGTCGTGCAACGTCGGGTCATATCGGCCCCTCCTCGCGCCACACCTCGGCGAGGTCGCGGCGCAGCTTCTTCATCCCGTGGTAGACGTTGGCTCTCGCGGCCTCGGGGGAGACATCCATCCGGCGCGCGATCGTCGGGTAGTCCAACTGCTCGATCCAGCGCAGCCAGACGGCGTCCCGCTGCCGCCGGGGGAGTTCCGCGACACCCTCCCGGACGCGCGCCGCGGCGGCTTCGGAGAGCCTACCCAGCGCCGCGTCGGCCGGGGGAAGGGGGCCCGGCTCCAGTTCGTCGGAGTGGGCCGCGAGCAAGTCCGAGCGCCGGCGGCGGGCGGACAGGTGGTCGAGAGCCCGCCGCGTCGCGACGCGGTACAGCCAGGCACGGATGTTGGCGCCGTCCACCCTCTCGGGCCGGGCACGGAGCGCCGTCACCCACAGGTCCTGCACGATGTCCCGGGCCTCATCCGCGCTACCCAGCATCGCAGCCACGTGGCGCTGCAATTCGGGGCCGTACCGCTCCGACCAGCTCCGCACCCGATGCGCCGACTCCGTCCCTGTGGTCATGCGCCCCGGCTCCGCCTTTCCCCGCTCGCCAACGCTCGTTCTCGTCCCTTAGAACGTATCGTCGCGGAAACCGTGAAAGCGGGACGCTCCTGAACTGGCCGCGCGAGCGCGTGAATCGTACCCTGTGAGCCCGCGGCTCGCCCGGGCCTGCAGAACACTGCGGCGGCCGGCGCGCCGTTGAACATCGAATCGGCAGAACCGAGGCTCTCTTGAAATCAGCACAGTTCGGACCCGTATCGTCCCCGACCTGCATCGCGGCCGCGCTCGCGACAGCCTTCGTCGCGACGGCCTGCGCCGGTAACGCCGGAGAGGAGACCGATGCCGCGACCAGCGGGAACGGCGGGGAGAATATCGCGGAGAACGCCGCCGTGAGCCGCGATCCGCTCCCGGACGAGCGGCGCTTCGCCAGCCTGACTCAACTCACCTTCGAGGGAGAGAACGCCGAGGCCTACTACTCGGCGGACGGAGAGCGGCTGATCTTCCAGCGCCGCCACGAGGGCGAGTACGAATGCGACCAGATCTTCACGATCGGCGTCGAGGGCGGCGACCCCAAGCTCGTTTCGACGGGGCTCGGCCGGACCACGTGCTCCTACTTCTTCCCGGACGATTCGCGGATCGTGTACAGTTCCACGCATCACGTGTCGCCCGAGTGCCCTCCGCCGCCCGACATGCGGCGTGGGTACGTGTGGCCGCTCCACGACTTCGACATCTACACGGCGAACCCGGACGGTTCCGACGTCCAGCCGATCTTCTCGAGTCCCGGCTACGACGCGGAGGCGACCCTCGCCCCGGACGGGTCGCGGATCGTCTTCACCTCCACGCGCAACGGAGATCTGGACATCTACACGATGAATCCCGACGGCTCCGACGTCCGGCAGATAACGAACGAACTCGGATACGATGGCGGGCCCTTCTTCTCCCCGGATGGATCGAAGATCGTCTACCGGGCGAGGTACCCGGAGAGCGAAGAGGAACTCGCGGACTACCAGGCGCTCCTGGCCGATGGTCTCGTCCGGCCGGGCGTGCTCGACATCTACGTGATGAATGTGGACGGCTCGAACCGGGTGCGTCTCACGGACAACGAGGCCGCGAACTTCGCCCCCTTCTTCCACCCGAGCGGCGAGAAGGTGATCTTCGCTTCGAACCTGCACGAGGGCGATCCCCGCAGCCGCAATTTCGATCTCTTCCTCGTGAACCTGGACGGCACGGGCCTGGAGCAGGTGACGTTCAGCGACGAGTTCGAGAGCTTCCCGATGTTCAGCCCGGACGGCCGTCATCTCGTGTTCGGATCGAACCGGCACGGATCCCACCTGGGCAACACAAACATCTTCATCGCCGAGTGGATCGACGACCTTCCCTAGCGGCGTTCCGTGGCAAGACCCGGTTCGGTGACCGACTTCGCCTGCGGACCGTCTAGTTTCTGAAGACAGTCCCGGCGGCGAACCGGCCGCCCGGGGCGGGGATCGGAAGACACGGGAGCTTGGGATGCGGTTCGCAAAGGCGAGAGGAAACTCCGGAGCGCCCCGGTGGTTGCGGGGCCGGCGGCGAGTGTGGGCGGTCGGGGTGGCGTGGGGCACCTCGTTCGTCGCGCCCCCGGTCTCCGCCCAGGAGGCGGAGACACCGATCGATTATGACGCCGCGGTCGCGCAAAGCGGGATCGACGGCAGCTACGGATACCTCCGGGCGCTGGACGGGTCAGCGACGCTCATTCAGGGGGACACCCGGGATCGCATCCAGCTCGCGGTGAACGAGCCCGTCCTCGTCGGCGACCGGATCTTCGTGTCCGGCGAATCCCGCATCGAGATTTCGCTCGCCGACGGGAACCTCGTCCGGATCGGGGATCGGACGGAGCTTCTCTTCCGCGCGCTCGCCAACTCAGCGGATGCGAGCGATCCCGCCTCCATCCTCGAAATCGCGCGCGGGTCGCTGCAGCTCGTGGTGGCCCCGAACCAACCGGGGGCCGAGTGGCCTTCCATCATCACGCCTAACGCGACGATCCGGCCGCGGGGAGCCGGTTCCTTCCTGATCGTCGTCGACGACGAGCGCCGGAGCGAGGTCGTCGTGCGCGAGGGGGTGGCGGAAGTCACGACGGAGATGGAACTCGCCGAGGTCCGCCGCGGGGAGAGCCTCTTCGTCGAGGGTGCGCGAGGGGACCGGCTCCGCTTCGCGGCGGCCCCCGGTCTCGATCGCCTGGAGGCGTGGGGCCAGGGGGTCGGCGACTACGCGTCCGGCGAGTACACCGCCCATTTGGATCCGGACCTCCACTACGCCGCCTCTTCGCTCCGCGGGCACGGATCGTGGGTACACGTCGATGCGGGGGTCGCCTGGCGTCCGCGAGTCTCAACGGGCTGGGCTCCGTACCGGCACGGGCGCTGGCGACACACGCCCAGCGGAATGTTCTGGGTCTCGTACGAACCATGGGGATGGGTGCCCTACCACTACGGGTACTGGGACCTCGATCCCGGCTGGGGGTGGGTCTGGTTCCCGGGCCGGCGTTTCGCCGTCGCGCACGTCTACTGGTACTGGGGCCCGAGCTACGCGGGCTGGATTCCCTCGGGATACTACTGGCGCCACTACCGAAACCACTACGGGAGCAGCTGGGGCTTCCACTTCGGGGTCTACGGACACATCGGGGGCGGCTTCGGGCGCTATCGGCACTGGACATTCCTGCCGCACGGCCGGCTCGGACACCGGCGACAGCACTTCTACTCGGTCGGCGGTTCGGACTTCGGTCGCGGGCGGAAGGCGGTCGAGCGCGGCGTGCTGCTGACGGACTCCCGCCTGCTCGGGCGCGAGGCGCGGCGCCGACCCGCGCAGACGCTGGCGAGCCTGCGGCGCGCGGTCTCGCGGGACGGGAGAACGGCGGTCGATGCGGACGGCTTCATCGATCGCGGCGCGGGCTTGCCGCGGGAGGTCGAACGCGTCGTGCTGCGAGGGCGCGATGGCCGGTCGGCCCGCCCGCGCGACGCGACCGCCGGGGCGCCGAGCGGTGCCTCGCGGACGGCCGGCTCACCGGCGGTCCGGGTGACCAGACGGTCGCCGGAGGCCGGTACGTTGCGGCCGGAGCGGTCCGGCGTGCCGAGGACGGCGCGGCCCGGTGTGCAGCGGGCGACGCAGCGATCCGGCGTGCAGCGCGCAACGCCGCCCGCATCGGGGACCGGCGCTCGCCCGGTGATCCGGCGTCCCACGGCGCGCGAGCGGGGTGTGCCCGACGACGCGAGACGACCGGCCGTGCGACCCGCGACGCGGACGGGTTCCGGCGGCGTACAGCGCGCAGCCCCGCGGACCGGCGACGAGGGCGTTCGTCGGATCGTCCGTCCGCGGACGGCGCGGGAGTCGCCGCCCGTTCGGAGGACGGGCGGCGCGACGGCGCGGCCGACGGCAAGGTCGAATCCCGCGAGGCCGGCGGTGCGCTCCGTGCCGGCGAGGCCCCCCGTGCGACCCACCGCGGCGAGGCCGTCCCGGCCGGACGTTCGCCGCCCGCCGTCCACCACGAGACCCGTGACCCGGCCATCCGCCCCACGGTCATCGCGACCGGCGGCGCGGCCCCCCGGGCCATCGAGGTCGAGCGGCACTGTCAGCCGTTCGGGCGGCGCGTCCCGGTCCGGCGGGGCGGTCCGCCGATCCGGCGGCGGGTCCCGGTCCGGCGGCACCGTCCGCCGGTCCGGCGGCAGTTCGCGGTCGACCGGCGGCGCCCGCGCGCGAGGCCGGTCCGGAGGCTAGCAGCAGCCTGGGCGGCCGGGATCAGGGATCCGGCCACAAGGCCGGGTCCCGCTCCATCTCAGGCTCCGGTTCTACACCGAGCGCCTCGACCATGCGCACGTAGTAGTTGAAGAAGCCGACGACCTCCGTCGCGGTCAGGATCTGCGCGTCGGTCCAGCCGACCTCCCGCAGCCCGTCGATGTCCGGCCGAGCCGTGGAGGTCGGCTCGCGCGTGATCGCCACCGCATAGTCCATCAGCCGGCGCGTCTTCGCGTCGAGCCCCGCCGTCCGATAGTCGATCCGGATCGCGCGGGCCAGGTCATCGTCCCCGGTCGCCTGACGGAGATCCTCTCCGTGCGCCTCCGTTCAGTAGAAGCAGTCGAGTTCGCGCGAGGTCACGGTCGCGAGCATCTCCCGCACGTCCCTCCCCAGCGGTCCGGGCGCCAGCATCAGCGCCTCGTAGAGCCGGATCGAGGCACGCATGACGGGCGGGTTCAGACTCTGGATGCAGATCACGTTGAAGACGCGCCCCGCGCGGCGGACGGCCTTCTCGTACTCGCGGGCGACGAGCCCCTCTGCTTCCTCGGGAGCTACCGTGTCGATATGCGGCATTTCGCCTCCTGAAGACGATGGGTCCGGCGCGGGAATCGGCTCATCGGCGCGACCGGCGCCTCAGCGGACGAGGAAGCCGTCCCGCCACGGGTCCTCCGGATCGACGAGGAACTCGTGGCGGCCCGTGACCCAGGCCCGGCCGCCGATCTCCGGCACGACGGCCGCGTACCCGCCGACAGACGTCGTGTCCACGACGCGGCCGCTGAACCGGCCGCCGATGATGCTCTCGACGATGATCTCCGCATCCCCGGAGTGCTCTCCGCGCGCGTGAAGGATGGCGAGGCGGCCGCTCACGGCGGTCCCGGTCGGACTGCGGTCGAGTTCCCCGTCCGCGAAGATGCAGACGTGCCGCGAGTGGTGTGCGGCGTCGACCGCCGCGCCCGTGAACACCGTGCCGTAGAGAAACCCGAGATCCGGATCATCCGGATGCGAGATTTCGCCGCGGGCGGACGAGGACACCGCACGCGTAATCCGGCGCCCCGCGTCGATGAGGTCGGCCGCGCCGCCGGGAGTGAGCGAGAGCCCGAGCGCGTCCGCATCGACGTAGGCGTAGAAGGCGCCGCCGAAGGCGAGGTCGTATGACACCGCCCCCAACCCCTCGACCTCCAGGGCCCGCCCCAGCGCGGGCGCGAAGGAAGGCACGTTGAGGAACCGGACCTCCCGCACGCGCTCGCCTTCGAGGATCGCGGTGGCGCGCACGAGCCCGGCGGGCGTGTCGATCGTCACCGACCGCTCTCCGCCCGCCCCATCGATCCAGCCGGCTTCGACAGCGATCTTCGCCACGCCGATGATCCCGTGACCGCACATCGTCGAGTAACCTTCGTTGTGCATGAACAGGACCGCGAAATCGGAACCGGGGCGCACGGGAGGCATCACGAGGCAACCATACATGTCCGCATGGCCCCGCGGTTCCCACATCAGCGCGCGGCGGAGTTTGTCATGGTCCGAACGGGCCACACGCCGGCGGGCGAGGACGGTGTCTCCCGCCAACTCCGGGAAGCCCGCCACGATGACCCGCAGCGGTTCTCCCTCCGTGTGGGCGTCGATCGTCTCGACGCGAAGCCAGTGTTCGGGCGCGGTCCAGGTCATGTGAACTCCTCGGTGTGACGGTGGCCCCCGGCGGCGGGATCATCGTATGCTGGCGTCGCTGATCTTACGCCCCGTTGCCGAAGTCCGCTCCGGCGGGCGGCCCGCTGCGCCGCACGTCGGTCCTTTGCTCCAGGAGAAGGCATGAGACCGAGGGCTGTGGCCGCCGAGGTCGTTGGTACGTTCGCGCTCACGCTGTCCGTATCGATCTCCGTCAACAACCCGGATTTTGCCATTCCGGCGCCGGCGATGGCGGGACTCACGCTGGGCGTGCTGGTTCACCTCCTCGGGCCCGTCTCCGGCTGTCTCCTCAACCCGGCGGTGACACTCTCCATCTGGTCGATCGGCAGAATCGAGGCGAGGGACGCGATCTCGTTCATCCTGGCGCAGTTGGCGGGAGCCGGACTGGCCCTGGCTTTCGGAAACGTCCTGTTCGCCGACCGCATCCCGCTTCCCGTGGACACTTCCATCGGCACCGGCGTCGCGGAGATGCTGGGAGCCGCACTCCTCGCCTTCACGATCGCGGCCGTCTTCATGGGCCGGATCCCGGTCCGGCTGACCGGCGCCGTCATCGGCGCATCCCTGGTCGTGGCGATCGCCTGGGCGGCGCACGGATCGAACGCGGTGCTAAACCCCGCGGTCGCCCTCGGGGTCGGGTCCCTCTCCCTCCCCTACGTCTGGGGCCCGGTCGTCGGCACCCTGATCGGCGCGCACCTGTCAAGACACGTATGCGATCCCGGCGACACGCCGTAGGAACGAGATGTGGGCGCGCAATCCGAGGTGTGGGGCGGAGATCGTTGGAAGTCCCTGTAAAGCGTTAAGCCAATCGAAAATTGGATTTTGAATTGGCTTAAGCCGATGCAGGCGTAGTGGAACTCCCATGATTGATCGAGATCGTGCGTCGCTGCTCGGGCGGTTGCGGTGTGACGGCCCTATCCTTCGATCAGCGCGCAGTCAGTCGGAGAGGCCCTCGTCCGCGGGCGGATCCGGTGTCTCGTCCTCCGCGAGATCGCGGTAGAAGGTGAGTCCGTTCATGTCGAGGTCGTAAAAGGCGAATTCGCGCGTACCCCACGGGGTCCGCCGCAGAGCCGTGCGCTCGTGGAAGACCCCCAGGTTCCGGTATTCCTCGAACAGGTCCTCGACCGCGGGCACGACGAAGCGGAGCATGGGCCGCTCGACTCCGGACCACTCCTCGGCGTCGTGCCACTGGAGGTGCAACTCGATCCCATCCCGTCTCACGCCGGCGTACCCCGGATCGCGCGTCGAATCGGCGAAGGCGAGTTCGAAGCCGAGCCGTCCGACGTAGAAGCCGATCGCCGCGGCGACGTCCCGCGAGGGAAGCACGGGCTGCACCGCCTCGAGGCGGGCCGCCCGCTCCTCGGCGGCTATCGGTAGTTCTCCATCAGGGCGTCCAGCGCGTCGGCTCCCGGACACAGCTCCTCGAAGGGGAGGTTCCACAGCGGCCGGTCGACCGTCCCCAGCACGTCGTGCAAGTCCCTCGACTCCGGGTCCACGTAGAGGAGCCCGGTCGGAACCTCACCCGCGTTCTGCCGCTCGCGAAGATAGCCGTACACGGCGTCCCGGTCGGTCGCATCGTAATCGCCCTCCACCTGCCGGAAGCGGATCACGCTGCCATCGTGCATCGGGACGTCGCGCACATCGGCGGATCTTATGTCGGCCGTGATCTCATCCGCCGGCGGGACGAAGTCCTTCGGGGCCACGAACGCGGCCTCGACCGCCTCGCGGAAGTGCTCGCGCGTGTAGGCGTAGCTCTTCGTCGACCCCACGTGGTCGTTGAAGGTCACGCAAGGCGAGATGACGTCGACGAGGGCGAGGCCCGGGTGCCGGATCCCCGCCTTGATGATCGGGACGAGCTGGTTCTTGTCGCCGGAGAAGCCGCGGGCCACGAAGGTCGCGCCGATCGAAAGTCCGAGCAGGGCGGGATCGATGGGAGGCTGTTCGTTCGGCACGCCCCGCTTCGACTTCGAGCCCATGTCGGCCGAGGCCGAGAACTGGCCCTTCGTCAGGCCGTAGACCCCGTTGTTCTCGATGATATAGAGGAGATTGAGGTTGCGCCGCACCGCGTGGCACAGTTGCCCGAGTCCTATCGAGAGCGAGTCCCCGTCGCCGGAGACGCCGATGTAGACGAGGTCGCGGTTCGCGGCGTTCGCCCCGCTCGCCACCGACGGCATCCGCCCGTGCACGCTGTTGAAGCCGTGCGATTCGGACATGAAGTAGGCGGTCGTCTTGGACGAGCAGCCGATCCCGCTCATCTTCGCGGCCCGGTGCGTGGGGATCGCGAGTTCCCACGCCGCCTCGATCAGCGCCGCCGTGACGGAATCGTGGCCGCACCCCGCGCACAGCGTGGACATCACGCCCTCGTAGTCGCGGCGCGTGAGCCCCAGTTCGTTCTTGTCCAGACTCGGGTGGAAGACCCTCGGCTTGGCGATGTACGTCATGCGCTCACCCCTTCGGCGGTCTCCGCCGCGAGGCCGAGACGATCCTTGACGCCCGCGATGACGTGGCGGGCACTCAGCGGGAGCCCTCCGTAGCGGAGGACCGAGGTCAGCCGTTCCTTCGAGGCCGGCGTCTCCAGCGTGAGGAGCGACTTCAACTGGGCGTCCCGGTTCTGTTCGATGACGATGTTGAGGTCGTGGGCCTCGATGAAGCCCCCGACTTCGGGGGCGAAGGGGAACCCGCGGATCCGCATGTAGTCGAGCCGGATCCCGTCCTCCGCTTCCATGCGCTCGATGGCCTCGCGCACCGCGCCGTCGCAGCCGCCCAGCGTGACGAGTCCGTATCGCGCGTCCGGCCGCGTGCGAATCTCGGGGCGAGGCACCGCCTCCGCCGCACGGTCGATCTTCTCGGCGATGCGGTCGACGACTTCCTGGTATTCGTCCGGGTCCTCCGTGTACTTGCCGTACTTCGTGTGGCCGGAGCCGCGCGTAAAGTAGGCCCCCTTCGGGTCTTCGCCCGGAATCGTCCGGTATGGAATCCCGTCCCGGTCCACGTCAAGGTAGCGATAGAAGGTCTCGATCTCCGCGAGCGCCTCGGCGTCGAGCACCTTCCCGCGATCCGGCCTGTACTCGTCGTCCCACCGGAAGCGGGGCACGACCCAGTCGTTCATCCCGATGTCGAGGTCGGAGAGCACGAAGACGGGCGTCTGGAAGCGTTCCGCAAGATCGAACGCCTGCACGCTGAACTCGAAGCACTCCGCCGGATCCTTCGGGTAGAGGCAGACGTGCTTCGTGTCCCCGTGGGAGGCGTAGGCGCAGAGGAGGATGTCGCCCTGCTGGGTGCGCGTCGGCATCCCGGTCGATGGGCCGACGCGCTCGACGTCGAAGAACACGCAGGGGACTTCGGCATAGTACGCGAGTCCAATGAACTCCGTCATGAGCGAGATCCCGGCCCCGCTCGTCGCCGTGAAGGCCCGGGCTCCGGCCCACCCCGCGCCGATCGTGATGCCCGCCGCCGCGAGTTCGTCCTCCGCCTGCAGGATCGCCGCCCTGCTCCGCCCGGTCTCCTCCTCGACGCGCAACCGCCGGCAATAGGCCGTGAAGGCGTCAACGAGCGAGGTCGAGGGCGTAATCGGATACCAGGCCGCGACCGTCGCGCCCGCATAGACGCAGCCGAGCGCCGCCGCCGTGTTGCCATCGATCAGAATCGACTCACGGGTGGCATCCATGCCCTCGAGCCGGATCGGCAGGGGACATTCGAAGTTCTCGGCCGCGTAGTCGTAGCCGAGCCGGATCGCCTCGAAGTTCGCTTCGAGGAGGTGACGCTTCTGCTCGCCGAAGGTCTCCTCGAGCAGTCCGCGGATCACCGCCATGTCGATGTCGAGGAGGGCGGCAAGGGCGCCCGTGTAGGCGATGTTCTTCATCAGGATGCGCGTGCGGCCGCCGTCGAACGCCTTCACGCACATCTCGGCCAGCGGGACGCCGAGGAAGATCACCTCCTCGCGCCGCAGCGTGTCCGCCATGGGCCAGCTCGAGTCGTACAGCAGCCAGCCGCCGGGGACGAGTTCCTCGATGTCCCGGGCGTAGGTCTCCGGATTCATCGCCACGATGAGGTCGAAGTCCGGCGTGCGCGCGACGTGGCCCGACCCGTTCACGCGGATCTCGTACCAGGTGGGGAGGCCCTGGATGTTCGAGGGGAAGACGTTCTTCCCCGACACCGGGACCCCCATCCGGAAGATCGACTGCATGATGAGACCGTTGGCGCTCGCGGAGCCGGTGCCGTTCACGGTGCCGATCTTGAGCGCGAAGTCGTTCACGCGGTCCGTCTTCATGCCGCCCATGCCGTCAGGGAGTCACCGACATGAAGCCGCCCGGCGACATCTCCTCGATTCCCATTCCGGAGTAGGGATGCTCCGCGTCCTGTCCGGCGTACGGCTTGAGCAGGTCGAAGGTCCGCATGTCCCAGGCCGCCGTCGGACAGCGCTCCGCGCACAGCCCGCAGTGGATGCAGAGGTCCTCGTCCTTCACCATGACGCGGGAGGTCTGCGGCAGCGGCTCGGAGACGTAGATGTCCTGCTCCGCGTTCTCGGCGGGCGCGGTGAGCCGCGTGCGGAGTTCCGCCTCTGCCCCGTTGTGGGTGATCGTGAGGCAGCTGAGGGGACAGATGTCGATGCAGGCGTCGCACTCGATGCACAGGCTCCCCGTGAAGTGCGTCTGAAGGTCGCAGTTCAGGCAGCGCTCGACCTCGGTCAGCGTCTGCTCGAGGTCGAATCCCTCCTCGACTTCCGTCTCGATGCTCCTGAGTCGCTCCTCCAGTCGGACATGCCGCATCTTGCGCCGGGGCGCATACTCGTAGTCGTTCGAGTAGCTCCACTCGTGGAGCCCCATCTTGGCGCTCACGAGGTTCATGTGCTCGGGCGGACGCTTCCGGATGTCCTCGCCGCTGCAGTAGGCGTGGATGGAGATCGCCGCCTGGTGCCCGTGCTCGGCCGCCCAGATGATGTTCTCGGGGCCCCACGCCGCGTCGCCGCCGAAGAAGACGCCTTCGCGCGTCGACATGAACGTCGTGCGGTCGACGACAGCTTCTCGCCACTTGTTGAATTCGATCCCCGCATCGTCCTCGATCCAGGGGAAGGCGGTCTCCTGCCCGATGGCGAGGATGACGGCCTCCGCCGGAAAAAACGCCTCGTCGAGCTTCGTGGACACGAGGCGCCCGTCATCGTTCTCGTGCCATTCGACGATGTCGAAGTTCATCCCCTTGAGGACGCCGTCCTCGATGACGAACTCCGTGGGCGAGTGGTTCTCGACGATGTCGACGAGTTCCTCTTCCGCGTCCTCGAGTTCCCAGGGGGAGGCCTTGAAGTACGGCTTCGACTTGCGGGCCATGACCTTGACGTTCGTGCCGCCGATCCGCTTCGAGGTGCGGCAGCAGTCCATCGCGGTGTTCCCGACGCCGATGACGAGGACGTTCTCCTCGATCGCGTTCGTGTGCCCGAACGCGACGGATTCGAGCCAGTCGATGCCGATGTAGATGTGGTCGGTGTCGTACCGGCCCGGCAGGCGAAGTTCCTTGCCGCGCGGGGCGCCGGAGCCGACGAAGACGGCGTCGAAGTCCTGCTCCAGCAGCCACTTCATGCTCTCGACGGGCGCGTTGTAGCGGATGTCGACGCCCATGTCGAGGATGTAGTCGATCTCCTCCCACAGCACTTCCGGGGGCAGGCGGAACTGCGGAATGTTCGTCCACATGAGACCGCCGGGGCGGTCGTTCTTCTCGAAGATCGTGACCTCGTAGCCGAGCGGCATGAGGTCTCGGGCGACGGTCAGCGACGCCGGGCCCGCGCCCACGCAGGCGATCCGCTTCCCGTTCTTCTGCTTCGGGATGTCGGGGAAGCGGGGCGTGATGTCGCCCCTGAGGTCGGCGGCGACGCGCTTGAGGCGGCAGATCGCGACCGGCTTCTCCTCGACCCGTACGCGCCGGCACGCGGGCTCGCAGGGGCGGTCGCACGTCCGGCCGAGGATGCCCGGAAAGACGTTCGACTCCCAGTTGAGCATGTAGGCGTCGTCGTACCGTTCCTGCGCGATGAGGCGGATGTAACCCGGTACGTTGGTGTGAGCCGGGCAGGCCCACTGGCAATCCACGACTTTGTGGTAGTAGTCGGGATTCCCGACGTTTGTTGGCTCCACCGTTTCTCCTCGGGCTTACCCCGCCCGACAGGCGCTCCGTTCCCCGGCCCGTGAGTCGCTTGGAGACATAACCGCCCGCAATCGTAGGGGACGAGGGGGATTGTCGCCAGTTTCCCGAACCGCGGCGGCCGGATCGTTGCTGCGACGCCCGGGGCCGCGGAAGTTGAGCCGATGAAAAAACAGCCCGTGCATACGGTGGCCGGAGGGGCCCATCTCTTCCGGCGCGACACGGCGACCAAGCTTGGAAGGATCGCCGGGCGCTACCTGGACCGATACGCGCCGGACCCCGCCATTCTGCGGGAGGCCCTCGGGGCCCGCCTTCCGTCGGGGACCGCGGAAGCCGTGCACCGGCGGGTGCGCGCCAAGCTCGAACGGGAGCCGGTCGAGTGCTTTCTGATCGATTTCGAGGATGGGTTCGGGGCCCGGTCCGAGGCGGAGGAAGATGAGGCGGCGGCGACGGCGGCGGAGGAGGTGGCGGCGGGAGTCGCCGCCGACAGTCTCCCGCCATCGCTCGGAATCCGCATCAAGTCGCTGGACGAGGTCACCGGCGGACGGGCGTTGCGCACGCTTGAACTCTTCCTCGCGGCGTTCGCGGGCGCCCGGTGCGAGCTGCCGGACGGATTCACGGTGCTTCTTCCCAAGATCGTCGCGGCCGGGCAGGTGGAACGGCTCTCGGAAGCCCTGACTCGGCTCGAGAGGACGCTCAGCCTGCCGGAAGAGCGAGTTGCGATCGACCTCATGATCGAGACGCCGCAGTCGCTCGTGGCGCCGGACGGACGGATCGCCGTGCCCGAGCTGGTCGCGGCGGCGGATGGACGGTGCCGCACGGTGCATCTCGGAGCGTACGACCTCACGGGCGCCGTGGCGGTCACGGCGGAGGATCAGACGCTGGGGCACCCGCTGTGCGACGTGGCGAGGCAGCTTCTGCAGCTCTCGCTCGCCGGGAGCGGCGTCCGGCTTTCGGACGGGGCGACGAACGTGCTGCCCGTCGAACCGCATCGCGGCCTCACGGCGCTCTCGCCGGCCGAGCAGGCGGAGAACATGGCGGTCGTGCACCGCGCATGGCGCCTGCACTACGCCGATGTCCGGCGATCTCTGAGCCAGGGGTTCTACCAGAGCTGGGACCTCCACCCGGCGCAGCTCGTCTCCCGCTATGCGGCCGTCTTCTCCTTCTTCCTGGAGGGTCTGGACGCGGCGGCGAGCCGGCTCGACCGTTTCGTGAGCGCAGCGGGACAGGCCATCCTCACGGGGTCCGTGTTCGACGATGAAGCCTCGGGCCAGGGTCTCCTGAACTTCTTTCTGCGGGGGCTCGCGAGCGGCGCCCTGACGGCGGAGGAGGCGGCGCGCTCGGGTCTCAGCGCGGCGGAGCTCGAATCCCGGTCGTTCCGCGCGATCCTCGAGCGGCGCCGCGGCTGATCGCGGCCTGGATCGACCGCGCCGGAATCAGTCGGAGAGGCGCACCGAGCGAACGCGGACGCCGCCTCCCTCGCCGGGGATCGTCCACGCGAACAGGACTTCGTCCCCCGTCCGCACCATGCGCGGGAACCCGCTCGAGCGTTCGCCGGCGGTCTCGGAGATCAGAAGCGGCGTCCCGAGCGACCCATCCGGATCGACCCGTCGGGCGAGGACACGCGGTGCGTCGTCGGAAGCCTCCAACCATACCGCCACGGCCGAGCCGTCGTCGAGTCGTTCGATGTCGACGCGGCCCAGCGGCAACCCCTCATCGACCCGGATCCGCGGGCCGAAGGTGGCGCCGCCGTCTTCCGAGAACGAGACGTACACCTGCGGAGTGCCGTCGACGCCCGTGTACCAGGCGGAGGCCAGCGCCCCTTCGCCGCCGCTCAACTGCGGGCCGTTCACGGGACAGCCGGGGATGACCCAGCCGTCGGTCGACAGTGGAGCGGGCGCGGTCCAGCGCTCCCCCGCCCCGCGAACCACGGCGATGTCGCGGACCTCGGACTCGCTCCGGTCGCGGTAGGCGGCGACCAGTCCATCCCCGACCCGGGCCAGCGCGGTCTGGCAGCACTCGCACGTCCGGTCGTCGAGCAGCACTTCGGGGCCCAGCCGGCCATCCGGCGCGAGCGTCCGGAAGCGGACGGACATCGCACCCCGCACCACGCCGCTACCCGCGGCCACGTGCTCGCCCCCACCGGCGGCGCCCGCCATCGCTCGGGCGTCGAGCCAGGTCAGCGCCGCACCGTCCCGCCACGGGACCATCGACACGAAGCCGTGCTCGGTCGGCGACCGGTCATCGTGCGCCCGGAACGGCTCCGACCACGTCGCGCCATCATCGGAAGAGAGCGCCAGCAGCACATGGTAGGCGTACGGCGCGTCGGCGACCTTCTCCAACCAGTGAACGGCGAGCGTCCCGTCCCGCATCTCCACCGAGGACGGAAAGTCGGCCCAGTTCACGAACATGTCCTCCGACGCCCACACGGTCCGCGGCTCGGACCAGCCGCCCTCCCCGCGAATCGCCAGGCGCAACGCGGGGACACCCTCTTCGGGCTCGATCCACGTCAAGATCGCGCGGCCCTCCGCGCCGACCGCGAGTTGGGGTTCGCCGCTCGGAAACGGCCGCTCGAACTCGACATCTCCCGGCTGCAGCGACACCTGCCGTTCCGCCTCGCCGGCGCACGCGCTGAGGAGTGCGCCGAGGGCGAGCGCACGAACCGGCCGGCCGGGACGCGTCCTCATCAGAAGTCGCCGGCCACTTGAGGGGCGGACTCCACGCGGATCGTGAGGATGTCGATGTCGTGGTACTGCTGGTGGCGGATGGACGAAGCATAGTGCCGCAGCAGCCGAAGCGGAGTCTCGGCTTCGACGGGGACCCCCGCTGCCGCTTCGCTGAGCATCGCCAACTGATCCTCGACGTTCTTCTCATCCGTCGTCGCGATGAACTCGAGATCCGCGGCGGGGCCATCGCTGCTCGCGATCAGCAGGAGGCTTCGCGCGTCATCGGCTTCGGCTTCGGCCTCCTGGCGGCCGAGGATCAGCATCGTCTCTTCACCCACCGCGCGCAGACGCGTCTCCATCTTCTCGTCCCAGCCTCTGCGCGCCGCGAACTTCACCAGGAAGGCGTCGACTTCCGACCACGTGTCGTCCGACAACCGGGTCTTCAGTCGGGCCCGACGGCCTCCCGTGACCTCCGAGAAGATGGTGAGCAGGATCACCGTGAGACCGCCGACCGTCATGCCGTTGCCGAGGAACTCCTCCCACGCCCCTGTGATCTGCTCCGGGTAGATCCAGTCGAACTGGAAGACGATGCCCAGCCAGAACGCGACGCCGACGACGAGGCCGTTGCGATAGTCCAGCCCCTCCTGGAGCAGGATCTTCATGCCGAAGACGAAGATCAGCGCCACGACGACGATGAAATAGGCCGCCACGACGGGGCCGGGGATCACGATGATGAGGGCGAGCAGCTTCGGCAGGAAGGCGAACGCCGCGAAGACGACGCCAACGCAGATCCCGATGGCGCGAGAGGTGACGCCCGTGAGTTCGGCGACGGCGATGCCCACGCCGTAGGTCGTATTGGGGACGGTCCCCGCCAGACCGGACAGGAGGTTGCCGGCGCCGTCGGCCGCGATCGCGCCCTGGATGGAGCGAAAGTCGATCGCGCGCGGCCTGCGCCAGGAGACCCGCTGAATCGCGATCGCGTCGCCAAGCGTGTCCATGGCGCTCACGAGCGTCACCATGAGGAAAGACGGGAGCAGGGCCCAGAACTCGGGGCGGAAGCTCAGATCGAGACCGGGGTACGCCAGGTCCGGGAGGCCGATCCAGTTGGCTTCGTAGACGGTGGACAGGTCGTAGATCCCGAATCCCAGGCCGGCGACGAGCGACCCGGCGACGATCCCGAGGGCCGGGGCCCACAGCCGGAGCGCGCCGGAGAACCGAAGCGGGACGAGGACCGTGACCGCCAGCGTCACGCCGGCCACGACCGGACCGGCGCCGGCCGGGGCTCCGGCCGGGACTTCGGCGAGCTTCCGCAGGATCATCGGAGTGAGCGTCACCGGGATCAGGATCAGCACGGTGCCCGCCACGGTGGGCGTGAAGACCCGGCGCAGGAGCGCCATCCTGGACGCGAGAAGGAACTGGACCAGCGAGGAAGCGATGATCAGCACCGCGAGCATGCCCGGCCCGCCCTGCTCGATGGCGGTGACGCTCACCGCGATGAAGGCGCTCGTACTCCCCATGACGAGCACGTAGCCGGCGCCGATCCGTCCCACTCTGCGCGCCTGGATCGCCGTCGTGACGCCGCTGATCACGAGCGCCGCGAACACCGCCCACGACAGGTATTCGGCGCTGCCGCCCGCCACCGTGATCATGACCGTCGGCGTGAGCACGATGCTGGCGAGACAGATGAGCGCGTACTGGACGCCGAGCCCGGCGGCCATGGGGAGCGGGGGACGCTCGTCGGGCTCGAAGCGCACGTCCTGGCGGGCGAGCCCGGAGCCGGAACCCGCCATCAGCCGCCGCCTCCCCCGGCGAGCGCTTGGGCGGGCGCCGCGGAGCGCCAGCGCTCGGGGTGGGCCTCGAGGCGCTCCACGGCCTCCGCGAGCACCTGGAGCGCCAGGTCGATGGTGTCGAGGTGCGTCCGGAAGGCGAGCGCCGCCATCCGCAGCCAGAACGTCCCGTCGATCGTCGTCGAGGAGAGGAAGATCCTCCCATCGCGATGCGTTTCTTCCACGAGAGCCTGGTTGAAGGCGTTCGCGTTACCCGACTCTGGCACCCAGCGGTAGGTCACGACCGAGAGTTGAGGCTCCGGACCCACTTCGAATCCGAGCGCCCCGATCTCGCCGTGGAAGTAACGCGCCAGTTCGAGCTTCTCCTCGAGACAGGCCCGAAAGGGGGCTTCTCCGTACAGGAGGAGCGGCAGCCAGACCCGAAGCCCGCGAAAGTGCTTCGTGAGTTCGGGGGATACGGCGGCGGGCGAACGACCTCCCCACTCGGACTCGACGGTGTCCTGCAGGTAGCTCGCGTAGTACGCGTGAGCGTCCTGGAGAGCCTCCCCGTCTCGGATGAGCACGGCGCCGGTGCCATACGGCAGGAACATTCCCTTATGCGGATCGAGCACGAGCGAGTCCGCCCGCTCCATCCCGGCGAGCACGCTTCGGCAGCCGTCCACGAGAGCGAAAAAGCCCCCGTATGCCGCGTCGACGTGGAACCAGAGCCCTTCCCGCTCGCACACCTCCGCGATGCGGTCCAGGGGATCGACCTGACCGGTATCCGCGGTACCGGCCGAGGCGAGGACAAGCCACGGCCGGAGCCCTCGTGCCCGGTCCTCCGCGACGAGTTCGGCGAGCGAGTCGGGACACAGGCGGAGATCCCGGTCGCGGGATACCTCGCGCCGGACGGCCTCCGCGAGGCCGGCCACGCGGATCGCCTTGTGCAGGCAGTGGTGTGTGTGGGCGGAGGAATAGACGACGGCCCGCTCGTAGTCGCGCGCCCGGAGCCCGGCCGCTTCCCGGGCCGTAACCACCGAGATGAGGCTGGCGATGGAGCCGCCCGAAGCGAGGTTCCCGTCGGCCCCGGCGGGGAATCCGGCGAACGACGCCATCCAGTCGAGGATCAGATCCTCCATCTCGACCGCGCCCGGCCCGGTGAATCGTACGCCCGCGTATTCGTTCGTCACCGCAGCGAGATAGTCCCCCAGCGACGAGGCGTAGATGCCTCCGCCCGGGATGTAGCCGAGATGTCCGCCGTGCGAGGGCACGAGGCCGACGCCCGCCACGGACTCGTCGATCCGGTCGATGAGTCCGGCCAGGGGCTGCGGTCCGCGGCCGAATCCGAGCTTTCGGATCTCCCGGACGGCGGACTTGTCGTGCCGGTAGGCGGGCCGTTCGGGGAGTCCGTCGAGGAACCGCTGCGCGTAGGCGTGCACCTCGGCCATGAGGCGGTCGCGCTCGCCCGCGTCGGGGTCGAGCGGCCGCGCAGCCTCCTCCAGCTCCAGGATCCGTGACCGCTGTCGACTTGAGATCGAGCGCATGATGCGATCCTATCCCTTTCCTACGGAGGGCGCGAGCTTTCCGGTCGCTTTGCATTGAGGGAGGATCCCGCGTGTATCCGCGTCGCAACCCATCCTGGAGGTACGGTCTCGCGGCCGCGCTCGTCGCCGCGCTCGCGTCCGCCGCCGAGGCGCAGTCGCGCGCGGAACGGGCGGAAGGCTACCTGCGGTCCTTCCATGATCTGAGGCTCTTCAACGGCGCGGCGCTCATCGTCGATGATGGCGAGATCCTGTTCGAGGGCGGATTCGGGCGGTCGGACTTCGCGCGCGGCGCCGCCAATGTCGCGAGCACGCGGTTCCGCGTCGCGTCGCTGACGAAGCAGTTCACGGCTGCGCTCATCCTCAGACTCGAGGAGGAGGGGCTGCTGCGGGTCGAAGATCCGGTGGGCCGCCATATCGAGGAGTATCCGCCGGAGTTCGCGGAACGGATCACCCTCCACCACCTGCTCACGCACACCTCCGGGTTGCCGAGCTACACCAGCCTGCCGGGGTTCATGGACTGGGAGGCGGCGACCCCGTTCTCGCCAGGCGAGATCGTCGCGCTCACCTGGGAAGCTCCCCTCTCTTTCGAACCGGGCACGGAGTTCGAGTACTCCAACTCGGGCTACGTACTTCTGGGCTGGATCGCCGAACGCGTCACGGGGCTGAGCTACGCCGAGGCGCTTCGAAGGTACGTGCTCGACCCGCTGGAACTGCGCGATACCGGATACGACGGCTCGCTCCGGCCGCCGGAGGGCCACGCGGGCGGGCACACGCGCGACCTCGTCGGCTATCGCCCGGCGCGTCGCATCGACCCGTCCGTGCCCTACTCCGCCGGCATGCTGTATTCCACCGTGGGCGATCTCGCCCGGTGGGCCACCGGCCTCTTCGTCGAAGGCGGCCTGTTCCGGGACCCGGAGACGCTGGCACGCATGACCACCCCGGGCCTCGAGTCCGGATCGTACGGGTACGGCGTGGGCGTGCGGACGAGGGATATCGGGCGCAACCGCGACGTGCGCACGATCGAACACTCGGGGGGGATCTTCGGCTTTTCCGCGTGGCTGCGCGTTTTTCCGGACCACGGGCGGCTCATCGTGCTGCTGGACAACGCGTCCTCCGATCTGGGACCGCTCGTGGAGGGGTTGACGAGTCTGCTGTGGGGCGCCGAAGCCGTGCGCCCGAAGCCGTCGATCGCGGAACGGCTGCTGCCGATCGTCGAGGCGGGCGGGGTCGAGGCGGCGATGTCGAGGTACGACAACTGGCGGCGTACGCGACCGGAGGAGTACGACTACTCTCCCGGTCAGATTCTGAGGCTCGCGGGCCATTTCCGGGTGGACGAGCCGGCCACGGCCATTGCGATCCTCGAGGCCTACATCGCCGGGACGCCGGAGCCCCCCGCGATCCGCTTCGCGCTGTCCGAGCTTCACGAAGAGGCCGGTGCCCTGGAGGCGGCGGCGGACCACATCCGGGAAGCCCTCATGTACCACCCCGGGACGGCCCGGCTCCTGGAGCGTCTGTCGGAGCTCGGCGTCGAACCCGACCCGGCGCTTCGGCTCCCCATCGTGCGCGTGGGACCCGAGAACCTCTCCCTCCTGGTCGGCGAGTATCGCATCGACCCCGCCACCACGCTGACCGTCACGCTCGGGGACGGCGTGCTCACGGCCGCGCGCACCGGCGAGGCCGCGTTCCGACTCCTCCCCCAGTCCCCAAGCACGTTCCTGATGCACGGTTCCGTCGTGCAGTTCGTGTTCGACGTCGTGGACGGCGTCGCGGGCGCGGTTTCGGTCGTTGAGGCGGACCAGCGCCTCGTTTTCCCCAGAATCGGCAACTGACCCGGCGGGCAGCGAATGCACGACTTCGCCGTCATCGGGCTTGGGGCGACAGGCAGCGCAACGGCGGCCGCACTCATCCGGCGAGGACATTCCGTGATCGGCTTCGACCGCTTCACGCCCCCGCACGCGATGGGATCGGCGCACAGCGACACCCGAATGATCCGCGCGGCATGGTACGTCGGGTCGCCGTACGTACCGCTCGTCCGCGACGCTTCCCGGCGCTGGAAGAGCCTTGAGCGCTCATCCGGCCGAACACTGCTGCGGACGGCGGGCGCCCTCATGATGGGCCCGGAAGACGGCCGCGTGTTCGCGGGGGGCCGGCTTCGTGACGTCGCCCGGCCGCACACCGGCGACATCCTTCTCTCCGCGGATGAGGTGGTCGAGCGCTTCCCCTGGCTCCGCCCGGATCCGGGGACGGTCACCATCTACGAACCGGGTGCCGCCATCCTCTCGCTGGAGCCCGGCCTCGAGGCGATGCTGGAGGCGGCCGGGGGCGCGGACCTGCGCTTTGACGAGCCCGCGGTCCGGTGGTCCGCCTCGGCCGCGGGCGTCCGCGTTCGAACCGAGCGGGGAGAATACCCGGCGCGGCGGCTCGCCATCGCCGCGGGAGCCTGGACTCCGCAACTGGTTCCGGAACTCTCCCTCCCCCTCGAAGTGGAGCGCACGGTGCAGTACTGGTTCGAACCGTCCGGGCCGCACGCGGCCACGCTCGCGGAAGGTCCCGCCTGGGTGTGGGAGCTTGAAGGGGAAGGCACCTGGTACGGATTCCCGCCGTCGGCGCGAGGGCTCAAGGCGGGGATGCACTTTCAGGCCGGACGCGGGACCGATGTCGAGCGGGTCGACCGCGAGGTCGGGACCACGGAGACGGAAGAACTGCGTCGATTGTTCGGGCAGTACGCGCCGGGCGCGGCCGGCCCGCTGGCGCACGCATCCGTCTGCCTCTACACGAATACGCCCGACGAGAACTTCATCCTCGACCGCCATCCCGACCATCCCGGAGTCGTGCTGTTCGCCGGCGGCTCCGGGCACGCATTCAAGTTCGCCCCCGTCCTCGGGTCGCTCATGGCCGACCTCCTCACCGATGAGCTACCTCGTCACGCCCCGCCGATCTTCTCGATCGGCCGGTTCGGGTAACTCATCCCCCGGGGTCGGGAGTCAGCGAGATCTCATTATTCAGGTCGATGTCGACGGTGTTGCCGCACAGCGTGCCCGAAGCCCTTCCCGTCTGTATCAGATCGCCGAAGTCGAGCCGGGACTCCACCGTGACGGAGACCTCGCAGGTCCCGTCTCTTTCGTCGACCTCGTAGGCGAGAGCACCGACCATCGACACGTTCAGGTCGAACACGAAGGCGAGCTCTTCCGGCATCGAAAACGCGTAGGAACCCGTCTGCCGGAGGCTGGGAGCCCCGGTGAGCGTGAAGGTGCTGCCGCGGGCCGTTTCCACGCAGCCCTCCGGCACGATCGTCAGGTCCGCCAGCAACCGGACCCCGGTTTCCGTTTCCGATGGGATCAGCGTCCCGGCCGCATTGACGACCCCGCCACCCGAGCAATTCGCCGTCAGGTTCACGGACCCGGCGAAGGATTCCGGGTCCGCCTCCAGCGCTCGCGCCCCGACGAGGTTGATGGCTTCGAGCAGCGCCTCGCTCTCCTCCAACGTCAGCGTGGGCTCCACCGGCCCCGTCGTGTCATCGCTGCAGCCCGCCAGCCCGTAAACCATGGCCAGCAGGACTCCCGTTCGTACCACGATTCTTTCGATCATCGTCTCCTCACCCCCCTCCTCGTTGCTCAGACAGTCCAGCCATCCGACATCGGCGGGCTTCGATACTCCACTGACTGCCCAACGGTCCGGGGCGTCACCCGTCCCGGTCGCCGGCGAAGCGCAGGAAGAGGGCCGGAACGACGACCATGTTGAGCGTGGTGGACGTGAACAGCCCCCCGAGGACAACGACGGCGAGCGGGGCCTGGATCTCCTTGCCGGGCTCGCCGAGGCCCAACGCGAGCGGCACGAGCGCCAGACCCGCCGTGAGCGCGGTCATGAGGATGGGGCTGAGACGTTCCATGGAGCCGCGCCGGATGCTCGGCCCGAGCCCGGCGCCGGCCGCGCGAAGGTCCTGATAACGGCTCACGAGAAGGATCCCGTTTCGCACGGCGATGCCGAACAACGTGATGAGCCCGACCAGCGTCGCGATGTTCACGGTGCCGCCGATGAGCAGTACCGCGAGCACGCCTCCCGCCAGCGCCAGGGGCAGGTTCACCATCAGAAGAGCGGCGATCCGGGCGCTCCCGAAAGCCCGGAACATGATGAGGAAGATGGCGGCGATCGAGAACAGCGAGAGCAGCGTGATGCGCCGCGTCGCCTCCCGGCCGCTCTCGAACTGGCCCCCGTACTGGACGTAGTAGCCCGGCGGCAGTTCGACCTCCGCCGCGACCCGCGCCTGAAGCTCTTCCGCGGCTCCGCCCACGTCGCGACCCGCGACGTTCGCGCTCACGACGATCTTCCGCTGCACGTTCTCCCGGCTGATCGTATTGGGCCCCAGCGACGGCACGATCGAAGCCAGTTGCGACAGCGGTACCGTGGCGCCGGCCGGGGTCGTCATCAGCGTCCGGCCGATCGCCTCCGGGTCCGTGCGGTATTCGTCCGCGTAGCGCACCACGAGATCGAACGCGCGATCGCCTTCCCGGATGAGCGATACCTCCTCCCCCTGAAACGCGACATCGACGGCCGCGGCCATCTCCGCCGGCGTGACGCCGTGGCGGGCCAAGGCACGGCGGTCGGCGCGGATCTGAAGCTGGGGTATGTCCGCCTGCCTCTCGACGGAGACGTCCACGAGCCCCTCCACCGTCGCCGCGACGGTCTCGATCTCGCCGGCGAGGTCGCGCAGTTGCCGGAGGTCGGGCCCGAACAGGTTGGCCGCGATGGCGGCCCGTGTGCCGGAGAGCATGTGGTCGATCCGGTGTCCGATCGGCTGTCCGATCGTGACGTTGGTCCCGGGGAGTCCCGCCAGTTCGTCCCGGAGCGCGGCCACGACCTCCTCCAAATCGTGCTCGGAGAGATCCAGACGCGCGTCGACCTCGGACGCGTTGCTGCCCTGCGCGTGCTCGTCGAGTTCGGCCCGGCCGGTCCGCCGCGAGGTGGAGACGACGGCCGGGTGCGCCAGGAGCTGGCGCTCCACGCGAGCCCCGATCGCGTCGGACTCCGCCAGTGAGGTCCCGGGCAGGCTCACGACGGAGATGGTCAGCGTTCCCTCCTGGAACTCGGGGAGGAAGCCGCGCCCCAGCAGCGGCACGAGCGCCAGGGTGCCGGCCAGCAGGAGCGCCGCACCGCCAAGCACGGGCCCGGGACGGCGCAGCGCCCCGTCGAGGAGGCGCCCGTACGCCCGTTCGATCCCCCGCATCAGCCAGGGCTCGCGCGGGCGGCCGATCGCCCGATCCCCCGGCAGAAGCATGTGGCAGAGCGCCGGCGTCACCGTCACGGCAACGAGCAGCGAGGAGAGGATGCTCACGATGTACGCCAACCCCAGCGGTCGGAGCATGCGGCCCTCCACACCGGAGAGGAAGAAGAGCGGGACGAAGACGATGGAGATGATGAGCGTGGCGCTCAGGATCGGGTTCCGGATCTCTCGCGCGGCGTCCCGGACGAGGGCCAGCGGCCGTCGTCGGCGCTCCGGCGGGCGGCGGCGATCTTCGCGCAGGCGGCGGTAGACGTTCTCGACGACGATGATCGCGTCGTCGACCAGGGCGCCGATGGCGATCGCCATGCCGCCCAGCGTCATCGTGTTGATCGTTCCCCCGAGGAGCCGCAGCACGATGACCGCGAGGGCCAGCGAGAGCGGGATCGCGAGCACGGAAATCGCCGTCGTCCTCAGGTTCCACAGGAAGAGCAGGAGCACCGCGATGACGAGCAGGGCGCCGTCGCGCAGGGCTTCGATCACGTTTGACACGGCGAGCGATATGAAGTCGGCCTGCCGGAACACGGACCGCTCGAAGGCCACGCCCGCCGGCAGTTCCGCTTCGATCTCGTTCAGTTCGGCGTCGATCCGCTCCGTCAGCTCCAGCGTGTTCGCGCCGGGCTGCTTCTGAATCGAGAGCACGACGGCGGGCTCCGCGTTCACGGAGGCGGTGCCGAGCCGGACGCGCGGACCGATTCGAACCTCCGCCAGGTCCTCGATGAGGACGGGTACGCCCTCCCTCACGGCCACGACGGTCAGGCCGATCTCGTCCAGGTCGCGTGCGCGGCCGATGCCGCGGATCAGGATCTCGCGCCCGCCCGACCGATAGACGCCGCCGGAGGCGTTCCGGTTCGAGCCGGACGCCGCCTCCAGGACTTCGTCGAGCCCGACCCTGTACGCGAGCAGGCGCTCGGGTCGGATCAGAACCTGGTACTGGCGGACCTGACCTCCGATCGACACCACCTGCGAGACGCCGGGCACGGCGAGGAGTCTTCGCCGCACGGTCCAGTCCGCGGCCGTCCGCGCCTCCATGAGTTGCGGGGCGGGCGCGCTCATGCCGACGAGCAGAATCTCGCCCATGATCGAACTCACGGGCGCGAGCACGGGCGCGCTCACATCCTCCGGCAGTTGGGCCGTGGCGAGTTGAAGCCGCTCGTTCACGATCTGCCGGGCGCGGAGGATGTCCGTCCCCCAGTCGAAGTCCACCCAGACGATGCTGATCCCCTGCGCCGAACTCGACCGGACCCGGCGCACGCCGGCCGCACCGTTGACCGCCGTTTCGATCGGGAACGTGACGAGGCTCTCGACCTCTTCCGGGGCCAGTCCGTGGGCATCGCTGAGCACCGTCACCGTGGGGGCGGTGAGGTCGGGAAAGACGTCGACGGGCAGCGTGGCGGCCACCCATCCCCCGCCCGCCAGGAGGAGGGCTCCGGCGGCCACGGTGAGGAAGCGGTTTTCGAGCGAGGCGTGGACGAGCCGGTCCAGCAGTCCCTGCAGGAGACCTGACCGGTCTTCCGCCGATCCGGGAGCGCTCATCCCGCCGTCAGTGCGGATGCCCGTGATCCGAGATCTCCACGTCGCCCAGCGAGGCGAGTCTCACCTGATAGGCGCCGACGGCGACCACCTGCTCCCCGCTCGCCACGCCGGAGTGAACGATGGTCCACGAACCGTCCGAGGGGCCGGTCTCCACCACTCGCCGCTGAAAGGCTTCGCCGCCGACCTTGACGTAGACGACGGAGAGCCCGTCCTCGTCCAGGATCGCCGGCGTCGGGACGGCCACCCCCTCCACGGGGTCGCCGAGGAGCAGATGCCCTTCGGCCAGCATCCCCACCTTGAGCACGCCGTCAGGGTTCGCCACCGCAAAGCGGACCGGCAGCGTCCGGCTCCCGGCATCGATGATGCTGCCCACGGACACCACGCGGTCGGCGGCGTGCGCCCGGGTCGCGCCTTCGACGGTAAACCACGCGCCGTGGACATCGCCGGCCGCCTCGGCGTGGCGAGCCGGCACCCGCGCGACGAACCACAGGGTGTCGGGACGCACCACGGTGAAGGCGTGCCTGCCGACGGCGACGTGCTCGCCGGGCGCCACGCGGCGATCCGCAATCACGCCGCCGATCGGACTCCGGAGCCGGTACACGTGCGGGTCCGAGCCGCCGTCCCCACCGCCGTCCACGTCGGCGGAGCGACGGCCGTCCACGGCCGCGAACGCCGCCCGGGCCACCTCGAGGTTATGGAGCGCCTCCTCCAGGCGGCGCCCGGCGATGGCGCCGGCAGCGAGCAGACGCTCGGCCCGATCCGCCTCGCGCTCGGCGTCCTCCACATCGGCCCGCATGCGAGCGTACGAGTCGTCGAGGCTCGTGGGGGCGATCAGAGCCAGCGTCTCCCCCTCCCGCACCTCTTCGCCGGGGGCGGGCGATGGCCCCTGGACGAGCAAGAGCCCCCCCACCGGCGTCGAGACGTGCGCGAGGTCGCGCGCGGGGGCCGCGACCTCTCCGGTCACCGGGATCGATTGCGGAATCCGGCGCGTCGCCGCGACCGCCACCTCGAACGGCATCGCCCACTGTTCTTCCTTCAGGAGCGCGATCAGCCCAGGACGTGGCGGCTCTTCGTCGTGCGGGAGGACCTCTTCGCTCGCGAACACCCGCAGCTGTCCCACCGGGATCGCGTGGTCCGCGCCGCGGGCCGTGAGGGTCAGGTCCGCCCGCCACGTCCCGGTCGCCGTGAGGGTCGGGGTCGCACTGTAGACTCCCGGGCTCGCAGGGGCCGCGAGCACGATCTCCTCGCGGGCGCCGCCCGGTCCCCGGAGCAGAAGGACGAGCCGCCCCTCCCGCACCGGCTTCCAGTCCGCCAGCCAGGTGAGGTGGATGGCCCACGGCTCGCTCGCGACGTCCTGCACGTGCGGCGGGTACTCGGCGAACAGTTCGAGCGACTCGGTCCAGTGCGTCACCACGCCGCCGCCGGCATGGGAATGCGTGGCTGCCGCCGCCTGGTCGGCGGACGGCGCATCGCACCCCGCACCTGAGAGCGCCGCCACCATGGCGACCGCCCGGTTCACGCGCATGACACCTCCCGGACCGCGGACCTGTCCCGTCCGTTCAACGTTGCCCGAACCGCGGCCGGGGGCCAGAGCGTCCGAAACCTCGACCCGGGAGCCGCCCGTACTGTCCGGTGGAGCCTGGACGCGCCACCTTGAAGCGTACGCCATGCGCGGAAGAGGAATACCCGATGAGAAAGATCGCCATCGCCGTTGCCGTGATCGTCATTCGGAAGCTGCTCAAGAAGCTCTGACGGCGGACGGGACAGGCTCGGTTCCCGCGGGTCCCTCGGTTCCCGCTAGTCCGGGGAGGGTCCGATCCGTCCCGGCCTCATCGCCGTGAGGAACTTCACGGGCCTTAGCGCTTCACGGTCGTACGAGAAGTAGATGAAGAAGGGCCTGCCCCGCATCTTCCCGCGTTCGACGAACCCCCAGTACCGCGAATCCAGGCTCTCCTCCCGGTTGTCCCCCAGCATGAAGTAGCGTTCCGGCGGCACTACGAGAGGTCCCCAGTTGTCCCGCGTCGGTTCGTACTCGCCCCGTTCCGGATCCGGAATCAGGTGCGCCAGTTGCCACTGCATCCGCGGATCCCCTTCATCCAGCTGGCGCGGATTCCGGCGGACGTAGGGTTCGTCGGGGGCGATGCCGTTCCTGTAGAAGACGCCTCCCTCCATGCGGAGCGTGTCGCCGGGCAGACCCACGGTACGCTTTACGATGTCCAGGCCCGGAGAATGGTCCGCCCTGAACACGATGATGTCCCCGTACTCCGGCTCGGCGTATCCCGGCACGCGGGCGTTCGTAAACGGGATCGGCGCACCGAGCGATGTCTTGTTCACGAGCAGGAAGTCGCCGACCAGGAGGGTCCCCTCCATCGACCCCGACGTGATCACGAACGTCGCCAGCAGGAACGTCCGGAAGAAGATGAAGATGAGGAACGCGACGAGCAGGGTGCGCGCCCAGTCGCGGAACCACTCCGCGCTGAAGGCCGGCGGAGATGGGGCGCGTTTCCGCTTCCCTTCCGCGGCTTCGTCCGCCTCTCCGGTGCGGCCCTTCGCTCTGCGACTTCGTGCCATGTTTCGGCGTGCTCTCTGCGGGGATCGCCGGCGCCCCGAGCGCCCGGCGTCATCGTTGGTTGCGGCGGACGCTACTCTGCGACCATCTCACCCGCCGCGCAAACACTCGACCCGGCGGGCGCCGCCTGCCGGTGCCGCAAGCCGTGTGATCGTCAGTCGGGCCGCGACCCGATCCTGCTGGGTCTCATGGCGGTCAGGACTCGAAACGGCTCGAGCGCGTCCCGATCGTACGAGAAGTAGATGAAGAACGGCTTTCCCCTCATCTTCGCCCGCTCAACGAGCCCCCAGTATCGCGAATCGAGACTGTCGTCCCGGTTGTCACCCAGCATGAAGAAGCGTTCCGGAGGAATCACGAGAGGTCCCCAGTTGTCCCGCGTGGGCTCGTACTCGCTGCGCCCCGGATCCGATACCAGGTGCTCCCTCTGCCACAGCATCCGGGTGTCTCCGGCATCGGGCCGGCGTGGATCGCGGCGGACGTGGGGCTCCTCGATTTCGATCCCGTTCCGATACAGGACGCCGCCCTCCATTCGGAGCGTGTCGCCGGGCAAGCCGACCGTGCGCTTCACGAGATCCATTCCCGGAGAATGGTCCGAGCGGAATACGATGATGTCGCCGTGGCCCGGCTCCACGTAGCCCGGAATCCGGTACTCCGTGAACGGGATCGTCGTGCCCAGGGCCAGCTTGTTTACGAGCAGAAAATCGCCGACCAGGAGTGTGTTCTCCATCGACCCCGAGGAGATCACGGACGTAGCCAGGAGAAACGTCCGAAAGAAAAGGAGACCGGCGGCCGCGACGATCAGTGATCGCGCCCACTCCCTCGCCGACCTTCCTGCGTCGGTCGCCTTGCTGCTCTTGCTTCGCCTCCCGGCCATGTGTTCGAACCTCCCGTTACACGAACCATCGACCCTCGGCATCGTTACATGAGGCCGTCGGAGTATATGTGGAGCCGCCAGAGGCTGCCGCCGCGGACGGCGCGGGCGATGTCGATGCGGAACAGCCCGTCCATGAGCGACAGGCCAACCCCCACGCTGGACCGCCAGCCGTCGATCCCGAAGGCATCCACGGGTCCCGTCCAGCCCGCGTCCCAGAACCCCGTGATCCGGACCGGGCTTCCCCCGATGTCGTATGTCGGATCGCCGATCCGGAAGCCGCGGCCCAGTTCCAACCGGCCGAACCAGAAGCTCTCGCCCCCGGTCGACACCGGATCGAAAGCCCGCAGCGTGTAGGACCCGCCGAGGTGGAAGCGCCGCTGCGGGGGCGGCTCCCCGAACACTCTTCCCACTCCGCCCTCCAGCGCCAGCGACCACTGGCTCACGGGGAGTTGAAGCGCCGCGGAAACCGCGGCACGCCCGTAGAGATCGAAGTCGCCCGTTGCAGCTTCGCCCCAGATGGAGCCGCTGAGAACCGGCGCGCCCGGGTCCACCGAGGAAAAGGCGCGCAGACGGCCAGAGATGCCGGCGATGTCGCCGCGCGCGGCCACGATGTTGTCCGGAAAGACGGCATCGCCGAACAGGTTCGGGAGCGAGGCATCGCTCTGCTTCCGCGCGTTCTGGTGGCGCTCCGCGAAGACTGCGCCTTCCACGCGGGTCCGCTTCCCCTGGCGGCTCGCCGCGATCTCGAAGCCGGTCTCCCGGAAGTAGAGGCCTTCGTCGTAGCCCATCACGAGGCTGTTGAAGGAGTTGCCGAAGGAGAGCGGGCGGCCCCAATCGCCGAGGTCCGTGAGGCGCCGGTACGCCATGATCCCGAGACCGCCCGTCACCGTCTGGCGCCGCCAACCGACCTCCAGGCCCGGCTCCCACTCCGGGATGCCGATTCGCGGCGTGACCGCGAACTCCGACGTGACCCCGGTCGGTACCGCGAAGCGGGCGCCGAGCGACAGCCCCTCGACCCGGTTGTAACGGAGCCTGCGCAGACCCGGAGCGAGATCCAGGCGGGGACCCGGAGCCATGGCGGCGGGGATGTGCAGCGAGGACAGGCGGTCCTTCAGGTCGTCGAGTTCCGCCGCCGCAAAGGCGTCGACGGTGGCGGAGAAGAGCGGCTCGGGAAGCTCCCGCGACGAGGGGAGTTCGTCGCGGGGAGGGACGATGATCACGACCGGCCGCACAGCTTCGGGCAGCGAGTCCGGCTCCGCGGTGAGAGGGTCGTCGCGCGTCCGCGCGGCCTCACGCTCCTCGCGACGCCGGGCTCGACCCTCCCTCACGGAAACGTCGAGCGTCTGCCCCTCGGGCGCGAGGAACTCGTCGTCGCCATCGACCCAGCGGGTCCAGCCCGCCGGCAGATCGTCTCCCGGATCGAGCGCCGGTTCCCGATCCACAGCGTAGTCCTCGAACGTCCACTCGTAGCGCACTGGCATGTTCGCCAGGTCCGCCATCGTGGCGACCGCGTCGAAGGCCATGCGATTCGGGAGCCACCAGCGGAGTTCCTGGAGGCCGTAGTCGATCGTGATGAATTCGACCCTGGCGCGGATCGGTTTAACGAAGCCGGGAACATCTTCCGCGTCTTCCGGTTCCTCGCGGTCGAAGTCGTACTCGATCGCCGGACGGTAGGCGGCGCGCGTGAGGACCCCTGCGTCGGCGTCGAACCACAGCGAGCCGGCAATGCGGTCGAAGCGGGCCTCCCGCGGCTCGACGATGGCCTCGATCAGCGTCACCGTGCGGTCGTCCCCCGGGAAGCGGATGCGCAGGGTGTCGCCGGAGCGGTAGCGGTAGTGATAGGCCGCCGTATCGGCCAGGGGATGGAGGGCCCACTCCGAGCCGACCGTCACATGCTCGCTCGCCGGATCGATCATGTCGAAGTCGAGTTCGAACGCGTCGTCGTCGCGCAGGTCGTCCTCGAACTCGATACCCAGGCCCACGATCGGCACCCCGCGGCGCACCCCCAGCCAGCGGACGATGTGTTCGCCCTCCGCCGCCCAGCGCAGGCGCGCGGCGCGCTCCTGGTGAAACATCGCCCGCTCGCGGCGCAGAGCCGCGCCGCCCAGCCCGGCATAGATGCGCTCGCGGAACGTCGCCTCGAAGCTCGTCAGCCCTTCCGCCCGGGCTTTGCGCTGCGCCATGGCGCGCTCGATCAGTCCGGCGATCCCCGCATCGGCGTAGGCGTCCGACGGAATCGGCCGCGAAACGGAGGCGGTCGGTTCCTGGAGGGCGCGCGCGTCGGATGCGACGCCCGCGGTCCCCCCCAGGCACATCGCCAGCGCAACGGCGCGCCCGGCAGCAGTCATTCGGTTCAAGAGCGCTCTCCAGTCCAGGGCCGACTTCGCGGCGTCGAGGCGCGGGGAATCGCGGCCGGTCGCGAGACGCAGCCGGCCCGGGCGGGCGATATATCCCGACAGGAGCCGCTACGTCTATGTTTGAGGAGACGTTTCAACCTTCGCCCGCGTCACCGGGGAAGGAGAGCCAGTGGGGCTGTATTCCGAGCATATCTTCCCGCGTCTCATGGAGAGCGGGCTCAAGGGCGACGTTCATCGCAGGTACCGGCGCCGGGCGCTGTCTCGTGCGCAGGGGAACGTGCTCGAAGTCGGCTTCGGGACCGGCCTCAATCTCGAATGCTACCCGACATCGGTTCGCCGCGTCACCGGCATCGACCCCGCCGCCGTGCTCGAGCGCCGCGTACGCACCCGCATCGCCCGCGCCCCCTTTCCCGTCGAGCGCGTGATCCACGACGCCGCCGACCGACTTCCTTTTCCGGATGGGCACTTCGACACGGTGACGAGCACCTGGACGCTGTGTTCGATCGAGCGGCTCCGGGACGCCCTCCTCGAACTGCGGCGTGCGCTGAAGCCCTCCGGCGAATTCCTCTTTCTCGAGCACGGGCGGAACGATAAGGGATGGGTTTCGCGTCTGCAGGACACCCTGAACCCGGTCCAGAACTTCGTCGCCTGCGGCTGCAACATAAACCGGCGGATCGACGCCGAGATCGAGGGCGGCGGATTCCGGGTCGTCGACCTCGACCGCTTCACGATGCCCGGAGTGCCCCGGGCGCTGGGTTCCGTCTACCTTGGCGTGGCCAGACCGCGGAGCGGCGGACCCCTCGCGGGATCGCGGAGAGTATCGCCTTGAGGGCCGCGATCACTTGCGCGTCCTCGTGGCGAGGACGGCACCCGCCGAGCCCGCGGCGGCCGGGCCGAGCAGAAAGAGAAGCGCGAGGCCCCAGTGGCCGGACGGAGGGTCCGTCACCGTCACCCAGACGCCGATCGCGCCCAACAGGACCAGGCTCCAGCCCGGCGCCAGCCCGCAGAGGAGGGGGCGTGCGCCGCGGTGCCACCGCGAGAGGCCGAAGCCCGCGGCGAAGTAGAGCAGACCCCCGAGCGCGATGAGCCCGGGACCGGGACCCACAGGCAGATCTCTGAACACGAGCGCCAGCCCCGCGAGGCCGGCGAGGAGGCAGACGATGACCGAAACCATGAGCTTGAGTACGGCTCTCATGGCGAGCGAAGATGCGGCGGGGTCCGCGGTTTCTCAAACGTCTCCTGCGAGGGCCCTTCGCCGCCGGGCGGCCGCGGCCGCCGCCGCGCTCGCTGCCGTCGTCCCCCTCGTGGGCGCCACGGAGACGGTGGGCCGGGATGCGGATGCCGTGGGCCGCACCGCGTCGGCCGCGCCTGCCCCGGCCATCGATCTCGACGAGCTGGCGTGGATCGCCGGCCACTGGGGCGGGGACGCCTTCGGAGGACAGATCGAGGAGGCGTGGTTCAGCCCCGCGGGACGCTCGATGTCCGGCTCCTTCCGCCTCATCCGCGACGGACTCGCGGTCATGTACGAACTCCTGCTGCTGGAGCAGGACGACGATGGCGAGATCTACTATCGGTTCAAGCACGTAGGGCGGGGCTGGGTGCCCTGGGAGGAGACGCGGCTCGAATATCGTCTCACGGCGCTGGAGGGCCGGAAGGCCACCTTCCGGAGTACGGCGGAAACGCCGCCATCGAACGCTCCCTGGTGGTTCACGTACGAGAGCCCGACGAGCACCGAGCTGATCGTGACCATTCATGGCAGCGCGGGCGGCGATCCCGCGGTGCTGTCGATGACGAGGCGATAGGGTCGTATCTTTCGGGCGAAGGAAAGCGTTTATCGGGGAGAGAGCCGGACTCGACCAGGGGACCGTATGAGAGCATTGGCGACGGAAAGCGGACGCGCCGGTTGGGCGGCGCTGGCCCTCGTGGCGGGAGGCGTGCTTGCGGGTTCGCCGGGTTCGGCTCGGGCGCAGGAAGAGACGGAACGGGAGACGGCGGAGCTGATCGGGCAGGTGGTCAGCGCGTCAACGGGACTCCCGCTCGAAGGTGCGCGCGTGATCCTCCTGGGCTCCGGGTACGGCGCGATCACCGATGCCGAAGGCAACTTCCGGGTCCCGCGAACCTGGGCCGGCAGGGACTCGATCGAGGTGAGGTACATCGGCTATGAGGCCGGCTATACCGTCATCGACCTCGCGCCGGAACAGACGACGAACGTCACGTTGACGGTTACGAGTACCGTCATTCGCATCGCGGACCTCACGGTGGAGGTACGGCAGAGCCGCCGCGCCCGGAACTTCCAGGGCTTCGAGGAACGCATGCACCAGGGGTTCGGGACGTTCTTCACGCCGCGGGACATCATCAATCGTAATCCCCGCCTCCCCAGCGACCTCCTGCGCGGCCTGCCGAACGTATCCGTGGGCCGGCTCGAATACGGGCGCGCGGAAGTCTTCCTTGGGGAGGGCGTCCGGCTCGGATGTCCGCCGGCGCTCTACCTGGACGGGATGTACCAGTCGGGAATGCAGTTCGACGACCTCGAGAGGGATGTTCTCGGCGCGGTCGAGGTCTACAGGCGCGATGTCGAGACGCCGATGGAGTTCATGCGCACGGGTTCGACGTGTGGCGCGATCGTGGTCTGGACGCCGGACGGGCCGGGCTTCCTGGACTGGGCCCGGGAACTTCCCGACCCCTTCGAATACTAGTGTAGTGTCGCGGAAATCCGCGAGTCACCGAGAGCGCCGGGGCGCCGGCCTCCGCAAGGCGCTTCGACGAGGAATAGCGGCGCCCCGCCGCCTCAGTCCCCCTCGTCCGCAGGCTCGCCGTTGAGCGTCAGGTTCCATTCGAGTTCGATGTCCTGTCGGAGAGAATGGTAGACGGAGCAGTAGCGTTCAAACGAGAGCATGACGGCCCGCCGAGCCCTGGCTTCATCCACTTTGCCGGAGACATGGAAGTCGAACTGGAGACCCTTCACGTAGCGCGGCGGCGCCTCCGCTCTGCGCGCCCTCGCCCGGACCGAGAGCCCGGTGAGTTCCTGGCGCCCCTTCTGAAGGATGAAGACCACGTCGATCGCGGCGCAGGCGGCGACGGACTCCACCATCAGGGCGACCGGGCTGGGGGCAGTGGCTTCGTCCCCGTCGATTCGCGTCTCGTGGTCGGCTCGATCGGCGCTGAACTTGAGCCCGCCGTCCCACCGGACCCGGATTCCATCCCTGTTCATCAAGATCTCCATGGCTGGTGTGCGGATTCCGGCAACATAGTACAACACCGCCGGCAACCTGTGGCAATCGGACTGCCAGGGCGCTGAAACCGCCCCGGGATCGGGGGCGTACAAGCTTTTCGGGAGGTGCGACATGTTCGAGTTCATCGGGAATTTTCTCTGGCTCGCCGTCGCCGGCGCCGCGTCGGCCGGCGGCTACATCACGATGAAGAGGTTCGTACGCGGACGATTGCGCTTCGTGGACGGGATCCACCGGCGCGGCGTGCCGCTTGTGGCCGGGATCGCGGGCTGGGGCGTCGGATTGCTGGCCGCCGTGCTTCCATTCGTCACTCCCCTCACGGCCGTTCTGTTCGGGATCGGGGTCGCCACGGGCGTGGCGGCGGGCCGACGGGAGATCAAGCGCCTCCCGAGCCCTTGACCTTCTCGGCGGACCCGCTGCGCCTCACAACCATTCTCACGGACCTCGTCGCCACGAACTCCGTGAATCCGACGCTCGTGGAGGGGGCGCCCGGCGAGCTGGAGATCGCGCGCCTCACGACCCGGCTCATGCGCGAGGCGGGCCTCGACGTGACCCGGTATGAGCCCGAGGCGGGCCGGCCGAGCGTCGTCGGGCGTCTCGCGGGGGGGGGGGGAGGGCCGACGCTGATGCTGAACGCCCACTACGACACGGGACGGGTGGAGGGAATGGCAGCTACGTTCACCGCGG
>VXQX01000010.1 GCA_009838765.1 Gemmatimonadales bacterium
CTCCACCGCCCCCGCCCCCGCGGGTGGAGCCCCCCTTCGGGTCGGACGCGAACTTCGACATCCAGGACGATACGTTCGTCGATCCCAACGGGAATCACGATCAGGAAGCCCGCGTGACGGTGGAGCGGCACGCGAACATCACGTGGACGCAGAACGGCACGAACATCCACCGGGTGGAGTTCAGCAAGGTCCCCGAAGGCGTGAACGCGGTGGACAGCGAAGATCTGCTGCCGGGTGCCGTCTGGGAGTACCGGCCCCGGGTCGCGGGCGAGTACGTGTTCTTCTGCCGCTACCACGAGTACATGATGGACGTGCGAATCACCGTGGAAAGTTCCTGAGCGAGAGCTTCGTTGAATCGCACGCGGAAGGCCCTCGCCCTGATGGCCACGGGACTCGTTTTCGGCCTCGCCGCCTGCGGGGACGGTTCCGTCACGCCGCCGGTGCCGCCGCCGGTGCCGCCCGCGCCTCCGCCGGAACCGCCCCCGCCGCCGCCTCCTCCTCCCGAGGTCGTGCGGGCGATGCTCATCGACACCGTGCGCCTTCTCGCGGACCACCGGAACCTCGATCCGCTCGATCCGCCGCCCGCCGTGCGGCCGGAACTCGTCGAGCTGGGGCGGGTGCTGGCCTTCGACCGGATTCTGGGTGGGAACCGGGACATCTCCTGCATGACGTGCCACCTCCCGAGCTCCGCGCTGGGGGACGGCCGGTCGCTCTCGATCGGCGTCGGGGGACGAGGGCTGGGTCCCAACCGGACGCACCCCGAGGGCGAGTTCATCCCGCGCAACTCGCCGGCGCTCTTCAACCTCCATCTCTCGACACAGTTCTTCTGGGACGGGTTCGTGGAAGAACTGGAGGACGGCTCGATCTCGACGGAGGCCGGGGATCAACTGACGCCGGCGATGCAGGCGGTGTTCGAGTTCGGCGCGCTCTCGGCGCAGCCCATGATCCCCGTCCTGCGGCGCAAGGAGATGCGCGGCTTCGGCGAGGACAACGAACTGGCGGCGCTGGAGGATGACGACTTCACCGGCGTGTGGGTGGCGCTCATGGCGCGGCTGGGGGAGATCGAGGAATACCGGACGATGTTCGAGGCCGCGTATCCGGGCACGGGGTTCGACGAGATGTCCTTCGCGCACGCGGCGAACGCGATCGCGGGTTTCTACGTGTCCGAACTCACTTTCATCGACACGCCGTGGGACCGGTTCCTGAAGGGCGATGACGACCAGCTCAGCGACTCGGCGCTGCGCGGCGCGAAGAGTTTCATGACGATCCGCTGCATGCTGTGCCACGAAACGGATCAGTTCGACGACCGCAACAACGAGCATCACAACGCGGCCATCCCGCAGATCGGACCCGGGCAGGGCGACGGACCGGGCGGGAACGACGACTTCGGCCGCGAGCGTGTGACCGGAGACCCGGCGCACCGCCGGCTCTTCAAGACGCCGCCGATGCGGAACGTCGAGCTCACGGGGCCGTACGGCCACGCAGGCCAGTTCGCCACGCTGAAGGCGATCGTCGTGCACTACGACAGCATCGACAACCGGCTGCGGGACTACGACGTGTCGCAGGTGGACCCGGAGCTGCGGGGTACGCTGCTCAACAACTTCGATGAGATCCTTGCGACGCGGGACACGATTCTCATCCCGGTCGCCTTCGACGACGCGGAAGCGGACGATCTCGTCGCCTTCCTCGAGTCGCTGACGGACGACGCGGCGCGCGACCTGTCGCACCTGGCGCCGGCGGCCGTGCCCAGCGGGCTGCCGATCGACAAGTAGGAGAGCGGCCGCAAGCTCCGCGGCCGCGGGGCGGTCAGCGGTCCGCGTCGAGGAGCGTTCGGAGCGTCCGCTCGAGTTCGCCGGCCTGAGCTTCCGCATCCGCGAGCGTCGGGTGCCGGACGAGCGCGAGATCTCCCGCGGCATCCACGACGAAGAGCGCCGGAACCGAGGCGAGCTTGTAGTCGGAGGCGATGCGCTCCGCGCGCAGGAGGAGAGGTGCGTCGAGCCCCCATTCGCGCACGATCGGGCCGGGATCCACCTCGGGGCTTTCCCACGCGTTGAGGTTGAGGAACCGGACGCGCTCCGACGCGGCCTGCTCCGGAAGGGCGGCGTACGCGGCCGCGAGGTCGCGGCAGAGGGCGCACCAGCTTGCCCCGAAACTCAGCACGACGATGTCCCCGCGCAGCTCCGAGAGGCGGAAGGCCGACCCTGATGCCGTTTCGAGCGTCCAGTCGGGCGCCGGAACGCCGGGTTCGATCCGCCGCTCGTCCTCATCGATGACCTCGCCGCCATCGGGACCGTCGAGGTCCACGCGGATCGCGAGCTGTTCGGCCGAGAGCACCGGATCGACGAGCATGCTCCGGATCTCGAACGCGAGCGCCCCGCTCCCGTCATCGGCCTCCCAGCGGAAGGCGCGGGGCAGGTCGTCCTCGACCCCGACGTGCCACCACACCTGCGCGGGCCCGAACTCGTCGGTCCTTCCGCGCAGCACATCGCACAGGACGCCGCCGATCGTCTCCCGGCTCACGAGTTCCATGTCGCCCGCCAGTTCCGCCTGGAACGGCTGCGGATCCGTGAACGCCGGGAGGACCGCGAAGGGGGCGTTGGCGACGAGATGGCCGGAGCCCCCCGAGATCGTCCCGTGATGGAACCGGCCCAGCGCCTCGTCGAGGGCCGCGACGTAGTCGCCGCCGCCGGACACGATGAGCGCGGGCGCCTCGGTCGGCGGGTCGTCCGGCGGCGAGTCGTCCGGCGGCGGAGCGGTCCACGACGGTGACGGCCGAAGCTCGGCCCAGTAGGTCCGGGGTTCGTCCGCGGCGCTGAGCAGCCGCACCCTCCCCGTGTAGGACCCGGCGGCGCTGCCGCTCCCCTCGTACGCGTACTCGTACGCGAGGCTCGACAGCCGCTCGATGGCCGCGGCGGCATCGAGGAGCCGGTCCCGACCCGTCGGCGCCGACTCGCACGACACGCACAGTGCGGCCGCGACGCCGGCCGCCGCCGCGCGTGACGCTCGATTAATCCTGTCGGGCCTCATGTTTGCCATCGGCTCCCCGCCGCTCCGAAGTTGGATTCCATATGTCACCTCTCGCACCCGGAGGCAAACCCGGATGGAACCGACGAAGCGCGAATCGAACGAAACCGGCGAAATGACACCCGCGGGCGTCGACCGGCGGACGCTGCTCAGGCTGGGCGCGCTGGGGGCGGGGGCGGCAGTCCTGGGCGCCTGCCGCGAGCCCGAGGCCGACGGTGGATCGGCGCACGGGCCACGCGGCGGCGAGCCGGCGCCGGAAGCGCTCTTCTCGGCCCCGCCGCTGGAGACGGTCCGGATCGGTTTTGTGGGGATCGGCGGCATGGGTTCGGTCCACGTCCGCAATCTCCTCGACATGGAGGGCGTGGAGCTCACGGCGCTCTGCGACATCCGCCCCGACCACGCCGAGCGCGCCCGCGACTGGGTGCTCGAGGCCGGTGGGCCGGAGCCGACCCTCTACACGCGCGGCGAGACGGACTTCGTCCGCATGTGCGAGACCGAGGACATCGATCTGGTCTACACGGCCACGCCGTGGCGCTGGCACGTGCCCGTCTGCGTGGCCGCGATGGAGCACGGAAAGCACGCGGCGACCGAGGTGCCGGCGGCCTACGCGATGGAGGACTGCTGGCGTCTCGTGGAGACGGCCGAGGCGACGCGCCGGCACTGCGTGATGATGGAGAACGTGAACTACGGCCGCTGGGAGATGCTCGTCTTCCACATGGTCCGGCAGGGCGTCTTCGGTGAGATCCTGCACGGCGAGGGCGGATACCTTCACGACCTGCGCGCCATAAAGTTCGCCGACACCGGCGAGGGGCTGTGGCGGCGGGAACACTCGAAGACCAGAAACGGCAACCTCTATCCCACGCATGGGCTGGGACCGATCGCCAACTGCATGGACATCAACCGCGGGGACCGCTTCGACTACGCCGTCTCCATGAGCGGGCCGTCGCGCGGGCTGCAGGACTTCGCGCGCGAGCACTTCCCCGAGGGCGCGCCGGAGCGTCGGGAAACCTTCGCGCTCGGCGACGTGAACGTCACGCTCATCAGGACCGTCCTCGGCCGCACGATCTACGTTTCGCACGACACGAACCTCCCCCGGCCGTACTCGCGGATCCACCTGGTCCAGGGGACGCGGGGCCTCTTCCAGGGCTATCCCGAACGGGTGTACGTCGAGGGCCGCAGCGAAGGGCATCGGTGGGACGAGGCGCAGGACTACCTCGAGGAGTTCGAGCACCCGCTGTGGCGCGAGATGGCCGGATCCGGTGCGGGCCGCGGACACGGCAGCATGGACTACCTGGAGAACTACCGACTCATCAAGTGCCTGCGCGAGGGACTGCCCACGGACATGAACGTCTACGACGCGGCGGCGCTGTCGGCCGTGTGCGCCGTGAGCGAGGATTCCGTGGCGGACCGCAGCCGGCCGGTCGACTTTCCCGATTTCACGCGCGGTCGGTGGGAGACGTGGCCGCAGCTCGGCATCGTCGGGGCATGACACCGCGGAGGCGACGGCGGCATCCGGCCGTGCGGGCGCTGCGCGGCCTTGCCGCCCTCACCCTGGCCGGGCTGGCCGTCGCGGCCGCGTACCTGGGGTTGCGGTCGCTGGGCTTCCAACCCCGCTGGGAAGTAGAGGCACCGGCCTCGCCCCCGCCGTCGGCGAAACCCGGGCGCCGGCTGCCCCCTCCGCCTGCGGAGCTTCGGAGCCGCGTACCCCCGGCGCCCTCCACGCCGCCCGCCGCCCCGGACGCCGCCGGTGACACCGAAGAGGGCGACGCTCCGCAGCCGGAAGGCGGCCCCGTCGGGAGCGGTCCGTACGCACAAATCGAGTTCGAGACCTATGGAGATGGACGGCCCGTCGTCTCGAACTCCGCCGTGGCGGACGAATGGCGCGGCCAGGGACTCGTGCTGTCCTTCGAGTCGTACACGGCCGCGGCCACGCAGCCTCACGTGCTGGACGCCAGCGGCTACCGTCCGCCGGGCTCCTCCACGCACGCGCTCGGCCCTCCGCTGTCCGGCGACCGCGGTCTCGAAGTGGGGGTGATACATCTCGAATTCCCCGGCCGCCCCCGGAAGGTGGCGTTCACCCTGTTCGGTCCCGATCTGATCGAGAGCTTCCATGTGACCGTCCGGAGCCGCGGCGCGCGTCTTCCGGCGTCGGTCCGGAACCACTCGCCGGACATGAGGTACGATACGACAGGAGATGGCGAGGCGGGGAAGGCCACCTACAGTCCGGGCGGGCGGTCCCGCTTTCGCGCCGAACGCGTCATCGTCGAGACACCGCTCGGGATCGACCGGATCTCACTCGACGCGTGGGGTCCGCCGGGTCACGTGCTCCTCGTGGACCACGTCGACATCAACCCCTGACGCCAAGCGCATGAGCAGGAGCACGTAGCCGCGGCGATCGCGGCGGCGAACGATTCGAACAACGACCTCCACCGATCATGGGAGGCGATGATCAACACGTCGGACGACGCGCTGGCCGCCCAGGCTACGGCGAGAGCCCGAGGCATCGAACACCAGATTCGCGCCGCGTCGGCGACCGTCGACCAAAGTGGGGAAACCGAATTCAAGACGATTTGGTATTCCAGTGGCGGCGGTTGGAGTAAAGTTCCCCACGGCGTGAAGAGAGGCTCAGAATGAGATCGATTCAACGAGATATCTGCCTCACGGTGATTCTGCTTTCAGTCACGCCGTGCGCTCTTCCGGCACAGGTCCGTATGCATGGGCCGGGCCACGAAGTGATCCGGCTACCCGCGGTAACGCGTGAGTATCCGGACATTCTGGCGGAACTCACGCAGCAGAACGGGATGCGCACGCCCGCCGAGCTGGACTCGGTCGCCGCCCTGCTCGTCGAGTGGGCGACGGCGGAGGATGTGATCGAACGTGAGGGGCATCCCGTCACGGCCGTGAATCGAAGCGTGACGACGCTGCGCATGGCAGCCGATCCTGAGACGGGAACCCCCTACGAGCGCGCATTCGAGATCGTGGTCTCGATCTTCGAGGCTGCGGCCAGATTCGCCGAGTCGCCGTACAGTCATACATGGGCCCGCACATGGGTAGCGGCGAACGGCTGGGATCCGAGCGAGGAAGGGCATGTGCGGGCCGCGGCGCCCCAAGCGGCGCTGATCGGACTCGAGCTGATGGATACGCCACGAGCGGCCGAGTTCATGGCCCGGGTGGCTACGCGGGCCAACGCATCGTCCTGTGCGGCGCGGCGTTCGTTGCGGGTTCTCGACGATGGCGAGCCGCACCCGCGCTATCTGGAGTTGCGGCGCAACGACGCGTTCCGACACCGCTGTCCGGAGCTGGACCGCGACCCCGAATAGGGGCAACGCGACGACTCGCTGAGCCCATCGGCGGCCCCGCCGGGGCGACGGCGAAGTCTCCCCCCGCGGAACGGAACTCCTGCCGAAGACGCGCCTCATCGAACCGGGACCCGCACCCGGCGGCGCGAGCGGCCTCGGCCGGGTTCGGTCAGTCGAAGCCCACCCTTGGGAGCGCCCGAAACAGCCCGACGGCGGCGGCGACGGCCACGAGCCCGAATCCGGCCGCGGCGGCCGGCCTTCCGTACAGGGCCATCCCGGTGCCGAAGAGCACGGCGTACACGGTCACGCAGCCAAGGCCCCACGCGGCGAGACCCGCGGCCAGGCTCCCGGGCGCATCCGGCCGGGTGTTAACGGCCCTCCGCCAGCCGCGGGCGAAGGGGCGGATGCGGTCGTAGAAGCCCTGCAGCGTCGCCGTGTCCACGGGTCGGGTGAGGAAGGTCACCAGCAGCCACACCGCGGTCGTCAGCCCGACGCCCAGCAGCAGGCTGACGGCCGGGTCGAGCGCCGGCAGCCCCACGCGCTCGTGGAAGAGCGGGAACCAGAGCGCCACGGTCGCGGAAGCCGCCATGCCCGAGATCTCCGACCACGCGTTCACCCGCCACCAGAACCAGCGCAGGAGGAAGATCAGACCGCTCCCCGCGTGCAGCAGCAGGATGAGCTCGAACGCCTGTTTCGCGCTGTCCAGGAAGAGCGCGAGGGCGGCGGAGAGGACGATCAGCACCCCGGTGGAGATCCGCGCCACCCGCACGTAATGGGCCTCGTCCCGGTCCCGGGCCACGAAGCGGCGATAGAAGTCGTCGACCACGTACGACGACCCCCAGTTCAGGTGCGTGGAGATGGTCGACATGTACGCGGCCGCGAGCGAAGCGACGACGAGTCCCAGGAGTCCGTGGGGCAGGAAGACGAGCATCGCCGGGTAGGCGAGGTCGTGCCCCAGAAGGTCGGGATCGAGGTCGGGGAAGGCCGATGCGATGGAGTCGAGCGTGGGATAGACGGCGATCGAGGCGAGGGCGACGAGAATCCAGGGCCACGGCCGCAGCGAGTAGTGCGCGATGTTGAACCACAGGGTGGCGCGCATGGAGTCGCGCTCGTTCCGCGCCGCGAGCATCCGCTGCGCCGCATATCCGCCGCCGCCCGGCTCCGCGCCGGGATACCAGCTCGCCCACCACTGCACGGCGATCGGGATGACGAACACCATCGCCGCCGTCCGCCAGTCCGAGACGTCGGGCAGCAGCGAGAGATTTCGCGAGATCTCCGGGTGGGTGACGAGCCCCGCCAGGCCCCCGACCTCCGGCTGCGCGAGCGCGTACGAGGCCGCCGCGACGGCGCCGATCATGGCGATCGCGAACAGGAGGAGATCGGTAACGACCACGCCCCAGAGCCCGGATGTCGCGGAGTACAGCGCCGCCACCGTGCCCGCGACGAGCACCGTCGTGTACTTGTCCGCCCCGAGCAGGACCCCCGAGATCTTGATCGCCGCGAGCGTGACGGTGGCCATGATGACGACGTTGAAGAACACGCCCAGGTAGAGGGCCCGGAAGCCCCGCAGGAAGGTCGCCGCACGCCCGGAATAGCGGAGTTCGTAGAAGCCGATGTCGGTGAATACGCCGGAACGCCGCCACAGCTTCGCGTAGAAGAACGTTGTGCACATCGCCGTGACGAGGAAGGCCCACCAGCCCCAGTTCCGGCTCACGCCGCCGTTGCGGACGAGGTCCGTGACGAGGTTCGGAGTGTCGGTGGAGAAGGTCGTGGCGACCATCGACGTCCCCAGCAGCCACCAGGGGAGCTTCCGGCCCGCGAGGAAGAACTCGTTCGTGCCGGAGCCGGCGCGTCGGGCGAACCAGAGCCCGACGCCGAGGGCCACGGCCCCGTACGCGGCCAGGACGATCCAGTCGAGGCCGTTCAGTTGCACGGAATCATTCGCCGCTGGCGTGCTTCAACGGTCGCCGCGGCCGGAGAGGAGGCCGCTACCACCCCCAGCCCGAACGGTATTCGGGCGTTACGTAGCGCTCCGGGATCGAGACGCCGTCGAGGATCTCGCCCGTCGCCGGATCGAGCCGCACTTCCCGGCCGCTGCGCACCGAGAGGTTGCCGAGGAGCACCATCTCCGTGAGCGGTCCCGCGTGTTCGACGAAGTTGGAGCCCGCAGGCGGGCCGTCCTTGCAGGCGGCGGCGAATTCCGCGTACACACCGTCCGTGCGCGGGTACTTCTCCGGCGGAGGGTCGGCCCGGACCTCCGCGTCCCGCCCGGCGTCGAGGAGCCGCGGATTCTCGCCGTAGATCCCCGCGAACATCTTGCCGTCGGTCCCGATCCACAGCTGCCCGCTCGACTCGAAGGGCCAACGCGCGTCGTCCGGCACTTCCTCGGGCCGCGGCGGCGAGAGGTTGCCGTCGCGCCACACCACCTTTACGGCCGGCCGATCCTCCCGGGCCGGAAAGTCGTACTCGATGCGCGAGGCCGCGGGCGCCGTCTCCGGGAAGAGCGTGGTCGATTCCGCCGAAATCCGCTCCGGCGTGCCGAGGTCGAAGGTCCAGAATGCGGCGTCCATCGCGTGGCACCCGATGTCGCCGAGCGCGCCGGTCCCGAAGTCCCACCAGCCGCGCCAGTTGAAGGGTGCGTAGGCCGGGTGGTAGGGACGGTCGGCCGCGGGCCCGAGCCACAGGTCCCACTCCAGCCAGGGCGGGGCGTGGTGCGCCTCGGTCGGCCGCAGGATCGCCTGCGGCCAGATGGGCCGGTTCGTCCAGTACTCGATGCGCCGGATCTCGCCGATGGCGCCGGCCTCGTACCACTCGCGGATCTCCCGCGTCCCGTCCTGGGCGTGGCCCTGGTTCCCCATCTGCGTCGCGACCCCCGCCCGCTCCGCGGCGGCGGCGAGTTGCCGCACCTCCCAGATCGTGGTCGCGAGCGGCTTCTGAATGCGGGTGGGTTTGCCCAGCGAAAGGGACATCATGCCGGCCGCGGTGTGCGTGTGGTCCGGCGTGGAGATCAGGACCGCGTCGATGTTGTCGGCCTCTTCCGAGAGCATGGTACGGAAGTCGCGGTAGCGCTTGGCCCGCGGGAAGGCGCTCCACGAGCCGGCCGCCTGGCGCTCGTCCACGTCGCAGAGGGCATAGATGTTCTCGCCGACGCCCGCCATGCCCCGCACATCGCCGCCTCCCATGCCGCCGACACCGATGTGCGCCACGTTCAGCGTGTCGCTGGGGGCACGGTGCCGGGGCCCGCCGAGCACATGTGCGGGCACGATGCTCAGGCCGAGGCCGGCCGCGCCGGAGGCCCGAACGAAGTCGCGCCGGGAGAAGTTGTTTTTCAGCGTCATGCTGCGCCTCACTCCGGAACAGGTCCGCGAAGGAAAGCCCGCCTGCTTGCACCGACGGCCGCCGGAATACACTAAGCCAGACCCAGGCGTTCGAGCACCTCCGGGGGCGGGCCATCGAAACGGGGCATGGGGCGGTTCCCCACGAAGCCGAGGTCGGCCATCCCCTCCGCCGTCGTCCAGAACGCGGTCGACGTGAGGTCCCGCACCCGATCGAAGAAGCGGGCCGCGACCCGGTATTCCGGGGCCGCGTTCGCCGCCCAGCAGATGTCGTCGCATATCGCATGCTTCTGCTCGAGGGTCAGTTCGGTGAAGCCGCCCCCGAAACGTTCCGCCGATTCGATGTCCAGCCACACAAGCCCGCCGCGGACCAGCGTCAGGTCCTCCCGATTCCCGTCGTAGGGCGCGCTCACCCACTCGTCGATGAAGGCGTGCGCGCCGAGCGCCGCCGCGCCGGGGGAGTGTTCGTCCTCGGGGATGATGACGTCGCACAGCGACGCGAGCGTGGCGAGTTCGTCCTCCGTGAGCACGAGATCCCACCACACGACGGGGGAGACCATGTCCGGGTCGGTCGGCGTGCCGGCCGCTCGGGGGTTGCCGCCCCTCGTGGCGCCGGCGAACGAGGCCGCATCCTCCGCGTCGGGTACGCCGGAATCCGTCCCGTCGGCGCACGCCCCGGTCGAGAGGGCGGCCGCGCCCGCCGCCCCGGCCGCGAGCACCTGGAGCGCCCGGCGACGGGTCAGTCCCTCGACCGCCTCCGGTTCCCGTTCTCGCACCCCCTCGTGTTCCGACGTCGGTGCCCGATCGCGTTCGTGGTCGGCCATCACAGAGCTCCCTGCCGAAGCTGGTCCACGAGGTACTCGGACGACCGCCAGGCGATCGCCATGATGGAGAGCGTCGGGTTCTTGTCGGCGTTCGATACGAACGGTCCGCCGTCCATCACGAACAGATTCGGAACCTCCCACGACTGGCAGTACTGGTTGAGCACCGAGTTCTCCGGCCGGTCTCCCATCCGGACGCCGCCCACCTCGTGGATGATCTGGCCGGGCGCCAGGATCGCCCGGGCGCCGTCCGTCTGCACCGTCGAGAGCACGCGCCCCCCCATCTCCTCGATGATCCCGGCGAACGTCCGCTGCATGTGCAGCGCCTGGTTGAGTTCGTGATCCGACCACTTCCAGTGGAACCTGAGCACGGGAATGCCCCACTGATCGACGACCTCGGGATCGATCTCGCAGTAGCAGTCCTCGTTGGGGATCATCTCGCCGCGGCCGTCGAAGTACATGAACGAACCGTAGTAGCGGCGGCACTCCTCCTTGAAGCGCTGACCATAGGCGCCCCCGGTGAGGGACTCGATGCCGCCGAAGGCGCCGTAGCCCGGCATCCGCTGCCCGCCGCCGAACTCGATGTGGTAGCCGCGGGCGAAATCGAGGCGTCCCGCCGCCTGTTCCCCGTAGAGCCACCACGGCATGTACATGTGCATGGCCGAGGCCCCCTCCTCCGCGTGCCGCGGCAGGTACTCGAGCGCCGGGATCTGGCCGGAGACGCCTGCGCCCACGGTATCCATGATGTACTTGCCGACGAGGCCGCTCCCATTCGCCAGGCCATCGGGGAAGAGGGAGCTGCGGGAGTTGAGGAGGATGCGGGCGGACTCGAGCGCGCTGGCCGCGAGGATGACGACCGGGGCCGCGGCATGGCGGTCGGCGCGCGCCTTCTTGTCGACGTAGTGGACCCCGTTCGCCCGTCCCCGCGCATCGAGCGTCACCTCGCGCACCATGGCGTCGGTGATCGTCGTGAGGTTGCCGGTCGCCCGCGCCGGCGGCAGGCAGACGGTGGTCGACTGGAAGTTGGCCTTGATCGAGCAGCCCCGCCCGCACGGCGTCGCCCAGTAGCAGGGCGCGCGGCCCCGCATGGCGTCGCGCGTCACCCGTTGGGCCAGCGCGTTGCCCGGCCACAGCATCCTCGACAGGCCTTCCGGATCCTGCGCTTCGGTGAGGATCGCGAGGTGGGCGGGCACGACCGGGATCCCGAGGCCCCCGCAGGCCTTCTTCGCGAGCAGTTCGTAGGCGCGCGGCGCGGGCGGCGGCTGGAGGATCCCGTCGGAGGAGTCAGGGGTGTTCTCGAGCCCCTCGCTCGAACCGTAGACGCCGATGAAGGCCTCGGTCCGGTCGTACCACGGCGCGAGATCGTCGTACGTCATCGGCCAGTCGAACCCGAGTCCGTCCCGGCTGTAGGGCTTGAAGTCGTAAGGACCCATGCGGAGCGAGATCCGGCCCCAGTGGTTCGTCCGTCCCCCGAGCATGCGCGACCGCCACCACATGAAGTTGACGCCCTCGGCGTTCGTGTAGGGTTCGCCGGGGACGCGCCAGCCGCCGTCGACCGTCGCGTCGTAGAAGCCGAACGGCTTGTCGGCCGTCCCCGCGGCCCGCAGCGGTGCATCGGCCGGGAGCTGGAACATCGGGGTCTCCGACACCGGATCGTAGTCCCGCCCCGCCTCGAGGAGCAGGACGCGAACGCCGTGGCAGGCGAGCACGTAGGCGGCCATCCCGCCCCCCGCGCCGGAGCCGACGATGATGACGTCATGGGTGTCCTGGGCGCGCCGCCGTAACGCGGGCGCCGAGCCGGCTGTTGTCAGGCGCGGGTGCGATGAAGGCATGGCCCGAGGATGAGCGGGGAGGGTGCCGGAGGTCAACGGGTCATCTTGCCGCGTCCGACCGGCGCGCGAACCTTCAGCGCCACCGGAGCGGAAACTCGATGGGAGGTGAGATGTACGGACGAGCCGTCGCGGGGCTCATGGTCACGGTGGCGCTGACGGCGGCGACAGGCAGGCCGGCCGCGGCGCAGTCGCTCACGGACCTCGTATCGGAACTGTTCGTGTTCGGGCAGTGCGGAGTGCCCCTCTGCCTCGATCCGGACTTCGAGGAGACCGGGGCCTTCAATACGGAGCACGGCCGGCACTACATGCGCGAACGGGTGCCGCGAAACGACGCGCTCATCCTCGCCTTCCAGGGGGGGATCGCCGGTGTCGTGGGCAGCCTTCCTCCGACTGCGATGTCCGGCGGCCGGATCTGGTCGGACGAAGACCGGAGCGCATCGTTCGGGCCGATTTTCGCGGAACGGGCGGAGACCCTCGGGATGGGGCGGTTCTTCCTCGGCCTCGAAGCGACGGCGTTCCAGGTCACGAACTTCGGCGGCGTGCCCACGGACAACCTCGTCCTGAACTTCTTCCACGAGAATTCGAACGTGGCTCTGGGTCCGGACCCGGGGCTCGGCCTGCCGCTATTCGAGCGCGACGTGCTCCGGGTGCGGACGAACCTCGACCTCGACTACACGGTGGCCACGGCGGTCCTGAGCGCCGGTCTGGCGTCCTTCCTCGACGTGGGATTCGCCGTGCCGGTCGTGCGGGCCAATCTGAGGGGGACGGCCCATGCCCAGATCCTGCCGCTCGGCGGCGAGCTCGCGCACCGTTTCGGCGGCACGCCCGCCGCGCCGGTCCTCGAGGCAAGCAACTCCGTGAGAGGGTCGGCGACCGGAATCGGCGATGTCTCCGCCCGCGTGAAGATCAACCTCACCGGCGGGACAACCGTGGGCCGCGCGCCGCCGCCCGTGGGCATGGCGCTGCTGGCGGACGTCACCTTCCCCACGGGCCAGGGGGAAGATCTGCTCGGCCTGGGCGAAGGGCGTGGCCGCGCCGTGGCGATTCTCTCCCTCAACCGGGGGCGATTCTCGCCCCATCTCAACGCTGGGTATCTCCTGCGGGAAGGCAACCTGCGCGACAGGAACTTCGACCGGGACGCGGCGCTCGCGACCGTGGGCTTCGATGCCCGGGCGTCCGACGGCGTCACGGTGGCCGCCGACCTCATCACCCGCTGGGAACTGGCGGATCCGGAGCATCCGCTGCCGGGTCCGGTCACCTTCGTCGGCACCCCGGCGCTCACCGTCGAGTCGTCATCTCTCCCGGACGTCGGCCGCCGCTTCATCGACCTTGCGGTGGGGCTCAAGTACATGCTCGGCCGGGACATGATTCTCGCAACGAACGCCCTGCTCCCGGTCCAGGCCGCCGGCCTGCGGCCGGATGTCCTGTGGACGCTGGGGATCCAGGGTACGTTCAGGTAGCGGTCGATCAGACCGAATCGCACAATCCCTCGCGTGGAGGTGTCGATGTCCTTCTTGCCACGAACGGGATCGGCGCGCCGGCGCCCGGTCGCTCCGATGCTGACCGCGGCCGTCGCAGCGCTCACCGCCGGCGGGCTGGCTGCCGGCGCCCTCGGCGCCCAGACGGCGCCCAGGGCGCGGGACCTCGGGATCCCCTTCCCGGGAGAGCCCGGAACCTTGAACGCGATTACCGATGTGGCCGGCGTCCGGGTCGGGCATGCGACGATCATCGAAGGGGAGGGAGCGCTCGTCGTCGGCGAGGGCCCCGTGCGCACGGGCGTGACCGCCGTACTCCCCCGCACGGAGAGCTACGAACCCGTCTTCGCCGGCTGGTACTCGCTGAACGGGAACGGCGAGATGACGGGGACGACCTGGGTCGAGGAATCGGGCTTCCTCGAGGGTCCCGTGATGATCACCAACACGCACAGCGTGGGAGATGTCCACCAGGCGGTCATCGAGTGGTCGCGCGACGCGCGCGCGAACCACCCCATCGCCCCGGGGATCTGGTGGAGCCTGCCGCTGGTGGCGGAGACCTGGGACGGCCGGCTCAACGACATCAACGGCTTCCACGTCGGGAAGGAACACGTGTTCGCGGCGATCGAGAGCGCCGCCGCGGGCTCCGTCACGGAGGGGTCGGTCGGCGGTGGGACCGGCATGGTCTGCAATTCGTTCAAGGGCGGGATCGGAACGGCGTCGCGGATTGCGGGAGACTACACCGTCGGCGTGCTCGTGCAGTGCAACTACGGGCGCCGGCCGGAGTTGCTGATCGCGGGCGTCCCGGTGGGGCGGGAACTCCTCGACTGGATGCCGCCAGGCGGCGCCGATGGATCGGCGGACGCCGGCGTCTTCGACGGCCTCGGCTCGATCATCGTCGTCATCGCGACGGACGCTCCGCTGTTGCCGCACCAGTTGAAGCGGCTCGCGCGCCGGGCGCCGATCGGCATCGGGCGCATGGGGGGCTACGGGGCGAACAGTTCCGGAGACATCTTCATCGCCTTCTCGACGGCGAACGGCGGGGCGTGGAGCCGAGGCGGGAACACGACCGTCGAGATGATGTCGAACGACGCCATTTCTCCGCTGCTGCTCGCGACGGCCCAGGCCACGGAGGAGGCGATCACGAACGCGATGGTCGCGGGCCGGACCATGGTGGGCCGGGACGGGAACATGGTGCCCGGACTCCCGCACGACGAAGTGCGGCGCATCCTCGCCGCGCATAACCGGTTGGAGAGGCCGAAGTGATCCCGGGGCCGCGGCGAAACGGACGGCGGGGTTCGGCGGCCGCCTGGACCGCGCTCTTTCTCGGGCTGCTCGTACCGGGGCCCGCCGAGTGCGCGCTCGATCCCCTGTTCGCCCGCGCAGGTCCGGGGTTTGCCGGGTCCCCCGCCCTCCTGGCCGCATCGCCGGTCCCCGCACAAGCCGCCCAGGCTCCGGAGCCCGCAGCTACGCAGCCCGCAGCTACGCAGCCCGCGGCGGCGGAGGATCTGGGTTTCCTGGCGCGCCTCGTCACCTGGCTGCGCGAGACCACGGCGGGACTGGGGTGGCTGGGACCCTTCTTCTTCGGACTCTTCTACGCGCTCGCCGTGGTCCTCTTCGTGCCGGGTTCCGCGCTGACGATCGCCGGAGGCGTCACCTTCGGCCTCGCGCTCGGCACCCTGACCGTGTTCGTGGGCGCGAACATCGGGGCCGCGCTCGCCTTCCTCATTGCCCGCTACGTGCTGCGCGACCGCGTCGAAAAGCTCCTCGCCAACCGCCCCGCGCTGCGGGCGATCGACCGCGCGGTCGAAACCCAGGGCTGGCGCATCGTCTTCCTCACCCGCCTCTCGCCGGTGTTTCCGTTCAGCGCGCAGAACTACTTCTACGGTCTCACCGGCGTGACCTTCGCCCAGTACGTCGCGGCCTCGCTCGTGGGGATGTTCCCTGGGACGCTCCTTTATGTGTACATCGGCGCGGCGGGGGCGGAGGTGGCCGAGGCGTCCGGCGGCGCGGCGAGCTGGGGGCAGACCGCGCTGCTCGTGGCCGGCCTCGCCGCGACCGCCGCCGTCGTCGTCCTCGTCACGCGCGTGGCCCGGCGCGAACTCCAGAAGGCGCTGGCCGAGGTGGAAGACACCGTCTGATCGTCGACGGGCAGCCGCGGTGGGTCAGGACAGTTCTTCGACCCGGTGGCCGAGTTCGCGGAGCCTGGCCACGATCGTCGCGATATGGTCGCGGCCGCGCGTCTCGATCGTGAGTTCGATCCCCACCTTCCCGACGGAGATGTCCCCGAAGGCGCGCGTGTGTTCGATGTGGAGGACGTTGGCGCCCTCGATCGCGACGAGCGCCGTCACTTCGTTGAGGTAGCCGGGGCGGTCGCGAACGACGACGGCGAGACGCGCGAGCCGGCCATCGGACCAGAGCGCGCGGTCGATGACCCGCGACACGAGGTTCATGTCGATGTTGCCGCCGGACAGGATGCAGACGGTGACATCGGACGGACCGAGGTCGACCTTCCCCTCGAGGACGGCTGCCACGGACACCGCTCCGCCGCCCTCCACGACGAACTTCTCGGATTCGAGCAGGAAGAAGATCGCGCGTGTGATCTGTTCCTCGTCGATGAGGACGACGTCGTCCACGAGCGCCGCCAGGTGAGGGAAGGCGAGGTCGCCGATCCGCTTCACGGCGATGCCGTCCGCCAGCGTGTCCGAGTTCTCCAGGTGCACGGGCCTCCCGGCGGCCAGCGACTCCCGGGCCCCCGGCGAGGCCGCGGCCTCCACGCCGATGACGCGCACGTTCGGGCGCTGCGCCTTCACCACGGTCGCGACGCCGGAGATCATCCCGCCCCCTCCGACGGGGACGATGACCGTCGTGAGGTCGGGCACCTGTTCGAGGATCTCCAGCCCGATCGTTCCCTGGCCGGCCATCACATCGAGATCATCGAAGGCGTGTACGGGCGTGAGCCCTTCCTCGCGGGCCAGGCGGTCGACGAGCGCCATCCCGTCGGAGAGGGTCTCTCCGGTCTGAATCACGCGGGCCCCGTAGCCGCGCGTGTGGGCGACCTTGATGAGGGGCGCGTGCGTGGGCATCACGATCGTACACGCGATCTCCAGCCGGGAGGCGTGATACGCGAGGGCCTGGGCGTGATTCCCGGCGCTGGCCGCGACGACACCGCCCCCGCGGGCGGCCGGGCCGAGGCGCAGAAGCTTGTGGAGCGATCCCCGGTCCTTGAACGACCCGGTGCGCTGCCGGAACTCGGTCTTGAGATGAAAGCGCCCTTCGGCCCGCGCCTCGAGGGCGAACGACTTCGGGCAGGTGGTTCGCGCCACGCCGGATCGGATCCGTTCACGCGCCGCGACGACATCCGAGTTCGTAAGCATGGGACTCCAGACCCGTTGACGAGGACGGGGTTCCGCTGCGGGCGTCAGAACGCGAGGCCCCGAAGCCGGTCGATGGCGCCGGCGGCGTCGAGGCGGGTCAGGTCGATCGCGTGTCCGCCGTCACCCCCCTCCTCGAGCCAGCGGCCGACCATCGCGCTGGGCACTGATTCCCGCGGAGAAAGGACCGTGGGCGCCCGCAACTCCGCCACTCGCACGGCGTAGCAGGCGTCTTCCACGGCCTCCTCCCAGGCACCCTCAGCCCACGACACGCGGCGCCGCCGGAGCACCTGGCCCCGCGCCACGGGCTGGAACATCCGGTGCGCCTCGTCGAGCCCGGGGAGCACGATGAGCCAGGAGTGCGGCTCCGCTCCCGGCTCCAGCAGGAACCGAAGTTCCTCGAGTTCCTCGATCCAGTCGAGCCGAAGTTGCGCCGCCGCGGCCCGCTCGAACTCGAGTCTTTCAGAGGCGGCGTCGCGTGCCTCGGCGAAACGGTCCATGAGCTCCCATGCGTAGCCCGGGTCTGCGAGCAGGCGCCCGGCCGCTTCCGCCTGTCGCCGATAGGCGTTGAGTCCCACGCGGCGCGCGCAGGGCGCGGTGCAGAGGTCCATGTCGAACTGCATGCACGGGCTCCGCGCGGGGTTCGGATGCACGGCTTCGGCGCAACTCCGCAACCGGACGATCTTCTCGACGAGGCGACGGATGCGCTCGGGCAACCGGCGACTCCAGAAGGGACCGACGTAGCGGGCCCCGGCCCGGCGCGGGCGGCGCACGACGCGCAGCCGCGGGAAGGGTTCGTTCCGGCGCAGTTCCAGATACCAGCCGGCGCCGCGCCGCTTGAGGGCCCGGTTGTAGGGCGGACGCTGGCCGAGGATGCGCTCCGCCTCCACCAGCCGCGCCTCGAGGTCGCTCCCGGTCGGGTATGCCTCGACGCCCCGGGCGATCCGCAGCATCTCGGCCAGGCGCTCGTTCGTTGGCCCGCCCGCGTAGAAGTAGCCCCGCACGCGCCGCCGCAGGTTGACGCTCTTCCCCACGTAGAGGGGATGCCCGTGCGCATCCCCGAAAACGTAGACGCCCGGGGTCGCGGGAAGATCGGGCACCCATTCCGGCACCGGTGTCGCGCGCGGGATCGCGAGACCTCCTCTGTCTTCGGCCTTCGGTTTCCCGCGGCCCGGTCGGCGGCGGGACCGGGAATGTCGGCTTCGGGTTGTCTTCGGTCAAGCGGTGGAGAGACGCCGGCCCCCCGCCGCCCGCCGCCGTTTGGCCGCGGCCCGCCGGCCGCGCATATTCGGCCGCCATGATCGCGCTCATCACCGGCATCACCGGACAGGATGGCTCGTACCTGGCCGAGTTCCTGCTCGACAAGGGGTACGAGGTGCACGGCGTCGTGCGCCGTTCCTCGGTGGAGAAGTACGACCGCATCTCGCACCTCCGGGACCGGCTCACGCTTCACCAGGCGGACCTGCTCGACCAGTTGTCGCTCATTCGCGTGCTCGAACGCGTGGAGCCCCGGGAGGTCTACAACCTCGCGGCGCAGTCCTTCGTACCCACCTCCTGGGATCAGCCGCTTCTGACGGGCGAGTTCACCGCGCTGGGCGTCACGCGCATGCTCGAGGCGATCCGCGCGGTCGACCCCGCGATCCGCTTCTACCAGGCTTCCTCCTCGGAGATGTTCGGGAAGGTGCGGGAGACGCCGCAGAACGAGGATACGCCCTTCTATCCGCGCAGCCCGTACGGCGTCGCGAAGGTGTACGGCCACTTCATCACGGTGAACTACCGGGAGAGCTACGACCTGTTCGCGACGAGCGGGATCCTCTTCAACCACGAGAGTCCCAGGCGGGGCCGCGAGTTCGTCACGCGGAAGGTGAGTTGGGAGGCGGCCCGCATCCACCGCGGCCTCACCGACCGTCTGTGGATCGGGAACCTCCGGGCGGAGCGCGACTGGGGATTTGCCGGCGACTACGTCGAGGCGATGTGGCTCATGCTTCAGGCGGAGACGCCGGAAGACTACGTGATCGGAACGGGGGTGACGCACTCAGTCCAGCGGCTGATCGAGATCGCCTTCAACGAGATCGGGCGCGACTGGCGCGAGCATGTCGAGCAGGACCCGGCGCTCCTGAGGCCGGCCGAAGTCGAGCGGCTCTGCGCCGACCCGTCGAAGGCGGAGCGGCAACTGGGCTGGGAGCCCCGCATGTCGTTCGAAGCGATGATCCGCCTCATGGTGCGAAGCGACATCGAGCGGATCGACGCCGGGGCCGGCTAGCCACGGCTGACCGGGCCGGGTCTCCTACGTACGCAGTTTTGCGAATAGCAGGAGGCCGGCGCCGAAGAAGATGACGTTGGGCAGCCAGGCCGCCGCCGCCGGCAACAGCGCCCCTCCCGCGCCCATCGCCTCGGCGATGCGGATCAGAGTCAGGAAGAGGATCGTCGTCCCGAGCGCGATTCCGATCGAGGTCGGCGCGCCGCCGCGTTTGTTGCTCTGCGCAAGCGGTATGCCGAACACGGCGATCACCAGGCATGTGAAGGGGAAGGCGATGCGCTGCGCGCGGGAGGTCCTGAGCCCGTTCGTCGTGCCGCCCGACCGTTCGACGGCCTCGATGAGGCGCCCCAGTTCCGCGTAGCGCATCTCGTCCGGTTCCTTGGGCCTGGCCTGAAGCTCCTCGGGCGTCTCATCCAGTTGCCGCACGAACAACTCGCCGAACTCGTAGGCGGTCTCCTCCTCCGGGCCGCGGAACTCGCGCATCCATCCCCGCTCGAGCACCCAGCGCGAGGACGCCGAGTCGTACCGCGCGACGTTGGCCGTGATGTGTATGGTCGGAAAGTCGGGCCCCGACCCCCTCCGCTCGATCTGCACGTCGTCCATCCGGCCTTCGCGCGCGTCGAGCAGTCGCGCCTTGTATACCAGGCCTTCGTCTCCCCGGTAGACGAAGGAGTTGCGGATCGTCTGGCTGCGGGCCTCCTCCTGCTCGAGGACTTCGGCCGATTCCCGCGTCGTCACGGCGACGAGTTCCGTGAGGCCGAGCGCGACGAAACTGAGCAGCGTAGCGCCGCAAAGGATCGGGAGGGCGAGCCGATAGAACGAAACGCCGCCGGCCTTGACGGCCGCGACCTCGAAGTGCCGGGACATGGAGGCCACCGTGAACACGGACCCGAGCAGGGCGGCAATCGGGAACCCGAGCAGCGAATGGTATGGGAACCCGTACAGGTAGTGGAGGACGATCTGCGACCAGGTCGACCCCTGGTCGAGGAACCTGTCGAGGTTGTCGGCGATGTCGATGACCATGAAGAGGAACGGCACGCCGAGCGCGCAGGCCGCGAATATCCTCAGGAACTGGGAAAGGACGTAGCGGTCGAGCAGCTTCACGGGGTCAGCGCATCACCTTGGTGGAGCGCGCCAGGGCCACGAGCCCCGCCGCGCCGAAGATGACGTTCGGGGCCCACATGGCCCAGAGCGGCGAGATCCAGAGGCGGTCGGCAAGTCGCTCCCCCCCGATGAGCGAGACGTAATACGCTCCGAAGATGCCCAGACTGACGCCGACGACGAGCGCGACCCCCCCACGCGGGAACCGCACGGCGATCGGGGCGCCGAGGAGGACGAAGACGATGCACGCAGCCGGGATCGTCCCCTTCTTGTGAATCTCGACCCAGTACTGGTTGATGCGGCGAAGGCCCGTGACCTCCCGCTCGGCGTATGACTGGAACTGGTTCGCGGCATCGGAGGCGGAGTAGAAGCGGCGGGCCGCGCTCTCGGCGACCTGCGTCGTGGAGTCCGGCGCGGCGGCTTCCTGCGCGGGTCCCGGCTCGATCTCGCGCCCCGCGGGCGTTCCGGGTGTCGCGGGGAGGCGATCTCTCCCGCGTTCCAGGTCGGAGATGTCATCTTCCCAGTCGCGGGTCTCGCCCTCCGGGGTCCAGGCGCCGTCCGCCGGCCCGGGCCCCGGCACCGGCGCGTCCGCGAGAGGTTGCTCGAAATCCAGCAGCATGCCGGTGATCGCCCGCGCGTACGCGAGACTCTCCGAACGCGCCGCGTCCGCCATCTGCGCGCCGCGATCCGCCTCCACGCGCATGTCGGCGATGTTCATCTCGCGATCGCCGCGAATGGCCGCGGTATCCCGCTCGAGTCCGTTCGCTACATCCGGGATCTTGAGCAGCATCCGCTCGAAGGCGATGCGCCGGAAGGCGTGCGGACGTTCGTTCATGCGTACCTGGACGACGCCGTCCTCGAGGTCGAAGTAGAGGTCCTCTCCCTCCTCCGAAAAGCCCATCTTTCCGCGGGTCGCATAGATGGAGCGGCTCTCCTGGCCGTTCCGCTCATCGTAGATCGCGACATCGTGAACCACGCTTTCTTCCCGGTCGATCATGCCGGGGTGTACGTAGACATGGGACGGGAGCACCTCGTTGATCGTATGTTCCCGGAGGTTGAAGGTCGGCTTCTTGCGGCCGATTCCCGTGAGCAGCACCTGCAGGTGATGATTCGACTGCGGCAGGACCGTGTTGTTGAACCAGGTCATTCCGCCGGCGAGAATGACGGCACAGACGAGAAGCGGGGCCATCGCCCGCGACAGGGGGATGCCGCTCGCCTTGACGGCTGTGATCTCGAAGTCGCCCTCCATCCGGCTGAAGACGTACAGGACGGCGATGAGCACGGCCATCGGCAGGGTCTGGGCGAGGATGAAGGGGATCGAGTAGGCGAAGACCTCGGCGATCACCGTCCACTCGAGGTCCTTGCCGATGAGCCGCTCGAAGCGCTTGCTCACCTGGTCGAGGAGGAGCAGCACCGTGGTGCCGATGACGGCGAAGATGAACGGCCCGGCGTGACGACTCAGGATGTAGCGGGTGAGAGTTCGCATCGCCCCGAGATTACTGTGTTTTCGGGCCGTTGTCAGCCCGGGCGGGTCTTTCCCGCGCCGGTTCCGCCCCGCGGGTTTGGCACGGTCCGCCAACTTCTGTACCGGGATGCGGCCGGATAGATCCCCGCGGAGCGCCGACGCTCCGCCGCGCCGGGTCGCCATCGTGCTCATGAGCGCGGTGGGAAGCACCGTCCAGGGGATGCCCATCGTCGCGTCCCTCCGACGGGCGTGGCCCGCCGCCCACATCACCTGGGTGCTGCAACCGGGCCCCGCGACGCTGATGGCCGGCCGGCCGGACGTGGACCGGATCCAGCTCTTTCACCGACGGCTCGGCGCCCGTGCCTATTCCCGCTTTCGGCGCGAGGTGGCGGCAGAGACGTTCGATCTCGTCATCTGTCTGCAGCCGAACTTCAAGGGAGGGGTGGTCACGCGTCTCCTGCGCGCCCCGAAGCGCCTGGGCCATGACCGCACGCGCGCCCGCGACCTGAGCTGGCTGGCCACCAACCGCCGCATCCCGTCGGCCCCCGTAGCCCACATTCAGGACGAACTGTTCGAGTTCCTCGACCATCTCGGCGTCCCGCGACGCCTGGAGTGGCGTTTTCATTTCACGGAGGCGGAACGGGAGGTTTCGGCGCGGTGGCGGGAGCGATTCTCGCGCCCGGTGCTTGCCGTCGTGCCCCGGAGTTCCAACGCCCGCAGAAACTGGACCCTCGAGGGCACGGCGCGGGTAATCGATGCGGCGGCCGGCGATCTGGGTCTTCAGCCCGTCCTCCTGGGAGGAGACTCCGAAGAGGAGCTGCGGGATGCCCGCCGCCTCGGGGAATTGTGCGGGGCTCCGCCGCGCGTCGCGCTGGGCGGCACGCTGCGGGAGTTGGCGGGTCGGCTCTACGCGAGCGACCTCGTGCTGGCGCCGGACACGGGTCCTCTGCACATGGCGGTGGCGCTGGGGACGCCGACCATCGGACTGTACGGGTACACGGACCCCGAACGCAGCGGTCCCTACGGCCGGTTCACGGACCTCACGGTGGACCGGTTTCGCGGCCGGGCCGGCGCCGACGTCGAGCGAAAGCCGTCGCGCGACACCCGGCGCCGACGCATGTCGAGGATCCGCGTCGAGGATGTCATGCTTAAGCTGGAGCGGGCCATGCGCTCATATCTGAACACCTGAAAGGCGGCACATGACCGAAGGGACGAAGACCGCGGCGGGCCGGATCCTGTGGGTGGACGACGAAGTCGACCTGCTGCGTCCGCATCTCATGCTGCTGCGATCGTCGGGATATCACGTGGATGCCGTGATGAACGGCCAGGACGCGATGGAACTCCTGACGGCGGCTTCCTACGATCTCGTGTTGCTGGATGAGCGGATGCCCGGGCTGCGCGGGATCGAGGTGCTCGACCGCATCCGGAGTTCCGCCCCGCGCCTTCCCGTGGTGATGGTCACGAAGAGCGAAGAAGAATCGACCATGCACGAGGCGATCGGACGGCGGGCGGACGATTACATCGTCAAGCCGACGAGCCCCCGACAGGTGCTGTCGGTCGTGACGCGGCTCCTCGCCGGCCCGGCCCTGCGCCACGAGCACATCACGCGCGATTTCTCGCGCCGCTTCGGCGAGTTGCGGGAGCGGGTCTCCACGGCGGCTTCGTGGCGGGATTGGGCCGACCTGTATTCCGAGTTCGTCGACTGGGACCTGAAGCTCGAGGAGGCCGGCGAGTCGGGCCTGCGCGAGATCCTCAAAGGGCTGCACACCGACCTGAGCCGCGGTTTCTGCGATCTCGTGGCGGATCGGTACGGAGAGTGGGTGCATGAGGGAGGCGAGCCGGGGCCGACCCTCTCCGTGGACGTGCTGCCTCGCTTCTTCCGCCCGATCCTGGACGAGGATCCGGCGGCGCTCCTCGTCGTGATGGACTGCATGCGGCTGGACCAGTGGCGGGCTGTCCTCCCCATCGTGAGCGAATACTTCGAGATCGAGGAGGCGCTCTACGCGGGCCTGCTACCCACCGCGACTCCGTTTGCGCGCAACGCAATCTTCGGAGGCACCTTCGCGGACGAACTCGCCGAGAGTTATCCCGATTGGTGGGAGAGAGGGAGCGAGATCGGCTACAACTCGTTCGAAGATGAACTCTTCGAACGGCATATCCACGAACTGACTGCGTCGCGGATCCCCGTGCACTACGAGAAGATCTTCTCGGCCCAGGAGAGCGAGCCCATGCTGGCGCGGCTCGGCGGCTACCTGTCCTCCCCTTCGGCCACGGCGCTTGTGTTCGGCTTCGTGGACATGCTCACGCACGGGAGGGCGCGGTCGCGCCTCATCTGGGAGATGGCGCAGGACAGCAGCGCGCTACGCTCGTTGACGGTGACCTGGTTCGAGCGTTCGCCGGCGCTGAAGGCGCTCCGACTGGCCGCGCAGCGGGGCGTCCGTGTCCTTCTCACGACAGACCACGGTTCGATTCACTGCCGGCGGCCCGCCACGATCTACGCCGGGCGCGACGCGTCAACGAGTCTGCGCTACAAGATCGGCGACGACATGAAGGTGGAGAACCCGGCCGCGGTCATGTCGACTTCGGACTCCGACGAATGGCGGCTGCCTCCCGGCGGGATCAACAAGACCTTCGCCCTTTGCCGCGAAGACTACTTCTTCGTTTATCCGACCAGGCTGCGGGAATACCAGAATCGATACCGGGACAGTTTCCTGCACGGCGGAGTGAGCCCCGACGAGATGGTGCTTCCGGCCGCGCTGCTCACGCCGCGGTGACTCGATGAACGCGGGGCGGAACGGGGGGGGCGCCTCGTCGTATCGGCGGCTGCTCCGGTTCCTGCACCCCTATCGCTGGACCTTCCTCGCGAGCCTGGCGCTGGGCGTGCTCGCGGCAGGACTCGAAGCGTTCAGCCTCCTCCTTCTGATCCCGTTCCTCCGCTCGCTCTTCGGCATGGGGCCTCCGCTGCCCGGCGGCGGACGGAATGCGGCGGAGCGCTTCATCGACGGGATCGCGGGGGGGTGGCTCGGCCCGGAAGCGGGGCTGGACGGGTTGCGGGCCGTGTGCGTACTGGTGCTGGCCGCGCTCCTCCTCAAGAACCTCTGCGTCGTCGGGGGGCGAGTGCTCTCCATCCGCACCCAGGAGTTCCTCGTCCGCGATGTGCGCAACGCCGTGCATGCGCACCTGCAGCACCTGCCGCTCGCCTTCTTCGAGCGCGGCAAGGCGGGACAGTTGATCGCGCGCGTGATCGCGGATGCCGGGGAGGCGAAGCCCGTCGTGACCGACGCGCTCGCGCAGGCGGTGCGCCAGGCGGCGACCCTCGCGGCGTACGCCGTGGCGCTGTTCGCGCTCTCGTGGAGGCTGGCGCTGGTCGCCGCCATCCTGGTGCCGCTCGTGTGGCTCGGCCTGCGGCCGCTGCTCGGCCGGTTGCGCGAGAGGTTCCGCCGCACGTGGGATGACCACGGCGAACTCGTCGCGGCGCTGCAGGAATCGCTGGGCGCGGTGCGGCTCGTGAAGTCGAGGGTTGCCGAGGACTTCGAGAAGAAGCGTTTTCGACATCGTTCGGACGCGTTCAGCCGCAAGCGGATCGCGGCGGCCACGACCCGGCACCTCGCATCGCCCATCTCCGAAACGCTCGCGTCCGTCGTGGCGCTCGGGCTCGTCTGGGTCGGGGCGTCGTTCGTGGAGAACGGCGGGTCCATCGCGCCTGAACAGTTTGTCGCATTCGTGACCATCGCGCTGCGCGCCATCTCACCGGTGAAGGGGGTTGCGCAGTACCCGGCCATCGCCGCTCAGGGCCTCGCCGCGGCCGACCGTTTCTTCGAGATTCTCGACCGGAACCCGGAGCCGGCCGGAGGGCCGCGGATCGCGAAGGGCCCCGAACGGGAGATCCGCTACGAAGGGGTCAGCTTCGCCTACGAGCGAGGCCGGGCGGCGCTTCGAGACGTCGACCTCGTCATCCCGCACGGGGCCGTCGTCGCCATCGTCGGGGCGTCGGGGAGCGGAAAATCCACGCTGGTCGACCTGCTGCCCAGGTTTGCGGACCCGCAGGCGGGGAGGGTCACGATCGACGGGACGGACATCCGGGAGTTCTCGGTGGATTCCCTGCGCCGCCTCACCGGTCTCGTGGGGCAGGAGGCGGTGCTCTTCCACGACACGGTGGCGGCGAACATCGCCTACGGGGAGGACGCGCCGGACCCGGCGGCGGTCGAGGCGGCCGCGCGGACGGCCGGGGCGCATGGATTCATCGCGGGACTGCCCGACGGTTACGACACCGTGCTCGGCGATCGCGGGGTGCGCCTGTCGACGGGACAGCGCCAGCGCATCGGGATCGCGCGGGCACTCTTCCACGACCCGCCCATCCTCATCCTGGACGAAGCCACGTCGGCCGTCGACGCCGAAACGGAGACGGCGCTGAGGGCGGCGGCGGAAGGCCTTCGCGGCCGCACGGTGATCGTCGTCGCCCACCGGCTTTCCACGGTGCGCGAGGCCCACCGGATCTTCGTCCTCGAGCGCGGGCGACTCGTGGACGCCGGCCGCCATGACGCGCTCGTCTCTCGCGGCGGGACGTATCGCCGGCTCTTCGGCCGGCAGCTCGAACACGCCTCGCAACCATGAAGGGCCGGGCGGGCCGGGCCGGCCGGCGTGGCGGGGACGGCGGCCGGGGCGCCGGCCGACGGCTCGCGGATGCGTTGGTGGACGGCGGTGTGACCGGTCTGCACCTGGGACTGCGCGCGGCGCCGGAACCGGTGGCGCTCGCGGCCGGCCGGACGCTCGGGGCGCTGTGTCGCGATCCTCTCCGCGTGCGTCGTCGCGTGGTTGACGCGCAGCTCGCCGCGAGCTTCCCGGCCGCGACGCCGCACTGGGTGCGCGACACGGCTCGCGCCTGCTACCGCCACTTCGGCCGGGAGGCGGCGCTCCTCATGGGCGGCCCGCCCCGGATCGAGCGGACGCTGTCCCGCGTCACCGACGAGGCCGGGCTGGGTCCGCGTCTGCACGCCGCGATCGCGGAGCGGGGCGGCGCCGCGGTCGTCGCCGGGCACCTCGGCAACTGGGAGCTCGGCGGCGCCGCCGTGCGGGCGCTCGGAGTGCGTGTGACGGCGGTCGTGCAGCGTCAGCGGGGCGCCTTCGGCCGTCGGCTGCGCGACCTGCGCGCGCGGCTGGGACTGGACGTGCTCGACCGCGACGCGGCGGCGCGGCCCGCGCTCGACGCCCTGCGCTCCGGCCGGATCCTGGCCCTCGTGGCCGATCAGCACGCCCGGCGCGGCAGCGTCCCGATCGACTTCCTGGGCCGCCCCGCGTGGACATCGCTCGCCCCCGCGCGTTTGTGTCTCGCGGCCGATGTCCCTCTCTTCTTCGCGGCTCTCGTTCGAGACCCGACGGGGTACAGGATCGTCCATGAAGAGATCGACGGCGCCGGATCCCGCCCCGGCGACCCGGCCGAGGTCACGAAGCGATGGGTTCGGGCGCTGGAGAGGGAGATCGAACGGCGGCCGGAGCAGTACTTCTGGTTCCACCGGCGCTGGAAGCCGGTGGCGCAAAGCGGGGAGCAGGCGTGATCCACATCGGGATTCCAGTACATAACGAGCGCGAGACCATCGGTCCGCTGCTGTGGCGCATCCGCGAATTGCTCTACGGCGAGCGGCGACGGTTTCACGTGCTCGTCTGCGACGATGCCTCGGACGACGGGACGGCCGAAGCGCTTGAGCGGTATCCGCGGGTGCTCCCGCTGACCGTGCTCCGCAACGAGGAACGCCGGGGATACGCCGCGAGCCTCGACCGGCTGATCCGGGCGACGCTCCGCCGCTCGGGCTATCCCCGGCGCGATGCGTTCGTCTCCATGCAGGGAGATTTTTCCGATCCGCCCGAGCGCCTGCCGGAGATGCTTCGCCACTTCGAGGGCGGCGCCGACCTCGTCACGGTCGCGCGCGCCGAACCCGAACCTCTGCCCCGACGCCTGACCCGGGCGGCCGGCCGGCTCTGCGCCCGTCATCTGCTGGCGGCTCCAGCCGTAACGGACCCTTATGCTTCTCTTCGGTTATATAGGTTGTTCGCACTGGAAGGCGCCGTCGCCGCCGGCGATGGGCCGCTGTTGCAGTACGAAGGTTGGGCCGCCGACGCCGCGCTGCTGCTGCAGGTGTGGCCGTTTGTACGAAGATTCGAGGAGATTCCGCATGGTCCGCATCCCCTCCGGCGATACCGCGAGGCCCGCTTCCGGGCCGGCGAGCAGCTCCGGCAGCTGTTCGCGGTCGGCCGGGACCGCGCCCTGCGCGAGATCGGCCGGCAGGTCATGGATGTCGCCTGAGATGCCGAAGCGTCGCCCCGGGCTCGCCACGGTTTTCGCGTCGGTTCTCTCCGCCTCCCTTGCCGGCGTCGGTCCCCTCGCGGGCCAGGCCGGATCGGAAGCGGCGGACGGTGGTCCGTTCCCCGGGGCGTGGCCCTTTGCGATCGGTCAGGAAGCCGAATACGCGGTGACGTTCGGGCCCGTGCGGTTCGGGCGGATGCATCTGCGCGTGGAAGCGCAGGACACGATCCGCAGCACGCCCGCGTACCGGATCGCGATGGAGATGAAGGGGAGCATACCCTTCTACAGGATGGACGACCGCTCGGTGAGCTGGCTCGCCACGGAACCGTACCGAACGCTCCGGTTCGAGGAGATTCTGCATCAGGGCGATTACCGGAGACACCAGCGCTGGGAGTTGGATCACGACGCGCTGACGGCGACCCGGGAAGACTGGGATGAGGAGATTCAAGCCTACCGTCCGCACCGCCGGCAACGGGACCTTCCCATACCGCAGGGCGCCCTGGACGAGATCTCGTATCTCTTCCTGATCCGGACCCTCCCCTTTGCAGTCGGACAGAACTATGAATTCGACCGCTACTTCGAAGAGGATGGCAATCCCGTCATCGTCGAGGTTCTCCGCCGCGAGCGCGTTCGGGTCCCCGCGGGGACGTTCGAGACGTTCGTCGTGCGTCCCATCATCCAGACCGATGGCCTCTTCGGGGAAGAGGGGCAGGCCGAGGTCTTCATCTCGGACGACGATCGTCGGCTCATCGTGCAGATCAAGAGCCGCATGAGGAGAGGCAGCGTGAACATGTATCTTCGCGACTTCGAACAGAATGCGGCGGACGCCGATCGCTGACGTTCGAACCGGGCCCATCGGCGGAGCGGGCGCCGGCGTCGCCCGGGGCCGCCGCCGGGGCCGCGCGGCACTCCCTTTCTGCCATGGTACGTCCTAGGTTAGTCTTGGAGCCCATAAGGCGACGACGACCAGCAAGGAGGTGCCTTGAGCAAAGGAAATCATGTGCCGAATTCGAGCGACCGGGCCCGCGACGAGCTGTTCAGCCACATCCGCCGCTGTGGCGTGCTCGACGCGGAAGAAGAGCAGCGGCAGGAGTGGTTCGACGATACGATCCAGTACCTCGGAGAGCGATATCCGGAGTTGACGCCCGGTGACCTGTCTGTCCTGCGCACCATCGGCGAGCGGTACTGTGCCCCGGCGATTCCGCACGGCGGCGCCGCCCGGCAGTCGGAGCAGGAAGCCCAGATCTAGCGCCACCGGCGAGGTAACGAGGTAACGTAGCCTGAACGAACCCCCGCCCCCGGACAGACCGGGAGCCACACCACCCGCTAGTCGGATTGCCGAATGGACCTCGGACTCGCTCTGAGGCTCGGCGCGGTCCTCGCGCTCGTAGCGGCGAACGCCTTCTTCGTTGCGGCGGAGTTCGCGCTCGTCAGCGCGCGACGCACCCGCATCGACGAACTGGCCGAAGCCGGTGATCGCCTGGCGGGCGTCGTGCGCCGGGCGCAGGACAATCTCGACCGCGCCATCTCGGGTACGCAGCTCGGGATCACGATCGCGTCGCTCGGCCTGGGCTGGATCGGTGAGCCGGCGCTCGCGCGGTCGATCGAGCCCATGTTCGGCACGCTGGGTCTCGCCGCGGGACCGGCGGCGCTCCACACGACGGCCGTCGTCGTCGCCTTCATCCTCATCACCTATCTTCACATCGTCCTCGGCGAACTCGCGCCGAAGACCGTTGCGCTCCTTCGTCCCGAGACGGTGAGCCGCTACCTCGCCGGCCCTCTTCTCGCCTTCAACCGCGTCGCGACGCCGGCGATCTGGCTGCTCGACGGCTCGGCCCGGCTGTTCCTGAGGACGATCCGCGCCCCCGCGGGCGACGCGCACGGCGTCGAACACGCGCACAGTCCGGACGAGATCGAGGTGCTCATCCGGCAGAGTCGGCGACGAGGAATGGTCGAGAAGGACGAACAGGCGATGATCGAAGGCGTGTTCGATCTCACGCATACCGTGGTTCGGGAGGTGATGACGCCCCGGCCGGACATCGTCGCCGTCGGGGCCGGGGATCCGGCCAAGGTCATCCTGGAGGTCGCGGCGGAGTCCGGACATTCGCGTCTTCCCGTCACGGACGATTCGCTGGACGACATCGTCGGCATCGTCGTCGTGAAGGACCTGCTCGCGGAACTCCTCGCGGCGCGCCCTACGGGGCTCGTGGCGCGGGACGTGATGCGCGAGGCGCTCTTCGTCCCCGAGTCGAAGGCGGTCGACGACCTGCTGGCGGAAATGCGGACCCGGAAGACGCATATGGCGGTCGTCGTCGACGAGTTCGGCGGCACGGACGGCATCGCCACCCTGGAGGATCTTCTCGAGGAGATCGTCGGCGAGATCTACGACGAGCACGACGAGGCGGAGGCGGGACTCGAGGTCGGGCCGGACGGGTCGGTCGGACTCGATGGGGGCGTCTCGTTCACGGATCTCCTCGAGGGTCTGGGCCTGGACGATCTTGAGGAGGACGAGGAGTACGACACCGTGGCCGGCTATGTGATCGGCACGCTGGGCCGCATTCCGGCGCCGGGCGACCGTGTCCCGCTGGGAGATGCGCGGCTGGAGGTCACGGAGCTGGTCGAACGGCGGATCACCCGGCTCACCCTGCTCGGGGTGGACGAGGAGAGGGTGGGGAGGTTGTTGGAAGCCCTCGAGTCGTGAACGCATTCGAGCCTCGAACTTGCTGGCGTGGGCATCGCGTCCGAAGTTGAAAGAGCCTCCTTCAACGAAAGGCTCCGCTCTGGCTCGCCGAATACGGTCGGAAGGGTTCCTGACTTGAGGTTCCGGACTTGAACCTCTCCGACTCCTGGAACTACGAGCAGTTCGACGCCGAGGCGCAACGGCTGTACGAAGCCGGCGACTTCGACCAGGCGCTTGGCCTCCTCAAGGAGGCCCTCACCCGTTATCCCGATTCGGTCGAACTCCTCGTATCGCTAGGATATACGCGGCTGGCCCGTGAGGAATACGCCTGGGCCCGCGCGGCCTTCGACGGGGTCCTCGGGATCGACCCGGAGCACGAGGAAGCGCTGGCCGGCCTGGGAGACGTCCTGCTGAAACTTGGGGAACGCGCGGCGGCCTTCCAGATCTTCGAAGGCCTCGTCGCGCTGGGGTACGATCGGGATGTTGAACTCATGCTCTGCGTCGGGCGCAGCTTGTTGCGCGAGGGTCTCCTGCGCCGGGCTGAGCGATTCTTCCGGCTCGCCCTCGCCGCCGATCGCGAGAGCCCCGATGCCGCACTGGATCTCGCCTTCACCTTCTACCGGGATGGCGATACCGAGGCGGCCCTGTTCTGGAGCCACGAGGCGGTGCGCCTGGATCCTCGCTTCGCGGAGGCCCGCGCGCTCTACGGCAACGTGCTCTACGAACGCGGCGATTTCAGGGGAGCGCTCAGACAGCTTGCGACGATCCCGGTAACGGATCTTGCGGACCCGATCGTTGCGTGGCGGGTCGTCGACCTCAAGCGGCGACTCGAAGATCTTCCGGCGGACGCCGAGGAGTTGCGGCCCTACCTGCTGGCGCTGGAGGAACTGGCGCCGGAACCGAGTGCGGAGGAACGCGTGCTTGCCGAGGTCGAGGCCCGTGCCAACGGCTTGACGGCGGGGCCCGGCACGGGCCAGCTTGATCTGTTCGGTCGTCCGCCCGACGCGTCGGCGGTGGAGGTGCACCGCGTGCGGGCCCCGAACGGCGTGGTGTACGAGGGAGACTGGGATGGGATCGTGCGAGCCATGCGCAACGGGTCCGAGGAGCCGGGCGTTTCGCTGGCCGACTTCATGCGAAACGAGGCGATGCGGCTCCAGGCTCTGACGGGCATCGCCGTCTCCTGGCAGACGGCGCGCGCCTTCCTCGAGGACTCGGCCCGGGTCGGCGCGCTCGAGATCGAACGCTAGCCGTACTCCGGTGTCGAGGGCTCCGCTGCGCATCGCCGTCATCGGCGGCGACGGGATCGGCCCCGAGGTCACCCACGAGGCGTGTCGCGTGCTCGGGGCCGCGGTCGCCAGAGGCCTGTCAGAACTCGAACTGACGCACTTCCCGCACGGCGCCGACCACTATCTCGCCACCGGGGAAACGCTGTCGCAGCAAACGTTCGAGTCTCTGAGGGATGACTTCGACGCGATTCTCTTCGGCGCCGTGGGCGACCCGCGCGTGCCCGATGGCCGCCACGCGCGCGACCTCCTTCTCGGCCTGCGGGTGCGGCTGGACCTGTTCCTGAACCGCCGGCCGCTGCGGTTGCGCGCGCCGGAGCTGTCGCCGCTGCGGTTGGCGGACTCGGCGCCCATCGACTTCGAGATCTTCCGGGAGAACACGGAGGGCCTATACGTGGGCATCGGCCGGGTCGAACACGAGGGCACGCCCGATGAGGTCGCAGTGTCGGAGTCGGTCGCGACCCGGTTCGGCGTGGAGCGGATCGTGCGGCGGGCGTTCGAGCACGCGGCTCCACGGGGGCTGCGGGTGACGCTCGCGGACAAGGCCAACGCGGTGCCGCACATGTTCGGGCTCTGGCGCCGCGTGTTCGCGGAGGTCGCCGCCGGATATCCGGCGGTGGAGTCGGAGATGCGCTACGTGGACGCGCTCGCCATGGAGATGATCCGGGTGCCGGAACGGTTCGGGGTCATCGTCACGTCGAACCTGCTCGGCGACATTCTCTCCGACCTCGGCGCCGAGATCGTGGGTGGGCCCGGCCTCGCGCCCTCCGCCAACGTGAACCCGGGTGTGCATGGACTGTACGAGCCCGTGCACGGCAGCGCCCCCGACATCGTCGGCACGGGTCGGGCCAATCCGATGGCCGCGGTGCTCAGCGCCGCGCTCCTCCTGCGGGATCACGGTTCGAACGAAGCGGCCTCGGCCATCGAGGCCGCCGTGAATGCGGCACTCGACTCGCGGATCCGGACACCGGACCTGGGGGGGAGCGCGACGACCTCGGAGGTCGGCGGCTGGCTCGCGGACCGGGTGGCCTCGGGCGCAGCCTGATCCGTCGCGCTACGTTCCCGGTGCGGCTCTGCAGCCTGATCCGCGCGCGCCGCCGGCCGGACTGTGCCGGCGAAGTCACCTCTGACATCACACGACACCGGTCGCGCGACCGGCAAGGGTATGGAAGGACTCTGCGAAATGAGCGAAAGCAACGGTAACGGGACGGTGTTTCTCTCCGCGGCCCGAACCGCCATGGGCGCGTTCGGCGGCAGCCTGAAGGACTACTCGGCGGTGGACCTGGGCGTCGTCGCCTCGGAAGCCGCGATCGAGCGCTCGGGCGCCGAGCCCGGCGATTTCGGGCACGTGGTGATGGGGAACGTGATGCAGACGTCGGCGGACGCGATCTATCTCGCGCGGCACGTGGGGCTGCGGGCCGGGCTGCCGATCGAGACGCCGGCCGTCACCGTGAACCGCCTGTGCGGCTCGGGCTTCCAGGCCGTGATCGATGGCTCGCAGGAGATTGAACTCGGGGAAAGCGATGTCTGTCTGGTGGGTGGAGCCGAGTCCATGAGTCAGGCGCCGCATATCGTTCGCGGGGCCCGCTGGGGTCTGCGGCTGGGCCCCGCGCCGAAGTTCGAGGATTCGCTGTGGGAGGCTCTCACGGATCCCTATTGCGGCTTCTCGATGGCCCAGACGGCGGAGAATCTTGCGGAGGAATACGGGATCTCGCGCTCGGAGGCCGACGAGACGGCCGTGCGCAGCCAGCGGCTGGCGGCGGAGGCCTGGGACGGCGGCCGCTACGAGGACGAGGTGGTGCCGATGATGGTGGGAAGAAAGGGGAGGGAAACGTCCTTCGAGCGGGATGAACATCTCCGTCCCGACACGACGGTCGATGGGCTCGCGAAGCTTCGGCCGTATTTCAAGCAGGATGGCCTCGTCACCGCCGGCAACGCGAGCGGCATCGGGGATGGGGCGGCGGCGCTCGTGCTGGCGGGCGGGGACTACGCCGCCGCGCACGGCCTGGAGCCGGCCGGCCGTCTCGTGTCGTACGCCGTGGCGGGTGTGCCACCCCACATCATGGGCATCGGACCCGCGCCCGCCTCGCGCGCCGCCCTCGAGAAGGCCGGCCTCACCTTCGACGACATCGATCTCGTCGAGGTGAACGAAGCCTTCGCTCCGCAGTATCTGGCGGTCGAGCGCGAACTCGGCCTCGACCGCGACAAGGTGAACGTGAACGGCGGAGCCATCGCGCTGAGCCACCCGCTCGGCATGACGGGGGCACGGATCACGGGCCATCTTCTGCACGAACTGCGGCGGCGGGGCGGTGGCCTGGGTCTGGGCGCGGCGTGCATCGGGGGTGGGCAGGGCGCGGCCGTCATCGTGGAGGTCGACGCTTAGCGGACCGCGGCCCGGCGACGCGAGCAGCCCCCGGCCGGGTGCCGCGATCAGCCGGGCCGCGCTCCGCGATCAGTCGGAGGGAGTGAACATGGATCCTCTATTCTTCATCCTCGCCGGGGCGGGCGCGCTGGCGCTGGCGACGAGTCTCCGCATCCTCAAGGAATACGAACGGGCCGTCGTCTTCCGCCTTGGCCGTGCGCGTCCGACCCGAGGGCCCGGGCTCATCTTCCTCGTCCCGTTCGGGGTCGAACGCATGGAGCGGGTGAGCCTGCGGATCATCGCGATGGACATCCCGCCGCAGGACGTCATCACGCGAGACAACGTGTCGGTGAAGGTCAACGCGGTCCTCTATTTCCGGGTCGCGACCCCCCGGCGGGCCATCCTCGAGATCGAGGACTACCTGTTCGCCACCTCGCAGCTTGCCCAGACGACACTGCGCTCGGTCATCGGGCAGGCGGAACTGGATGAGGTCCTCGCCGAGCGCGAGAAGTTCAACCAGATTCTGCGCGACATCATCGACCAGGGGACGGACGCCTGGGGGATCGACGTCACGGGCGTCGAAGTGAAGGACGTAGACCTGCCGAACGAGATGAAGCGGGCGATCGCCCGGCAGGCGGAGGCGGAACGCGAGCGGCGCGCCAAGGTGATCAACGCGCAGGGCGAGCTGCAGGCGGCGTCGAACCTGCGGGACGCGGCGCGCCAGCTGAGCGAATACCCGGCCTCGCTGCAGCTTCGTTTCCTGCAGACGGCGACGGAGATCGCGGCGGAGAACAACTCGACGACGCTCTTCCCGCTTCCCGTGGAACTCGGCCCGATGGTGGGTCTGTTCAAGGGAATCGCGACCGCGGCCGACGATGCGTCCGAGGCTCCGGCTCCGGTCGACGAACGCGTGCTCGAAGGCTCGGAGGGCGGCGCGCCGCGGTTGCCCGGCGCGGAGGCCGCGGAGGACGTACCGGAGGCGGCGGACGAGCCGGAGGCGGTCGCAAGGGAGCGCGATGCCGCCGGCTGACGAGGATCGCGAGGGTTCAGGCGAGTCCGGTCCCCCGGCACGCCGCTCGTCGCTGCCCCGCACGGTCACGCAGGAGCAACTCGAACGTGTGATCCGGCGCGCGTCCGATCTCCAGTTCCGCAGTTCCACCTCGGTCGGCGGGGAACTCGGGGCGGGCGAAGTCGTCCAGATCGGAGCGGAAGTCGGGATCGAGGAGCGCTACGTCCGGCAGGCGCTGGCCGAGGTGGAAGCCGCCTCCCTCATCCCGGATGCGCCTGCCGATGAGGGGCTCGCGCGCCGGATCGTGGGTCCCGCGATCGTGAGCACGAGCCGCGTGGTGCCCGGGAGTCCCGCGGATGTGGAAGCGAATCTCGAATCGTACCTGCGCGAAGAGGAGCTTCTCCGGCAGGTACGGTCGCGACCGGGCGGATCGCTCTGGGAGCCGGGGACCGGCCTCGTCAGCCAGATGCGCCGCGCGATGGATGTCGGCGGCCGACGGTACACGCTCGCGAAGTCGCGGAACCTCCAGGTCAGCGTGGAAGCCCTGGAGAGTGGGTGGTCGCTCGTCACGCTGACGGCAGACGTCGGCAACATGAGGGCGGAGCGGCTCGGCGGCTGGTTCGCCGGGATGGGACTGGGTGGAGCGGCCGGTGGTTTCGGCCTGTTCATGGCGACGGGGGGCGGCATCCTGCCGCTCATGGGAGGACTGGCGATCTTCTCGGGTTTCACGGCCATCGCGGCGGTGTCCGCGCGGGCCGACATGCGGAAGGTCAGGCAGCGGATGGAACTCGCGCTTCAGGGTCTTCTGGACCGACTCGAACGCGGCGAGAATCTTCGCAGCGCCGAGGAACCGTGGCACCGGAAGCTCCTCCGCTGAGGGCGTGTGGTTCCGCGCGCCACCGCACCAGCAGACAATCGCACCAGCAGACAATCGCACCAACAGACAATCGCACCAACAGACATGGAGGGAGTGGACATTGGCTGAAATTCGGAAGGTCGGGGTGGTCGGAGCGGGATTGATGGGAGGCGGGATCGCGCAGGTCAGCGCGGCGGCCGGCTATGAGACGATCGTGCGGGAGGTGGAGCAGGGCCTCCTCGACCGCGGGCTGGCCGGGATCCGAAAGAACCTCGACCGCGCCGTGCATAAGGAGAAGCTTGGTGCGGCGGACCGGGACGAGACGATGGCTCGCCTCCACCCGACCCTCGAGCCGGGCGACCTGGCGGAGTGCGACCTCATCATCGAGGCGATCACCGAGAACCTCGGAGCGAAACACGCGCTCTTCGCCGAGCTTGGCGGACTGTGCGCCGGAGAGACGATCTTCGCCTCCAACACATCGAGCCTGTCCATCACCGAACTCGCCGCGGAGACGGATCGGCCGGAGCGTTTCGTCGGGCTCCACTTCTTCAGCCCCGTTCCGGTCATGCCGCTGGTGGAGGTCGTCCGCTGCGGGCAGACTGCGGATGAAACGTTCGAGGCGGCCTTCGCCTTCGCCGGATCGCTCGGGAAGAGCCCGATCGCCTGTGGCGACAATACCGGCTTCGTGGTGAACCGGCTGCTCGTGCCGTACATGCTCGACGCGATTCGCGCGTACGAAGCCGGGGTCGCATCGATCCCCGACATCGACAAGGGGCTGCGGCTGGGCTGCGGCTACCCGATGGGCCCGTTCACGCTGGGCGATTTCGTGGGGCTCGACACGCTGTACCACATCACGGGGATCATGTACGACGAGTACAAGGAGGCGCGCTTCGCCTCTCCGCCTCTCCTGCGCCGCATGTACCTGGCCGGATACCACGGCCGGAAGACGGGGAAGGGCTTCTACGACTACAGCGGCGACGAACCGGTAGTGTCCAGCTTCGTGCTGTAGTGTGCGCCCCAAACGGACCGGAGGACGGCGTGGCGTCTTCCGGTCCACCTACCGTCTCCATGGCGTGTGAGATTGCAAATCGTTTGATGCAAGAATAGATTGCATTTATGTCGTTGGCATCCGATCCTCGCGTTGGCCTCCGTTTCAGGGCGGCCCGAAAACGCGCTCGCCTGACGCAAGAGGAACTTGCCGGCGCCTTAGGCCTCCGGCATCGGCAGACGATTGCCAGCATCGAATCCGGGGAACGACCTCTGAGCGCGAGGGAACTGGTCAGCGCCATGGACGTGCTCGGGGTCGATCTTGACTACTTCACCGACCCCTTTCGACTCGTGGGCGAGGGCCAGTTCTCGTTCAGGACGAGTACGGGCGTCGCGGGTGCGGTGCTCGACGACTTCGAAGATTGCGCGGGACGCTGGATTGCCATGTACCGTGAGCTCTCCCTGGAGCAGGGTTTTGAGCCGCGGTGGCTGGAGTCCAAGCTGGCCCTCACGGCCGGATCATCCTTCGAGGACGCCCAAGCCTCCGGGGAGTCGGTAGCTGATCGCTGGCAACTGGGCTCGTGCCCCGCGGCGAAGCTGCGTTCGGCCATGGAGAGCCGCGCCTCAATCCTGGTGCTCGATGTCGACACACCACCTGGCGTTTCCGGTGCAGCCTCGAGGGTTCCCGGGCTGAGTTGTGTGTTGGTTAATCGTAACGATCCTGAACGACGTCGGAACTTCGACCTGGCCCACGAGCTGTTTCATCTGCTGACGTGGGACGCAATGCCACCCGAGCGGACCGAAGACGTTAGCGTTCCAAGAACCGGAAAGGGGTGGCGTGTCGAGCGACTTGCCGAGAACTTCGCCGCCGCGATCCTCATGCCCGAGAAGATGCTGCGGCAGCGGTGGGAGCGGTCGGCGGGGGAAACCGGCATCCACCAGCGGATCAATGAGATCGCGGACGATTTCCGCGTCTCCGGAACGGCCTGCAAGTGGCGTCTTCACAACGCCGGACTGCTCGCAGGGTCGGATCTCGCGGAGATCGATGACCGGCGCTTCGTGGCCAACGGGCACACAACCGATCCCCCCCCCGAAGTGCCGGCATTCAGCAAGCCGTTCATCGATCGCGTCGTTGTAGCCCTGGATGCTGGTCGCCTCTCCGTAAGGCGGGCGGCTACTCTGCTCGGCCTGTCGTTGGCGGATCTCGTTTCCCTCATCCGAGGTTATGGCCACGAGACGTATTTCGAGGCGTGAACCCGTAGGTTTCGCCCCGAACGACATCGTACTCGTGGACACCATGATCGTCATCGAGGCGGTGGATACCGGTTGCTGGAACGCCGTGGCCGGTGGCAGACAGATCGTCACAGTCGAGGAGTGTGCGGAAGAACTGCGGCGCGGCGATCCTTCCATGCGCGGGTACGTCCCAGTGCGCGAACAGGACATCGCCCGCGCCACCGTGAGAACGCTGTCCAGCGCAGCGGACGTCACCTTTCGTTTGCAGTACCCCGATGCCCACCGCCTCGACGCCGGTGAGCGCGACTTGTTGGCGTTGGCATACATGCTGGCAGATGGCTTCATCCTGTGTAGTTGCGACAAGGCGGCAGTAACGGCGGCTCACGCACTCGGATGGCTCGATCGAGTTGTTTCGCTTGAGGCCCTGGCGACGAGTGTCGGCGTACGTCCGCGCCGACCGCTCAGGCGACAGTATACCATCAGGCAGCTGGAGGCCTGGAGGACATCGCTGCTCCCGGACGCTGGGCCCTGAGGCGGCATCACCCGCTCCGGTCCGCCCGAGCCACTCGAAGGCGCCTCGGGAGCTACTCCCGGAAGCGGACCTGAACGCCCAGCGCGTCCCCGGCGATCAGCGGACGGATCCGGGCGCGGGCGGAAGGAGAGACTCCGGGGGCGGCGGACGAGGGTTCGATCCCGAGCCAGCCCGCGGCGGCGGCCGTCGCCCGGCCGCCCACCCACCAGCCGATGAAGCCGCCGACGACCACGTCGGAAAGCCAGTGGCGGTCTCCGTAGATGCGGGCGATTCCCGTGCCCGCGGCGGCCGCGTAGAAGGGGATCGCCCACCCGCCGTCGGTCACCTCATCGACGGCGGCGGCAATGGCGAAGGCATAGGCCGTATGGCCGGAACCCAGCGATGCGTTGCCCCGGAAGGGGTCGAAGTGCAGGACGCCCCGCTCGTCTCTCGGGCGGCTTCGTCCCAGCGTCCAGTTGAGGACGGTGTTCGACATCGAGCCGGCGAAGACGCCGAAGAAGGCCGAGGTCGCCCGCCGGACGCCCCGTTCCCCGTCCAACGCGACGCCGAGCAGAATCCCGCCCCCGGCGAGAAATGGCGCGGTCCGCTGCCAGTCGCCGTACGTGTGGCCCGCCTCGGCCAGATCACGTCCCAACGTGCCCTGATGGTCCAGCGCCAGGCTGCGGACGTGCTCGTCGAGGAGGAAGGTGCCGCCGAGCACGCCTGCCGCGAGGGCGATATCCCGCCCGATCCGGCTCGCGCCCGGCGTCCGCGAATCCGGAGGCGCTTCAACGGTCTGCGCGGCGAGGTGGACCGGTAACAGGAGCCACGCCAACCCGAGGGAGGAGACCGCCCCTCGCAGGGCTCTGTTTCGCGTGATCGGGCGGCGTGCGCCGCGGCGGTCGAGGCGTGTCATGGACGTCTTCGAAGCTGCCTGCGGGGAGCCTCTCGGGCAACCGCTCGGCGGTGCTTTCCGGAGAAGGCCTCCAACGGACAAATTTCCTTGCGGTATAAGGCTTTTCGCCGTATTTTCACAAGCCTGTGACGAAGACACCGGAGGCACCGCCCATCCGCCAGCCCGAGGCGTCCTCCGCGCCTTTTCTCAGGCGCTTGATCCTGCGCGACTACCGCAACTTCGAACGACTCGAATGCGAGTTTCCCGAAGCCGGCGTCGCGATCATCGGGCCCAACGGATCGGGCAAGACGAACCTCCTCGAGGCGATCTGCTACCTCGAGGTTTTTCGGTCCTTTCGAGGCGTGCGGGACCGCGACCTTGTGCGGTTCGGACAGACCGTGTTTCGGGTGGAAGGTGAGGTGGAGGGGGGGATGTCCGTGGCTGCGGCCTACGACCGGTCTCAACGGATCAAGAAGGTCGAGATCGACGCGCTCGAGGTGGAGCGGGTTTCGGCGGGGATCGGCTCGGTGGGGGTCGCGGCGTTCCGCCTCGACGACGCCGAGATCGTGCGCGGAGGGCCGACGCTGCGGCGTCGCTTCCTCGACGTCGCGCTCTCGGTGGGCGTGGTGGGCTACCTGCCGGCGCTGCAGCGCTACCGGGGTCTTCTGTCGCAGCGGAACGAGGCGCTGCGGCGCGGCGGGTCGAACGACGAGATCGAAGCGTGGACGGAAGGGTTGATCGAGGCGGGCGGAGTCCTCACGGAAAGGCGGGCGGAGTGGGTGTCGGAGGGGGCGGAGCGATACGCCGATTTCTACGCACGGATCTCGGGAGGAGACCGGGCGGGGCTTCGGTATTCGGCTTCGATCGCTTCGAATGGCGGAACGGACGGTGCGGAGGGCGCGGTGTCGTGGGAGGACCGCTTTCGACACGCGCTCGAGAGGGCCGGAGAACGTGAGCGTCGGCAGGGCATGACCGTGGTGGGCCCGCACCGTGACGAGATCCGGTTCGAAGTCGAGGCGCCGGAGGGCCCCCGCGACCTCCGGAGCTACGGGTCGAGCGGACAGCAGCGCACGGCAGCGCTCGCCCTGCGCCTGCTCGAAGCGGATCGGCTCAGGGAACGGCTCGGCCGCGAGCCGCTGTACGTCCTCGACGACGTGTTTGCGGAACTCGACGAGGGACGTTCCGACCGGCTGTTTCGCCTCTTCGAGTCCGAGCGGGGCGGTCAGGTGATTCTCACGGCGCCCAAGCCCGGTGACGTAGGGCTGTTAGGTGGGAAGCTCGCGCGCTGGCGCCTGCGCAATGGACGGCTGATCGCGTGAACGGCGCGGCCTCCGGGGCGATGCGTCGCGGAACGGCGCGACGCGCGGATGCGAGAGGGAGCGAGAGGCATCCCGAACCCGTCGGGGGCGTGCTGGCGGAATTGCTCGATCGCCTGGGGATCCGCGAGCGGGTGGAGCGTAGCGCCACGGCGGCGCGGTGGGAGACCGTCGTGGGTCCGCACATCGCGCGCGTCACGAGAGTTGGCGGGATCAGGGGCGGGACGGTGTTCATCGAAGTGGCCGGTGCGGCCTGGATGACGGAACTGAACATGATGAGGCGAAGATTGCTGAGCCGCCTGAACAGGGATCGCACCCGCGGCCGGCTCGAACGGATCGTGTTCGTGCAGTCCGGGGAATCGTCGCCGGCCGCGACGCGCCCCGGCCGAACCGAGAAGGGGAGGGGTTGATGGCGAAGTCGACGGCGGGTGGAAAACCCGTGAAGGATAACGGCGGCGACTCGGACTATACCGCGCGGCAGATTCATGTCCTCAAGGGGCTGGAGGCCGTGCGGAAGCGTCCGGGCATGTACATCGGGTCCACCTCCGGACGGGGGTTGCACCACCTCGTCTACGAAGTCGTGGACAACTCGATCGACGAGGCGATGGCGGGACATTGTTCCGGGATCGAGGTTACGATCGGAACGGACCAGTCGATCCGGGTCGTGGACGACGGGCGCGGCATCCCGGTGGATCTTCACCCGACCGAGAAGGTGCCGGGGGTCGAACTCGCGCTCACGACGCTTCACGCGGGCGGAAAGTTCGACAAGTCGAGCTACAAGGTGTCCGGTGGGCTGCACGGCGTGGGCGTTTCCGTCGTGAACGCCCTCTCCGAGTGGCTGCGGGTCGAGGTACGTCGCGACGGCCACGAGTGGACGCAGCGCTACGAGCGCGGCGTCAGCCAGGGAAAGCTCAAGAAGGGGCGGAAGACGAAGGACACCGGAACCACGGTAACCTTCCGGCCCGATCCCGAAGTCTTCAAGGGGCTCGGCGACTCGCTCGAATACAGTTTCGAGACGCTCGTCGGCCGGCTCCGGGAACTCGCCTACCTGAACCGGGGCGTGCGGATTGCGATCGTCGATGAGCGGCAGGAGGATCTGCGCCGCGACTTCCACTTCGAGGGGGGAATCGCGCAGTTCGTCGAGTATCTCCTGGGGAACAAAACGCCGCTTCACGCGGACGTGATCTCCGTCTCGGGCGCGCAGGACGACACCGAGTTCGAACTCGCGATGCAGTACACGGACGCCTACAGCGAGAACACGTTCACCTTCGTGAACAACATCAACACCCACGAAGGGGGGACCCACCTGTCGGGCTTCAAGGGCGCCCTCACGCGAACCATCAACAACTACGCGCAGCGGAACAACATCCTCAAGAAGGGCGACCCCACGCTGAGCGGCGACGACGTGCGCGAGGGACTCGTCGCCGTGCTCTCCGTCAAGGTCATGGAGCCCCAGTTCGAGGGGCAGACCAAGACGAAGCTGGGGAACAGCGAGGTGCGCGGGATCGTCGAGAGCCTCGTCAACGACCGGCTGGGGACGTGGCTGGAGGAGAACCCCGGTCCGTCTCGACAGATCATCGACAAGGCGATCCAGGCCTCTCGGGCGCGCGAGGCGGCGCGAAAGGCGCGGGACCTGACGCGCAAGAAGTCGGCGCTTGAGACCGGCATCCTGCCGGGGAAGCTGGCGGACTGCTCGATCACGGACCCGGAGATCGCGGAACTCTACCTGGTGGAGGGAGACAGCGCGGGCGGGAGCGCGAAGATGGGGCGCGACCGCAACTACCAGGCCATCCTCCCTCTGCGCGGCAAGATCCTCAACGTGGAGAAGGCGCGAATCGACCGGATCCTCTCCAACGAGGAGATCCGCGCCATGATCACGGCCATCGGGACGGGGATCGGCGACGAGTTCGATCTGTCGCAGGCCCGGTATCGGAAGGTCGTGATCATGACCGACGCCGACGTGGACGGAGCCCATATCCGGACGCTGCTCCTGACCTTCTTCTTCCGGCAGATGAAGGAACTCATCAACGCGGGATACATCTACATCGCGCAGCCGCCGCTGTACCGGGTGTGGAAGGGGAAGACGGAGTTCTACTGCTACGACGAGTCGGAGCGCGTCGCCGCGCAGGCGAGGCTCGACAACGGCAAGGGGAACGCCTCGCTGCAGCGGTACAAGGGACTGGGCGAGATGAACGCCGATCAGTTGTGGCAGACGACGATGAACCCGGAGAAGCGCACGCTGCTCCAGGTGAGGATTGACGAGGCCGCGGAGGCGGACCGGCTGTTCGACACCCTCATGGGCGAGAACGTCGAGCCGCGCCGCGACTTCATCGAGCGGAACGCCCGTTACGTACGCAATCTCGACGTCTGAGTCGCCCTCCCCGATCCACCGTTCGTTGGCGGCTCGCGCGGCTCATGGCCGGGGCGCGCGGGTTGATAGTTCGTTGATGTCCGCCCCGATCCTTGTGCTGGAGAGGGCGGCACGGCGTCGCCCTCCGGTATCAATCAGGGGAGGTGGACGATGATGAGGACGAGGAGAGGCAGGAAAACGGCGTGGCCGCTCGCCGTGGCGTGGGCCTTCGCGGGGGCATTGGCGGTCTCGCTGGCGCAGCCGTCCGAGGCCGCGGCGCAGAGCGAGTGTGGGGACTACATCTCGGGAGGTCGGGACTTTCCGGCGAGTGGAACGCTGATAGGCTGGCAGCGGGTTACCGCCACCTTCGGCGGCAGCGCCGGCGTCGAGGGCGCCGGCCTGAGCGGCGGGCTCAACGGCAGCATCGCGGTGAGCTTCAACGTCGGCGTCTACCGGATGCACGATGGAAGCCACCTGAGCCTCCGGTGCGATGACTACACGGAATGGGACCTCCAGTGAGTCGAGCGCGCGGAGTCATCGGTTCGAGGTCGCGTCCCGCGCGAGTTGAGGCTGCAGCTGCGAACCGTGGGCCGGGGGGGGGCGCGGGGGCGGGGGGGGGGGGGGGGGGGGGGGGGCGGGGGGGCGGCGGGGGGGGGGGGGGGGCGGGGGGGGGGGGGGGGGGGGTAGGCCTCCCGCGCGCCGGCCACCCTGCTTCTGACTCGGTGGCCGGGGACGGTTTCGCGCACCATCGCTCTGGGTCTGGCGGGCGCCCTCGGTTCGGCGGGCTGCGGAGGCCCGGACGCCGACGACGGGCGTGTCTATTTCAGCGAGAGCACCAGCCACGTTTACGAAATCGGGCCGTCCGATACCCACCTGGATCAACTGGACGAACGCGTCAGCTTCGGTTCCATCATCGACGTAGTGGCCGTACCCGGCGGCTATTTCGTCGCCGACGGGCTCGACCCGCGTATCGTCCTGCTCGATGAGGGTCTCAACCCGGTGCGAACCATGGGCAGGGAGGGGGAAGGACCTGGAGAGTACAGGCTCCCGTGGCATCTGTCCCGGGCGGATGATCGGGTTCTGGTCCACGATAGCGGGAACGGCCGGGTCACCTACCTGACGCTGGAGGGCGATTTCGTGGCGAGCCGGCGGTTTCCCGGTCTCGCAAGCGGTATCGCGGGACATCCGGAACTCGGGCTGCTCGTCGCGGGCGATGCGTTCCCCGACCATTACCTGACGCGAGTTTCGGAGCAGGCGCATACCGCTTTCGGACCGATCCCGGCCGAGTGGATCGTCGACCCCGAAGACTCCGACGACTCCGCAGACAAAGTACAGCTCCCCGAGGATCGGGTCGCGGTGACGCCCGACGGTCTCGTACACGTCCTCGACGGGGATCGGCTTGCGCTCGTGAGTTATCGCCCCGACGGCGAGCTCGTGGGCATCGTCTTCCTGCCCAAGGAGATGCAGGCTCGCGAAGTGAAGCAGAACGAGGAGATGATCGAAGCGCTCGGCGGACGCGACCGAGTCCTCTCCTCACCGGTGGTGATGTCCCTTACGCCTCTCGACGATGGTCGCCTGCTCGCCGGAACAACCTCCGCGGTGACCGCCGACGGTCTGGTCACGAGGGGTCGGGTACTGGACCTGGAGCGTCTCGAGGCGATCCCCCTGGTCTTCGGCGCCGACGTCGATCGACCATGGGCACGGGCGGTTCGCGTCGATATCGACCGACTGGATCGGGCGGTCCTCAATCCCATGTGGACTGCGAGCCTCGAAGCCGCGCCGGTCCGGCTTGTAGACCGGGACCGATGATCTTCCCCCCGCCGCGACTCCCGTTGATGCCCCGTTGAAGCTTCTCAGGATCCTGGTATCGGAAGGGCGGCAGGGTGTCGCCCTCGCTGACCGATCAGGGGAGGTGGATGATGATGAGGACGAGGAGAAATCGCGGAGGAGCGTGGCTGCTCGGGGTGGCATGGCTTCTTGCGGGAGCCCTGGCGCTTTCGCTGGCCCAACCGTCCGAAGCCGCGGCACAGGACGAGTGTGCGGAGTGGGTGTCCGGAGGTCCGGACAATCTCGCAATCGGGCGCCTGGTAGGCTCTCAGGAGGTGACGTTCTACGTGCGTTTGTTCATCTGGAGGATTCCCGTGAACATGACCGTCGGGTGGTACCACCTGGATAACGGCGGCCTCGCCGGCCTCCCGTGTCCATGAGCCGCGCGCAAGGCGTGACCGGTTCGAAGCTCCGTCCGCGGGGGTTGGGTCTTCGCCGAGAGCCGTCCCCGGCCACCGAGTTCCGCTCGGTGGCCGGGGATGGTTGATGTTCAGGACGCTGCGGGATCGCGGGACTTGAAACCGCGCCGATCCAGCCCGTAGCCTGGGACCATGACCGACCCGGCGGTGATCGCGATCGACCAGGGAACGACCTCCACGCGCGCCATCGCGTTCGATCGCGCGGCGGTGGCGCTGGCCACGGCGCAGCGCGAGCTGCCTCAGAGCTATCCGATGCCGGGCCGGGTGGAGCATGATGCCGAGCGAATTCGGGACGATGCGATCCGGGCGGCGCGGGAGGTCATCGAGGCCGCCGAGACGCTCGGGGCCCATGTGGCGGCGATCGGCATCACGAACCAGCGCGAGACGACCGTGGTCTGGGAACGCGCGAGCGGCAGGCCGATTCACCCGGCGATCGTGTGGCAGGACCGGCGGACGGCGAAGGAGTGCGCCCGGCTTCGCGGGGCGGGACACGAGGGGCCGATCGAGCGCCGCACCGGTTTGCGGCTCGACCCGTACTTTTCCGGAACGAAGCTCGCGTGGATCCTCGACCATGTGTCTGGAGCGCGCGAGGCGGCGGGTAAGGGCGACCTCGCCTTCGGGACGATCGACACCTGGCTGCTCTGGTGTCTGACCGGAGGACGCGTGCACGCGACGGATGCGTCGAACGCGTCGCGGACCCTCCTCTACGACATCGATGAGGGCCGGTGGCACCCGGAACTGCTCGAAATTCTGCGCGTGCCCGCCTCCCTGTTGCCCGAGGTTCGCGATTCCGCCGGCGACTTCGGGGAAACGTCCGCCGGGCTCTTCGGCCGTGCGATCCCGGTGCGGGGCGTGGCCGGCGACCAGCAGGCGGCGACCTTCGGGCAGGCGGCGTTCGAGCCGGGCGGGATGAAGTTCACCTACGGTACGGGCGCGTTTGCGCTGCTGAACACCGGCGCGGAGCGACTCGCATCCCGGCAAGGCCTGCTCACGACGGTGGCCTGGCAACTGGGCGGAGAACGCACGTACGCGCTCGAGGGCAGCATCTTCGTCGCGGGCGCCTCGGTTCAGTGGCTGCGCGATGGGCTGGGCATCATCTCCGATGCCGCCGAGACGGAGGCTCTGGCCCGTTCCGTGGATTCGACGGGCGGGGTCGTGCTGGTTCCCGCCTTCGTCGGGCTGGGCGGCATCCACTGGGATCCGGACGCCCGTGCCGCCCTGCTGGGAATGACGCGCGACACAGGTCGAGCCGAGATCGCCCGGGCGGCGCTGGAGGCGGTCGCCTACCAGTCACGCGAACTGATCGACGCGATGCAGGGGGACGGCGCGCCGCGCCCCGGCACGTTGCGCGTGGACGGCGGGTTCACGCGCAACGACTGGGCGATGCAGTTTCTCGCCGACATCCTCGACCTCGAGATCGGGCGCCCCGTCGTGACCGAGACCACCGCGCTGGGGGCGGCGATGCTGGCGGGCCTCGGCGCCGGCGTGTTCGCCGATCTGCGGGAAGTCGCGGCACTGTGGCGACATGACCGCGCGTGGCGGCCCGCCATGGACGCGCAGGAGCGCGAAACACTCTATTGCGGGTGGCGGCGGGCGGTCGCCCGCGTGCTCACGAACTGATATTCTGCCCGACACCACCCCCTGTAGCGCACGGGTAGCCCATGGAGACGACCAGGAGGCCGACCGTCCCCGCGGCCGAGGAGATTCTCGGCGGGTATTTTCCCGTCCTCGACCACGGATTCGTCGCGCTCGTCGACTACATGGGCTCAGACGCCGATGTGGAGGCAGCGGCTCGCGTCAGCTACGGGGCCGGCACGCGCCGCGTGAGCCAGACGCGCGGCCTCGTGCGGTATCTGCGGCGCCACGCCCACACGACGCCGAGCGAGATGGTCGAGTTCAAGTTCCACTGCTCCATGCCGATGTTCGTGGCGCGACAGTGGATCCGGCACCGCACGGCTTCCGTCAACGAACTCAGCGCCCGCTACAGCCTCCTGCCGCTGCTGTTCTACCGGCCGAACCACGAGCAGTTCGCCTATCAGAGTCGCCTGAACAACCAGGGCCGGGAGACGGATCCCGCCCCGGACGACCTCTACCGCAACGCGATCGACCGCTGGGATCAGCTGCGCGCGGAAGCGGCCGATTCCTACGGCTGGCTGCTGTCCGAGGATGTCGCCCGGGAACTCGCGCGGATCGACCTTCCCCTCTCCACCTATACGCAGTGGTACTGGAAGATCGACCTGCACAACCTCCTCCACTTCCTGCGGCTGCGGGTGGACTCGCACGCTCAGTGGGAAATCCAGGAGTATGGCCGGGTGATGGCCGGGATGCTCCAGCGGGTCGCCCCGCTCAGCTACGAGGCCTGGGTCGACTACGAGGTGCTGGGGGCGCGGCTGAGCGCGGGGGAACTCGAGGTGCTGCGAAGCCTGCTGCGGGTGGACGCCGAGTCGGAATCGATCTGCGCCGAAGGGATCGCGACGAAGGAGGATCTCGGGGCGGCCGGTCTGGCGCCCCGAGAGATCCGGGAACTGCTGAACAAGCTGTCTCCGGTGGAACGGCCGGACTTCACGCTCGATCTCTCGCAGATGAAGAGCGCGGAGGAGATGTCCGGAAAGATGGCGGAGGCGGTGCCGGCACCCACGGCGTAGCGGGCGACCCGCGGCGTCGATCCGTCCCTTCCCGTTACTGCACCCCTCACTACACCCCGCGCGGCGCCCGTCCCGGAAGGGTGCGCGCGGCGAACCACACGAGCGACCCCAGCCACAGCGCGTAGAGCACGATGCGGATCGGGTGGAGCGCCAGGGACTCCTGGAACTGCGGCGCCACTCCGGTGACGAGCATCGTGGTTCGCGAGAGCTGTTCGGCCGTGAACCATCCCCACAGCACCGCAGCCCAGAGCAGACTCCACCGCTTCCAGGTCGGAGGCCCCAGCTCGGCCGGCAGCCGGCGCACGTTCATGTAGCCGATGACGAGCGTGAACAGGAACATGCTGGACATCGTGAACGGGCCGGCGATGAGGAGCAGGAAATCGGGCTGAAGCACATCCAGCGCCTCCCCGCCGATCCACGACGCGGTGATGATCCCCATCGCCGCCAGCACGAAGATCGTGAGAAACACCAGAAACGTGCGTTTCTGCGTGAAGAAGCGGGTCCGGTATCCGAAACGTTCGAAGAAGATGCAGCCCGTGATGCGAGTGACGGTGTCGAGGATCGCAAGCTGGGTCGAAAAGATGACGAACGATCCCCCGAGCAGGAACGCGACGCGCAGCCATAGCCCGCCGACACGTTCGATCGCCTCGCCCTGCAGCGTCACCATGGCAGTCAGATCGCCCGCGATCTCCGGGCTGTCCGTCCCAAGCGTCGCCGCGACGAGCATGCACGTGATGACGACGCTCAGGAGAGTCAGGACAACGAAGGTGACGAGCAGCTCCTGGTGGACAACCCGCATCCATCCCCGGAAACGCCCGAGCTGGGTCGGGTCGTTCGTGTCGAAGACGAACCCCGTCGTGCTGATGTCCTCATTGCGTCCGCGGATGCCGGCGATCCGCCCCTGGAACCGCGCCATCCCGAAGCCCTTGTCGCGCAGCCACAGCGACTGTGCGAGGAGCAGCGTACCCCCGGTGCCGGCATACGCGACCGCGAGGATCAGCGTCGGAAACTGATCCCCGGTGAACAGTTCGGCCGGGGCGCTCCCGAACGAGACGGCGCCGATCGCCAGTTCGAGGAGATGGGACGGAACGAGACCGACCACGAGAAGCGTAATCGCGAGAAGAGGGAAGAACCCGGCCACCAGCGCGATCTCGCAGCGCTCCAGGACATTGTAGACGATCCGGGAGACCGCGAGCCCGAACCAGATGCAGGCGAGCATGAGCAGCGCCATCGGTTGCCACTGGATCTGCGGCCCTCCGACGAGGACCACGATCTGACCCACCAATTCGGCGGACTGAGACGCCCACCCGGGCCAAAAGAAGCTGGCCAGCGTCGCGACCAGGAAGAGCCAGGGCCAGAACCCCAGCCGGTCGAGCCGCGCCATGCCGGCGAATGTCGACTCGCCGGTGGCGATGGTCCAGCGTTCGATCTCGCCGATGACGACGAACTGGGTCACGACGCCGATCCAGAACAGCCACCAGATCGAGAACCCGTTGGCCGCCACGAGGTTGGGCCAGAGGAGGAACTCGCCGCTTCCCAGACCCATGCCGAGCGCGATGACCGACGGACCGATGATGTGCCTGAGGCGCGGTACCCGCGACATGCGGCGGACGAACTTGAACGGTCGGCCGTGACCGCGGTCGGGGAACGCCTCGGTGTCGGGCGCGTCGGGGAGGGCGGTCTCGTCGAGCGGTTGGTACACGCCCCCGCGGTACTGCCGCCCCTCCTCGGTGCTTGAGGAGATCGAGTCCGGCGCCGTCGGGCCGGATCCTTGCTCGCTCAAGGCGTCGGAGGATCGAAGCGTCCGTCGGGCACCGTCTCACCCGCGGCCACATCCTCGAAGTAGATGAAACGGCTGCCCCCATCCCGGAGCCGCGTCATCGCAAACTGGATGTCGCCGACCGGTTGCCAGTCGGCCCACCAGATGACCTCTCCGGGAGCTTCCGCACGCCCCAGGTGGTACTGCCAGGCCATCATGCGTCCCGACTCGTCGAGGAAGCCCCAGTACTGGTCTTCGGTCGTACCCAGCCCCTCGTCGAAGCTGAGGTGGATGACCTCGTACGTCCTGCCATCGGAGAGCGTACGCGTCCCCTCGTAGGCGACGTGCACGCCCGGGTCGTCCCACTTGAACGGCATGATCGCCCAGTACGTATCGTTGATGAAAGCGCCGTAGCCGCGCCGGAGCGCAGAGTCCCGCGCCGCGCCGGCCAGTTCCTCGCCCCCGACCCATGCGCGTCCGGCCGGAACCTTCTCGAGTTCGGGGTGCGGCTCTACTTCGTTCACGTTGAAGAGCAGCAGGTGGGGCGTTCCGTCCACTGCAAAGGCGACGCGATACCGTCCGTCGTACCGGTCCCACGAATGTTCGCGGTTCGCCACGATCTCGCCGTCGCGTTCCACGATCCAGCGGAACGACAGGTATCGCGTTCGGTCCCATGCCTCGCGTCCACCGAGACTCTCGGCCAGACGCGCGACGTGCATGGCCGCGGTGTCGTTCGGCGCCGCGGCGGCCGCCGCGGTCCCGCCGCCGTCTTCCGGCGTCCCGCCGCCGCACGCGACGAACGTGGACGCCGCCAACGTCGACACCGCCAACATCGCACAGAGTCTTTGCATGGACTCTCCTATGTTTCTCATGCTTCGAACTCCAACTCGGCCTGCGGATCCCCGCCGCCCGGGGGCGTTTCCGGGAATGCATGCTCACCGGTCTCCTCGCCGGCAGGAGATCCGGTGCGCGCGCGGCGTCCCGAGTACATCGGGTGTACCGCCTCCACCGCAACGCCGGCCGGCAGCCGCACGGCGGGGCGCCCGGCGTCGCGGGGCGCCCGGCGGATCACGCTGGCCGCCGACATCGCCTCCACGGACCCATCGGACAGTTCCCAGGCCACCTCGTCCGCGTCGTGCGCTTCGGTGAACCCCACGAGACCGCCGGTACGCGCCCGCTCGGGAAGGACGGTGAAACCCTTGCCTGCTCGGCCCTGGACCTTGAATTCGGTGAACGGGATGCGCTTGCCGTACCCGGCGGCGGTAGCCACGAGCAGATCGGAGTCCGCGCGTGGAGCCGTCGCGGCGACCACCACGTCGCCGGGCGCCAGGTCGATGGCCTTGACGCCGCGGGCCGTGCGCCCCATGGCTCGGATGGCGGACTCCGGGAAGCGGATCGCCTGGCCGGATCGCGTCGCGAACAGGAGGTCGCTGCTCCCCTCGGTGACGAACGCGGCCACGGCCTCGTCGCCGCGCGCGATCCCGGCTCCGATGATGCCCGCGCTCCGGGCGTTCGCGTACTCCGACAGCGCCGAACGCTTCGCGTGACCCCGTCGCGTGGCCACCACGAGGAACCGGTCATCGGCGAACGTCTCGGCCGCGAGCAGCGCGACGATCTCGTCGGCCGGCTCCAGCTCGATGAACTCCTCGAGGTGGCGGCCCCGGGAGCTCCGCGTGCCCCTCGGCAGCGCCGACACGGGTAGCGCATGCGCGTTGCCGCGGGCCGTGAACGCGAGGAGCGTATGCGTCCCCCGCGCCAGGAACGCGTGGCGCGCGAAGTCGCCTTCACGGGCGGACAGCACTTCGGCGCCCGCCATCCCCCCGCCGGTTGCGGCAGGCTGCGCCTTCACGTAGCCGCCCCGACTCACGAGCACCAGCTGCGCCTCGCCGCCGCCCCCCTTCGACAGCCGGAACTCCGCGTCGTCATCGAGGATCTCCGTCCGCCTGGGGTCGTCGTAGCGTCCCGCCAGCTCCCGAATCTCCTCTCGCAGGAATCCCCGCCGGGCCGCCTCGTCCTCCACCAGGGCGGTCAGGCGCGTGATCTCCTCCCGCAGCGCCCTGAGTTCCTCAGCCAGCTTGTCCCGTTCCAGGCCCGTCAGCCGCACGAGCCGCATGGCGAGGATCGCGTCCGCCTGCCGCTCCGTGAGGTCGAACGCCGCGAGGAGTGCCTTCTGCGCGGCGGCCGGCGTCTTCGAGCCGCGGATGATGTCGATGACGCGATCGATTTCGTCGAGCGCCGTCCGCAGTCCTTCGACGACGTGCGCGCGGTCCCCGGCCCGGGCGAGGTCGTGCGCGGCGCCGCGGCGGATCACGGAGAGGCGATGATCGATCCAGGTGCCGAGGACTCTCCTCAGATCCAGCTCCTCGGGCTTGCCATCTACGAGGGCGAGCATGATCACGCCGAATGTGTAGCGGAGCTGCGTTTTCTTGAACAGGGTCGCGAGCACCTTCTTCGGCTTCGCGTCGCGCTTGAGCTCGATCACGAGCCGGATCCCGTCGCGGTCGGACTCGTCGCGCAGGTCGGTGATCGCGTCAGCCCGCCCGGCGCGCACGAGCTTCGTGATCTGCTCGATCACGCGCGTCTTGTTCACCTGATAGGGGAGTTCCGTAACGATCAGCGAGCTCTTCCCGAACCTGCCCTCCTCAATGTGGATCCTGGCGCGCATGTCGAGGCGTCCCCGACCGGTCCGGTAGGCGGACTCGATGCCGGACCGGCCCTGGATGTATCCGCCTGTCGGGAAGTCGGGCCCGGGCAGGCGTGCGAGCAGATCTTCGATGTCGCAATGCGGGTTCGCGACAAGGTGGTCGACCGCGGCGAGGAGTTCCCCGGCGTTATGCGGCGGGATCTTCGTCGCCATGCCGACCGCGATCCCGTCGCTGCCGTTCAGCAGGAGGTGCGGCAGCCGGCAGGGCAGAACCACCGGCTCGCTGAGGCGCCCGTCGAAGTTGGGTCGCTTGTCGACGGTGTCGCGCTCGATGTCGGCGAGGAGGTCCATGGCGACCGGCGTCATCCGCACTTCCGTGTACCGGTAGGCGGCGGCGGAATCGCCGTCGATCGACCCGAAGTTGCCCTGGCCGTCGATGAGCGGATAGCGCAGCGAGAAGTGCTGGACCATGCGGACGATGGTGTCGTACACCGCCCCATCGCCGTGCGGGTGATACCGGCCCAGGACGTCGCCCACGACCGTCGCGCTCTTCTTGTGGGGCCGCGAGGGGCGCATCCCCTCTTCCAGCATTGCGTAAAGGATCCGGCGATGGACCGGCTTCAGGCCGTCGCGGGCATCGGGGAGCGCACGCTGCACGATGACGCTCATCGAGTAGTCGATGAACGACTCGCGCATCTCCTGCTCGAGTGCGCGGCGTTCGATGCGTTCGTGCTGCAGGGTGCCTTGCGTCACTGCCGTGCCTCCTCTTCCACCTCAACCATCCTCCTCATCGTCAGCCCGCACCGGTCGCGGCCGGGGGAACCCTATTCACACAGCAGGTCGGCCGTTGCGCGCTGAGCTTCGGACGGGGCCGCGGGCATGGCGATCACGAAGCCCCTGCGGTTCGCCGCATCGGGCAGATGGATCAGCATGGCGCCCATAGGGGAAGGGTCCGGCGCGGGCGCCGCGAGACCTTCCTCGGAAATTGTGAAGAGTCCCCCGGGCTCCAGGCTGCACGCCAGCCAAGCCCCATAGGAAAGCCATGCCGCCAGCGCCTCGCCGCCCTCCGTCACGCCTTCCACGTTCGATCGGTAGCGCGCGACGGCGAGCTCGTAGGCTCCGCCATCGCGCGTCTTCAACCGCAGGAGGAGTCGACGGTAAAGGGGCTGTACGTCCTCGATCCCGTGCCCGGCCAGCGCCTGCGCGTAGGTCTCCGTCATCCCGTCATCTCCATCCGCCTCGCCCGCCCGTCCGTCTCACGGATCCGCCGCGCTCGCCTGTTCCGGGGCGTCAGTCGTTATGGCTCAGTTCGTACTCCCGCTGCGCCCGCGTGCGTTCGCTCCCCAGCTTCACGTCGCGTTTCTTCGCCGCGGCGAGCGACCGTTCCTTGCGCGCCCCGGAGTGGACGCGCGGAAGGGAGATGAGTCGGTCCAGCTCCGCGCTCCCGCACGAGGCGCACGCGGGCGTCATGGAACCCCGCACGAGGAGTTCGAACTCGTCTGAACACTCGCGGCACCGGTACTCGTATATCGGCATGGACCCTCCTGTCGCGGGGCGCCCCGCAGCATGCTTTTCCGCGATCCCTCGGGCAAGTCGCCGTCCGTTTCGCCGAGTTGAGCTTTGACAGACTCCGACCGTCCGTCGGATAATGCCGGGTCGTCACCCCCGACCTTACCGAAAGAAAAAACTTTATGCGATACGAATCGCGCACATGCGCCCCCTCGATGACCGTGCTCGCCCTGTTCGCGGCCGCACTCACCGTGCCGCCGCCGCCCGCCCATGCCCAGGACGGAGCGCGGGATGAAGACGCGGAGGCCGTCCTCAACGCCCCCGGACACCCGCTGCTCCAGGGGTTCCGGTGGCGGCCCGTCGGCCCGACCGGGCAGGGCGGTCGCGTCGACGACCTCGCGGTCCACCCCGAAGACAGCCGGATCTTCTACGTCGGCTTCGCGACCGGCGGTCTGTGGAAGACGACGAACCGCGGGACGACGTTCGAGCCGATCTTCGACAGCTACGAGACGCACTCCATCGGCGCCCTCGCCCTCGCGCCCTCCGACCCCGACGTCCTCTACGTGGGTACGGGCGAGGCGAACAACCGACAAAGCTCGTCGTTCGGTTACGGTGTCTACAAGAGCACCGACGGCGGCGCCACGTTCACGCATGCGGGACTCCGGGAGACGCAGAGCATCGCGCGCGTCCTCGTCCACCCGACGAATCCGGATGTCGTATGGGTGGCCGCGGTCGGCCATCTCTTCGGCCCCAACGCGGAGCGCGGCGTGTTCAAGTCCAGCGACGGAGGAGCGAGCTGGCGCCACGTACTCGCGGTCGATGAGGACACCGGCGCGACGGACCTCGTCATGGACCCGTCGAATCCCGACGTGCTGTTCGCCTCTACCTATCAGCGTCGACGCACCGTGTGCTGTTTTGTCGGCGGCGGGCCGGGAAGCGGAATCTGGCGTTCCGGGGACGGCGGGGAGAGCTGGTCGCCCGTCGAGGGAGCCGGGCTGCCCGCCGGCACCCTGGGCCGCATCGCGCTCGCAATGACGCCCGCCGATCCCGACATCGTCTACGCCCAGATCGAAGTGGCCGCGGACCGCGAGTCGCCGCTGTCCGAAGAGGAGCAGGGCGAATGGCGCAGGCTTGCCAGGCTCGATTCGCTCCCCCCCGACCCGCAGTGGTCCGGGGTGTGGCGATCGGCGGACAAGGGCCGCACATGGGAGTTCCGGAGCAACGAGAACGGACGCCCCATGTACTTCAGCCAGATCCGGGTCTCCCCCGAGGATCCCGATCTCGTCTATACCGTGGACCAGCGGGTGTCGAAGTCACGCGACGGCGGCCGCACCTGGGAGGTGCTGAGCGGGTACGGCCACGTAGACCAGCACGCGTTCTGGATCGATCCGGCCGACCACGATCACCTCGTGATCGGCAACGATGGGGGGGTCGACGTGAGTTGGGACCAGGGCGAGACCTGGGAATCGCTGCGCCCCTGGGCCGTCGGGCAGCCCTATCACGCCTCGGTGGACATGCGGCGCCCCTACTACGTCTGCACCGGCCTGCAGGACAACGGAAGCTGGTGCGGGCCGAGCTCCGTGCGCTCGGGGCCGATCCTCTCCCAGGACTGGTATCGGGTCGGCGGCGGGGACGGGTTCTACACGCAGGTCGACCCGACGGACGCGGCGATCGTGTTCGTCGAGTCGCAGAACGGGCGTCTCCGGCGCGTGGATCTGCGCGAGGGCGTCTCGCGTCCGATCACACCGCGGGTCCCGGATGAAGAAGACCCCATGGACACCAACATCGCCCCGGTTCCATCGGTTGACAGCGAGATCCGGTGGAACTGGAACACACCGTTCCTCCTCTCGCCCCACAACCCGCGCATCCTGCACGCGGGCGGCAACCGGTTCTTCACATCGCGCGACCGTGGAGAGACCTGGACGATGGGCCCGGACCTCTCGAAAGACGTGGACCGGGACGCCGAGGTCGTGATGGGGGTGGCCAACGGCATCCCGCGCTGCTCGCAGTTCGAGCGCGGGACGGAGTGCACGCTGTCGCGCAACGATGGCGTATCGATGTGGGGCAGCATGACGTCCATCGCCGAGTCGCCCATCGTCCCGGGCCTTCTCTGGGCCGGAACCGACGACGGCAACATCCAGGTGAGCCGCGACGGGGGTGCGATCTGGACCGAGGTCAGCCGCAACCTCCCCGGGGGTACGACGCGGCACTACGTGTCCCGCGTGGAAGCCTCGCATGCGGACGCGGCGACCGCGTACGTATCGATCGACGGGCACAAGAACGACGACCTGCGTCCCTACGTGTACGTGACCCGCGACTACGGCGCCACGTGGGAAGACATCACATCGAATCTGCCCTCGTTCGGAAACGTGAACACGGTCCGGCAGGATCCGCGGAACCCCCGTCTGCTCTACGTCGGCACCGAGTTCGGCTTCCACGTCTCGTTCGACGAGGGCGACACGTGGCACGACTTCATGCCGGGCCTGCCCGTAGTCCGGATCGACGATGTGGTCGTCCACCCCCGCGAGAACGATCTCGTGTTGGCGACGCACGGCCGCAGCGTCTACATCCTCGACGACGTCACGGCCCTTCAGGCGCTGACCGATGGCATCCTCGCGAGCGACGCCCACCTGTTCGACCCCCGCCCGGCCGTCCTCTGGAAGAACGATATCCGGCGCAGCCGCTCCGTCACGGGCGACAAGAACTGGACGGGCGAGAGCGCGCCGGCAGGTACGATGATCCAGTACTACCTGGGCTCTCCGGCCGATGTGTCGATCGAGATCTCGGACCTCGCGACCGGCAGGGTCGTGCGCGGACTCGAAGGCACCGGCCGGACGGGGCTGAACCGGGTGGCCTGGAATCTGCGCACGAACCCGGGCCTCCAGGGCCGGGGCGGGGCCGGGTTGCCCGTGACCCCGGGCACATACCGCGTGACGCTGAAGGTGGGTGAGGCCACGCATTCGGCGCTGCTGGAGGTGCTGGAAGACCGCTGGCTGGAGACGCAGTGACCCGGCGCCCGCGAGCCGCGAAACCGGCTATCCGCCGGCCATCGAGTCGAGGAACTCCTGGTTCGTGTCCGTGCGCTGCAGCCGCTCGATCATGAACTGAATCGCCTCGGCCGGCGGCATGTCGGAGAGGAAGTTCCGCAGCAGGTACATCCGGTTGAGTTCGACCTCGTTCAGGAGGAGTTCCTCCTTGCGCGTGCTCGAACGGTTGAGATCGATCGCGGGGTAGATCCGCTTGTCGGAGATCTGGCGGTCCAGCAGGACCTCGCTGTTCCCCGTGCCCTTGAACTCCTCGAAGATGACCTCGTCCATCCGGCTGCCCGTCTCGATCAGGGCCGTCGCGATGATCGTGAGGCTGCCCCCCTCCTCGATGTTTCGCGCCGCGCCGAAGAAGCGCTTCGGCCGATGGAGCGCGTTCGCATCCACGCCGCCGGAGAGAATCTTGCCCGAGTGGGGGACCGTCGTGTTGTAGGCCCGCGCGAGGCGCGTGATCGAATCGAGGAGGATCACGACATCGTGCTGGTATTCGACCAGCCGCTTGGCTTTCTCGATCACCATCTCCGCCACCTGCGTGTGGCGGTCGGCCGGCTCATCGAACGTGGATGAGATGATCTCGGCGGGAACGTTCTCCTCCATGTCCGTGACCTCTTCGGGCCGCTCGTCGATGAGGAGTACGATCACCTTCGCATCCGGCTGGTTCGCGACGATCGCGTTCGCGATCTTCTGCAGGAGGATCGTCTTCCCGGCCTTGGGCGGGGAGACGATGAGGCTCCGCTGCCCCTTACCGATCGGCGCGATGAGGTCGAGGATCCGCATCGACACATCGCCGTCCTCCTGCTCGAGGACGAGCCGCTCCTCGGGATAGCGCGGTCGGAGATTGTCGAACGCGATCCGGTGCTTCGCCTTGTCCGGGTCCACGCCGTTGAGCGTCTCCACCTTCAGCAGGGCGAGGTACCGCTCTCCCTCCTTCGGCGGCCGCACGCGGCCCTGGATGGTGTCGCCCGTCCGCATGTCGAAGCGCTTGATCTGCGACGGGGAGACGTAGATGTCGTCCGGGCCGTACAGGTAGTTCCAGTCCTGGCTCCGCAGAAAGCCGTAGCCCTCCGGCAGAATCTCGAGGACGCCCTCGCCCCGGAGGACGATGTCGGAATCGAGGAGATTCTGTTCGATCCGAAAGATCAGGTCCTGTTTTCGAAGGCCCGAGAAGTTGTGAATGTCGAGTTCTTCGGCCATGTCATGAAGCTCGCCGATCGACTTCGACTTGAGTTCGGCGATGTCCATCGCCTGCCTCCGGAAGAGAGTGAGCCGGGCTGCAGCCACGCCGCGTACGGCATGGTCGGTTCGTGAGGTGTCCTGCTTGCGGCCGGGGGATGTGGTCCGAGGTGGACGCACCGACCATAATGGTGCCGCCGGGCACGGTCAAGGCGACCGCGCCGCAACCGTAACTGCGACCCGCGAGCGCCCGATGGCCAGACACAATCGCGAAGGAAGGGGACTCGACCAGCTCGGCAACCTGTGGCGGATAAGCTATCAGCCCGACTGGTTCCGTCTGTTGAAGCTGTCGCGGCCGGTGCCGGGGGGGCGCCGTTCGTCCCGCACGCTGTGCCGCAATCCGGCACGTACGGCGGACGCGGAGCCGGGCCGGTCGGTGCGGACGCGGATCTCGGCCGCGGACGGGTCCGTCGATGTGGCGGTGTCCATCGAAGACCGCGACCAGGTGGTCGACCACGTCATCATCGGGGTCCGGCGAAAGCGCGGCAGAAAGACGGAACTGCTCCGGTTCGCCGTCCACGGCGGCCTTCCGAAGCGGAGGATCTGAGCCGGCGGCCAGCCGGCAGCCCGGCTGCTAGAAGACGCGGATGCGGAGCCAGCGCGACGGGTTGTAACCGAGGTCTTCCGCCAACTCGGCGACTGCGGTGCGCAGGGCGGCGATTTGGCGTCGGACCTCCCCATCCACGAGAGCCCGGCCCGCGGTCCCCTCGCCGCGCTCCAGCCGCGCGATCATCGCCGCGACACGAGACAGCACCGCGTCCAGCGCCTCGACTGTCGATTCGAGATTGCCGACGCCGTGCGCGAGTCGCGGGGACGCCTCCCAGGTCGCGAACCGTTCCCGCACGCGGCGCGTGGCCGCGCTCACGAGCGTGTCCGTCGCGAGCCGCGCGAGCGACGAGCGCCGAAAGTCCTGCTGAAACAGCTCCTCCAGCGCTTCGAGACTGCTTCGCAGCCCGGCCAGCGTGCCCGGATCCTCCCGAAAGCGGGCGAGCGAGCCCTGATCCGAGCCGAGCGCGTCCTGCGCTTCGGAGGCGCCCACTTCGAGCGTGCGTACCGCCCCCAACAGCGAGTCCGCCAGCGCCATGACCGTCTCCGGTTCGATCGGCGGACCGGAAGCGCGCAGCGTGTCCGAGTAGTTCCAGGGGGGGGCGGAGCCCGTGCCCGGGTTCACGGAGAGGACGACGGGCGCCACGAGATCCGACGGTCGGACGTCGGCGGTGGCATCCGCTCGCAGGATCGTTTCGGCGGCCCGGTCGATGACGGCTTCGATCACGACCCGGCTCTCGAGCGACGCATCGCGTCCGTTTGCTCCGGGAGCCTGGAACGAAATCGACAGCACGCGCCCGACCGACCTCCCGGCCACCCAGACGGCGGAACCCGGCCCAAGCCCTTCCACCGACTGGGCGAGCGCCGTGATCCGGGGGCCTTCGAGCGTCGCGCGGACGATGACCTCGATGACGGAGATCGTCGCCGAAAGGACGATGGCGACGGCGATCAGAACCAGGCCCCGCCGGGCCCGGATCCGCGAGACGTCTGAAGAGAGGTCCGTCCGGATCATCCCTGAGCAGACCCTCTCCCGGCTGCGGCGTCAAGGTGGGACCGGCCAGCTCCGGCCGTGGCGGAGATGCGGTTTGAAGTCCCTCCCCCCGATCGGAGATTCGCGTGCCTCGCTGACCTGCTCACGCATCGCAAAGGAGAGAATCATGTCGAGAACGGTGAACCGCGTCATCCTCGTCGGAAACGCCGGCAGCGATCCCGATGTGCGCGAGACCGCCTCCGGCACCGCCGTCGCGCACCTGTCGCTCGCGACCAACCGCGTGTTCCGCAAGAACGGGGAGACCCAGCGCCGCACGGATTGGCACCGGCTCACCTTCTGGCGGCGTCAGGCGGAGACGGTCGGCGAGTACGTGCGCAAGGGCTCGCGCCTCTACGTCGAGGGCCACCTCGAGTACGGGTCGTTCGAGCGCGACGGCATCGCGATTCCCACCGTGGACGTGGTCGTGGAGGACATGGTGATGCTGGATCCGCGGCCGGACGACGGCGACCTCGCAACCGACAGCGCCGAGCTGCCGCAGTAGACTGCATGCATCGCGCCGCATTCGGCGAACCCTCGGCGACGCTCGCCGGGGCACTGGAGACCCGCCCCAGGAACGTGCATCTTCCCGTGCGTGGGGCGGGTCCGTCGACCAGGTCGAAGCGGAGGAATCCGATACAGACACACGATCCGGGGTTTCTGACCCTGTCGAATCTACTGTCCCTCAGCCGCATACCGCTCGGCCTCGCCTTCATAGTGGTCTCGGACCCCGGCATGATGGCTCTTCTCGTGGCCACGGCGGGCGCAACGGACGTCCTCGATGGGTTCATCGCCCGCGTAAGCGGGACGCGCTCCCAGGTCGGACTCCTGCTCGACCCGCTCTGCGACAAGCTCTTCGTCCTGCTCGCCCTCTCCGGCTTCCTGGCGGCGGGCAGCCTCGACGGGGTGTCGTTCGTGATCCTGATCCTCCGGGATCTCTATACGGCCGGGTGCTACCTCCTGGCCCGGCTCGTCTCCATCATCATCCCCTTCAAGCCCCGGTGGCCGGGCAAAATCGCCACCGGCCTGCAATTTCTTACGCTCCTCGCCCTCATTTTCAACCCTCGGTATGTTCCCGCACTCGTGTTGCTCGTCGGCGTAACGTCGGCCTGGGCGATCATCGATTACGGAACGCATTGCCTCCGGCGGAAATGGAAGAGCGCGGCCTGACGATCCCCGGACGGCCTGAACGGCTTGGGCGTGAAAGAAGAAACAGTCGACATTACCATCATCGGAGGCGGTCCGACCGGCCTCTACGGGTCCTTCTACGCCGGTATGCGCGGTGCGTCGGCCCGCATCATCGATGTCCTTCCCGAACTAGGGGGTCAGCTTACGGCGCTGTACCCGGAGAAGGACGTGTTCGACGTCGCCGGTTTCCCCCGGGTGCTGGCCAAGGATCTGGCGCGGGAACTCGTCACGCAGGGTCTGCAGTTCGACGCGCAGGTCTGTCTAGAGGAGCGCGTCCTCGAACTCAATCCGGGAAACGGCTGCTTCGATCTTCGCACGGACAAGGGTCCGCGGCCCACGCGCACCGTCGTCATTGCGGGGGGTAAGGGCGCCTTCAAGAGCCGCACTCTGCGCGTGCCGGGCTGGGATGAGTTCCTGAACCGGGGCCTCGCGACGAACGTGAAGGACCCGGAAGTGTTCCGCGGGAAACGCGTCCTTCTTGTCGGCGGGGGCGACTCCGCCTTCGACTGGAGTTGGGCGCTGCGGAACATCGCCGGAGAGCTCACACATATTCACCGGACCGACCGCTATCGGGCCCACGAGAGCACGGTCGCCCAGGTGGAGGGAGCGCATGAACGCGGAGAACTGCGGCTCCGAACGTTCCACACCGTAACGGAGATTCACGGCGGCGAGCGGGTGGAGGCCGCGACGATCCGGCACACGAAGACGAAGGAAACGGAGCGAATCGAGGTGGACGGCATCATCGCTCTGATAGGTTTCGTTCCGAACATCGGGCCGATCGCCGAATGGGGGCTCGAGCTGCGGAAGAGGTGCATCGAGGTGGACTCGCGCATGCGCACGAACATCCCCGGCGTCTATGCGGCAGGGGACATCGCCACCTACGACGGGAAGCTGGAACTGATCTCGACCGGTTTCGGAGAGGCCGCGATCGCCGTGAACAACGCGGTCCACCACATCGACCCGACCGCGAAGGTGAACCCGGGCCACTCGACCGACTACAAGGTCTTCAAGTAGCGGCGGCCAGCCCGTTTCCTTCACTCTCGACGCGCCGTCCGCCGAGTTCGATGAGGCGGCCGTCGGGTTCCGCGAGGTGGTCCGTTGCCCAGTCCCGCACATCATCCTCGTGCGTGAAGAGGATGATCTGCGTCGAGCGCGAGAGTGCGTACAGCGTCTGCAGTACTGCCCGTTTCCGTGCCGCGTCGGAAGCGGCGACGACATCATCCAGGATGAGCGGACAGGATTCGCCTTCGCGCGTGAGGTGCCGTGAGAGTGCGAACCTGAGCAGCAGGTAGATCTGCTCCGCCGTGCCATGGGAGAGCAGTTCGGCGGGCCGCCAGCGCCCGCCCGGCGCCCGGACCTCCACGAGCAGATTCTCCGGGTCGATGCGGCATCCCGTGTAGCGGCCGTCCGTCACCCCGGGCAGCCATTCGAGCACGGTCCGCCTGAGGATGGGCGCGATGTCGCGCAGCACGCGCTCCTGCGCCTCTTCGAGGAACCCGATCGTGCAGTCCAGCGTGTCCTTGAGACGTGCGATCCTCGCCTGTTCACGTTCGGCCGCTGCCAGCGCGTCCTCCGCGTCCGCGACGCTGGGGAGGTGATGTTCGCGCTCGGTGAGCTGGCCGCCCGCGCGCAGCACCTCCTCGCGGGCCGCCTCCGCTTCTCCCTTCAGATCCTCCAGCGTCGCCTCGGTGACCCGTCTCGCCCGAGCCTCGTCAACGTCCGCTCCGCTGCGGGCGAGGAGCCGGGCGGCCCGGAGGCGGAGTCGCTCCACATCGTCCGCGAACGCCTCCAGCGTCCGCTCGCCAAGCAACTGTTGCAGGCGATCCCATGACTCGTTGCGCTCGCCGGCTTCGTCGAGCACCCGCTCCCGGCCGGCGCGCCATTGCTCCAGTGCGGCAGCCAGATCCTCGGGATCTTCGGCGGTCACGCCGACCTGCGCGCCGGCTTCGCGCAGCTTGTTCGCGGCATCGGCGGCACGTTCCGACCGCTGTGCGTCGCGCGTCTCCGCCGCCAGGCGCCGGGCCCGCTCGTCGCTCCACGTTCGACGTCGCTCCGCGGCCCGCCGTTCGAGTTCGTCCAACTCTCCCCGCGTAATGCCCCGCGCCCTCGCGTCCGCGAGCGCGGCCTCGGCCACATCCGCGACAAGGACGTCAGCCGCCTCGCGCCGCCGATCCGTCTCGGCGACAAGCGCGTCGAAGGACGAGCCGGCCAGCAACCCCTTGAGCTCGTCCCACTGCGAGCCCAGCTGCCCGGCCTTTTCTCGTCCGGCCTGCAGGGACGCCACCTCGCGGCGCAGGGCGTCCGCGAGCGTTTCCGGGTCGGCGGTCGCCGCGGTCTCCGGATCGGCAAGCTCGCGCATGCGGCCGATCGCCTCGCGCCGATGCCGGCGCCCGTCCTCGTAGCGCTCATGCTCCGCGCGCGCCGACGCGAGTTCGCGCCGGAGACTGTCGTGGCGCACGTCCAGGGCGAGCGCGATCTCCGAGCGGTCGGAGCGTGTCCTCGCGAACCTGTGGGACAGGACACCCGCCGCCCCGACGGCGAACAGGATGAGCCCCGCGGAACCCGAATCGGGCGCCAGCAGGGCGAGGACGAGGCCCCCTGCCGCCACGACCGCCGAAAGAGCCAGCCACATTGCGGGTCGCGCGGCCGGACCTTCCGTGAGGGGCGCCCGCCGTCTCTCTTCGAGGTTGGCCAGCTCTTCCTCGAGCTCCTCCACGCTCCGGCCGATCGGCGCTTCAACTGCGGGAAGCGACTCCCAGGCGCGCAGTGCATCGCGGATCTCCCCCATGCGTGCGTCCTCCTCCGGGGAGACCCGGGGGCCGCCGTCCGGGAAGAGCGCATGCAGCTCATGCACGCTGGCGAGGCGAGCCTCGGCGTCCGCCGCGGCGGCCTCCGCGATGACCGCCCGCGCGGCCGCCAGCTCCGTATCGACCCCCTCGATCCTCGCCCCGATCTCGCGCGCCGAGGGCCCGGTCAGCTCCACCGGAGCCGGGAGGTTGCGCCACGTGGTGAGCGCTTCGGTGACCGCTCTCGTCAGCCCACCGCCCTCGGGGACCGGGTGCGGCGCCCCCTCGGGGAACTCCTCGTGCAGGGCCCGCGCCTCCCGCAGCCGCTCCGCGAGCGCCTCCGCCTCCGCGCTCGCGAGCGCGGCCGCCGCTGCCTCCACGCGCCGCCGGGCGTCCCTCGCCGCCTGTTCCAGAGTTTCCACCTCGGCGCGACGCTCCTGGAAGTCCCGCTGCGCCTCGCGGGCCGCCTCCAGCGCCTCTCGCGACTCCGCTACCCGCCGCGCGGTCGTCATGAGAGGCTTCGTCGGAGCCCGGGTCGACCCAACGCGTTCCCGGAGCACCTCCTCGAGCCGCTGCAGCGCGGCAGCCGCCGTCTGGTCCACACCGGCCGTCGCCGCGGCGCGCTGCATGTCTTCCTGCAGCGATTCGGGATCGTCCCGGACCTTGAGAATGTCCGCCTGGCGCACACAGGCGGTGGCGAGGAACGAGCGGCGATTCAGACCCAGCCACCGCGAGCCGTCCGGCGCCCCGTCGAACAGGATCTCGCCCGAATAGTCCCGTCTGGCGACGCTCGTGTCCTCCGCCGAACTCTCGACCCTTCCCGCCAGGTCGTGCCGCAACTCCACGCGCCGTCCGTCCTCGAGGGCGACGATGGCCCCGATCTCCCACTCGTCGCCGTCCCACGGCCTGTGGCGCTCCGCGAACCGCCTTTCCTCCTTCCGGATCGCCCCCTTGCCGCGCCGAATGCCGCAGAGCCCGGCATAGAGCGCGGCGTGCCAGGACGACTTGCCCGCCTCGTTGCGGCCGAAGACGACGTTCATGCCCGGCGCCAGTTCCAGCGTCTCGTCGCGGAAGGGGCCGAAGCGGTGGGCCGTCACCGACTCGAAACGCATTACAGCACCTCGAGATCGTCGCGTCCGTCGAGAGCCCGGAGTCCCATCCGCAGGACACGGCGCTCCTCATCGTCCGGCAACCCCGCTCCCAGCACATCGTCGACGAACCGCCCCCGCACCGTGGGCTCGCCGCGGATCTCGTCGAGGTCGTAGGCAAGGTGCAAATCGGTTTTCCGGATCTGCACGGCGTCGAACGTGTCGAGCAACTGCTCGCGGATCGCGTTCTCCTGGAGGTCGAGCGACGGCTCCAGGTCGCCGGACACCGTGAGACGCGCGAGTCCCGCGAGGCTCTCCGTCATCGCGCGCAGGGCGTCCCGAATCTGCTGGCGACTCGTGAGGCCCGTGACATCGAGCCGCAGGTCGTACACTGGCGTGACCGCGACGACGTGGCGCTCCCGCGTGACCTCGCCCGTCGCGTCGATCGTCGCCACGACGGGCCCGCGCTCCCCTTCCTCTCCGAACTGCAGCGGGTCGGGATTGCCCGGATACGTGTGATGCGCGCCGTCCGCCGGCCGGTGATAGTGGCCTAGAAAGGCGTGATCCAGCCCGCTGTCCGGGATTTCCGCGGTCTCGAAGCGAGCGTGCGGCGCCTTGCCTTCGCCCTGTGCCGCGAGCCACGACCGTTCCGCTCCGTGAAAGAGCGCCACGTGCGCCCCCTCGCCGGAGATCCGGAAGCCGTCGCCGAGGAAATTGTCCGTGTTGGCGGGAGCGCAGTGCGCGGCGCCCCACAGCGTGATGCCCGGCGCGAGGGAGACCGCCCGCAGCGCCGCATCCCGAAAAATGTGGACGTTCCCGCTCCAGCCCCCCGTCGCGTAGACGCTCGTCGGCCCGTACCAGTCGTGATTGCCGGGCGCGATGTAGACCGGCACCGGGTCGAGGGAGGCGAAGGTCTGCCGCAGGAAGTCCGCCGTGTCCAGCGTGACGCGGTCGTGCTCGTACAGATCGCCTCCGCAGAAGAGCGCGTCCGCGCCGGACGAACGCACGAGGTCCACGATCGCGAGCAGGGTGTCGCGAAGCGCTTCGCGACGCCTCCGCGCTACGTCGCCCGTCGCCTCGCACCACGCGAACGGGGAGTCGAGGTGGAGGTCGGCGAAGTGGACGATCGTCCGTTGCTCAGTCAGGTGAGGAACGCCTCGATGCGGTCCCAGTTCACCTCGGCATCCGAGACTCCCAGTTCCACGAGCGTCCGGATGTACTCGCTCTCGAACAGGAGATAACTCACGAAGTCGGCCGTCTTGATGTCCGGCGTGCCCAGGCCGCGCACGAGGAACCTCAGCGCCGGAGGAAGTTCGATCTCGAAGTCGCGCGCCAGCTTCCCGATATCCCGGGAGGGTCTCAGGATGAGCAGGTCGACGTGACGCAGCCCCTGGCGCTCGGAAACTTCGGGGGGGAGTCGGCCGACGAGGAGGTTGATCCTGCGCAGCGCGGCCGCATCCCAGTCCAGCGTGTCGAGGAACACCGAATTTAGCAGCAGGCCCAGGACTCTCGCCGGCGGCGGATATCCGGTCGTGTCCGGCGCGCGCGCCTCCAGCTCGGACCGCCGATAGCGGGCCGAGATCGTGAAGATGCGGTCCGCCCCCATGTGAATCGCGGGCGCCAGCGGGGCGGCGGTGCGGAAGCTCCCGTCTCCGTAATACTGCTGCCCGAGCTTGACGGCCGGGAACACGAGCGGAATCGACGCGGAGGCCAGGATGTGGTCCACCGAAATGTCCGTCCGCACGAGTCGGTAGTGCGAGCTCGCGGGCCTCGGCGCCGATTGTGGGTCTCCCTGTACGAAGAGGACCGTGCGCCCCGTCTGGTAGGACATCGCGGTGAGCCCGACCGCCTCGAGGTCCCCTGCCTCGATCCGGCTCCCGATCTCTCCGCGGTCGACGTCGCGTTCGATGAACTCCCGTAGCGGTGACGTGTCGACGAGGCTTCGGAAACGGGGGCTCAGCCCGGTGCCGCCGCCTAGAAGGGATCCCCCGAGTCGCACGCCGACCTTCAGCAGGGAAGCGGGGTTGGTGCGCAGCACCTCCTCCGTCGTGAGCGAGAGCCAGCGGCGCTTCAGCGCCTGCGTCGCGCCGCGTAGATTTCCGTCATAGGCGGCGAGAAAACCCACGTTGATCGCGCCTGCCGAGACGCCTGTGAGGAGAGGGACCCGAAGCCCGGGCAGCCGCTTGCCGATATGGCTCAGCACGCCCGTCTGGTAGGCGGCCCGCGCGCCGCCGCCTGAGAGGGCGAAGGCCAGCTTCCCCCGCGCGGCGCCGGAAGCGCCGCTCCCCGGCCCCCCCGTCACGCCGGTCCCCGCGTCAGGACCGTCCGCCGGGGCGGCTCAGGAGTTGCCGGTGCCACGAACGGGCGACGGGCCGCTCGAGTTCGCCCGCGCGCAGTGCCGCCAGCGTGTCGATGGTGGGATCGAAGACGGGGGTCGCGTCGCTGATCGCTCCTGTCGTCGCCCGCGCCCGGAACTCCGCCCGCGCGCAACTCTCGATCGCGCCGGACTCGTCCCGGTAGAACACGCGCGTGCTGTCGAGAAGCGAGCAACCCAGTCGTTCCTCGAGCGCGCCCAGCCGCCGGGCCATCGCGTCGATCGAGCACCCGGACGCAGGAGCCGAGGCTTCGTCGACGGCGACGACCGCGAACCGGTCTTCGACCCAGTCCACGCCCGCCCGGAGCGCGGCCCCGTGCGCGGTCCAGATGTCGACGAAGGCGCGCAGGTCGACCATCAGCGCGTCGCGCTCCTCGGGAGTCAGCGGACGATCCGTCCCGTAGATCCAGACGCGGGCGGAATCCGGAAGGGATGTCAGCGGAACACTCATGCCGGGACCATACATCGGCCCGCGACGTCCCGCCATTCGCAGCCTATTCGTACCGGAGCGCCACGATCGGATCGAGCCGGGCCGCCCGCCGGGCGGGCCAGAGGCCGAAGAACATGCCCACCGCGGCAGCGAAGACCACCGCGAGGCCGATGGCCTGCGGCGCGATGGCCATCGTCCAGCCCGCCGACCGCGAGAGCATCTCGGCCGCGCCGTACGCGAAAGCGACTCCGAGGATGCCGCCCGTCATGCAGAGCGTCGTGGCTTCGAGCAGAAACTGGAGCAGGATCGCGCTCCTCGTGGCGCCGAGCGCCTTGCGCACGCCGATCTCCTTCGTTCGCTCCGTGACCGACACCAGCATGATGTTCATGATCCCGATGCCGCCGACGAGGAGGCTGACCGCGGCGATGCCGGCGAGCAGCATCGTGAACGTCTGCGTCGTCTCCTGCGCCATTTCGAGGAACTGCACGCTGTCCGAGATCCAGAAGTCGTTCTCCCGCCCCAGGGGAATGCGGTGCTCGCGCCGGAGCACTTCCTCGATCTGCACCATCGCGACCGGGATCGCCGCCTCGCTCTCGACGACGACCTTGAACTGGCTCACGCGGTCGGTCCCGAGCAACCGGAACTGCGCCGTCTCCAGGGGGACGAAGATCTGCTCGTCCTGGTTGAACCAGCCCGATCCGCCCTTTTCCTCCAGCACTCCGACGACCTCGAAGGAGATGTTCCGGATCGAGATCGTCCGGCCGACGAGTTCGGCGGTTTCGGCGTTCAGGACGGCCGGGACCGCGCCCCCGAGCACGGCGACCCGCCTCCGGCCGCGGTTCTCCGACTCGTCGAAGAAGCGGCCGAGCTCGAGGGTGTGGTTCTCGACCGCCAGGTAGTTCGGCGTCGTCCCGAGAATTCGAACGTTGGCGTTGTTGCGCCCGAACTGGACCTGCAACTGCCCCTGCATCTCCGGCGCGACCTCCACCAGCGCCGGGGCCCCGCGCCGCACCGCCTCGACGTCCTCCGTCGTCAACCGGGCGTTCGACCCTCCGCGCACGCCGCGGAACATGCCCTGCCCGGCGCGAACCGTGAGCACGTTGGTGCCGAGCGACTCGATCTGGTTCTCGACCTGCTGCTGGGCCCCCTCCCCGAGCGCGACCATCGTGATCACGGCCCCGACCCCGATCACGATCCCGAGCATGGTCAGGAACGAGCGCAGCTTGTTGGCGCGGATCGCGTCCATGGCGACCCGGAGAATCTCGAAGAAGATCATCGAACCATCATCACCTTCCGCCGATGCCCGGCAGCGCCGTGCGGCTGCGGATCCGGTCCAGGAACTCCTGCTGCGCGATGAGCGAGGTGGGAACGGCGACGATCTCCTCGCCTTCCTCGAGCCCCCGGATGATCTGCGTGTGATCGAAGTCGCTGAGGCCGATCATGACCGGCTTCAGGTCGAGGAGGCCGCTCGCATCGTACCTGAACACGAAGGCCGGGCGGGGCTCGTCGGGCCGCCGCGCGGCGGCGTCTCGGCCGCCTCCGGGTCCGCCTCCTCCGCGGTTCCGGAACTGCTGCATCATCTGCCGCCGCTCGTCGTCCGACAGGTTCTGGATGACCCGCATCCGCTCCGCCTGCGACATCGACTGGAACTCCGACATCGGAACCCCGCCGATCATCGCCTCCTCCTCGCCCTCCGCCGCTCCATCCCCCTGCGCCGCACCGTCCGGCCGATCCTGGCTCTGGAAGTCGCGCAGCAGCGCGTTGACATCGGCGTCGATTTCGAGCGCCCGGACGATCTGCAGGGCCTCCTGCTGCGTCTTGATCCCGCTGTTCGCCACCGCCAGCACATCCTCCTGGCGCCCGATCACGACCTCGACGTCCGCGTTCATCCCCGGCCGCAGCAGATCCTCTTCGTTGGAGATGCGCGTGAGCACGGCGAACATGGTCACGTTCTGCTCGACGACCGCCTGCGGTTCGATCTTGAGAACGGCCCCCCGGAAGGTCCGGTTGGGGTACGCTTCGACGGTGATATCCGCCGGGAGTCCGGGCTGGAGCCGGCCGATGTCCGTCTCGTCGACGAGCATGCGCACCTGGACCTCGGTGAGGTCGGCCATTCGCATCAGCACCGTGCCGCCGGTGAGGTCGCGCGTCCCCGTGACGACCTGCCCCTGCTCCACCGTCCGTTCCACGACGGTTCCGGTGATGGGGGCCCGGAGCGTCACGTCGTCCAGCTTGTCCTCGGCAAGTTCGAGGTTGGTCGTGGCGCGGACGAGGGAAGCCCTCGCGTTCGCCGCGGAGAGGATCGCGCTCTCCAGTTCCTCGGAGGTCACGATGTCGGACTCGTGAAGCGCCTCGACCCGTTCGAGCTGGCGTTCGGCAACGTCGTTCTGCGCCTCCGCGACGTCGAGATCGGCCTGGGCCTGGGCGTGAGCGTTGTTCACATCGCGCGGGTCGATCCGCACGAGGAGCGTCCCCTGTTCGACGTTGTCGCCGAGTTCGACGGGCAGTTCGAGGACCTCGCCGCCCGCCTGCGACTTGACCTCGATCACGCGGATCGGTTCGACCGTGCCGGTCGCCTCCACGCTGGAGACGATGGTCTGGTGCCCCGCGGTCAGCGTCTGGAGGGTCTGCTCGGGCTCGTTGGCCTCGCCGGTCGCACAGCCCGCGGCCGCGAGTCCAAGCGTCGTGAAGATCGCGGCAGGGCCCAAGGCCCCGCCTCGCCGGGGGAAGCGACGCCTGCAGCGTTCGAATATGGACATCGGCATCTCGTCTCGTGTCGGGTCCTTGAACGGACGATCGGGGCGCCGAAACAGCGCCCACCATGGCACGCTCAGAGGACACTCCGCGCGGGGCCGACGTTGAAGAGATACTACATGCGGGTGCTAGGGTTGCTGGTCGAGCCTCCGGCCAAGGAGGGCCTCGATCCCCGCGACCGATGCCTCGTACAGGAACCGATTGCGGACCAGATCGACCTCCGCCTGCGTGAGCGTGATCTGCGCGTCCTGGAGCTCAAGAATCGTGGCGAGGCCGAGCTGGTAGCGCTCCTGTACGACCCGGAGGCTCTCCTCGCTGAGTTCGACGTTCCTCTCCGCGAGGTCGACGCTCGCGAGCGCCGACTGCGCTGTCGCGTATCGTGCGTCGAGCAGCGAACTGAGGTTGAGTCGCGCCGCCCGTTCGTTTTGCCGGGCCTGATCGGCGGCGGCCCGGGCGCGGAACACCTGCGTCTCGCGCTGGAAGCCGTTGAAGAGGGGATAGCTGCCGGAGACCCCGACCGACCAGGAGCGGTTGGAGGGCGGGAACTCCTGATTCGCCCACCCGTAGCCGGCGCCGATCGAGATCGTGGGCAGGTAACTGGAGCGTGCGCCGGACACCGCTGCCTCGGCGGCTTCGACGGCCAGGGAGGCCGCCTCCAGGGCGGGAGCCGTCACATCGGCCATCGCGAACAGCTCGTCGCGGGAGAAGGGGATCGCGGCCATCGCGAGTTCCGCCTCCGCGGTCGGCCCCACGAGGGTCTCGGAGCCGATGACCTCGGTGAGTTCGAAGGTCCGCGTACGCGCGTTGTTCTGCGCGTTCAGAAGTGCGAGTTGCGCATTGTTGAGATCGACCTGCGAGCGGAGCGAGTCCGAGCGCGTGGCCCGTCCCAGTTCCAACTGCTGCCGGACGAACTCGAGCTGGTCCGCCTGCCGCTGGACGCGGCGTTCCTCCACCGCCACGAGTTCGAGCGCCGCGACGTTCTCCGCGTAGGCCTGTTTCACCTGCTGAATGACCTGGAACTCGGCCTCGCGATAGCGGGCGTTCTGCTCGACGACCCCGAGCCGGGCGCTCTTCAGGTTCGTGAAACGCCCCCATCCGTCGAACAGCGTGTAGTTGGCCTGGAGCCGCGTGGAGTAACTCGTCGCGACGATCCCCTGGCTGAGCGCGTCGAGGCGACCGGTAGACGAGTTCGAGTAGCTGAAGAAGGCGTTCACCCCCGGGAGGAGCGTCCCGTACGCGCTCAGCCGGTTGTGCTCGGCCATCTCGATCGCGGAGTAGGCCTGGAGCAACCCGGGGTTGCGGCGGAGCGCGATCTCGACGGCTTCGTCGACCGTGATTTGGCGGACGTTGCCGCTCGCCTGCACCTGCGCCTCGGCCATCCGGGGCGACGCTCCCGCGAGCAGAAGCGCCGGCAGCAGGACGAACCCCCATCGACGAAGACCGGCGCTCGGCCGGTCTCCGTACCCACATCTATGTCGAATGGTCATCGTTTTCCTTGCTCCCCGAGGGGCGGATTGACGTCTCTGGGTTGTCAGTTGTTTCGCTGCGCGTCGTCACGCCCCTGGGATGATCCCCGTTCGCCGCCGCGCTCCCGCCCGCCCCCGTAGCGCTGTCGCAGCAACTCCCGATAATCCTCACCCTGCTCCTCCGTCAGCACCGACTCGATCCGGGTCCGGACCGAATCCATCAACGTCCGGTAGCCCCCGCGCAACGTCCGCATCCCGTCGCGGTAGTGATCGAGGAAACCCTCGATCTGCGACCGCTGGTCGGCCGTCAGACCCAGTTCATCGGCGAACTGCTCGATCGTGGTCTGTCCCCCCCGCGACCCGCCATCGCGATCCGGCGTTTCGGGCGACACGGTCTCCACAGGCGGGTCGGCCGCGGTCGCGTCCGCAAGAAGATCGAGGCGGTCCACTGCTACGCCGATCGCGGCGCCCGCCGCGAACACGAGCGTCAGGAGAAGGATCGCCCGGAATCTCGAAGTGTCCATACGCACCCGATTCGTGTCGCGTTTCAGGGACTAACGAGGGCGGCGGTCAGCACCGCGTCGCGACTGGGCTCGGCGAGGTCGATGAGCAACTCCGGCGGGGCTTCGGCGTCCGGCGCCAACGCGCGCACAAGCCCGACCGGCGCCACGTCCGGATCGGCGGCGAACTCGGGCGCGTCCGGCACCGAGATGCGATACAGCAGGACCCCGGCTGCGACGAGCAGCCCGGCTGCGAGCGGCGCAAGCGCCGCGGACCAGCTTGCCGTCACGTCGAGCCACGAGAGCGGCCGCCGCTCGAGCAGCGCTTCCGCCGCCGCCATCACGTTCCGGCGCAGGCGCCGCCGCGTGAGTTCGTCAGGCCGCAGGGGCTCGAGATACGCCGCCCACGCCGGCCCGCCCCCGCTACGCCGATGCCGATCGCTTCTATTCATCTCCATCCTCATCCGTTCCTCCGGCGCCGGACGCCGGCACTTCGCCGAGCAGGCGGCGCAGCGCGTGCCTGCCGTGGTGAAGGTTGGCCCTGGAAGTTCCGACCGCGATCCCGAGGATCTCCGCGATCTCCGCGTGGTCGTACCCTTCGAGGTCGTACATCATGACCGCCGTTCTCTGTCGTTCCGGAAGCTCCGCGAGCGCGTCGAGCACCCGCTGCCGGGCGTACTTCCGCTCGAACTCCCGGTGCGGGTCGTCCCGCGACGCCGCAGTGTCCTTCAGCTCCGAATGGGTCCGCAGCAACTCGCGTCGCCTGAGGTTCAGGCACGTGCTCCTCAGCACGCGATAGAACCACGGGCCGAAACGGCTTCCCGGCCGCAACTGCCCGATCCGCTCGAGCGCGCGAATGAAAGCGGCCTGCACCGCATCTTCCGCGTCCTGCTCGTGCCGCAGAATCGACAGCGCCACGGCGTAGGCCGGGTCCGTGTATCTCGTCACGAACAGGGAAAACGCCTGCGAGTCGCCGGCCTGCACGGCTTCCACGAGGCCGGGTTCGTCCGCGCCGGGATCCGGCGGCTCGACAGGTCCGGAACCGGGACCGGCCGCGTCGCCCTGCGATCCGCTGCGCGTTCGCGTTTCCTCCGCCAAAGACGTCCCCATCGCTTGGGTAACACGCCCTCGAAGCCGGCCGTTGCACCGGCTCCCGTCGGCGTTCGGCCTGGCGCTTGTTCCTTCACCGTGGCCGTCGCATCTTCGGCTCCGTGAACAACGAAACGCAACCCCGGCCCGCCGCCGCCGAAACGCCCGACCGAGCCCACTCTCTGGCCGGCCGAACCCTCATCCAGGAACGCATTCGCGGCATGCAGAAGGTCGCGGGGCGCAGGCTCTCGCCCGGCGACATCGTCCTCAGGAAGGCGTCTCCCGAAGTGCGGCGCCACCTGTTCGAGGAGGCGTGCGAGTTGTACTGGAACGAGATGAGCTGGGAGGAGATCACCGAAGAGGAACTCATCGGCGACGAGGAACTCACGGAGATGATCTTCCCCGGGCTGCTCGCGCTCATCGATGCGTTCCTCCCGAAGGCTCCCAACGGCGAGCCGGACCGCGACCGCGAACACCGCGACGTCGTACACGATTTCCTGGACTGGCTGGCCGCCCGGCTCGTGACCCTGCGCGAGGCGCGACCCTCCGCGGAGGACGCGCGGGCGCGGAACCTCCGCCAGAAGAACGTCACGGACTCCCTCATCGACCTTATCGCGTTTCGCGTGTGCGCGCTGACTTCCGACGAGATCGAGACCTACCAGAACGCCTGACTCCATTCAGAAGAACAAGACGGATGAATACCATAGTCTGCATGAAACGCGTGCCGGACTCGGCCACGCGGGTGAGAGTGACGCCCGACGGCGCGGGACTGGACCCGGCCGGCGTCAAGTACGTCGTGAACCCGTACGACGAGTTCGCGCTCGAGGATGCGATCCGCCGCAGGGAAGAGGCGGGGGAGGGGAAGGTGACGGTCGTCGCGCTCGGCCCCCCCGAGACCGCCGAATCGATCCGCCAGGCGCTTGCGATGGGGGCGGATGAGGGCGTCCTCCTCGCCTGCGCGGGTTCGCACGACGCGCTCTCCGTAGCGCGCGCGCTGGCCAACGAGATTCGGGGTCGGGAGGTCGACCTCGTGCTGTTCGGGAAGCAGGCGATCGACGACGACAACATGCAGGTCCCGCAGATGGTGGCCGAGTTTCTGGGCCTCCCCTGCGCGACCGTCGTCGTCGGCCTCGAGATCGCGGGAAGGGAAGCGACGGCCCGCCGCGAGGTCGAGGGCGGTCACGAGGTGGTCGAGTTCCCGCTGCCCGCCGTCGTGTCGACGCAGAAGGGGCTCAACGAGCCGCGGTATCCGAGCCTCAAGGGGATCATGGCGGCGAAGCGGAAGCCGCTCGAGCAGCGGGACGTGACGCTCGACGCGCCGACCATCGAATTCCTCCGCCTCGACGAACCGCCGGCGCCGGCCGCGGGCCGGATCGTCGGAGAGGGCGTGGACGCGGTGCCGGAACTGGTGCGGGCGCTGCGCGACGAAGCGGGGGTGCTCTGATGCCCGGCGCGCTGGCGTACGCCGAGATCCGGGAGGGGGCGGTGAGCCGGGCCTCCAGGGAGGCGGTCGGGCTCGCGCGGCGGATCGCCGCCGATGCCGGAGGCGAGACCCACGTCGTGGCGCTCGGTCCTCCCGGCACGGCCGAGGCGGCGGCAGCACTCGCCGGCTTCGGTGCCGACCACACCTACGTGGGCGAGTCGGAGGTTCTCACGCTGTGCCAGCCGGACATCGCCGCGGCCGCCATCGCCCGGCTCGTCGAGGCGGGAGACTACGACGCGGTGATCTTCGCGGCTACCGCACAGGGGAGGGACATCGCCCCTCGCGTCGGGGCGCGGCTCGGGCGGAGCGTGGCCTCGGAAGTCATCGAGTGCCGGCGCGAGGACGGCGCCATCGTCGTGCGCCGGCCCATGTACGCCGGAAAGGCGATCGCGACCCTGCGTTTCACCCCGGGCCCGGCCGTGATGACGATTCGGGCGAACGTCTTCGCGCCGGCCGGGGAGGGGGCGGCGGGGGAGATCTCGAATCTGGATCTCGATGGGCTGGAGGGCCGGGTGCGGACGGCCGCCCTTGAGCAGGGGGATCGCGACCGCCTCGACGTGAGCGAGGCGACGACGATCGTCTCCGGCGGCCGCGGAATGCAGGGGCCGGAGCACTGGCCGCTGCTGGAGGCGCTCGTCGAAGCGCTGGGCGACGAGGCGGCGCTCGGCGCGAGCCGGGCGGTGGTGGATGCGGGCTGGCGGCCGCACGGCGAGCAGGTGGGCCAGACCGGCAAGACCGTGTCGCCCAACCTGTACTTCGCGGTCGGGATCAGCGGAGCGATCCAGCACCTGGCCGGGATGCGCACGGCGAAGGTCATCGTGGCGATCAACCGCGACGCGGATGCACCGATCTTCGGGGTGGCGGACTACGGCCTCGTGGGCGACGTGTTCGAGGTGCTGCCCGCGCTCACCGAGGCGGTGCGCGAAGCCCGCAGCGGCGATTAGCCCCGTGTGGCGCTACGCGGGTCCGGGTCGGCCGGCATGAGCCTGCGGGCCGTGCGCGGGGACATCGCGCGCTGGGCGGAGCGGGGCGATCCGATCGCCATGGCGACGCTCATCGCCGTGCGCCGTTCGGCTCCGCTGCCACCGGGCGCGCGGTTCGCGATCTCGGCCGCCGGGGAGCTGAGCGGCTCGATCTCGAGCGGGTGCGTGGAGGGCGACCTGCACGAACGGCTCTCCGCGCTGCTGGGCGGCGGCGCGCCGGCCTCCGTCACGTACGGGATCACCGACGAGATGGCCGCGGGCGTGGGCCTCTCCTGCGGCGGGGAGATCGATGTCCTCCTCGACCGCTACGACCCCGGCGACCCCGTCTGGCATCGCCTCTGGCAGCTCCAGGAGGCCGGCGCCCCGGGCGTGCTCCTCACCGGCGCGGCGCCGCCCACGCGCTCGCGGCAACTCCTCCTCGAACCGGACCGGTCGCTCGGAACGCTCGGGTCCGCCGAGCTCGACCGGGCGGCCCGCTCCCGCGTCGACGACTGGCTCGGCCGGTCGGACGCCCGCGCCGTCGAACTCGTGCGGGACGATCCGGACAGCCTCGTCTTCGTCGAGTCCTTCGCCCCGCCCCCGCGGCTCGTCATCGTGGGGGCGACGCCGATCGGGCATGCGTTGTGCGCCATGGCGCACCGGACCGGCTTCGAGGTCGTCGTCGTGGATCCGCGGGAGGCCTTCCTGCGGCCGGACAGGTTCCCGGACGCCGCGTCGCTCGACTCCCGCTGGCCGGACGAGGCGATGGCCGCCCTCGATCTCGACCCTCGCACGAGCGTCGTCATCCTCACGCACGATGAGAAGCTGGACGAGCCCGCCCTCGAGACCGCGCTCGCCTCCCGTTGCGGCTACGTCGGTCTCCTCGGCGGGCGCCGGACGCAGCGGCAACGCCGAGAGGCGCTCCACGCGCGGGGGCTGGACGAGGCGGCGTGCGACCGCATCCACGGGCCGGTGGGGTTGCGGATCGGTGCCCGCTCGCCCGCGCAGATCGCCGTCTCCATCCTCGCGCAACTCATCGCCCTCGACCGCGCTCCCTAGCAGCCACGGACGGCTAACGCCGGCGCGGGGCTGCTAGGCGCCGGATCAGTCGCGCGTGCGCCGGATCTTCCAGCGGTCGACCACGCTTTGCCCCCGCACGACCTCGAAACGATCGAAGTGCGCGACCGTGAGGCAGGCGTGATTCGGAAGGACGCGGACCTTCTCGCCGACATCGAACCGCCCGGACAGCCGCCCGTGTTCCTGGCTCACCGAGGTCACGCGATCATCGCTCAGCGCCCCTCCGGCCGCGTTGCGGAAGAGGCGGCCGTAGTGAGGCGGATCGTCCGGCCCCACATCCTTTGACAGGGCGAGCGCGCCACAGTCCGCGATCGCCCCGCCGGACCCGTCGCGGGCGGACACGACCGTCGCGAGCACCGTGACCGCGCAGTCGCTCACCGCGCACGATCCCAGCCGCGTCTGCGTGTAGTCGTAGAGCGCATAGTTCCCCGGCCGGGCCTCGTCGATCCCGTCCAGCGTCTCGACCCGGCTCATTCCCGGGGTCGAACCGAGCGAGAGCACCCCCGGCTCGAGTCCCGCCGCCCGGAGCGCGCCCCCTGCTTCGACCATTGCCCGTCGCTCCTCCTCCGCCAGCGCGGCGACGGCGGCGGGCGAGTCCGCGCCGTAGGTGTGGCCCGCGTGCGTCAGGCAGCCGCCGAGCGCGAGCCGGCCCGCGCGTGAGATCCGCCGTGCGATCTCGACGACGCGGCCGCTGTCGCAGGGGACGCCGGAGCGTCCGTAGCCACAGTCGATTTCGAGCCATACCGAGAACGGGGTGTCCGCGGCCTCAAGGGCCTCGACGGCGGTGAGCGAGTCCACGGTCACGCCCAGTCTGACGCGCCGGGAGAGCGCGGCCGCCTCACCGATCCGGGAGAGATTGAGCGGAAAGGCCCACAGGATGTCATCGAAACCCGCCTCGGCGAAGATCCGGGCCTCCGCGAGCGTGGAAACGGCGATGCCCGACGCCCCGAGCGATCGCTGGAGTTCGGCGATCTCGATGCACTTGTGCGTCTTCACGTGGGGGCGAAGCCGAACGCCGAGCGCGTCCGTGCGTGCCTGCATGACCCGGAGGTTGTTCTCCAGGACATCGAGATCGAGGACGAGCGCCGGAGTGCGGAGACCGAACAGGTCCGGCGCGTCTCGGACAGCGTTCCCGGCGTTCACGCGCTCAAGGTAGTTGGGGGATCGCGGTTCCGCTAAGTTGGAATCGCCGGACTTCGCTAGTGACCGCAAAGCCGTAGAGGTCGTCTTATTCACGAAGAGAAGATCTTGCGGATCGGGCCGGAAGGTCGGGTTCCGGACGATGAACCGAGCGACGCGGATGCCGTGACCGCCGTACTGGAGGGCGATCGCGAGGCGTACGGGGTTCTCGTGCGCCGGTACAAGGATGTGCTGTACCGCTACGCGGAGCGCATGACCGGGCGCGCGGACGACGCAGCGGATATCGTGCAGCGCACGTTCATCCGCGGTTTTCGGAGCCTCGACCGCTGCCGTGACCGGGAACGGGTGGGAGGCTGGTTGTTTCGGATCGCCGTCAACCTGTGCAAGGATCAGTTGAAGGGGCGGGCACGGCGGGAGGTGTCGCTGGAGGCGGCCGGCCCCCTCGCGGCGACGAGAGGTCTTCCCGAAGCCCGTGCCGAGCGAGCGGAGATACGGGAGCAGATATACCGGGCCCTGCAGTCGTTGAGCGACGAGCAACGTGAAGCCTTCGTCCTCAAGCATGTCGAGGGCTGGTCTTACGAAGAGATGGCGGAGAGACTTGGAGCTTCGGTGTCCGCGTTGAAGATGCGCGTCCATCGGGCTCGGGATCAGTTACAGGTGCTGTTAGAAAACTACCGATGAACGACGATCTGAAGCTGTACCTCGACGGAGAAATCGACCATTCGGAACTCTCGCGGGAGCTTCGCAGGGAGTCCGAACGGTGGGATGCCCTCCTTTCGGACGTGCGGGATTCGGGGGTGCAGGGAGCTCCGGTCGGACTCGAATCGCGGGTCATGGCCGAGGTTCGCCAGGAGAGGCGCCGGCCCTTGTCCGGTCTCGTGGACTGGTGGGTGCATCCCCGCTCTGTGCGTATCCGGCCGTGGCTGGGACTCGCGGCGGCGGCGGTCGTAGGGGTCTTCTTCCTCTTGCCGCGGGAGAACGTGGTCTCCGAGCCGGCCGGGGCGGCGACGGCGCTCGTAGGCGAAGAAGTCCACTACGTGCAGTTCCGTCTCGAGGCACCCGGCGCGGCGTCGGTCCACGTGGCGGGCGACTTCAACGACTGGCAGCCGGAGGTCGCGCTGGCCGATCCGTACGGGACCGGCGTGTGGACCGGACGGGTGAAGCTCCCGCCCGGCGTGCACAAGTACATGTTCCTCGTGGACGGCGAGACCTGGATCACGGATCCGCATGCGGAACGGTATGTGGAGGACGGTTACGGCAACCAGAATGCCGTGATCGCGATCACGGGCGGCGCAGGCGCGCGCTCGTTGGCCCCCTAGGCAGCAGCCTGTGGCAAAAGCGCTGCTGCGCCCGTCTCCCGCGGTCGTGCTCCTCGCCGCCGTGCTCCTCGCGCTCGGGCCACCGCTTGCGGGCCAGGACGCGCGGGCGCGCTTCAGCCGTCATCTGGGCGCGGTCTACGCGGCGCGCACGCTTTCGGTCATCGAGGCCGGTGTGCAGGATGGTCTACCCCGGGGTCTGCTCATCGACAAGGCCATGGAGGGCGTGGCGAAGGGGATGTCGCCGGAAGTCGTCCTCGCCGCCGTCGACACGTTCGCCGCGGAGTTGCGGGATGCGGCGTCCGTCGTCGGTCCGGGGGCGATGCCTGTCGCGCTCGAGAAGGCCGCCGATGCCCTTCGCCGCGGCGTGGGGCGGGAGCTTCTGGTGCGGTTGGGACGTGACCGCGCCGATTTTGCTCTCTTGATCGTCTCCCTCGAGGAGTTGCTGGATGCCGGCGTGGAACTGCGCCTGGCCGAAGATCTCGTGCGTTACGCGGTGGCCGAGGAGTTCGACAGCGAGGCGGTGCTCCGACTGCCCGCCAGCGTGAAGCTGCTCATTCGGGAGTGCGGCGACGGCCAGCCCGACTCCTGCTGGTCGCAGGCGAGCGTACGGGAGTGCGCCCGCGTGATGCCGACCCGGCCGTGCCCGACGCGAACGCTGGCGGAGGCGGCCCGCTCAGCCGCGGCGCAGTTCCTGCTCGCCCACTCACCTCCTCCAGCCATCCAGGCGGCCGCAGGCTAGCAACCATCCCGGTCGCCGCCGTATACTCTCGGACTTTCCGGCGGGACGCCCAGCAGCCCTTGGCAAGACCCTGCGTGGGCTGCTGGCCCACGGATATTGCCCACGGACGATGGAGACGGCCTTGGCAGCCAGAGTGACCGCGGCGGTCACGGGTACCGGCAGCTACCTGCCGCCTGACAGCATCGACAACTTCCAGCTTCTCGGCATGGGTACGCTGCGCGAATCGTTCGACATCGGGCAGGCGCGATCCGCGCTCAGGGGTGTCGAGGGGGTCAACGGGCTGTCGGCCCCCGACGTCTTCGATCGGTGGGCGTACCAGGTGACCGGCATCCGGTCGCGCCGGCGAATCCCGCCGGGCAGCGACCTGACGACCGAGGACATGTGCGCCCGGGCGGGGCTCGCCGCGCTCGAGGCGGCCGGCCGCGAGCCGGACGAAATCGACCAGCTCTATGTCGCGACCGTGTCGCCGTCCGACGAGGTTCCAAACAGTGCCTGTACCGTGGCGACGAAGATCGGGAATCCGCGGTTGGGGGGATTCTCGATCAACGCGGCCTGCGCCGGCTTTGTGTACGGGGTGGGGGCGGCCTGGTCGGCGATCGTCAGCGGCATGGCGGAGCGGGTCCTGGTGGTCTCGGGCGATGCCCTCACGCGGCTCGTGGACTACACGGACGTGCGGACGGCCGTGCTCTTCGGCGACGGGGCCGGAGCGGCCGTGCTCGAGCGGAGCGAAACGGATCACGGCGTACTCGGTCCGATGGCGGCGTCGGGCTGGTTCGCGCGCGATCCGTTGTTCCTCGTGGGGCAGAGCTGGCGCGACGACGGGGACCGGATTCCGCTGCTCCACATGGAGGGAGGGCCGCGGATCGTGCGCAACGCGATCGTCAAGATGGCCGAAGTGGGCGATCAGGCGCTCCGCAAGGCGGGTCTCGACTGGTCCGATGTCGATTTCGTGATTCCTCACCAGGCGAACGCGCGGATCACGCAGGGTCTCGAGCAGAGGCTGGAACTTCCGAAGGGGCGCGTCGTCCACAACATCGTCGACTACGGCAACATGTCCGCCTCGACCGTCGCGGTGACACTTGACGAACTCGTCCGCGGAAAGCACGGGCCCGTGCCCGAGCCGGCCACGATCGTCCTCACCTCGATCGGGGGCGGTTACACGATGGCGGCGGCGGTCGTCCGCATCTGACGGGCGGTTCGCAGCCCGTGGCGGAACCCCGCGTCAGGCGGGACTCGCCCACTCCCTGAGCGGGATCACGTCGACCGGATCTCCGGCGCCTATGGCGTCGGTCCCGACCGGGATCGCGAGCAGCCCGTCGGCCAGCATGGACCCCAGGTTGCCCGACCCCTGCGGGCCGCTCAGGCGGGCGGTAAGGGCGCCCGATTCGGCGGATCCGATGAGCACGCGCAGGAACGAGAGCACGTCGCGGGGGCCGCGCAGGTCGTGGGCCGCGACGCACCGCAGCGGTCGCCGGCAGGGGCGCGCGAACCCCGCCATCTTGCGGATCGCCGGTCGCACGAGCGTCTCGTACGTGACGAGCGCAGAGGCCGGATTGCCCGGAACGCCCCAGAACGGCCGGCCGCCGAGCAGGCCGAAGACGGCGGCGCTGCCGGGGCGCATCCGCAGACGCCAGAAGGCGCGTTCGAAACCGAGTTCGTCGAGCACCTGCTTCACGTAGTCGTGTTCGCCGACGCTCACGCCGGCCGCGGAGACGATCGCGTCGCAGGATTCGGCCCCAGCGAGACAGCGGTGCAGGTCGTCGGGGTCGTCCCGCGCGATGCCGAGCGGCACCGGCTCCGCCCCGGAATCCGCGAGCTGGGCGGCGAGCGCGTACCCGTTCGAATTCATGATCCGCCGCCCGGCCCGCACCTCCTCGAACTCATCGAAGTCCGCGAGTTCGTCTCCGTTCGCGAGCACGCCGACGCGAGGGCGCCGGCCCACGTCCACCTGTTCGCAGCCGGCCGTCGCGAGCAGCGCCAACGCAGCGGCCCCGAGCTCTTCCCCACGCTCCACGATCGTGTCGCCCGTCCGCACGTCCTCCCCGAGGAAGCGGATGTGCCGCTCGCCGTCCGCGTCGTCGAATATGCTCACGCGGCCGTCCGCACCTCCGTCCGTGTGCTCGACGCGGACGACGCCCGTGGCACCCTCCGGCACCGGCGCCCCCGTCATCACGCGCGCCACGGAGCCGGGTTCCAGCGGCCCGCGCGGAAAGGCGCCGGCCGGGATGTCGTCGGAGATCGGCAGGACCACGGGCCGTTCCGGGCCCGCGCCGCGGACCTCGTCGATCCGCACGGCGAATCCGTCCATGGCGCTGTTGTCCCATGGCGGGTGCGGGGCGACGGCTTCCACGCCGTGTGCGAGGGAGCGGCCGGGGGCGGCGGAGAGCGGAACCTTCTCCACCTCCAGAGGCGACACAGCGTCCAGCACGAGTGCGAGGGCCTCGTCGAAGGAGATCCAGTCCGCGTCGTTCATGCCCGGCCGCCGCGCGGGTTCGCCACCGGATACCACATCAGAAGTAGTACCAGATGGAGATGCTGAACTCCGGGTTGTGACCCCACACGGAACCCTGCGGTGCCGGCGCTCCGGAGGCGTCGAACAGCTCCAGCGTGGTTCCGAAGAGGAATCCGTCCGGGGACGTCACGCGGACCAGGTAGTCGCGGACTTCGAAGCCGATCCCGATCGTCTCCGACGGAAAGATCTCGAACCCCAGCCCCACGAAGATGTGCGGCGCGGTGGAGATGTCGTACCGGAAGGGTTCGAGCGCCTGGTCGGCGAGGAACTCGGAGGCGCCCTCATCGACCCCGAACACGAAGCCGCCGCCGATGAGCCCGTAGGGGTGGATCCCGTTCCACGTCCGCGCTCCGGTGAGGCCGATCTGCGCGCCGAGATCGGCCCGCAGCCAGCCCGCGGCGACGGTGTCGACGACCATGGGTCCGGCCTCGTCGAGGACATCCAGCGTCCATCGGTCCGCCGCCCCGTACGTGGCTCCAAGCTCAAGAGAGAGGGGACTTGACGCGCGGACGCGCATCCTGGCACCCCCCACGGCGGTGGGTCCCTGCGCGAACTCGAGCCGTCCGCGGTTCCCCGCGTGGTGGCCCCCGAAGAGGCCGACGCGGAAGCCCTTCTCGCGCCAGCGATAGGGTGAATCGATGCGTTCCGCCTGCGCCTCGAGCGTCGCCGGAACTGCGGCGAGCAGGGCGAGTCCGACGACGAAGATCAGTCTGTTTGACACCGGGTTGACGCGAATTCCATATCTTGGGTGAGTCGGATCTCGAACGGGAACGGCCCCGTCTCACGAGTCTCGCGACGGGGTCGCGGCGCGAGGAATGTAGGTGGACGACCGGGTCCTTACCAGAAAAACGCTTCGTCGCGGTCGCCTGCGACGTCAGCTGCTCCTGCCCGTCGTCCTGGCGTGTGCGTATTCCCCGCCCCCCGCCGTCGCGCAGGTGCGTGAAGTCGTCATCGACGGCGATACGGTCGGCGTCGAGGGCGGGGTCATGGCCGGGGTGTCCGCCGCGGCGCTGCGCGCGAACCCGGATGAGTATGCCGGCGCGCGCCTCCGCTGGACCGTCCGGTTCCTGTCGCTGGAGCGGGCCGAACCGGAGCGGATCGACTTCTACGAGGGGGAGCCCTTCCTGCTCGCGCGCGCCCCCGATCCCGGAGACGGGCTCGTCTATATCGCCGTCCCTCCGGAACTGCTTGAGGCGGCGGAAAAACTCCGGCCCCTCCGGCCCCTCGACGTGCTCGTGAAGGTCCGGACGGGCCGGTCGGCGCTGCTGAGGGTCCCTATCCTGGATCTGCTCGCGCTCTACTGAGCCGGATCCGGGGCCGGACCCCTTCACGACGGAGTCCGGTGAATGTGGGGAGGTCGCTACCGGTTCCCCTGGTTCCCCTCGCTCTCGGCCTGGTTCAGGAAGGCCTCGGCCTCCATGAGGCCCGCGTGCGCGAGACCGCTCCACAAATCGGCGACCTTTGCGTAGGCTTCGGCGGCGAGGATCGCGTCGCCGCTGGCGGCGTGCGCGCGGGCCAGGCCGAGCAGGGACCGCGGCCGGTTGGGCATCCGCAGCAGCGATGTCTCGAACTTATCGACCGCCTTGTCGGGCATCCCCAGTTCGAGCAGCAGCTCGCCGTAGAGTTCGTGCAGCGGCTTGACCGGGCTCGCCGAGCCGCGCGGCGGCGCCATGCTCATGACCTCGGCCTCCGCCTCGTCCATGAGACCGATCGCCACGTCCGGATGGCCCATGGCGGCGTGCCGGAGCGCCCCGACCTGCTTGTGCATGACGTGGGTGTAGCCCTCGCCGTCCGACAGTTCCTTCAGGGCGGCCTCCGCCTCGGTGACGGTCGCCTGGTCGTCCATGCGGTGGGCGCTGAGTCCGGTGGCGAGGAGTTCGTGCGCCGGGGAGTCCTCCGTGATCGGCTGAGTCTCCCACTGCTCGGTCTCGACGATGTAGCGCGCCTTGAGGAGCGAGACCGCGTTCTGCGCCCGCGCGATGCCGGCCGCGCCGCGCGCCCCGCCCGTCGTCGCGAAGCCCTCGTTGTCGACCATGTCCGCGAGCCGATCCATCCACAGCCGCGCCTTCTCGTAGTCGCCGCGCTGCAGGTCGCCGTACTGGCCCCAGTCGAGCGAGTGCACCGCGTCGCCCACCGCGTCGCCGGGCTGCCACAGCTCCTGCGCCACGTCGTAGGCCGACTGGTTGTTGCCGGACACGCGTTCCCACATCCCGTGCTGGATGAAGATGTGCGTCGGCATGTGCCGCGCGTGGGAAACCGCCGGGGCGATGTCCGCGAAGGCGTAAGCCGCGTCCAGCGCGAGCGGGGCCATGATCGGATTGTCGAAGGAATGGATCGTGTAGTGCGCCGCGCCCGGGTGCAGCGGATTGGCGTTGAACAGCCGGAGCGCGATCGCCCCCGCCATCACGTTCCAGCGCTGGCTCAGGTCGCGCGTCGCCGCGGTCGCCCCGAGCAGCGAGAGCGCGTAGAAAGCTGCGATCTCCGAGTCCTCCGGATAGGCCTCGTACAGGTCGCGCATCGCCTCCATGTACCCGACGCGCCGCTCCGTATGGTCGGCCTCGCCCCACAGGATCTCGACGGCCTTCAGGAAGCCCTTCTCCCGGTCCGTCGGCGCTTTTGCCATGCGTTCGGCAGGAGTCTCGCCCAGCCTTTGCAGCGCCTTTCTCGGATCCGTCGGGTCCATCTGGGAAACGAGCGGGTGGTTGTAGGCGAGCGACTCGCCCCAGTAGGCCATCGCAAAATCGGGATCCAGTTCCTGCGCCGCGTGGAACTGCTCGCGCGCCTGCTTCCAGCCGAAGCTGTGCAGGATCGCCACGCCCCGGAGGAAGTGCTGCTGGGCCTCGCCCGTCGCGGAGGTCGGGAAGGTGATCGAACCGACCTCGTCGAACTGTGCCTCGACCTGCGCCGGTACCGTCGCCAGCATTGCGCCGAGGAGGAACGCCGGAAGCATCGGGAACCATCTTTTCATCGTACTATCCCTCTCAGGTGGAAACGCCGGGCTGCCTCGTCCGGCATTGCGCTGAAGTTACGGTGTCAAAACCGGAAGCGGGCGGCAAGGCGTCACGCCGGGTCGCGGCGTCTCCCGCCGCCTCACGCGTCCGGAAGTTCGTAGTCGATCGTCAGCGTGTGCGCTCCGTCGCCGTCGACGGCGATCTCTACGGAGCCCGTCAGTCCCTTCAGATCGCCGGTCGCCGAGCCCGGCACGATCTGTCCGCCCGTCTGTTCGCGGCCATGCGCGCTCAGCCCCCAGTGCTGCATGACGAACGTCCCTTCCCGTCCGCCGAGCGCCCCGCGCACGACCTCGCGGGCGATGTAGCCCGCTCCCGCCGTGATATCCGCCACATCCGCCTGGCACATGAGAAGCCGGGCCTCGCTTTCGGCCACGAGGTCCCCGCCGAACCGCTTCAGCACGGTGGCGTGCGAGAGGGTCGGCCCCCCGGCGCCGGACTCGGGTTCGCCCTGGTCCCATCCGGTGACCTCGAAGGAGGCGACCGCGCGCGTCACGCCGGGCTTTCTCTGTTGCCGCCGCGTTCTCGCTAGAGCTCCGCGACGGCGCTGGACAGATTGTCGAGGGCGCGTTTCACGAGCGTGCGCGAGGTCGCGATGTTCATCCGCATGTGCCTCTCGCCGCCGGTCCCGTAGCTGGGTCCGTTGTTGAGATAGATGCGCGCGTTCTCGGCCAGCCAGCGCTGCAGGACGCTCTCCGGCGACACCGGCTGCGCCGCGGTCCGGTTCTCATGGTCCGCCTTCCCCTGCGCGTCGATCCTGTCCATCAGGTCGCCCATGTCGAGCCAGGCGAGGAAGGTGCCCTGCGCCTTCGTGTACTTCACGAGCGGGATGTTCTCCCGGATGTAGGCCTCGGTGTAGTCGTGGTTGCCGTCGAGGTAGACGAGAAGCTGGTCGAGCCATTCATCGCCTTCGTCGTTGGCGGCGCGGGCGGCGTACATGCCCAGCGTGCTGAGGTCCGCCCGCGTGTACTGGCGCAGACGTGTCATGAAGGCGGGGTTGGTCGAGAAGTACCAGGCGACCTTGTTGGCGGCGAGGCTGAAGGTCTTGCTGTTGGATTTGAAGGTGACGCTGTTGTCGACGATCTTCGGGTCGAGGCTGGCGAACGGCGTGTATTTCTGTCCCTTGGTCACGAAATCGCAGTGGATCTCGTCGGAGAGCACCGGCACGCGGTGCTCGAGACAGATCTCGCCCATGCGGGTCATGTCCTCCGCCGACCAGCAGTTTCCGGTCGGGTTCTGCGGGTTGCAGAGGATGAAGGCGTGGACCCGCTGCACGCGGCGCTCGAAGTCGTCCCAGTCGATCTCGTAGACGCCGTCGACCGCCTTCATCTCGCTGTCCTCGGCGACGTTCCGTGCGAAGCGCAGGTCCGAGTAGAAGCCGTTGTAGGTGGGGGTCGTCATCAGGACCCGGCTGCCGGGAGGGGCGAAGGTGTGCAGCCCCGCGATGATTCCGGGATGGACGCCGCTGGTCCAGACGATCGTCGATGGGTCGATGTCCAGACCGTAGCGGCGCTGGTTCCAGGCCACGACCGCGTCGGTGAAGGAACTGTCGCGGTGTTGGTAGCCCCAGTTCTCATGCGCGGCGCGCTCGGCGATTGCCCTGGTGATGCACGGCGCGGCGCGGAAGTCCATGTCGGCGATCCCCATGCCGACCTCGATCTCCGGGCCGAACTGCTCGATCGCGCGGTCCCACTTGACGCAGTCGGTCCCGCGCCGGTCGTAGACTTCGTCGAAGTCGAACTCCTCGCGGCCGGCGCCGAGCCCGGCAGGGGCGACCTCGCTCGCGAGCGCCGAACGCGCGCCGACGGCGCCCAGAACGGCGGTGGCTCCCGTGCTCTTCAGAAACGCCCGACGGTTCAGACCGTGATTCCGCAGCATTTGCGCGCCCTCCTCGGAACTTTCCCTCGCGGCGGATCGAGCCCGCCAGTCCGAATCAGGGTGGTCGAAACGCCCGGCTCTGGCAAGACGGCGAGGTGTCGGGCATCGCGCGCCGCGCCCGCGCGGGGGTCAGCCGGTCGTTCGGCGAATCGTTCAACGTGGGCTGCGCTCACCGACCCGCCGCCTGCCTGATTGAGGCCGCGCGACCCATCCGCCGCAGTTGAGTCAACCAGCAATACCTACGCCGCCCGGCAGAGTGCGCCGCGAGCGCCCACGCGGGTCGCGCCCGTTCCGGTAGAATGCGCCGCCGGGCCGGACCGACTCGGGGCGAGGATTGGGCGGCTCGCCCGCGAGCGCGGCCGCGGCTCTTGCCTGCAGGTCAAGCACCGGTATCGGGTCCTCCTCCGTCACGCCAAGTGCCCTCGTCACCGCCCGGTCCGCCGCGATCTCCTCGAGCCGCGCGCGCAACCCCGGGTCGCCGAGCACGCCCGCCAGGTCTATGGCCCAGCCCAGGACGGCCCCAATGCGCCACATCGAACTGGACGTGAGTTCGGCGTACCGCTCGCCCGGCCCGTCCAGGTACAGGGCGGCCGCGTCCACGAGTTCCCGATACCGGTCCCGGGGCAGCGCCTCTGGCCCGCCCCACACCTCGACCATCACGCGGAGGGCCAGGAGGCCGTCGGCCACGAGATGCCCGCCCGATTCCGGCGACGTGGCCACCTGCAGCGCCTGCGGCATCGCCGCGGGCCCCAGGTCGGCCAGGGCCACCGCCTCGCGGATGCCGAAGGCCGGCGACCGCACCAGCGCCGGGATCGCCGCGGGATCCCCCATCGCGCGCACTTCCTCCAGCAGGACGCCCACGTAGTCGGCCAGCGCTTCGTAGCTCGGCGCCGACACTCCCCGCCGGTCCAGCCCCACCCCCTGGGCTTCCAGCGCCGCGATCATCGCGCTCCGGAGCGCCGGGCCGCGCTCGGCCCGCGGAATACGGAGCGCCTCGCGCAGCGCGCCCTCCGCCGTCGCCCAGTCCTCGCTCGCCATATCCAGCGCCACCGTCTCCTGCGGACGGGCGGCGGCCGTGTCGTCAGGGCGCTGCGCCGCCACCTCCGCCGGCCAGCCCGCGACGATCCCGGCCGCGAGGCCCAGCAGCCCGCACGAGGTTCTCCTGCTCATGGCCGTACCCATTGTCGTCGATCCTTAGTAGTTGATGTGAAGGTGGTGGTCTGCATACGTGTCGTACGTCATGTCGGAGCCGTCTTCCAATTTCATTGGGGAACCGTTGGCGAGCTTGGCCGCTACCATGAGCCTGTCGAACTCGGCTTCGTTCCACGGGCTCACGCCGTATATGTCGGCGGCAATTCCGTGCATATGGTTGCTCTGGGGGTCAGCTCTCGGGATCGAAGCGTTGCCGTGCGGGCACCGGTACCCCGACGTGACCCTGATGGGCTGATTCCCGTAGTTCGTCCGGGTCGCCTGAAGGCCCGGAAACAGCGTGGAATTCACCGCGTCGAGTCCCCACGGACTGTGCGGGTGTCCATCCGTGAAGCCACCGTTCAGTTCGCTCCAGGAGAAATTCGCCCCGCCTCCCGAGCCGACGAAGTCGTCGCACGATGACGGACCGCCGGTGACTCCGTACTCCCCGTACTCGGCCAGCATCGTGTCGCGCTCGTCCCCGCACCCCTCAGGGACTTCGTCCTCCTCCTCGTCGTCGTCGCCCGGATCGGCGCCACCGGTATTACCGGGATTGCTCCCGGAGGGGGTGCCTCCGGGAGCAATCCCGGTAATAC
>VXQX01000035.1 GCA_009838765.1 Gemmatimonadales bacterium
CCCTCGTTCCGTGGCCAACCGGCCGCCCCCCCTTCGACCCGGCGGAGAGGTGAACCGTGTCGGACAGGCTCGTGCGGGCGAGCAGGGTCTCGACGCCGTGGAAGCCCGTTTCGTCTCGGGCGAACACGCGCAGGCGCAGGTTGACCTTTGCGTGCGCTTCGGCCGTTCCGATCTCCTCGGCGGCCGTCGCGCCGGTCTCGCCCGCTGCCGTCGTGCCCGTCTCGCCGGCGGCCGTCACCCCGAGGTCTCCGGCGGGGGCGCCTCGCTCCGTCCCAGTTCGCGGCGGCTGATCCCGAGGCGCCGCATGTACCAGATCCCCAGCACGGTGATGGGCAGGAAGGTGAGGATGTGGTAGCCCGCGGCGAAGCTGATGATTCTCGCGGGCTCGATCTGATGGAGTTCGAGCGCGACGCGGGCCGCCGTCTCGAACGGTCCGAAGAACCCTGGCGTCGACGGGATCGCGACGGCGAAGCTGATCGTCGTCTGCAGGACGAGCGCGCCGAGGAACCCGGGCCCGACGATGCCGAAGGCGAGGAACCCGAGATAGAACGAGGCGGCGTTCCAGGCCCAGACGGCGAACGACCACAGCATCGCACGGGCGAAGACGTGCGCGTGGCGCAGCGCCCCGAGACCATCGACGAACGCGGAAAGCACGTCCACGATGCGGTTGGCGACGCGGTCGGGCGCGACCCGGTGGAACCATTTGGCCGCGAGCCGGAGGAAGCGGTCCGGCGAGCGGACGAGGAGGGCGAGCGCGAGCAGGCTCGCGGAGACGAGGACGACGCCCACGGTGAACAGATCCCGCAGCGTCCCGGAAGCGGCTTCGTCGACCCCGACGATGAAGAAGGCGGGGACGAGGAAGACCATGAGGACGATCGCGTCGAGCAGGCGCTCCACGACGAGCGAGGCCAGGGCGGCGGTCAGGGGCACCGGGGTGATCCGTGACAGCGAGTAGGCGCGGGCGAACTCTCCGAGTCGGCCCGGCAGGACGTTGTTCGCCATAAAGCCGATGCACACGGCCGCGTAGCGCGAACCGAAGGGCAGGCTTCCGTTCGAGGCGCGGAGGAGGATCTCCCACCGGATCGCACGGAGGTTGAAGGTGAGCGTGGCCACAATCGTCGCGGCGATCAGCAGCCAGACGTTCGCCTCTCCCAGGTGTCTCAGGAGTTCGGCGGCCGAGACGCCCCGCAGCGCCCAGACAAGGAGCGCGACGGAGACGAGTGCGCCGATGAGGACTGTGAGGCGGCCTCTCACCCGCGCGCCTCGCGCACGAGTTCCGACATCTCGAGCACGGCGCGCTCGATCCCCACGAGCACGGAGCGGCTCACGATCGAGTGGCCGATGTTGAGTTCCTCGCACTCCGGGATCGCCGCCACCGGCTGCACGTTCTCATAGGTGAGTCCGTGTCCGGCGTGTACTCCGAGGCCGGCGGCCTCGGCTCGGATCGCCGCGTCCTCGAGCCGCGCGAGTTGGCGGTCTGCGCCCGCGCGGTCGGGCGCGTTGGCGTATTCGCCTGTGTGAAGTTCGATCGCCGCCGCCCCGGCCTCGGCCGAAGCCTCGACGGAGGCGGGATCGGGGTCGATGAAGAGCGACGTGCGGATCCCGGCGTCCTGGAGCCGCTCCACGGCGGCGGCGATGCGGGCCGGATCGGCGGACAGGTCCAGCCCGCCTTCCGTCGTCAGTTCCTCCCTCTTCTCGGGAACGAGCGTGGCCTGCGCCGGGCGCCAGCGTTCGGCGACGGCGAGCACCTCCTCCTCGGCCGCGAGTTCCAGGTTCACGAAGGTGCGGACGGTCGCCAGCAGGAGTTCCACGTCGCGGTCCTGGATGTGCCGGCGGTCCTCGCGGAGGTGCACCGTGATCCCGTTCGCGCCCCCGAGTTCGGCGAGGACGGCGGCCCGCACCGGGTCGGGTTCGTCCGTGCCGCGCGCCTGCCGGACCGTGGCCACGTGATCGATGTTCACGCAGAGCCGGCAGTCGACCAGATGCGAGAAGCTGCTGTTAGCCATGATGTGCTCCCGTTTTCCCTCGACGATCCGCCGCCGTCAGGCGGCGTCGGCCCGCTCCACGACCAGGCCGCTCTCGCGCCAGCGGCCGGCAACTCCGGCGGGCACGCGGGCCACGATGACCACGCACCCGGCTTCGTACGCCCGCTCCAGCACCTCGCCCTCCCGGTACGCCTCGGCGAGCCGCGCGCCGTCCCCGGCGGGCAGGCTCACCCGCACCGTCTCGAGGCGGGCCCGCATCGCCGCCTGAAGGGCCTCGCGCAACGGGTCAAGCCCGCCCCGCTCCACGACGGAGGTCAGCACGTGCGGCCGACCGTCCGCCGCCGCCCGCTCGCGCAGCGCCCGCTCCTCCTCGTGCGTGAGCCGGTCGATCTTGTTGAAGACCTCGATCACCGGACGGTCCGCCACGCCGGCTTCAGCCAGCACGCCCTCCACGGCCTCGCGCTGCGCGTCTCTGCTCGGCGACGAGGCGTCGATCACGTGCAGCAGGAGGCCGGCATCCGCGAGTTCCTCCATCGTCGCCCGGAAGGACGCCACGAGATGATGCGGCAGCTTTCGGATGAACCCGACCGTGTCGGTGAGGAGGATCGGACCGGGACCTTCGAGATCGCAAACCCGGGTCGCCGAGTCCACCGTCGCGAACAGCCGGTCCTCCACGAAGACGTCCGAGCCCGAGAGCGCGCGCAGAATGGAGGACTTGCCGGCGTTCGTGTAGCCCGTGAGCGCCACGGTGAACTGCTCGCTCCGCGCCCGGCGCTGCGTGACGCGCGCCCGGGCGATGTGGTCGAGCTTTCGCCGCAGCCGGGCGAGGCGCCGATCGATGAGCCGGCGGTCGGTCTCGATCTGCTGCTCGCCGGGCCCGCGCGCGCCGATGCCTCCGCCCTCGCGTGAGAGGTGGGTCCACATCCGCTTCAACCGCGTCCGCATGTACTGAAGCTGCGCGAGTTCGACCTGGAGCTTCGCTTCCGAGGTCCGGGCGCGGAGCGCGAAGATGTCGAGGATGAGTTCGGTCCGGTCGAGCGCGCGCACGCCGAGCGCCGCTTCGAGATTCGCTCCCTGCGCGGGCGTGAGTTCGTCGTCGAAGATGGCGAGCGTCGCGTCGTGCTCCCGAAGCGCCCGCCCGAGGCGTTCGACCTTCCCCTTGCCGATGAAGGTCGAGGCGTTCGGCTTGCGCACACGCTGCACCACGGCGCCGCGGACATCGGCTCCCGCCGTCCCGGCGAGGCGAGCGAGCTCCTCGAGGTGTTCGTCCACCGTCTCCTGGGGCATGTCCGGCGGCGGCGCGCCCACGAGCACCGCGCGCTCCGCCGCCTCGTCCGACGTCACTCTGTCGATCGATTCTCCTCCGTGGTCCCGGCGCCCGTCCCGGCGCCCAACTCGGCCCCCGCCTCTCTCCGCGAGCCCGCTCCGTCCGCTGCCCGCGCCCGGCTGGCGCGAATCGCGTCGAGCCTGCGTCTCACCTCAGCTTCCCACCCGCGCCCCGGCGGATCGTACCAGCGGCTTCCGCTCAGCGATTCCGGAAGGTAGGACTGGGCGGCCACGCCGTCTTCCTCGTCGTGATCGTAGCGATACCCCGCCCCGTACCCGAGTTCCTTCATGAGCCGCGTGGGTGCGTTCCGGATATGGAACGGGACGGACTCGGCGGGCGTTTCGCGCGCCGCGCGGGCCGCGCCGCCGAAAGCCCGGTAGACCGCGTTCGATTTCGGAGCGATGGCGAGGTAGGTCACCGCCTGCGCCAGCGCCAGGTCTCCCTCCGGGCTGCCGAGGAAGTGGTACGCGTCCCGCGCCGCGATCGTGACCGCCAGCGCGCCGGGATCCGCGAGTCCGACATCCTCGGCGGCCATGCGCACGATACGCCGGGCCAGGTACATGGGGTCTTCCCCGCCGTCCAGCATCCGCGCGAGCCAGTAGAGCGCGGCGTCCGCGTCCGAGCCGCGCACGGCCTTGTGCAGGGCGGAGATGAGGTTGAAGTGCTCCTCCCCCGACTTGTCGTAGCGCGCGAACCGTTTCTGCAGCGCCGCCGCCACGTGATCCTCCGAGATCGCGGGGACGCCGGACACGCCGGCCAGGTCCGCCGCCGTCTCGAGCGCGTTGAGGGCGCGGCGGGCATCTCCGTCCGACTCGCTGCCGAGCCGGGCCAGGGCGTCCTCCTCGATGGAGAGGCCCGTGGCTCCGAGTCCGCGCTCCCCGTCCCGCAGCGCGCGTGCGCAGATCTCCGCGACCTCCTCCGGCGCCAGCGCCTCGAGCACGAAGACGCGGGTGCGGGAAAGGAGCGGGCCGACGACCTCGAAGCTGGGGTTCTCCGTCGTGGCCCCGATGAGGGTGACGGCGCCGCGCTCGACGTGCGGAAGGAGGGCGTCCTGCTGCGCCCTGTTGAAGCGGTGGATCTCATCGACGAAGAGGACGGTGCCGCGTCGGATGGCGGCGCGGCGCGCCTTCGCCTCCTCCAGGATGCGGCGGACGCGGGGGATCCCGTCGGTCACGGCGGAGAAGGAGACGAACGCGGCTTCCATCCGGCCGGCCAGCAGCCCGGCGAGGGTGGTTTTGCCCGTGCCCGGCGGACCCCAGAAGATGAGGCTCGGGACGCGCCCGCTCTCGATGAGCTGGCGCAGCGGCCGGCCCTCGCCGACGAGCTTCGGCTGTCCGACGAACTCTTCGAGCGTCCTCGGTCGCATGCGGGCGGCGAGCGGCGTGTCGGCCAAGCCGGCATCCCGAGCCGCGGCAGCGTCAGGCCCGGCGGCGTCCGCGGGGTCGGCGGGCTGGTCGGCGCGCGGTTCCACGCCGGCGAACAGGCTCGGTTCGTCAATCATCGGCGCCCGGCAGCCCATTGCCGGCCGGGGGTGCGTCGTGCGGCCGCGACGCCTCCTCGAGCGAGCCGATCTCGATCAGCCGGCGGGCCTCTTCGAGCAGGGTCTCGCGGTCGTTGCGGCAGGGGTTCTCGATGACCTGTTCGAGCAACTCCTCCAGCAGCAGCCGGACGAGCGGACCCGGCGACATGCCGAGCCCGAGGAGGTCGTCTCCCTTGACCGCGAGATCCGCCAGGTCGAGTGCCGGGTCTCCCGCGCGTTCTTCCCGCACGCGCTCCCGGGTCGCCTCCAGGTAGCGCTCCGCCCGCTTCTCTCCGGCGGCACGGGCGACGGCGAAGTGCAGCTCGAACAGGTCCTCCCACGCATCGCCGACCGCCGCGAGCCAGCGTCGGTGTTCCGCCGCGGAGTCCAGCGCCCCGACGAAGGGGAGGTACAGCCGGGCGAGCCGGGCGACGTAGCGCCGGTCCGCGTTGGAGAACTTCAACCGCGCGAGCAGGGACTCGGCCGCCTCGGCCCTCCCCGGCGGCGTTTCGGACGCGCACACGAGCAGACCCGCGAGGCGCACGTTCGCGGCCGACGCCGGGGTCGCATCGACGGCGCCGAGCGCGGACCGCCACGCGTCGCCGTCCGCCGCCAGCCCGAGCAGCTCCGGGTACCAGTGGCCCAGCGCCCCGCAGGCCGCGTACAGGTTCAGCGCGGCCGAGGGCTTCGGGTCGGCGATGACCTTGAGCAGCTCCTCGCGCACGCGCTCGGCCGACAGCCCGGACAGGCCGCCCACGGCCTCCCGCATTGCCTCGTCCGTGCGCGCCTCCACCGCCCACTCGAAGCGTCCCGCAAAGCGAAAGCCGCGCAGGACGCGCAGGTAGTCCTCGCGGAAGCGCGCCTCGGGCTCACCGACAGCGCGCAGGATTCCGCTTTCGATGTCCGCCGCGCCGCCGCACGCGTCGCGCACCTCGCCGGAGGCGGGGCGCCAGGCGATCGCGTTCGCCGTAAAATCCCGCCGGCTCAGATCGTCTTCGATGGAGTCGGCGAAGGCCACTCGCGCGTGCCGGCCATCTGTCTCGACATCGCGCCGGAAGGTGGTCACCTCATACCCGTCATCCCCATCGAGAACCTTCACGGTCCCGTGCGACACCCCCACCGGGACGGTCCGCGGGAAGAGCCGCATGACGTCCTCCGGCCGCGCGTCCGTCGTGAGGTCCTCCCAACCCGGATCGGCGCCGGGCGCCCCTCCGATCTGGGAGACGTAGGCATCGCGGATCGCGCCGCCCACGGCCCAGGCCTCGAAACCCGCGGCCTCGAGCCGTCTCGCGGTGCGGGAGAACCCGGGCGGCGGGGAGAATCGGCCCGGATCGATCGCGCTCACGGCATTCTCAGCCGCACAGCACGCTGCCACCGTTCACGTTGAGGATCTCGCCCGTGATGTGCCGGGCCGCGTCGGAGAGGAGGAAGCAGATGGGTCCGGCGATGTCTTCGGCCGTGGCGACGCGCCCGAGCGGAATGAAGGCCAGCGCGGCGCGCCCGGCCTCCCCCTGAAGCGCCGGCGAGGACATGTCCGTGTCGACCCAGCCGGGGGCGACGGCGTTCACGTTGATCGACCTCGGCCCCAGTTCGGTCGCGACCGACTTGCAGAACGCATTGATCGCCCCCTTCGACGCGGCGTAGTGGCTGTGCTCCGCCTCTCCCCGCTGGGACGCGGTGGAGGAGACGAGGACGATCCTCCCGTCCGCCCGCAGGCGAAGCGCCGCCTCGCGCGTGCCTGCGTAGATCGATGTGAGGTTCGTCTCGATCATACGCCGCCATTCGTCCGCCTCGAGCGACTCGAGGGGCCGCGCCTCCACGTTCCAGATGCCGGCGTTGCCCACGAACCCATCCAGTCCGCCGAACTCGGCGTCCGCGCGCTCGAAGAGGGTCCGGCACTCCGCGGGCTCCGCCAGATCCGCGCCTGCGCACCAATGGCGCCCGTCCGGCGCGAGCGAGTACGCCTCCTCGACCGCCCGCCGCCCCTCGGCCTCCGCTCGATGGTAGGCGATGCCGACCGATGCGCCCGACGCCGCGAGGCACCGCACGGTGGCGCGTCCGATCCCGCGCGAACCTCCAGTGACGAGCACGCGCTTGCCCGCGAGACCGGGCAACCCCGGCACCTTCGCTGTCATTCCGTCATCTCCTCCTCGTTGAATCGTTCTCCGATCAGCCCGCTCGGACCCGCCCGCTCGGCGAGCCGGCTCGCCCGCGCGGCGCTCCCCCCCAGGGCCGGATCCGCGGCCGCCTCGAGCGCATAGGTGAGGATCGCGTCCGCAGCGAGCAGGATCACGGCCCCGGAGCGGGTCGCCTTGCCCTCCGCCGCGATCGCCAGCGCATCGAGCGCCGCATGGACGAGTCCATCCTCGCCCTCCGCGAGGCGCCCTCGAACCAGCGGCCACACCGCTTCCGCCAACTCCGGCGGAGCGCTCTCGAGCCGCCCCGCGAGCCACGTCTCGAGCGTGAGCGGGCCGGCTTCGGCCGGCACGTCAGCCACCGGACAGGGCGGGCACCCGCTCGGCAGCCCAGGCCCGGGCCGCTCCTAGCCCGTCTTCCGTTCGCGACGGGTCGCCCACGCCCCCCTGGGCGAAGCGCGCGCCCCCGCCGCCGCCGGAACCCGTCGCCCGGCTCGAAACGCGGACGAGGTCTCCCGCCTTCACGCCCAGACGGATCAGGTCGTCCGACACCACCGAGATGAACGCGTGGCGGTCCTCGTCGGGGAACACGACGTGAACGACGGCGGCGCCCGACCCCATCCCGCCGCGCAGGCGGTCACCGAGCGCGCCGAGGTCCGTGCCCGCCGGCACCTCGAGGCGCCCGGACACGAAGCGGGCCCCGTTCGCGTCCGCCGCGCCCGCGCGAACGAGCAGCGTCTCCAGCTGCCGCTCCGCGGCGTCGCCCCTCCGCCCTCGAACCTCCTCGGCGAGCGCGTTGCGTTCCTCGATGAGCCGGTCCATGCGGGCCGCCAGGTCCGCCGGCTGACAGCGCAGCCGCGCGGCCAGTTCGGCGAGGAGCCGGTCCCGCTGCATTTCGCGCCGGTAGGCCCCCTGCCCCGTCACGGCTTCGATGCGCCGGATCCCCGCCGCCACGCCCGTCTCGGACACGATCCGGAACGTTCCGATCTGGCCCGTAGTGCGGACGTGCGTACCGCCGCACAGCTCCAGGCTGAGGCCCGGAACCTCGATCACGCGCACGCTGTCCCCGTACTTCTCGCCGAACAGGGCCATGGCCCCTGCCGCGATCGCCTCGTCGTAGCCCCGCTCCGACGCGTCGACAGCGTGGTTTCCGAGGATCGCCTCCGTCACCTCCGCCTCGATGTCCGCCCGTTCCTCCGGCGTCAGCGGACCCCGGTGGCTGAAGTCGAAGCGCAGCCGATCCGGCGCCACGAGCGAGCCGGCCTGCTGCACGTGCTCTCCCAGCCGGTTGCGGAGCGCGGCGTGCAGAAGGTGCGTCGCCGTGTGATTCCGCTCCGTCTCTCGCCGCGCCGGATCCACCTGCGCCAGCACCGTGTCCTCGACCCCCTCGGCTTCGGGCAACGAGCCTTCCGCGAGCGCGCCCGCGACGAAGGTTTGGCCGCCGTCATCCCACACTTCCGAGATATCGACCGCCCACCCGTCACCTGCGACGCGTCCGGTATCGGAGACCTGACCGCCACTCTCCAGGTAGAAGGGGTTCCGTTCGAGCAGGAACGCGTGCCGTCCGTCCGATGCCCAGCGGCGGCAGTCCGTTTCGACCTCGAGACCCCCGTATCCCACGAATTCCTGTGGTCGCGGTCCGAGGGAAACGGTCGCTCGAATTGAACCCGCCAGCCTACCCTCGAAGGTCATGCTCGCCTTGATCGGCGCCACCTTGCCGCCCTCGCGCGAGCGGGCGCGCTGGGATTCCAGGGCCTCGTCAAAGCCCGCCCAATCCACGCCGTAGCCGCGTTCGCGGGCGATCAGGCCTGTGAGGTCCTCGGGGATGCCGTACGTGTCCTTCAGCTTGAACGCGACATCGCCCGCGACCGTACCCGAGCCGCCCTCCGGCATCGCGCGGTCGATCTCTCGCATGCCGCCCTCGATGGTCGAGAGGAAGAGTTCCTCCTCCGACCGCGTCGTGGAGAGGAGGTGGTCCCGCCTCCTCTCCAGCTCGGGGAAGGTCGCCGACATGCGCTCCACCACGACGCCCACGAGGTCGTGCAGGAGCGGATCACGCCGGCCCAGAAGCCAGTAGTGCCGGACCGCCCGGCGCAGGATCCGGCGAAGCACATATCCCCGCTTCTCGTTCGAGGGGAAGACGCCGTCGGCGAGCAGGAACGCCACGGCCCGGGCGTGATCCGCCAGGACGCGGAAGGCGACGCCGTCCTCCCAGGCTTCGGGCGCCCGCGAGTACTCGATCCCGAGCCCCTCCTCCGCCGCCTCGATGACCGGGAGGAAGAGGTCCGTGTGGTAGTTCGTTCCCACGCCCTGCAGCAGCGCCGCGATCCGCTCCAATCCGGCACCCGTGTCGATCGAGGGCGCGGGGAGCGACGTGTCCACCCCATCCGGCGCGCGGTCGAACTGCATGAAGACGAGGTTCCAGAACTCGATGATCCGGTCCGCCTCGCCCGCCGCCTCGAACTGCGCGTCGGTGATGCGGTCGTCGCGTTCCGTCCGCAGGTCGTAGTGCAGCTCCGAGCAGGGGCCGCAGGGGCCCGTGTCGCCCATCTGCCAGAAGTTGTCCTTGTCCCCCATACGCCGGATCCGCGACTCCGGGATCGAGGTCCGCTCCAGCCACAGCTTGAACGCGTCGTCGTCGTCGTGGTGGACTGTGGCCCAGAGGCGACCGGGCTCCAGCCCGAGGTCCTCCGTCACCCACTCCCAGGCGAAGTCGATCGCGTCGCGCTTGAAGTAGTCGCCGAAGGAGAAGTTCCCGAGCATCTCGAAGAAGGTGTGGTGGCGCGCGGTGCGCCCCACTTCCTCGAGGTCGTTGTGCTTGCCGCTCACGCGGAGGCACTTCTGGGACGTGACGGCGCGGGGGGGACTCGGGCGCGCCGTCTCGCCCGTGAAGATGCCTTTGAACTGCACCATCCCGGCGTTCGTGAACATGAGGGTCGGGTCATCCGCAGGGACGAGCGGGCCGCTGGGCCGATGCTCGTGCCCCTGCCGCTCGAAGTAGGAGATGAAACTCCGCCGGAGTTCGTCCGCCTTCATCGTGTGTCCTCAGCCCGCCAGTTGACCTCGATCCACGCCCGGATGCGACTCGCGGCGAACCCGCGCCGGGCCAGGTAGTCGAACAGCCGCCGACGCGCCCGGGACGGGTCCGCCCCCGTCAGCCTCCGCATCCGGGCCGCCGCGACGCGCTGGAGCAGCGCCTCTTCCGTCGCACCCTCCTCCGCCATCGCTTCGCTGATGCCGCGATCCGCATCCTCCCGCGACACGCCCCGGGCGAGAAGGTCGGACTGCATGCGACGGGTTCCACAGGGCCGGAGCCGGATGCGGTCCCGCGCGAAGCTGGCAGCGAACTGCGAATCGTCGAGATACCCCAGCGCCGCGAGACGTTCCAGTGCGTGTTGAATCGCGGCCTGGTCGATCCGGTCTCGCCACAGCCGGCGTTCCACTTCCCGGCGACTCCTCGGCCGCACGGAAAGGTAGCGCAGCCCGACGAACATCGCTTCGGCGCGACCGCGCGCCGTCTGGACGGCGTCGAGTTCCGCGAACCCGAGCCGGAGCCCGACTTCGAGCCGAAGTCGATGCACGTCTTGGTCCGGAAGCCGACAGAGGGAAGCGCCGTCCAACTGGACTTCGGTCCAGCCGGAGCGGCGCTTGACGGGGACGAGGCCGGTGATCTCCCCGGTTGTGTGGCGGTCTTGGCCGGAATTCAGCGCCCGGTCGCCTGCTTCGAGGGCGGCCGGGAGTTCTTCGACTCTTCCTCGCCCGCTGTCGCCGTCACCTCGGCCGCATCCGGGTCCGGGATCGCCATCCCGAGTTCTTCGCGGATCCGGGCCTCGATTTCCTCGGCAATATCCGGGTTCTCGCGCAGGAAGGTCTTCGAGTTCTCGCGTCCCTGCCCGAGCCGGACATCGCCGCCGTACGAGTACCAGGCGCCCGCGCGGCTCACGATGCCGATGCTCTCGCCCATGTCCACGAGCAAACCCTCCCGGCTCACGCCCTGGTTGAACATGATGTCGAACTCGGCCTGCTTGAACGGCGGCGCACACTTGTTCTTGACCACCTTCACGCGGGTCCGGCTCCCGACCAGGTTGTTCCCCTCCTTGATGGAGGCGATCCGGCGGATGTCGAGTCGGAGCGAAGAGTAGAACTTCAGCGCCCGGCCGCCCGTCGTGGTCTCGGGGTTCCCGTACATGACGCCGATCTTCTCGCGAATCTGGTTCGTGAAGATCACAGCGGTGTTCGAGCGCCCGATCGCGCCCGTGAGCTTGCGGAGGGCCTGGGACATCAGCCGCGCCTGAAGGCCGACGTGCGAATCCCCCATCTCGCCTTCGATCTCGGCCCGCGGTACGAGCGCGGCCACCGAGTCCACCACGATGACGTCAAGCGCTCCGGACCGGACGAGCACCTCGGCGATCTCGAGCGCCTGTTCGCCCGTATCGGGCTGCGACACGAGCAGGTTCTCGATGTCGACGCCCAGTCTCTGCGCATACCCGACATCGAGCGCGTGCTCGGCATCGATGAACGCCGCGACGCCGCCGTCCTTCTGCGCGTTGGCGATGACGTGGAGGGTGAGGGTAGTCTTTCCAGACGATTCGGGACCGAAGATCTCGGTCACGCGCGACCTTGGAATGCCGCCGATCCCGGTGCTGTGGTCCAGGTTGATCGCCCCCGTCGAAATGGCCGGGATCCGCACCCGCGCGCCTTCGGTTCCGAGCCGCATGATGGCTCCCTTGCCGTGGGCCCGTTCAATCTGGTTGAGGGCCACGGATAACGCCTTTTTCTGTTCCCGATCCATCTCCACACCCATTTCACGCTCTCCCGATTTCCGAGGGGTCCGCCGGGCCGATGACGGGGAGTCGATCACCCGCCACGGCGGAGGTTGACAATACCACGCCGGACGACCTTTCGCAATTTCTTCGGTTCCGCTCGGACCGCGCAATCCGGCCGTCCAAAACCAGGATGGAGCAGCGTCTCAACCGGGGCTCAAGAGGGTCTTCGCTTGAGGGGTCGGGATGCGGGTCAGACGCCCGGCGCGAGGCCGATTCCGCAGGTGGGGCAGAAGGCTTCGCCGCCGGTCAGCGACGCGGCGCATTCCGGGCATGGGCGGGGGGCTGCCGGGGCCTCCCGGGG
>VXQX01000040.1 GCA_009838765.1 Gemmatimonadales bacterium
AGGGTTCAGGGGGCCCGCGCGCGGGCGGACGCGAGCGGGGGAGCCGGCACCGTTTGCGACTCCGAGTTCATATCCCCGATCTTCGGTAAATATTCGGGCTGAGTCTCAACGCGGTCTCAACGCCCGACCGCGCCACGACCTCAACGCCCGATCCCGCCACGATCTCCGCCCGATCCCGCCGCGGTCTCAGCCCGATCTCGCCGCGGTCTCAACGCCGCGACGCGTACGTGACCCCGAGACGTTCCCGCGGGAACGTCGGCGGTCAGTCCGCCGGCGGTTAGTGCGCCGGCGGTCAGTCCGGGGAAAATGAGCGAAGCGAGGGGACAGCCCGTGTCGCGCATCGTAGGTTCGTGCCCGGGGGAAACCGCAACCATTCGGAAAGGAGGACCCCGCATGCCGATCGTCCGCCACGCCGGAATCCGTCCACCGGTCCGCGCGAGCCGCGCAAGCCGCGCGCGACCGGGCCGCTGGCTTCTCGCCGGAGCGACGGTCCTCGCCGCTGCGACGGTCCTCGCCGTCACCGGACCCCTCTCGGCCCAGACGAGGCCGCCGACGCAGCCGCCGACGCAGCCGCCGGCGGACTGGGAGGCGACGGCGATCGACTACAGTAACGTCCCCTACCCGCACCCGGTGTCGTACCTCGATGTCGAGGTCTACGGGAACGACTATCGGCTCGCGTACATGGATGTGACGCCGGCCGGCCCCGCGAATGGCCAGACGGTCGTCCTCTTCCACGGGATGAACTTCTTCGCGGCGGGATTCCGGCCCACCATCGAGGCGCTCAGGAACGCGGGGTTCCGGGTGATCGCGATCGACCGGCTGGGCTTCGGCCGGTCCTCGAAACCCATCATCCACTACAATCTCCACATCCCCGCCCGGAACGCGAAGCGGCTGCTCGACGCGCTGGAGATCGAGCGCGCCGCGATCGTCGGACACTCGATGGGCGGGATGGTGGCGACCCGATTCGCTTCGACGTATCCCGAGGCGACGACCCACGTCGCCATGGTAAACCAGATCGGCCTCACCGACTCCCGTCCGGGCCGGGGGTGGACCGACGCCGATGAGAACTATGATTCGGTACTCAACGGGACGACGTATCAGTCGATCCTGCGGGGACATATGCGGTACTACCCGAACGGCTGGCGCCCGGAGTACCTCGAATGGGTGAAGGTCCAATACGGCCTCACGCTGAGCGGTGACTGGCCGCGCATGGCGCGGGTGCGGGCGGCGCAGCGCGCGATCCTGTACGAGGATCCCGTCGTCTACGAGTGGCAGCACATCGCGACGAAGGCGCTCGTCATCGGCGGCGCCGAAGACCGCCTCGTGGCCGACTACCCGGCGCTCGCCCGAAACGTCGCCGAACAACTGCAGAACGCCGAACTTTTCCTCTTCCCGGAGGTCGGACACTCGCCGCAGTTCGAGATCCCGGAGCGCTTCCACGCGGAGCTGGTCCAGTTCCTGCGCTCCGACCCGGACGAGCCCGCCGATCAGTCGTGGCGGGCAACGGACGTCGGCCGCCCGCCGGGTTCGTAGCGCGGGCGCCAATGGCGCGAATAGGTTGCCCGGCCATGAAGAACTCCAGGCTGCCGCTCCGCACGCTGCCGCTCCTCGCGCTGCCGCTCCTCGCGCTCTCGGTCACCGCCGGGTGTACCGGAGAGGCGCCGGAACGGCCGGTCCCCGTCGCGGACATGCAGGAGTTGATGGTCTCCGTAATGGAACCGGCGGCGGAGGCGTACTGGGACGGCGTGGGCGAGGTCCTCACCGAGGAGGGCGTGCACCAGTTCCGGCCCCTGACCGAGGACGACTGGACCTCGCTCCGCAACGCGGCCTTCGTCCTCGCCGAATCCGGCAACCTGATGATGATGGATGGCCGGGCGCGCGACCGCGGTGACTGGATGGACCACTCGCGGACGATGGTCGAGGTGGGTCGCCTGGCGCTGGACGCCGTGGACCGCCGCGACCCGGACGCCGTGTTCGACGCCGGTGCGGAGGTCTACTACGCCTGTCGCGACTGCCACGCCCGCTACGCGACCGAGACGCTCAGGCCGAGCGATCCCCACAGCGCTCCGGGATCTCAAGGAGCTCCGGCGTCTGGAGGAACTCCGGATCCCGGCGCGCCCGCGACGCCCGCGACGCCCGCGGCGGACGCGACGGACGCGACGGACGACGCGGACGGACGCTAGCCCCGCCAGCCCATGGAACGGTTTCTCGAGTGGCTGGGGAACACCCCCTGGAGCATCGCCCTGCTGGAGTCCACGCTCGCATGGCCGCTCATCGAATCCTCCCACGTCCTGGCCGTGGCCCTCTTCTTCGGCACCGTGATGATGAACGACCTCCGGCTGCTGGGCTGGACGATGCGTCGTGTGCCGGTGTCGGAAGTCACGGGCCGGCTGCTCCCGTGGACCCGGATCGGATTCACGGTCATGGTGGTCACCGGGCTTCTCATCTTCTACTCGAACCCGGTTCGCTACTATCACAACGTCTTCTTTCGGCTGAAGGTGCTGCTGTTCGTGGTGGCGGGACTCAACGCCTTCCTGTTTCACCGGGGGATCCACCGGCGGGTGCTGGAATGGGAGCGGCGGCCCGTTCTTCCGGGACGGGCGCGGGCGGCGGGCGCCGTCTCGCTCGCCGCGTGGGCGCTCATCATCGTGGCGGGCCGTCTCATCGCCTACAACTGGTTCGACTGTGACATCCCCGGGCAGCCGGGCTGGGTGAACTGGGCGGCGGGCTGCCCCGTGGCGGGGGATTGATGGGAGGGCGTCAGCTCGCGCCGGAAGCGTGGCTCCCCTTCTTCGAGCGCTTGGAGAACACGGCCATCGGGACGGCCGTGCGCGAATCGATCTGGGCCTTCCCCATCATCGAGGCGGTCCACCTGCTCGGGCTGGGCCTTCTGGGCGGGGCGGTGCTGCTCGCCGATCTCCGGCTCCTGGGGACGGGGCTCACGCGGCAGCCGATCGCGAACGTCGTGCGGCACGCGCACCCGTGGCTCGTAGCGGGGGTGGCGCTGATGTTCCTGACCGGGATCCCGCTGTTCCTCTCGGAAGCCGTGAAGTGCTACTACAACACGTCGTTTTGGGTGAAGATGATCTCGCTCCCCGTTGCGCTGGCGTTCACCTTCGGGGGCCGGAAGTGGGTGGTCGCCGCCGCCCCGAGTCGCGCGAACTGGCGGACGCGGCTCATCGCCGCAATCTCGCTGGGGCTCTGGTTCACGGTCGCTGCCGCCGGACGCTGGATCGGCTTCTCCGCCTGAACCGCTGAACCGCTGAACCGCTGAACCGCTGACCCGCCGAACCGCTAGTCGTGCTCCTCGAGAATGCTGCGGCTCGTGACCTCCACGACCTCGCCTTCCCAGCCGGGGGGCGGCTGGCAGGGGTTGGCGTCGTAGCCGGGATCGTTGGGCCGCGGCGCGCCGCCGGGAGGGGCGCCGGCACCGGATGATCCCATGAAGAACTTGCTGCCGTCGGTGAAGGTGACGTCGCGGCCGTTGGCGCGCTTGAGCGAGTGGTCCTTGGCCTGGTAGCCGTCCACGATCAGCTCGGTGCCGGGCGCGAGGCAGTCCCGCTGGAGGCCGCGGCGCAGGAGCGTGTTCGGCGTCCCGCCCTCGACCATCCAGACCTCGGAGCCCGCATCGGTCTCGACCTCGAGGTGAATCCACGTGTGCGGGTTCACCCATTCGAGCCGCACGACGGCGCCCCGGAGCCGGATGGGGGCGTTGCGGTCAAACTCCGCCCCGAAGGCGTGGTGCGCGATCAGCGGCGCGGCGGCGGCCAGCGCGATCCCACCCGCCAGCGCGATCCCGCCCGCCAGGAGGTACAGAGGCAGCTTCCTCATCGATCCCACCCGTGTCTTGACCAACCATCCGGCACTACAACGCCGGCACTTCCACGATTCGATTCTTCGGTTCAGAGTAACAGGATCGCTCGACTCGGCGCGACCGGGCTCGTTTACGGGGCGAACATGCGCTGCAGCACGTCGAGAACCTCCGTCATGGCGCCGGAAGACAAGCGGCCAAGTCGTTGCATCAGGCGGACGCGGTCAATGGTGCGCAACTGATCGGCCACTACGAAGCCGTCTCTGTCCCGGAACCGGCAGGCGATACGGAAAGCGTACGCGCGACCGCCGGTGGTCATCGGCGCGACGAGATAGGTGCCGAGGGCCGGATTCAGGTCATCGGGAGAGACGATGACGCACGGGCGCGTCTGCCTGATCTCGGAGCCAAGGGTGGGATCGAGCGCAACCAGGTATACGTCACCGCGTCGCGGTTCCGTCACTCCCATTCCCATTCGGAAGCGTCGAAGGCCGTCGGCGATGGGGCATCCAGGAGTCCGCTCTCACCTCGGTCCCGAAGTTCCCGCGCCGCCTCCGCCCAACCCTCTCTTGGGTTGTCCGCGCGTTCGATGAGCAGACCCGAGTCCACAACCTTCAGTCGCAGCGGCGTATCGAGCCCGGCCGCTTCGACCAGCGCTTTCGGGATTCGAATCCCGCGCGAGTTTCCGATCTGAATGAGCCTGGTCTCCATTTCACCTTATCTCTGCCAACGTTACCGCCTGGACAGGCGATTATCGTGCATACAAAGTAATCACGTCCGGCGATGTGCGCTAAACTACCCACGGTCGGCTAGCGCTCCTGGGCGCGGGCGCCGCTGAGGACGTTGGAGAGGGCATAGTTGCCTTCGTGGCAGGCGTACTCGTAGAGCTGTCCGTCGAGGCGCGTGAAGGGCACTTCCCCGCCCCAGCGGTCGACGAACGTGTCGGGGTCCTCGACGGTGAACTCGTAGTGGATCGTGTGCGCGTCCGCGCGCGTGAAGCGCTCGGTCACGGTCATGTTCCCGGAGCCGGGGCCGAACAGGTAAACGTACGCGGCCAGTTGATCCGGGTTCAGCTTCGTCGTGCGGACGACCAGCGTGTCGCCGGCCCAGCGCCCCCACGATTCGCCGAACCACGGGCGCACGCCGGCGGCGGCGGGCCGCGGCTCGCCCATGCGGATGATGCGGACGTCGTGCACCATCTCGGTCAGGATCATGACGTGATCGGGCGTCTGCACGATCGTGTAGTTGTTGTTGTAGAAATAGTTCGGCAGCATCGGCGGGCCGGCGTTGGAACCGAAGGAGAGGATGCAGCGCTCGCCGATGGGCCGGTTCTCCGGGTTGTCGAACTCGCCCGCCAGCCGAGCGAACGCCTGCAGCCGACGCCGTCGGCCCTCGGGGGTGAGCTCCGGGATGCGACCGTCTTCCGGGTACGTGAGAAGAGAGCTTCGGGGCTCGCCGTCGAACACCGCGACCCGGTCGCCCGCGTCGATCCAGAAGTAGTTGTAGCCGCCCACGCCGCCGGCCGCGCCCGTGGAGCCGTCTCCCCCGACGGGCGGGGCCTCGCGATCGGGGTCGCTGGGCGCGTTCCGGTCGTCGATGTACTCGCGGCGCCGCCCCTCGCGGATGGCGACCTCCTCTGCCGTGAGCACGAGAGCCTCGCCCTCGGGGCGCTGCAGCGGGGTCATGGTCCCGTTCGTCCAGTCGCCCTGCAGATCGGGACGCCCGTCCGCGGTCCGCGGGACGACCCACCCGTCCGCGCCTCCCCCGGGGGTATCGCCGGGACCGCCGCCGGTCCCGCCGCAGGCGGCAAGAGCGACGGCTCCGAGCAGGGCCCCGAACGGCAGAACGCCGGGGCGCCCCGGCGGGCACGGTCGACGACTCGCGGACCTCATCGGCGCTGACGCGGGGCTTGCCACGGGCCGCCCGGCTACCGGATCGGGTTCTTCCGGAGGTGGCCGTACATCAACTCCTCGACGAAGGGCACGCACTTGAACTGCCCCAGCCGCGCGTCGGGATCGACGTTCCGGTACAGCGGCAGACGGATCGTCCACGGCTCCGAGAACGTCTCGGGGTCCTCCATCGTGGCTTCGTACATGAGGTGGTCGGGCCCGAGCATCGTCCACCGTTCCGTGACCGTGAGCCGGTAGCCGTGGTGGTTCCCGGCCCGGTCGAACCAGGTCTGGCCGTTGAACCCGTTCACCGTGACGACGAAGGTGTCCTCCTCCCAGCGCCCCACCGATTGCCCCATCCAGGAGTCCACCTGCGGGGGACCGGGGTCCTCGAGATAGATGTCGCGCACCGCCCCGGCGTACTCGTAGGCGATGAAGAACTTCGACTCGCTCTGAAAGATCTGGAACGGGAGGTGCATGTAGTTCGCGCGCGGCACGCCGGGCAGGTAGCAGCGGATCTCGGGGTCGCGCTCAAGCCAGCGTTCGCGGTTCTCGTCGCGTCGCTCCAGGGCCTCCGGGAGGTAGGGGATGCTGCCGCCGACCACGATGCCCTGCCCCGACGGCACGGACCCCACGGCGCCGAGGGCGACGACCTCGCCGGCGGGGACGGGCACGACGGGGCCTTCCCGCATGGCCAGGGCGGGACGCGCCATGTGCGGCTCGATGTCCCAGTACGCGTTTCCGAGCGCCGCCCAGATGCCGTTGAAGTCCGGACGCCCCGAGGCCGTTCGCGGGATGTCGTCGCCCGGCGCGCAGGCGGCGACCGTCCCCAGCCCCAGGACGAGGAGGGCCTTCGGGACACGGCTCCCGCGACGGGGATTTCGCCTCGCGCGACACCGCTCGCGCCTCCTCGGGAAGTTCGCCATCGGCACCGACCTCCGTTCTGACCGTTCCGCCCGTTCCGCCCGTTCCGCGCGTGTCGGGTCGAAACTGCGACCCGGCCCATTCTCTGGCCAGATCGACAGCTCGGAGGCACATTTCGAGAGGCGGGGCGACGCGCTGCTGGTGGCGACGCGCTGCTGGTGGCGACGCAGGGCGGGGTACGGGTTGCGCAACACCGAACGACCGGGAGGAGACATGAAGAACCCGCGCGTAACCGGACTGGCACTCTTCACCGCACTGGGGGCCGCATTCCTCGGTGTCGCGGCCTGCGGCGCGGAGGACGCCGCGGACGACGAGATGATGGATCCGGCCGAGGTCGCGGATCCGGCGGCCGCGGGTCTCCCGAACCCCACGCCCAACGTCATCAAGGACTGGGCCCGGCTTCCCGATGGACGCGAATGGGGCTCCACCGCGGGCATCGACATCGACCCCATCGACGGTCACATCTGGGCCTACGACCGCTGCGGCGGGATCGCGCTCGCCGGCGGGTGCGCGGAGAACCTCGTCGACCCCGTGTTCAAGTTCCACCGCGAGACGGGCGAGGTCATGGCCAGCTTCGGGGCCGGCCTGTTCGTGCTCCCGCACGGCATCCACGTGGATGACGACGGCAACGTGTGGATCACCGACTCCATGGGCACGCTCGACAAGGGGCACACGGTGGTGAAGTTCTCGCCCGAGGGGGAGGTGCTGATGACGCTCGGCGTGCCGGGCCGGGTGGGCACCGAGCCGGGCTACTTCAACCAGCCGTGCGACGTGATCACCGCCTCCGACGGCTCCATCTTCGTCTCGGACGGTCACAGCGGGCAGAACGCGAACCCGCCTGCAGGCTCCACGGGCCGCATCATCAAGTTCTCCCCCGAGGGCGAATACATCATGGAGTGGGGCGTGGTCGGAGACGGACCGGGCGAATTCCGGACGCCGCACGCGCTGGAGCTCGATTCGCAGGGGCGGCTGTTCGTCGCGGACCGCGGCAACCACCGCGTCCAGATCTTCGACCAGGAAGGGAACCTGCTCGATACCCATTACCAGTACGGCCGGGTGAGCGGACTGTTCATCGACGACGAGGACAACGTGTACGCGATCGACTCGGAGTCGAACCCCAACCAGCACGCGGACTGGCTGACCGGCGTCCGGATCGGGCACGCGTCGGAGGACCTGGTCACGGCCTTCATCCCGCCGCACGAGTCCGACGATCCGCAGGGCGAGGCGGGCGAGGGCGTCGCGGTCGATGCGGATGGGAACGTGTACGCGGCGGAGGGACCGAACTCGCGGGCCGCCGCCGAGGGCGGAGTCACGAAGTACACGCGCAATAATTGATGTGCAACGGATGCAGGGCTGCTTGCAGGAGGGAAGACACGATGACGACGAAGAGATTCGCGTCGTGGATGACGGTGAGTGCGGTGGCGCTGGCCCTCACGGGGTCGGCCGCCGTCGCGCAGGAACTCAGCGAGGTGTGCCCGGACTCGCCGGATATGACCGGCGCGCTATGGGGGCTCGTCTCGGACGGGGACACGCAGATGGGACTGCCCAGCGCGACGGTTGTCGCCAGTTGGGAGAAGGACGGCGAGTCGGGACAGATGGAGGGGCAGACCGCGCTGGACGGCGGCTACACGCTCTGCTACGTGCCGCTCGGCGTCGAGATCTCGATTCAACCGGTGTTCATGGGCACGGGAGGGGCTGCCCTCACGGCCAATCTCACCGAGGAGATCACCCGCCTCGACCTCCCCTTCTCGCTCTCCGATGTCGGAGGAGGAGCGGGCGGCGGCGGCGGCGAGGACCGCATCTGGGCCTGCTTCGAAGGTACCACGGACAATCAGATCAACCTCCAGAATTCGCGACTCCTTCGCTGCGATCCCGGCTGGGAGGGAATCGACCGTTGTCCGAAGGATGCGGAACTCGGCCAGGTGCAGGCGACGATTTCGGGCGCAACCATCGCGGCCGATATCACCGGAGACCAGCGTGAAAGAGAGGAGCGGGAAAGGCAGTTGGCCGGGAGTTCCGAGTTCCGCGAGGCACTCGAGAAGACCCTCGAAGATGCCAGGAGGCTGGGCGCGAACGCGTTGATCAACTGGAGGCTGAACCGGAACTCGCTGACCGCCGAGGCGGTTACGATCTCGGTCGATCCCAGCACCTGCCGCTGATCCGTGACCCGCATGCACACGCGTTCCGTTCGCCGTCCCGGTCGCCCGCTCGGCTTCGCCTTTTCCGCGCTCTGCGCCGGACTTCTCGCCCTCCTCGCGGCCGCGGAGACCGCGGCGCAGAGCACGGAACTCGAGGTCGGCCGCACCTTGCAGGGCACGCTCGCCGCGGGCGACACGGCGCGCTACACGATCGAGGCGGACGAGAACGACTTCGTCCTCGGCGAGGTGGACCAGATTTCCGTCGACGTGACGGCGCGGGTCCTGGATCCCGAGGGCACGCAGGTCGGCCGCTTCGGTGGGCTGGGGCGCGGCGTCGAGCGCTTCGGCGGGCGGACGTCCGGCGCGGGCGTCCACACGCTGGAGTTGTTCGCGGCGGGGGACGATGACGAGGCCGGAGGGCGCTACGAGATCACGCTGCTGCGGCACGAACCCGTCGCGACGGACCCGGAGGAGCTCGCCGACCAGATCATGTCGCGCTTCGACGGGCCGCATTCTCCGGGAGGCGCGGTGCGCGTATGGCGCGACGGCCGCACGCTCTTCTCGAAGACCTACGGGATGGCGAACCTCGCCTACGGCCTCCCCTTCGAGGAGGACACGCGGACGAACATCGGCTCGACCTCGAAGCAGTTCACCGCCTTCGCGATCATGCTGCAGGCGGAACGCGGGCTCCTCTCGCTCGACGACGACATCCGGAAGCACATTCCCGAACTTCGGGAGTTCCCGCACACCATTCAGGTGAAGCACCTGATCACCCACACGTCGGGACTGCGCGAATTCCTGAACCTGCTGCGGATGACGGGACGCCGCCTCGACCACGGGGACTGGATCGACCGCTCGGAACTCATCGACATCGTGCGGCGGCAGCCGGCGCTCCAGAACGAACCCGGCGCCGAGTGGAACTACAACAACACGGCGTTCGGCCTCGCGGCGGTCATCGTCGAGCGCACCTCCGGGCAGGACTTCCACGTCTTCATGCGGGAGAACGTGTTCGGGCCGCTGGGGATGACGGGGACCATGGTGCGGCCCTCCACGCGCCACATCGTCCCCAACATGTCGGAGGGATACACGCCGGGCCCGGACGGATACCGCCAGATCGGCGACCTCGGCGGCGCGGTCGGGGCGGGGGCGATCTACAGCACGATCGGCGACCTCCAGACGTGGGCCGGGAACTACGCCAATCCGCGGGTCGGCACGCGCGAGAGCATCGACGAAATGACGACGTCCTTCGTGCTCAACGATGGGGAGGAGACGGGCTACGGATACGGGCTCAGCGTGGGCGAGCAGGGCGGACTCAAGCGGGTGAGCCACGGGGGCGCGGACGTCGCGCACCGCTCGATGTTCGTCTACTTCCCCGAGATCAACGCCGGCCTCACGACCCAGAGCAATCACGCGCAGTTCAACAGCGGCGTCGCATACGAACTCGCCGCGGCCTTCTTCGAGGACGCGATGGAGGAGGGAGAGGAGGATGGCGCGGCGGACGCCGGCGAGTTCGATCCCGCCGACTACGACCCCGAAGCGTTCGACGAGTTCGCCGGCCGCTACGCGCTCGACGCGGCGCCGAACTTCATCCTCACCTTCACACGCGAGGACGACACCTTCTACGCGCAGGCGACGGGCCAGCAGCGGCTCGAGATCGTCCCCACCTCCGACTCGACCTTCCGCCTGCTCGCGGTCGAGGCATCGGTCACATTCCTGAGGGATCCGGAGGGAGATGTCGAAGGGCTCACGCTGCACCAGAACGGGGACAACCACGCCACGCGCCTCGAGGACGACGAGGCGGCGGGATGGGAGCCGACGGCGGAGGACCTCGCCGACTTCGCCGGTCGCTTCTTCAGCGACGAGCTGGAGACGTTCTACACCCTCGCCGTGGAGGATGGAACGCTCGTCCTGCACCAGCGCCGGCTCGACCGGACGGAGCTCGAACCCGGTGAAGAGGATCGATTCTCGGGCGGCAGCCTGTCGTTCGCCTTCGAACGGGACCGCAACGGCCAGGTGATCGGCTTCTACCTCTCCAACGTCCGCACGCGCGACGTCCGCTTCGGCCGGGTGCGCTGACAGAATCCGGGCTTCGGCTTAGCTTGTAGCGGAGGGCTGCCGGCAGTTTCAAACCGAAGGCGGGAGGCGTTCGCGATGACGGGATTCGGAGTTCGTTTCGGTCGGGGAACCTTGGTTCTGGCAGCGGTCATCGCGTGCGGGGCTCTCCCCGGCGCCGCGTGGGCGCAGGGTCGAATCGCGGGCTCTGTGACGGATGACGCCACGGGCGCACCCCTGGCGGCCGTGCTGGTCGAGGTTGTGGGCGCGCAGGGCGCGGTTGCGGCGCGAGCCACCACGGGTCCGGGCGGGACCTATGCCATCGACGGTGTGTCGGCCGGCTCGTATTCGGTCCGGTTCACCGCGCCGGGCTGGGTGACCGTCGTCATGGAGTCGCAGGGCGTCGCGGCCGGCCAGTCGACGTCCGCATCGACGACCATGGAGGAGCAGGCCTACGAGCTGAACCCGCTCACCGTGACGACCTCCCGCACGTACGAAAAGATGCTGGAAGCCCCGGCGGCGGTGGAGGTCGTCTCGACGCGCGATATCGAGGAACGCCAGGTAACGTCTCCGATCGAACACGTGGAGCACCAGCCCGGCGTGGACGTGGCCCGCACGGGAATCCGCGGCCGCACCGCCGTGTTGCGCGGCTTCAACAACGTCTTCTCCAGCCGCACGCTGTTCATGACGGACAACCGGATCGCGCGGGTGCCGTCGCTGCGCGTGAACCTCTTCTACCTGAACCCGACGTCGGAACTGGACATGGAGCGGGTGGAGACTGTCCTCGGGCCCGGGTCGGCGCTCTACGGACCGAACGCGGCGGGCGGCGTCGTCCACTACATGACGAAGTCCCCGATTCGCTCGCCGGGAGCCAGCTTCTCGGTGGGCGGCGGCCTCCGTCAGCAGGGCGACGATGCGGGGCTCGGCTCCGGCCCCATCCAGGGCGAGGACGCCGGGCTGTTCCAGTTCGACGGGCGCATCGCGGTGGCCCCGAGCGACAAGTTCGGGTTCAAGATTTCGGGCCAGTACTTCGACGCGACCGAATACGTGTTCAACGACCTGACCGAGGCACAGGTGCAGGGCGCGGGGCAGGCCTGCATCGGAGCCGGGTTCGACCCCGCCTCGCCGGGCTGCCAGCCGTTCACGTCGGGACTCGACCTGACGAACCCGGCGGACCGGGGCATCCTGGCGCAGTCCGCCCGGAACGTGGCGATGGGGCGTGACGACGGACACAGGAACTGGGGCGTGGACGCGCGCATGGACTTCGAGCCGTCGCCGGCGACGTCGCTCATTCTCGCCGCGGGGCGCAACGTCGCCGCCCAGGCGACGGAGCTCACGGGGCTGGGCGCGTCCAACGTCACCAACTGGGGCGTCACCTACGGGCAAGCGCGGCTGCGACACAACGATCTGTTCGCGCAACTCTTCTACAACTACAACACGAACGACGAGGCCTTCCTGCTCCGCTCGGGCCGTCCGATCTTCGACAACTCGTCCCTGCTCGTGGGACAGCTCCAGTACCAGTCCCTGATCGGGTCGGCGCACCGGCTCATCTACGGGGTCGACTACCTGGGGACGAACCCGGACAGCGAGGGGACGATCAACGGGAAGTTCGAGGACGACGACGAGACGACGGAGGTCGGCGGGTACCTGCAGTGGGAGTGGGCGCTGAGCCCGAAGTTCGATCTCACGGGCGCCTTCCGGTACGACTACAACAGCAACCTCGCGGATCCCGTCTTCTCGCCGCGCGCGGCGCTGGTCTTCAAGCCGGACGCTTCGAACTCGTTCCGGCTGACGTTCAACCGGGCGTTCTCGACGCCCACGTCCACGAACCAGTTCCTGGACATCTCGGGCGGGACGGTCCCGGTCACCGGCACGCCGTTCTTCTACGACCTGCGCGCCACCGGCTCCGCGGGCAACGGGCACATGTACATGCGGCAGAACGGGATCCCGATGCACATGTCGCCCTTCAACGTGCTGGGCGGCGGGAGCCCTCGGGAATTCCTGCCGACGACCACGGCGCAGTTGTGGGCCACGGCGACGGATCTGATCGCCGCGCTCCTTCCGTCGGCCGCTCCGCTGGTGCCGCTGATCCCCGTCCCGTCGGCGGATCAGGTGGGCGTGCTGGCGCTGCTGCTCGATACGGAGGTCGCAGGCGGTGGCGCACCGCCGGAGGGGTGCGTCGCGCCCCCGTTCTGCGAGGCCGTCGACCTCGCGAATCTCCAGGACATCGAGGCGCTGGGGCCGACGGTCCGCAACACGTTCGAGTTCGGCTACAAGGGCGTGTTCGGCGACAACGTTTCCGTCGGAGCCAACGCCTGGTTCACGCGCTTCGACAGCTACATCGCGCCCCTCCGGATCATCTCCCCGCACGTCTTCCTCAACGGTCCGCAGCTCGGCGCATATCTCTCCAACGTGTTCCGGCAACTGGTGGGCGTGGCGTTCGCGACCGAGGCGGAGGCGCTGGGGACGGCTCAGTTCATTGCGAACCAGGCGGCGCAGATTCCGCTCGGGGCCGTGACTCCCACGAGCGCCGGCGGCACGGCCGCTGCGATGGTGGCCGGATACCAGGATGCCGGCGGGTTCGACGTGATGGGGGGCGAGCTGGGCGCAGGTTTCCTCCTGAGCGACCAACTGGAGATGGCCACATCCCTCTCGTTCATCAGTCGAAACACCTTCGAGACCGCGGGCGAACTCCTGAGCGAGGTGTCGCTGAATTCGCCGACGGTGCGCGGGACGGCGTCGCTGACCTACCGGAACGACGAGTCGGGGGTCAACGGCGGCCTGCGCTTCCGGGCGCAGAACGGCTATCCGTTCAACTCCGGGCCGTGGGTGGGCGATCTCGAGGCCGTCACCACGCTGGACGCGAACTTCGGCTTCCGCATCCCGGGGTACGAAGACCTCTGGTTCCAGGTGGACGTGTCCAACGTCTTCGACCAGGCGTACCAGAGCATGGTGGGAGCGCCGGCGATCGGCCGCGTCGTGCTTGCCCGGATGCGCTGGGACTTCAGCCCGTTCTAGCAGCCCCGGCCCGCGGTGACGATGAGGGGGGCGGGGGCGTGACCTCCGCGTCCCCTCATCAGGGATGGGCCATGATGCCGGGGGTGGGGCTCGAACCCACACGGGGATGGACCCCCTCGGATTTTAAGTCCGATGCGTCTGCCTATTCCGCCACCCCGGCGCGCGTCGAATCCCAAAGCTAACGCCTGGCCCGCACCCGGGGCAGAAGCGCCTCCGCTTGCGGGTGAGGTGGCGCCGGACCCAGCATGGACATGAGGATTTCGCCCGGAGGCCATCATGATTCGATCCCTGACGCGACGTGACGCCGTCCGCACCTTCCCGGGTCTCGGCGCGCTGTCGATCCTGCTCCTCGTCCCCGGCCACGCGGCCGCGCAGGCGCATCCCAACCCGGCCACGCCCGACTCGCTGCGGCAGATCCAGACGATGGAGCCCCGGATCGGGCCGCCGGGCACCGAGGTCAGCCTCTACACCGAGAACATCCCGCTTCAGGCGAGAGTGGTCGTCGGCCTCGGAGCCATCGGCACCGGCTTCGAGGAGCTGGGAACCGGCGATCAGGGCGAGTTCGGCGAGATCGGCGCTACGGTGAGCGTGCCGGAGACGGCGACGTGGGACCGCGCGGTCGTCTTCATCATCTTCAACGGGAACTTCGCGCCCACGGGACTCTCCGACCCGTTCCACGTGACGGATGAGGCCGGGCGCATCCAGCGCACCGGCTCGATCGCCGGACAGGAGAACGGCTGCGTGACGTTCGAGGATCGGGACGGGTACTTCTACACGCTGGCCGGCGACCTGGAAGGCGCGGAGACCGGGGATTACCTCATGGTCGAGGGGGCCGCGTCGCGGTCGGTCGCCTGCCCGCACGCGGACACGATCGAGGTCGACCGCCTGGAGGAGACGGAACCGTTCGAGCGCCCCCGCGCCGAGCCGTTCCGCTAGCCGCCGGCCGGCGTCGCCGGTAACCCCTCGCCGGTGCGGGGCGCTTCAGCGCCTGGACGAGCCGGTGACTTCGACGAGGAAGATGACGACCAGCGTGATGAGGACGGGGATGGCGAGGAGCCATTCCTGCAGTTCGGGCATCGCGTCTTCTCCTTATCGTTTGCCGGTGCTGCCGAGCCCGCCGGCGCGGTCCGTCGAGATCGCGACCGGCCCCTCCTCCCAGCGCGCGACCCGGTACCGGTGGAGGACGACCTGGGCGATCCGTTCGCCGTGTTCGATCCGAATGGGGTGCGGCGCCGAGTTCAGGACGAGGACGAACCACTCGTCCGGATAGTCGGCGTCCACGGTGCCGGGCGCATTGGGCACCGTGAGCCCGCGCTTCCACGCGAGCGAGGACCGCATGCGGATCTGCGCCTCGTAGCCGTCGGGCAGACGGGCGCGGAAGCCGGTGGGGACGAGCGCCCGGTCGCCGGGTTCGAGGGTGATCGAGGGGGCGCCCTTCCCCGTGGAGGTCGCGGTCACGGTGAGGGTCTCGCGGCTGGCTCCGCGATGGACGCGGACCGGACCGCACGTGAGATGCGCCCGGATGTCGTAACCGGCCGACTGCTCCGTGGCTCGCGTCGGAACGCGAACATCGTCCGCCAGCTTCTCGAAGATGACGCGGGCGCCGTTGGCGTCGGACACGAACCCTCGCTCCCGTCTCCGTGAAAGATCTATCGGAACCGACGTGCCCATTCTGCGGCGGCGGACATGAATCTGTCGAGATGCCTGCCGGTCGCCTCGTCCGCCAGTTCGAGGTCGTCGTCGAACACGGCGCCCGCCGCCGAGAGGAGGACGCGCGGCTGCGGCATCACGTGGGCGTTCAGCCCCGCGAGCGACTCGCGCAGGGAGCGCTGGGCCAGCGCCGTCCCCAGGCGGCCCGGCGTCGCCCCCATGATCGCGACCGGCCTCCCGTCCCACGCCTGCGGACGCGGGGGCCGCGACCCCCAGTCGACGGCGTTCTTGAGCACGGCCGGCAGACCCCCGTTGTACTCCGGCGTCACCAGCAGCACGAGGTCCGCGGCGTGAACCGCGGCCTTGAATTCCGCCACCTCGTCCGGATCGCCCGCAGCCTCCACGTCTCCGTCGTAGAACGGCAGCCGCGACGGATCGAAATCCCGGACTTCGACGCCTTCCGGCGCCCGCAAGATAGCGGCCCGCAGGAGCGCCCGATTGAACGACCGCCGGCGGCAACTGCCCGCGATGGCGAGCACGGATACAGGATTCATGGCCGGAGAGTGCATGGCGGCGGCGCGACGCGCAAACCGGGCGGCGCGGCGGTCCACCCACGTTCCCGCGGGAACGCGGAGGGACCTCGTCTCGGGCAGTCGCGGAACCACTCCCGGCCTCGATCACCCACCCGGTACGCTTCCGGGAAGTCCTCGCTCAGGATTCGGTCTTCGAGCGGCAGTTCGATGACCGGCTGCGCCGCGGCGTCCCCGGCGACGCTCGCAAGTCCGGCCCACATGCAGGCGATCGCGGAGGTCCGTCGGCGGGTGCGGGGTCTTTCGTGCTTCGCCGCAGGCAACGTATGCATCGACACAGAATCGTCCGTTTCGGGTGCGGTACAGCCAGCCACCACGACGCTACGAGGATTCCGACTGATGAAAGAGCGTCCTATCCTGCTACACGCCGCGCCCGGGGTCTACTCCCTGCCGCTGCCCGTCGATCGCGCCGTCTCCATGGACAGCCGCCGGCCCCGCTCTGGTGGTGGGACGACGAGCCCGAGAGGCTCCCGGGCGTGACGTCCCGCTGAGGGGAAGGCGGATCGGTGCGGAGCGGTTACGACTTCGCGATCGCGGGCGGGGGCGTCATCGGCGCCTCCATCGCCTTCCACCTGGCGGAGCTGTCGGACGCCTCGGTCGCCCTCTTCGACCGCGGAGAGATCTGCAGCGGGGGCACGGGCCGGTCGTGCGCGATCATCCGCAGCCACTACTCGGTGGCGAGCAACACCGCGCTCACGCTCCGGAGTCTCGAAGTGTTCGGCGACTTCCGGGAGGCGCTGGGCGAGGAGGACGTGACGTGCGGCTTCGTGAACTCGGGCTACCTCATCCTCGCGGGGCCCGGAGACTTCGCCGACCGGCTGGCCGACAATCTCGCCCGGCAGCGGGAGCTGGGCGCGGACACGTCGTCCATCGGCCGGGCGGAGGCGCGGGAGCTGCACCCCTTGCTGGAACTGGAGGAAGTGGCCGCGATCGGCTGGGAACCCGCGTCCGGCTACGCGGACCCGGTCGCCACAACCCTGGGGTACGTGTCGGCCGCGCGGCGGCGGGGGGTCGCGGTGTTCGAGCACGCGCCCGTGGAACGGCTGCGCCTCGGGCGGGGCGGCGGTCCCGCCGAGAGTCGCGTGACCGGCGTCGTCACGCCCGGTGGGACGGTAGAGGCCGGGCGCGTCGTGAGTGCGCTGGGCCCCTGGACTCGCGGTCTCTACGCCGATTCCGGCCTGTCGGACGCCGCCGCCGAAGCACTCCGGCTGCAGGTGTCGCGCCACGTGGTGCTGACGTTCGGCGGCACAGCTTCCTATGGTTCTGAGCTTCCCACCGTCAAAGATCTTACGGTCGACAACAAGATGTATTTTCGGCCCGCCGATGGGGGTGTCGTGCTCGTGGGGACGGGAGACTTCGGAGACCCGCTGGAGGACCCCGACCGCATGACCGCCACGGCGCCGCGCGACCTCGTCTCCCTGCAGCAGACGCAGATCGGAGCTCGCATGCCGGCCTTCGAGGGCGCGCGCCTCACGGACTCGTGGGTGGGGCCCTACGACATCACGCCGGACTGGAACCCGGTGCTGGGCCCCGCGCCCGGCCTGCCCGGTCTGTACCTCGCCTATGGGTTCTCCGGGCACGGGTTCAAGCTCGCCCCGGCGATCGGGCGCTGCGTGGCGCAATCGCTGCTGGGCGAGGCGCCCGACATCGACCTCGCGCCGTACCGCCCGGAACGCTTCAGCGAAGAAGCGCTGCTCCTGGGCGCCTACGGCGTCGGATCCATCTCGTAGCGGCTTGGCGGTCCGTGCCAAGAGCCTCGTTGCGTTCGAGCGGCGCGAGGGTCGCTAGCGATGCTCTCGGTGTTCGCGGTATCGGAACGGCACCGGCAAGTGTTCAGGCGCGTACGGTTCGCCTTCATGACCCCGCACTCCCTCGTGTTCCCGCGGCTGCAGGTGCTCGGAAGGACGCCCGTCTTCGTGGGGAAGGTCTCCGGCGGGAGCCACGGCAGGAGCGAGCAGGGGGGCAAGCGCAAGGAGGCCGACGACGCTCATGCCTCGCCGGCCGCCCGCGGGCGGCTGTGGCAAACCGCGTTCGTTCAGCAGGCGCCGGACACGCCGTTCCAGCTGTGAGCGACGCCGCCCGATGCAGGGCACGGGGATGCTCCGATCGCGCGGGACGACCCACCCGGCCACTTCGGTCAAGCAACTCGCCATGGCGAAACGGTCTTCGAGCTGGCTCGCCGCCCAGTCATCACACTGCTCTTCGGTGGCGAGGCGCACCTCACGCACCGCAAGCCGGATGAGAGGCTGAAAGAAGAAGACCGCCTGCAGGACGTTCAGGATCCCCAGCCGGATCGTGTCGCGGCGCCGATGGTGCGCGACCTCGTGCCCCAATAGCGCGGTGAGTTCGCCATCGTCCAGCTCGTGGAAGGCACGAACCGGCACACAGATCTCGCGACGGGGTCCCACGCCGAGCGCCAGCGGCGAACCGAGCGCGTGGCACTCGGTCAAGCGCGGCGGCGAGTCCAACGCCGCCCTGCGGCTGAGCGACGCCAGCGCACGGGAGGCCCGCGGGTGGGCCACCGGCTCGCGATGGACGAGGCGGCGCCGGAGCATCGCCAGCCGAAGGAGGTAGAAGGCGAGCAGGCCGCTCGCGAGAATGAGCCACGCGGCGCCGGCGGGCACGGACCAGCCCGGGCTGACCGCGGCATCGCTGTGGGCCGCCTCGCGGTCGCCGTGGGCCGCTTCGCCTGAGCCGCGGCGCTCATCGCCCGCGCGCAGGGGGATCGGCGCGACGACCACACCACCGTTGTGCTCACCCTGTTCGCCCTCAGCGTCGGGTCGCTCCGCGCCGCTGACGAAGGCAGGCGCCGGAAGCCGCCACATCGCCGCCTCCGGCGAGATGAACGCCCGGGTCGTCGGCGTGATGAGGCTCGCGGCGAGCGCCGTGCACCAGATCGTTTCCTTCAGACGCGGATGCGTCCGGGGGAAGAGGCGCAGACCGAGCCAGGCGGCGCCGCACCACAGCGTGCTATGCACGAGGAACGCGAGAAGCCACGCCGTCACGCCGTTCATCGCGCGCCGCCCTTCCGTTTCGCGGCGACGAGGGCCCGGAGATCATCGAGATCATCGACGTCGACCTCGCCGGATTCGATCAAGTGGTTGACCAGCGCCGTGCTATCGCCGGAGAACAGGCGCTGCACGAGGTCGCCGACCATCCCGTCGCGAACATCCGTCTCGGCGATCACGGGCCGGTAGATGAACTGTCGGCCGTTCAATCGGTGGCTGACGCACCCGTACTCCTCGAGCTTGCGCAGCATCGTCTTGATCGTCGTGACGGCAAGACCGCGCTCCTCGAGCAGTGCCCTGTGGACCTCGATCGCCGGCGCTTCACCGCGTTCCCACAGCACGCGCATGATCGCAAGCTGCAGGTCTCCGAGTCGACGTTTCCGTTTCATGGCTGGCCCTCCGGCGCATTGGACCTCGCGGCTACCCGGATAGTCATATCCATCACCTGCTGCTCAGCTTCCGGGTCCAATGATTTCGATGCGCACATCCGCGACGGACGCGAGGCTATCGCGACCTCGCCTTCAACTCGGCCTCGAACGCGTGCATCTCGCCGCGCAGGATCCGGAGTTGGTTGTACAGTGGACGGTAGGCCGCGTCTTGAGGACGGGCCTCATCGCCGCCGGCTTCGCCACCGCCCTCGCGGCCTCCGTGCTCGCCCCGGCCTTCGCGGCCGCCGTGGCTTTCGCCGCCCTCTTCACTTCCGGTGCCGTGGCCTCGCTCGACGCCGGCCTCGGGATGGCTGACCCAGGAACTGAATTCCTCGCCGAACGTCCCGAGCTCGACCGGAACCGTCTGACCCGGCCTCACGTCGATGCGCTTCGTCGGACCGAGCTCCGTGCCATTATCCAGGTGAATCTCCACGCGCACCTGCGACAGCGTCGTGGCCGTCGTGTTCGTCACCGAACCCGCGAAGACTTGCGTGTTCGGGTTGAACTGAAGGACGAGGCGAGCACCGTTCGCAAAGACCTCGTCCAGCCGCCTCATCTTCGCCAGATGGGCGCCGCCTTCCTCGCCCCCTTCGCCGCCCTCCCGGCCGCCGTGCTCGCCACGACCCTCCTGGGCACTGTGCTCGCCACGACCCTCCCGACCTCCGTGCTCGCCACGACCCTCCCGGGCACTGTGCCCGTCACGGCCGTCTCGGCCCTCCCGGCCTGCCGGCGAACCGGCCTCCGGGCTGGCCGGATAAGCGCTGAGCCCCGCGAGCACACGCGTCTCGCGGAGCGCGGCGCGAGCCTGTTTCACCATGCGGTAAAGCGCGTCCGCGTCCGCGCTGTTCCCGACGGCCTGCCGTTCCTGCCCCTCCTGCACGGAGGGCGCCTCGTCCCTCCCGCCGCCCACCAGGGCGGGCACACCTGCTCCCGCGGCCCCGAGCAGCATCAGCGATACGATCGCGGTCTTCATCTCCACACTCCTTTCCGCTTTTCCGGTTCGCACGGGACTGTTTCGCCCGTCCGAATCGACTACCGTAATAGTCAACTACTCTAGTAGTCTACGTGGATTCCAGGAGAGAAGCAAGCGTGCCGGCCGCCTGAGGGTGCCAGTCGCGTGAGGGAGCGACTCGAAGGGGGCTGACCCCCTCCGGCGGTGGCCTGCTAGTCTTCGGGAGAGAGCACGAGCCGGACGGCGCCGAGCGGTCGGCCGGCCGTGTAGAGCGCGAGTTCGATCCTGCCGGCCAGGAGGTCGTCCAGGTCGGCGGCGCTCAGCGTCACGCTGCCCTCGGCCGACGCGTGGCCCGGGCCGGAGAGATGTCGCACGACGGCGTTCGGCCGCGTGCCGCTGCCCCGGCGCTGGAGCACGATCGCGTGGGCGTCCGCCGGCCCGAGGCCGGACGTGGAGATGAGGTAGCGCAGGGTGCCGCGCGGCAGGTCGAGGCTGAAGCTGCCGGTGAGGTGAGGGGCGGCGGGCCGCCCGGCCCATCCGCCGTCGCCGGCGACGCTGAAGCGGTGCGGTGCCGGCGCGCGGCCGTCCACGAGCGGGGGCGTGCGGTGGGGGGCGCGGCGCGGCTCGATCGCCCGTTCGAGCGCGTATGCGAACGAGACCAGGCGTGCATCGTCGAACGGGCGGCCGATCAGCTCGACGCCGGTCGGCATCCCGGTCCGCGTGAAGCCCGCGGGCGCGCTGATCGCCGGGAGCCCGCTGTGCGCGGCCAACTGGCACGTCCCCCCGACCGGCGGTGAGCCGATCCGCGCGGGATCGCGCCGCAGCGTCGGATAGGCGATCGCGTCGAGCCGCTCCGCGTCCATGAACGCCACGATCGCCTCCCGCAGCGCGGCCTGCCGCTCCAGCGCCTCGGCGTAGGCCGCCTCGTCGCGCGGGCCCGCCTCGCTGCGCCGCCGGAAGGTGCCGTCGAGCTGTTCGTGGTGCAGTCCCAGTTCCACGATTTCGCCGAGCGACGCCACCGGCGCGCCGCCGGCCGCGGCCAGGTAGTCGGCGAGATCCACGGCGAATTCGTGCCCGATCACGCTTGTGTTCGCGAGCAGCGAATCCTGCTCGGGGATCTCGACCTCGACGATCTCCGCCCCCGCCGCGGCCATCGCGTCGAGGGCGGTGCGCACCGCCGCCGTGACCGGAGCTTCCGCGCCCGAGTCCGACAACCAGTCCGTCAGGGCCCCGATGCGCGCCCCGGCCAGCGACCCCGCATCGAGCGCCGCGCGGAAGCCAACGGGCTCCCGGCCGCGCATCGCCTCCGTGGCCCGATCCGCCGCATCCGCGCCGACCGTCGCGTCGAGGGCGATCGCGAGGTCCACGACGGAGCGCGCCAGCGGCCCGCCCGTATCCTGCGTGTGCGAGAGGGGTATGAGCCCGTCGATGCTCGACAGCCCCTTCGTCGGCCGCAGTCCGACGAGGTTGTGGACCGACGACGGGATGCGGATCGACCCGCACGTGTCCGACCCCCACCCCACGGCGCCGAAGCTCGCCGCGACCGCGGCGCCCGTGCCGCCGGAGGAGCCGCCGGGGTTCCTCGCCGGATCGTACGGGTTCCGCGTCTGCCCGCCGAGCGAGCTGATGCTCGTGATCCCCGCCGCCAGCTCGTGCATGTTCGTCTTGGCGAGGATGATCGCCCCCGCCGCGCGCAGCTTCCGCACCTGGAAGGCGTCGTCCGGCGGCATCCAGCCCGCGAGCGCGACCGTCGACCCGGCCGTCGGCATGTCGAAGGTGTCGTAGTTGTCCTTGAGGAGGATGGGGATCCCGTGCAGCGGCCCCCGCACCTGACCGGCCGCGCGCTCCGCGTCGAGCCGCCGCGCCTGTTCCCGCGCCGTGGGATGGAGGCGGATGATCGCGTTCAGCGTCGGCCCCGCCCGGTCGTACGCCGCAATGCGGGCGAGGTAGGCGTCCACCAGGCCGGCCGAGCTCACCCGGCCCGACTCGAGCGCCTCCTGAAGCTCGGGGATCGAAGCCTCCCATACCTCGAACGGCGCAGAGCCGGCGGCGGCTTCCGCCGTCTGCGCGGAGAGCCGTGCCGTCGACGAGGCGGCCCCCGCGAACACGAGACCCCACAGGGCGAGGTTGCGGACGACGGGCCTCCGGGTACCGGGGATTCGAGCGACCGCGTTATCGGGTTCCATGTGCCAGGTGTCCCTCCTTGATGGCCACGAACGTCCCCGAGCAGGTGGCCGTGCACTCGCCGCCGGACAGCAGCTCGGCTTCGACCACGACCTTGCGCTCACCCGCTTCGGCGATCCGCGCCCGGAGTTGCACCGGAGCGTCGGTGGGCGTCGGCTTCCGGAGCCGGATCGTGTATTCGGCCGTCACGGTGACGGGGGGATGGTCCAGGCCGCGCGCACGCATGAAGTAGTGCGCGGCGCACCAGTTGCACTGGCAGTCGAGCAGCGTCCCGATGATCCCTCCGTTGAGGATGCCCGGGAACGACCGGTGGTTCGGCCCGGGCGTCCATTCCGCCACCACCTCGTGGCCGCCGTCCGCCGCGGGGAAGCTGCGCAGCCGGAGCCCCTCCGAATTCGCCGGGCCGCAGCCGAAACAGATCGACTCGGGCGCGTATCTCTCCTGCAGCGCCTCGCTCACGACCCCGCGGCCCGCTCGCGCTCGACGAGGAACCGCCGGAGGATCTTGCCCGACGCCGACTTCGGGATCTCATCGAGGAACTCCACGGCGCGCACCTTCTTCTGCGGGGCCACGCGCTTCGCCACGTACGCCATGATCTCCTCGCCGCTCACGTCGCCGCCCACGTCTTCCGCCCGCACGATGCACGCCTTCGGGATCTCTCCCGCCTCCTCATCCGCCACCGGAATGACGGCGGCATCGGCCACGGCCGGGTGGGAGAGGAGGAGGTCCTCGAGTTCGGCGGGAGCCACCTGGTAGCCCTTGTACTTGATGAGTTCCTTGGCCCGGTCGACGATCGTCACATAGCCGTCCTCGTCGGCGCGCCCCACGTCACCCGTATGGAGCCAACCCTCGGCGTCGACCGTGCTTGCCGTGGCCTCCGGATTGTTCAGGTAGCCCTTCATCACCTGGGGGCCGCGGACCCACACCTCCCCTTCCCCGCCGGGTCCCAGCGCTTCCCCGGACTCCAGATCCACGATCATCATCTCGGTGCTCGGAATCGTCGGTCCGATCGTCCCGATCTTGTCCGCATCGACATTCTCCCCGAAGCAGACGTGCGTCACGGGACTCGCTTCCGTGAGGCCGTAACCCTGAAACACGCGGCACCCGATCCGGTCCTGGCAGGCGAGGGCGATCTCCTCTCCGAGCGGGGCCGCCCCGGACATGATCCAGTTCACGGACGAGAGGTCGTAGCCGTCGACTGCGGGGTGCCTGGCGAGGCCGAGCAGGATGGGCGGCACGAGGTAGAGGCAGGTGGCCCGGTACTGTTGAATCGCGCCGAGGAACTCCTCGAGATCGAAGCGCGGCAACGTGACGACGGTCGCGCCCGCCTTCAGGGCGCCGCTCATGACGACGACCATCCCGTAGATGTGGAAGAAGGGGAGGACGGCAAGCACGACGTCGTCGGCGTCCACGAGGCCCACGGCGCTGAACTGCTCGATGTTCGCGACGAGGTTCCGGTGCGTGAGCATCACGCCCTTCGAAACGCCCGTCGTCCCGCTCGAATACGGGAGCGTGAGAAGGTCCTCGGCGGGATTGAGGAGGTCCGCCGGTTCCCCGTCCGTCCCCGTCCCGCCCATCAGCCCGAGTGTCATCCTGTCCTTCAGCCCGTCTTCGATGAGGTCGGCGAAGGCGGTGGCGCCCTCGGCCTGTCCGAAAACGAGGATTTCCTCGATGCTCGTCCGTGCCGCGACCGCTCGCGCCCGTTCGAGGAGCGGCGGCACCGTGATGAACCAGCGCGCGCCGGAATCGGTCAACTGCGAGACGAGTTCGTCGTCCGTGCCGAGAGGGTTCAGCGTCGTGCTGCAGCCGCCGGCCATGCCGGCCGCGAGGAACGCCGTCGCGTACTCGGGCACGTTCGGGCTGCAGATGGCAACGACGCCTCCCCGCGCCAGCCCGCGGGCCGCGAGGCCACGCGCCGCGGCGCGCGCCTGATCGCGGAGTTGCCCGTAGGTCAGCGCCCGGCCGCTCGGCCCTTCGATGAAGGCGGGTTTGTCCCGGCGATCCCCGAGGGAACCCAGGAGGTAATCGGAGAACGACTGCTCCGGCACGGAGATCGGGGGGTGGGGGCTCCGGAAAATCATCGCGGGAAGATCGGCGTATCGGCGGCGGTGCGGCAAGGCGGCCGCGAACCCGCGTGCGGCTGCGTTCGCCACCCCGACCGGATAGACTCGTGTGCCGTGACCATCAACCGAAGGATCCTGCTGTGCGCCGTGGCCCTCGCGCTGGGGGCGCTCTTCGTGCGGCTCGGGTTCTGGCAACTCGACCGGCATGGCGAACGGAGTGCCGGGGTGCGCGCGCGCGCCGAGCGCGCCGACGCCCCGCGGCTCGAGTGGCTCGGCCCCGGCGACGTGCCTCCCGACACGGCGGGCCTCATCGGCCGCCGCGCGCGGCTCGCCGGCCGGTGGGACCGGGCCGGCGAAATCATCCTCCGGAGCCGCACCCTGGACGGGCGGGCCGGCGCGGAGGTGCTGACCCCCTTCCTGGTCGGCGGCGATGCCGGGCAGGTCGTGATGGTCCTGCGCGGCTGGCTGCCCGCGCCCGACGGCCTCCGCCCCGACCTCGCGTCCGGGTGGGCGGATTCGCCCGGCGACATCTCGGAGGCACGCCGCGCGGCCGAGGTCGAGGGGGTCTTCGTGTCCTCGCGGGACGGGCGCGGCGGGCAGCCGCTCCGCATCGAGGTTGCCGGCGCGCAGCACCTCGCCATCGCGGGGCTCGACCTCGCCCTGATCCGCGAACAGACGGGCCTCGATCCCACGCCCCATGTCCTGCGCCGGGACGATTCTCCCCCGGGCGGCGTCCTGCGTCCCGCCCGCGCGCTCGAGATCGATGCCGGGCCGCACCTGTCCTACGCGATCCAGTGGTTCGCGTTCGCCATCATCGGGCTGGGCGGAACCGCGATCCTGCTCCGCTCCTCGAGCGGCCGGACGTCCCCTTCCGGCGGCCGGACGTCCCCTTCCGGCGGCCGGGCGTCCCCATCCGAAAGGAAGCGATCGTGAGCCATCGAAAGTTCCGGGACCGCCGGGGGAATCGCTGGGAGGTGCGCGTCGCCTCGCGGTCCGAGTGGCGGTTCGAGCCGCTGCCGGGAAACCCGGGCCCGCCGCACCGCGTACGTCCCCCACTCTACGCCGGGGACGACCCGTTCGAACTCAGCGAGCAGGAACTCCACTCCATACTCGGCGCCGCGACGCCGGAGGCGAGGACCGATCGGGGCATTCCGCGCGCCTCGCCCTTCGGGGAAGGGCACGAGCCGCGCAAGAAGAAATCACCCTTCCTCGATGATCATGACGATGACCATGACGGTGATCATGGCGGTGATCACGACTAACCCACAGGAGGCACGCGATGTCTGAAACGCCGCTCGGCCGCTTCTGCTGGTACGAGCTTCTCACGACGGATCTCGAAGGCGCACAGGACTTCTACCGGCGGATCGTCGGCTGGGAGACGGGCGCCTGGCAGGGGGAAGGCCCGGAGTACATCACGTGGAACAACAACGGCACCCCGATCGGCGGCGTGATGCAGCTGCCGGCCGAAGCCCTCGCCGACGGAGCCCCGGCCCACTGGATGCCGTACGTGTCGACGCCGGACGTGGACGCGACGGTGGCGCGGGCGGAGCGGCTGGGAGGCGGCACGATCCACCGCATGGAGATCCCCGAAGTCGGCCACATCGCGGTCCTCCGGGATCCCGGCGGCGCGGTGTTCACGGCCTACCAGCCATCCGGCGACACGCCCGGACACGACGGGCCGCCCTCCCTCGGAGAGTTCTCCTGGCACGAACTGATCGCCGGAGACCTCGAGGCGGCGTGGTCGTTCTACGCCGACCTGTTCGGGTGGGAGAAGACGACGCAGATGGACATGGGCGAGGCCGGCATCTACCAGATGTACGGGCGCGACGGCAAGGAACTGGGCGGCATGATGAACCGCAGCGACGACATGCCCCCGCCGTGCTGGGGGCTCTACATCCTCGTGTCCGACGTGCACGCCTCGGCGGAGCTTGTGAAGGAGCTGGGCGGTTCGGTCGTCGTGGGGCCGATGGAAGTCCCCGGCGGTGAGTTCATCCTGCAGGGCATCGACCCGCAGGGAGCCGCCTTCGCCCTGCACAGCCGGTAGCTGTCGCGGGCTCCGGCCTGCCGGGCCCGTTCAGGCGTCCCGGTCGTCGGACAGACCCGGCGGCCGGCCCAGTATCTCGGAGAGGATCACGGCGCGAGCGAGCGAGGGGTAGCGCTCAAGACGTTCCAGCGGCCCACCCTGCCGCGCCGAGCCATGCCGGCTTCCCGCGACGGCCCCCCGCGGTTCCCGGAGCGGACTCGCCGCCGCGCGCCCGAGCGGCGGTCGCCGCGGGCTTTCGCGCACGGGAGCCGCCGGTGCCGGCGCGCTCGCGGCGGGACGCGGAGCGGGTGCCGGATCCGGCCGGATGAACGGCGGAGGCTCGGGGGCCTCCTCCGGGTCTCGGTGACCCACCATGCTGCCCGGCCGGCCCTCCTCCGCGGCCTGCTGCATCTGCTGCTCGAGCTGGCGGCCCATGTCCTGCAGTTGCTCGCGCAACGTCGGCCGCCGCGCCAGAGGCGGCGCCTCTCCTCCGGCGGGCTCGGCGGCCTGAACGCTCGACGCCTCGATCTCGAACTCCGGGGCCGTCCCCGCCTGCTCGAGCGCCTGTTCCTGCCGCTGCCGATTCTTCTTCATCGCGGCGCCGATGCTGCGCACCCACAGGAAGATCATCAGCAGGATGAGGGGCAGCGCCCCCTCGAGATCGGGCATCAGCCGTCCTTGTCGCTCTCCGGCGGCTTCGCGATGGACCTCCGCATCTGCGTGTCACTCTGGATGTTGCGGTACTTCATGTAGTCCATGATCCCGAGGTTCCCCTCACGGAACGCCTCGGCCATCGCGAGGGGCACTTCCGCCTCCGCCTTCACGACTTCGGCCTGCATCTGCTCGACGAGCGCCCGGTTCTCCTGCTCCGACGCGACCGCCATGGCCCGGCGCTCCTCGGCCTTCGCCTGCGCGATCCGCTTGTCGGCTTCGGCCTGATCCGTCTGCAGCTCCGCGCCGATGTTCTTCCCCACGTCGACATCGGCGATGTCGATGGAGAGAATCTCGAACGCGGTCCCGGAGTCGAGCCCCTTGGCGAGGACGGTCTTCGAGATGTTGTCCGGGTTCTCGAGCACCGCCTTGTGGGATGAGGCCGACCCGATCGTCGACACGATCCCCTCGCCGACGCGCGCCAGGATCGTTTCCTCCCCCGCCCCGCCGACGAGGCGGTTGATATTCGCCCGCACCGTTACCCGTGCCGTCGCGATGAGCTGGATCCCGTCCTTCGCCATCGCGGCGACCTTCGGCGTCTGAATGACCCGGGGGTTGACCGAGACCTGCACCGCGTCCAGCACATCCCGCCCCGCGAGGTCGATCGCGGCCGCCTGTCGGAACGGCAGTTCGATCTGCGCCTTGTCCGCCGAGATGAGCGCGTTCACGACCCGCTCCACGTCGCCCCCCGCGAGGAAGTGCGACTCCAGCTCGTTCGTGTGGAGCGGCAGCCCCGCCTTGTAGGAGCTGATGAGGGGATAGACGATCCGCGGCGGAGGGATCTTCCGCAGGCGCATCCCCACCAGGCTTCCGAGGCCCACGCGGACCCCCGACGCGATCGCCGTGACCCAGAGCCGGATCGGCACGATCCACGACAGAATGAGCACACCGAGCGCGATGGCGATGAGGATGATGATGCTGGTTCCCGCCAGTGGTTCCATATCAGGCCTCGTTCCTGTGTTCGGATTCGGGAGATTGCTTGGCGCGGCGCACGAGAACCCGCCCGCTCGCGACTTCGAGTACGCGTATGGGGGTCCCGGCCTCCAGCCAGGGACCTTCGGTCACGACGTGGATGCGCTCATCGTTGATGATCGCGACCCCCGTGGGACGCAGGTCGGTCGACGTCACGCCGAGCTCGCCGACCAGGTCCTCGCGCGGAGGCACCGAGAGGTATCCCGTCTCGCGGCTCGTCGAGTCGCGGAGGAAGAGTCCGGAGAATCGGTTGCTGCGGGGCAGGTGCCGCACCAGCGCCCATCCGGCGACGCCCACCAGGATGATCGACAGGGAGACGAGCCCCGCCGCGTTGAACACCTGGTCGAAGGTCGGCACCTGGCCGACCATGCCCATGACGGCCGCCCCGAGTACCGCGACCGTCCCCAGGATTCCGGCGATCCCGAAGCCGGGGATGACGAGCACTTCGAGCGCGATCAGCACGGCACCGGCGCCGAAGAGGAGAATCTCCTCGATGCCGGCGAGGTGGACGAGATGGTGGGCGCCGAAGAAGGCGGCCAGCGATGCGAGTCCCACCGCGCCCGCCACCCCGAAGCTCGGCGTGCGCACCTCCACGATGAGTCCGAGGAAGCCGAGGCTCAGAAGGAGAGGCGCGACCGCCGGGTTCGTCAGGAAGCGGACGATCGCTTCCGCCCAGTTGGGCTGGATTTCCCGCACCGGGGCCGCCGGAAGCCGCGTGACCTCCAGGAGTTCGATGAGATCCCGGACCTCGGCGTCCGCAACTCCGATCGCCGTGGCCTCGTCCGTCGTCAGGGTGAGCAACCGGCCGGCTTCGCTCACGCCGGGGACCTCGATGCTCTCGTCCACCATCGCTTCCGCGACCAGCGGATCGAGCCCCCGCTCCTCGGCCAGCGCCCGGAACTCCGAGCGCATCGCGCTCACCATCTTCTCCGGGGCCTTCTCGCCCTCGCCCGTGACCGGCGTCGCCGCGCCGATCGTGGAGCCCGGCCGCATGTAGATCCGGTCCGTCGCGAGCGCGATCATCGCGCCCGCCGAGAGGGCGCGGCGGTTCACGTAGGCGTAGGTCGGGACCTCCGCGTCGCGCAGGTCGTCGATGATCTTCCACGCCGCGTCGACCCGGCCGCCGGGCGTGTCGAGTTCGATGATCACCGCGGGCGCCCCGGACTCCGCGGCTTCCGAGAGCGCGCGAGCCACGAAGGGGGCCACGCCGAGTTCGATCGTGCCCGAGATCGGCACCCGAACGACCGTCGCTCCGGACTGCGCCGACGGCGCGGAGGGCGCGACCGGCGTGGATGGCGCGAAGACGGCGCCCACGCCCAGTCCCGGCGGCACGGGCCCGCCCGACGCGGACGCCGCCACGACCGCCAGCCCGAGGGCAAGCACGGGTGCCGACAGCCCCGTCATGGGTGATTTCATCGCTCGTCTCGTCGTGTATCGCATGGCCGCAATCTATCGGTGCCCCGAGCCGGCCGCCCGTCCGCCGCCCGTCGCCCGTCAGCCGCCCGTCAGCCGCCCGGCCGGCCCGGCACCGCGATCGGCTCGCCCGCCGATGGCCGCACGCCTTCGGCGTACAGTTGCGCGTTCAGCGCCGGCACGCGCGTTTCGATGAGCGCGTTGAGCCGGTCGAGCAGCTCCGGCATCACGCTCCACACCTCGTCGACCTGCCACAGGTGATCCTCGGTGGGAAGCGTCGAGGAACCCTGGATCGCGTTCGCGACACCCGCGTTCCGGCGCGCATCTCCCAGTTCGTCCCGGATCTCCTCGATCTCCTCCTCGATCGCCTCAAGCTCCTCTTCCAGTCCTTCCGGCGCCTCGTCCGCGCCCTCGATGAGGTCCGCCGCGGCCGACAACTGCTCCTCGAGCGCGTCGAGGGCCTGTCCCGCCTCGTAAATCGGACCCGCCATGGCGTGAAGGCTCATGAGCGCCTCCTGCCGCGCCATCCGGTCCGCCCGGTTCATCGGCCGCCGCGGCTCCGCGACGACCTCCACCGTGGCGGAGAAGGTCTCGCCCCCCGCCTCCATGCTCACCGTGTACCAGCCCGGCAGGACGATCGGACCCTGCGGCGCGCCGCCGAAGAACCCGCCTCCACCGCCGGGGCCACCGCCAGGGCCGCCCTCACGCTCGTACGGCGCGTCGTGACGCCAGTCCCAGATCACCTCGTTGACGCCGACCTCCGCGGGCGCGTCCAGCGTACGTACGTGTACCCCCGAGGCGTCGCTGATCTTCAATGAGAAGGAGTCCGCGCCGTCGTCCCCGGGGCCGCCTGCGCCTCCAGCGCCCGAACCGTCGCCGTTCTCGTCGCCGTCCTCGTCCCCTTCCCCGTCATCTTCGTCATCTCCGTCGTCGTCTTCGTCCGTTCCGGCGGCCTCCCCATCCTCGTCCGCGGTCACGTCCTCGGCCGGAGCGTCCCGCAGGAAGTAGCGGATCCGGGCCCCGCGCGGCGGGTTCGGCGCGCTGTACGTGGCGCCGTAGAAGGGCCAGTCCCCCTTCTCCGTCCACATGATCGAACGGTCGCCGAACACGCGGCCCGCCTCCGCCAGCATCCCCTCGGAGAGGGCTTCGAGCGGCGCCACGTCGGCCAGGATCCAGGCGCTGCGCCCGTGCGTGCCGACGATGAGGTCGTTCTCGCGCGGGTGCACGAGGATGTCGTCCACCGGGACCGTGGGCAGGTTGTTCTTGAGCTGAACCCAGCTTTCGCCGCGGTCCACGGAGACGAACACACCGACCTCGTTCCCGATGAAGAGGAGGTTCGGCGCCCGGTGGTGCTCGACGATCACGTTCACCGACCACAGGTCCGGCAGCCCGTTCGCGATCGCCCGCCAGCTCTGCCCGTAGTCTTCGCTCACGTAGGCGTAGGGCGCGTAGTCGCCGTTCCGGTGTCCGTCGAAGGTGGCGTAGACGCGCCCCTCCACGTGGTGCGACGGCTCCACCCGGCTCACATAGGTCCGCTCCGGGAGGCCCGGGATGCGGTCGACGACGTTCTCCCACGTCGCCCCGTCGTCTCTCGACACCTGCAGGTTTCCGTCGTCCGTCCCCGCGTAGATCAACCCGCGCGCGAGCGGCGACTCCTCCACCGAGGTCAGGTTCCCGTACGTCGAGATCCCGTCGTTGAGCGACATCTGCGGCTCGGAGCCGGGGACGCCCATGATCTCCAGCTCCTCGCGGTCGATCTGCTTCGTGAGGTCGAGCCCGCCGACCTCCTCCCAGGACATCCCGTAGTCCCGCGAGCGCAGCAGGTAGTTCGCGCCCAGGTAGACCGTCGCCGGATCGTGCGGCGAGAGCAGGAGCGGCGAGTTCCAGTTGTAGCGATAAGCCTTCGTCGTGTCCCCGTCCGCCCGCGGCCCGACGATGGGCCGCATGGGGATCTTCTCCCCGGTCGTCAGGTCGTAGCGGTTCATGTTCCCATGCTGCGACTCCGAGTACACGATCGTGGAATCGGTGGGATCCACGATCGTGAAGAAGCCGTCTCCGTACGCCGTCTCGTACCAGTCCTGGTGGCGGATGCCGTGGAAGGAGCGCGTGTTCGAGGGTCCGCACCACGCGTCGTTGTCCTGCAGCCCGCCGCACACGGCGTAGGGCGTCCGCATGTCGTACCCGATCGTGTAGAACTGGCCGAGCGCGATGTTGTCGAACATGCGCCAGTGCGCGGCCCCATCCCACGAGGCCGCGACCCCGCCGTCGCTGCCCAGGATCAGGTGGTCGGGATCCTCCGGATTGATCCACAGCTGGTGGTGGTCGACGTGGATCTGCACCGCGCCGTCGTTGCGGAACGTCCGGCCCCCGTCATCCGAAATCGAGAGTTGCGTGCCGAGTACGTAGAGGCGGTCGGGGTTGCTCGGGTCGATGCGAACCTGGGAGTAGTACATCGGCCGCGGGTTGGTGTCGGACACCTTCTCCCACGTCTCGCCGCGGTCGGTGGAGCGGAAGAGCCCGCCCTGGCGCGGACCGCCGCCGCCGCCCCCGAAACCCTGGCCGGGCCGGCGCGGATCCGCCTCGACGAGCGCGTAGACGAGGTTCCCGTCCTGCCGGTAGATGTCGATGCCGATGCGGCCCTTGTCGCCCTCGGGCAGCCCTTCCGTCAGTTCCGTCCAGTTGTCGCCGCCGTCGACCGTGCGGTAGAGGCCGCTCCCCGGACCGCCCCCGTTGAACCCCCAGCCCGTCCGCTGCCGCTGGTACATGGCCGCGAAGATCGTGTTGGGGTCGGCGGGATCCATGGCCAGGTCGATGGCCCCCGTGCGGTCGTCAACGTACAGGACCTTCTCCCACGACTCCCCGCCATCGGTCGTGCGGAAGACGCCGCGCTCGGGGTTCGAGCCCCAGAGGTCCCCCATGGCGGCCACATGGACGACATCGGGGTTGCGCGGGTGGATGAGGATGCGGGCGACGTGCTTCGTCGCCTCGAGCCCCATGTGCATCCAGGTGTTCCCGCCGTCCGTCGACTTGTAGACGCCGTTCCCCCACGGGGAGGACTGACGGTTCTGCGGTTCCCCCGTCCCCACCCACACGAGGTTCGGGTTCGCCTGGTGGAGCGTGACGTCCCCGATCGAACTCGTGGGCTGGTCGTCGAACAGCGGGGTCCATGAAGTGCCGTGGTTCTCCGTCTTCCACAGTCCGCCGGTGGCCGTGCCCAGGTAGAAGATCTGGGGTTTCGCCTCGACGACGGCGATGTCGGCGATCCGTCCGCCCATGAGGGCCGGGCCGATCTCGCGGTATTCGAGGTGGGAGATCGCCGTCTCGAGCGCGGACTGGGCCGCGCCGCCTGTCGCGCCGGCCGTCGCGCCGAAGAGGAGACCGGCCGCGGAGAGCGCGAGAACTCGGGCTGCTTTCATCGTACTGCCTCGGAAACGGGGAGATGACGGGACTTCCGCCCGCAAACTGCACTACGGACATGCGCGCGCAATACGCCGGTGACGCTGCGTGGCTTGACCGACCGTCATATTCTTCGGGCGTGTCGGGCGTGAAGGAGAAGACAGAATGAGAGAAGGAGTTGCGATGCGTTATCGGGCGGTGACCACCCTGGGGCTCGTTGCGCTCCTTGCGCTCCTTGCCGGCGTTCCGCCTCTCCCCGTCTCCGCGCAGTCGATCACCGTCGTGTCCTGGGGCGGCTCCTACGGCCGCGCCGTCCACGAGGGCGCCAACATTCCCTTCACCGAGGCGACGGGCATCCGGGTCGGCGTGGAGGACTACAACGGCGGCCTGGCCCAGATACGGGCCCAGGTGGACGTCGGGAACATCCACTGGGACGTGGTCGACCTGGAGATCGCCGATGCCGTGCGCGGTTGCGACGAGGGGCTGCTCGAGCCGGTAGACATCGACGATCTGCCTCCCGGACCCGACGGCACTCCCGCGGCCGACGACTTCGCGGCCGAGGCCCAGACCGAGTGCGGGGTGGGCAATCTGTACTGGTCGACCGTGTACGCGTACAACGATGAGAACTTCGCGGGCGAAAAGCCCAACACCATGGCCGACTTCTTCGACCTGGCGAAGTTCCCGGGCCGCCGCGGGATGCGGCGGGTACCGCAGGTGAACCTGGAGTTCGCCCTGATCGCCGATGGCGTGCCGCTCGACGAAGTGTACGCCACGCTGAGGACGCCGGAGGGCCTCGACCGGGCCTTCGCCAAGCTCGAAACCATCAGGGATGAGGTGGTCTGGTGGGAGGCGGGCGCCCAGCCGCCGCAGATGCTGGCCGACGGGGAAGTGGTCATGAGCACGGCGTACAACGGCCGCATCTTCAATGCCCAGGTCATGGAAAACCAGCCGTTCGTGATCGTGTGGGACGGGCAGTTGCTGGACGTGGGCCAGATCGGGATCGTCGCGGGCACCCCGAGGCTGGAGGAGGCACTGCGGTACGTAGCCTTCAAGACCAGCGCCGAGTCCCTGGCGCGGATCGGCCGCCGCATCTCCTATTCGCCGGCGCGCAGATCGGGCATGCCGCTGGTGACGACCCATGTGGTCGCGGGGGTCGAGATGGCGCCGCACCTGCCGGCCAGCCCGGGCAACGTGGATCGTGCGCTGCGTTACGACTGGGCGTTCTGGGTCGACCACCAGGACGAACTGAACGAGCGCTTCAGCGCCTGGCTGGCGCGCTAGAAGGCGGGCGCATCGAGGCCTGTGTGCGCGGGCGTCAGAACACCACCCGGTAGACGACGTTCAGGCTCCGCCCGGCCTCCGGCATGATCTCCTTCACCCGGGAGAGGTGGTTGCGGTACTCGGTGTTCGCGGCGTTGGCGAGGCTCACGGTCAGGACATTCAGGCGCCCGCCCAGCGTGAACCGCACCCCGGCCGCGGCGTTGAAGACGGTGTATCCGGGCGTCGGCGTCTCGAATTCACCGACCCGGTCCTGCTCGTCCGCCATCTCGGCCTCCGCCCGCACATACCACGACGGCCTCTCGTACTTCAGGGCCACGTGGCCCTTGAGCGGAGGAACGAGAGGCAAGGGCCGGCCGGTCTCCTTGAGACTGCCCTTGACCGATGAGGCCACGCCCTCCAGCGCCAGCCCCCGCCCGGCGTCGACGTCCGCGCCGAGTTCGACGCCGCTGAACACGGCGTCGTTGCCCTGAAACTGATAGATCGGGAGGCGGACGCGGCTCAGGCGACCCGTGTCCTCCCCGTAGATGTGGTTCCTGATGTCGTTGTGGAATCCGGTCACCTCGGCCCTCAGCCGGTCGGACTCGAAACGGAGGAAGACATCCAGCCCCTGCCCGACCTCGCCCTCCAGCGACGGGTTGCCCACTTCGAAGACGTAGGCTGCCAGGTGCGGCCCTTCCGAAAAGAGTTCGGGGACGTCGGGTGTGCGAAACGCCCGGGCGACGCTGGTACCGAGCACCAGCCCCGAGGCCGACTTGTAGAGGATGCCCACCGACCCCGACAGGGCCTGGAAGGTGCGGTCGCGAATCTCGCCGATGTCCGACACCCGGTCTTCCGCCGGATCGGTCCGGGTCCAGTCGTAGCGCAGCCCCGACTCGATCAGGATGGCACCCAGGTCGATCTCCTCGAGCAGGTACAGGGCCGCCTTCAACCGACGCGTGTCCGGCGTGTGCAGGGATCCCCCGTATGAAAAGTCTTCCCGGGACACGCGGCCGCCCATCGCCCCGGCCGTGAAGGGTCCCCACCTCCCATGCCGGCCCAGGACGTCCGCGTTCGCACTCTCCTGATCGAAGAGCGTGCCCACGATGTCCGCTGCTTCGATCTCGCGGTGCGTGTACGAGGTGTAGGTCGCGTCGAAGCGGAGGTTCCGGAAGGGTCCGACGGGATCTTCGACCACGGTCCGGAACTTCGATGCCACTCGCTCCATTTCGATGCGCACCCCCTCCTGATGCCCGCCGACGAAGCCACCGGGGATGCCGTAGTAGTTGCGGTAGCCGCGGAAGGAAGCCCCGAGGCGACCCCAATCGGCCACGTAGGCCGTCCCGGCGCCCCCGCTCAACATCTCGCCGTCGGTGTTGAGAAGCGTGCCGACGGGCGTCTTCAGGTCCCCCGCCGTCCGTGCGGCCACCTCCATGCGCAGCGGCACGCGCGCCGCGATGGGGAACACGGTCGTCGCGCTGCCGGCCAGCGAGCCCGTCGAGGTCTGCGTCTGCAGCGTCGCCGCGCCCGTCACGCGGTGCGGCATGGACGACGGAATCTCGTCGCGGATGACGTTGATGACGCCGCCCAGCGCGTTGCCCCCGTAGAGCAGCGCGCCCGGACCCCGCACCACCTCGATCCGCCGCGCGGAGGACGGATCGAGGGCGGTGGTGTGGTCCGCGCCCGAGTTGGAGGCGTCCCCGACCGCCGTACCGTCCTCCAGCATCAGTACCCGATCCCCGCTCAGTCCCCGGATCACCGGTTGCGCCACCGACGGACCCATCCTGGTGGCGGCGAGCCCCGGCATTGACGCCAGGGTTCCCGCTACGGTCGTCGTCATCTGGCGCTGCAGGTCGTCGCCCGTCATGACGCTGACCGGCCGGAGCGCCTCGGCCGCGGCCCGCTCGCTGATGGTGGCCGTCACGACCAACTCCCCCAGCGCGAGGGGAGACGGTGACAACTCGATCACGACCTCTCCCGACTCCGCCACCGCCCGGCGCGCGCGCACCGTCCCCACGGTGACTTCCACGGTGGCGCCCCGGTACCCCAGGCGCTCGGCTCGAAGGGTGTGCACCCCCGCGGTCATCCCCGTCAGGTGGAAGGTGCCGTCGGCGCGAGTCACCGCCCTGGTCTCCCTACCGACCACCGATACGCGCGCTCCCGCCAGGGGGGAACGGGTGTTCGCGTCGCGCAGGCTGCCCTCGAAGACATACCGTCGCTCCGGCTCCTGTGCGGAAGCCCGGGGAACGACGAGCGCGGGAGCGATCGCAAGAGACAAGACGAGCGCCGGCATTCGCATGCGTTCTCTCCGGTTGAGGGGGCTTCAACTCTTGGCCGCTCCGACTGACTCCCGCAAGGTGGGTGGCGACGCCCGGCGGACGGAGCCGGCCGCGAGCGCGAGGATCGAGGCGAGGACGAGGGCGGTCGCCGCCGGGAAGCCGGCCCGCGTCGCGCTTTCCTCGGTTGCGGCCGGCTCGAAGACGGGCACGCCCTCCCAATCAACCGCATCGATGGGCGTGGCGGCGAAGAAGTGCGGGTAGAAGTAGGTCTTCAACCGCTCGTGGTGCCGGCGGACGGCGTCCTGGTAGGCGAGTTGCGCTTCAAGATCGGTCGCCGCGAGGCGGTCGAGGGCGAGCTGGGCGGCGAGCGGGGGCACGAGCAGCGACCAGCGCCGCGCCCACCGTTCCCGCTCCCGCAGCACGCCCCGGTACGCGCCCGACGCCTCGCGCGCGGCCCGGTCGCCCCGGTGGTTCATGGCGTAGTACCAGGCCCAGGTGAACACGTCCTCCGGAACCTTCCGGCCGCTCCACTCCGGATAGTCCTCGTAAAAGCCCTGCATCGTCTCGTCCTTCGTCAGGTCCCAGGCCTCGTGATATCCCTGCCGCTGGCGCACGGTGAGTTCCAGCGCCTCCGGGACGGGGTGGAGGATGGCGTTCGCGAGGCTGAGCGCGGCGGGGGCCAGGAGGGTGAGCCCCACCCAGGTCCCGACGAGGATCATGGCGTTGGCGGTGGAGGATCGGCGCCCGGACGCGACCCCGAGGCAGAGCGCGAACCAGAAGGCGGTGTGCAGCGCGATGAGCGCGATCGCCCATCCGGCCCGGCCGTCGAGGGGGACACCCGCCAGCGACGCCGCAACCGCGACCGGCACGGCCACCAGCGCGCCGACGAGACAGGCGCGCGACGCGAGCTTGAGGGAGAGCAGCCGCCGCGGCCGGGCGAAGAGGCGGACGAGGTTCCAGGTGCCCCCTTCCCGCTCGCTGGAGACGAGGTCGTAGGTGAGGGCGATGATGAAGAGGGGGAGGAGCGCGATGAGGAGGAAGGCGAGGTCGAGGTCGCCCGCCGCGGCGAGGCGCGGGTTCACCGTCTCGTGTTCGTAGAGTTGTCCTTCGAGCGCCAGGAGCCGGATCCGCAGGCTGGCCGTCTCGACCTCCGTCCGGCCCCGGGCGAGCCCCGCCAGAGGCAGGGACGGCTGCGGGGCCGGGAAAGCCAGGTAGTAGAGCACCTCCCCCGCTTCCGTCGTGGGAGGATAGGTGGAGAGTAGGTAGGCCAGCTGGTCGCGGTAGGCGGTCTCCGCGGCGATCGCGGAAGACGCCGCCGCTTCGACGTTGCGGCCGCCGCGCCACGCCGCGTAGACCCCGATCGCCAGGAGCAGGACGACGGCGACGGCGACGCCGGTGGAGCGCGTCAGCCGGAGGATGTCGAGCCTGAGCAGCCTGAGCCGCGCCTTCACTCTGCGGCCCGATCCACCCCGACGCGCGCGAGCCGCGTCCGCGCCAGGCCGAGGCCGAGGAGCGGAAGGAGAAGCCACAGGCCGAGCGCGGCCAGGGAGAGCGTGCGGCCGGCGAGCGCTCCTCCGAGCGGAGGCGGCCGCGTCCCGAAGGTCGGGAATTCCGCCCAGCTATCCCGCGGCAGGCGCTGGGCGCGGTCGTTCTCGTAGCGGATCTCGTTGATGTGGAGATCGTTGAGACGCTGTATGAGGTCGTACCGGTGGGCTTCGGCCTGCGCCCGGAACGCCTCCACCGCCTCGGGCCCGGTCCCGGATACCGCCATCGAGAGGTCCCTCGCCGCGAGATAGGGGGAGAACAGCCCCGCCCACGACAGGACGCGGTCCTGACGGCGCTGGCCTTCGACGAGGTCCTGCTGCTGCTCCTCGTGGATTCGGCTGGTGACGGCCTCCCCTTCGCGGCTCACCACGCCGCCCCAGTTCAGGGGAAGCTCCTCGACGGAGCCCACGTCGTAGCGCGCCAGGTACTCGTCCCGCAGCGAACGGAAGAAGGGGTCCTGCGGGTTGTGGCTGTCCCCGACCTCGTTCAGCGCGCGTTCCACCTGGGCGGTGAACTCGGCGCGGGAGGGCAGCGGATGCAGCGCCCCGGCGACAGAGGCCCCGAGGCGCGGCACGGCGACGCAGAGGACGACCCATACCGCGATCAACTGCGCGAGCGCGCTCCGCGAGGAGGCCCGGAAGGCAGACGCCAGGACCGTCAGCAGCACCCAGCCCACCAGGTAGGCCGCGTAGATGCCCGCCAGGCCGGCGATGCGTCCGGGCGAGACCGGGCCCACCGCCCCGGACCCGGCGATGGCGACCGCGGCGACACCGATGGGAAGGGCCGCGAGGGCCGCCACGGCCCCCGTGCCCAGCACTTTGCCCGCGAGGATCTGGGCGGGCGTCGCCCCCTGGGCGAGGAGGAGTCGAAGCGTGCCCCGCTCCCGCTCGGCGCTCACCGAGGCGAAGCCCGCGACCACGACGAACAGCGGCAGGAGGAGCGCCAGGACGGTCGCCGGAGTGAGGCGGCCGAAGCGCAGCATCCCGGTCGCATGCCGGGCATCGCCGAAGTTGGCCGTGTTCTGCCGGTGACCTTCGAGGAAGAGCGAGGTCCCCGCCCACGCGCCGACCCCTGGGTCGAAGAAGGCGAGCGGCGCCTCCTCCCGAAAGACGAGGAACCCGTAGTGGATGACCCGGTGCGGATGCCGGTCCGGCTGCTCCAGCCACTGGCGCTCGACCATCGCCTGGTAGCGGGCGCGCTGCTCCGCCTCGCTCGCGGCGTGATGCCGCGCTCCGAGGACCGCGACCACGCCGAGGGCGATGACGAGCCCAAGCAGGAAGATGACGTACCGGTCCTCACGGACCGCGCCCACCTGCCGGCGGGCGACGAGCAACGTGTTGCGGAGACCCGCTCTCCATGTACTCATTTGTTCGATCCTACCGTCCGACGAAGAGGGAACTGGTCGTGAGCAGGGCTTCAGGTTGCGCCCCGCACTCGGCCGAGTCGGACGCCCGCGCCCGCAGCCACCAGGCCGAGGAGCGCGCCCAGGACGGCAAGGGGCACGGCGGCGCGGCGCGCGACCTCGCCGGACGCCTCGTCGGCGAGACGGAATTGCGGCACGCGGGAAAGGGCGCTGGCGTCCATCTGCTCGCCGGCGACGATGGCGGGCACGAAGAAGTCCCGCCAGCGCTCGGCGAAGGCGCGTACCTGCGACTGGAAGCCGGCGAACCGCGCGTCCCCCGTCCCCGCCGCGTCGAGGAGCACTTCCTGGGCGAGGAGCGCCGGCGACAGGAAACGGTAGCGGCGGACGAGGGCGATCTGCTCCGCGCGGCGCGCATCGTGTTCCGCCGTCACCTCCTCCAGGCGGCGGTTGACCGCGTCCGTGGCGGCCCACGCCAGCGCGCCGAGGCCGGGCTCTTCGGCCACCACACCCTCGGCCATCTCGGGATGATCCTCCAGGTACCGGGCGAGGAGTTCGCTGCGGCGGTTCACGGCCTCGTTCGAGGCCTCGCGCTGGGCGGTGATCATCTGCACGCGCGACGGCAACGGGTGCAGCAGGCCCGCCGCGATGTTGATCGAGGCCGGGAGCACGACGACCAGGACCAGCCACGCGCCCACCAGCACCGTGGCGTTCCAGGCGGAGGACCGGCGCAGGCTGTTCACCCACGCCGCGAGCACGAACCAGAAGAGCGCGTACGCGACGACGGCGGCGCACCAGAGGAGGATCCGGCCGGGCGCGCCGAAGCCTCCCGTCACGAGGAGCCCGACCAGCGAGACCGCCAGCACCATGCCCACCGCCAGCAGAGCGCGGAAGGCGAGCTTCGCCGCCACGACGCCCCGCGCCGAAACGGGCTGCGACAGGGTCAGCGCCAGCGTCCCCTGCTCGCGCTCCTCCGAGAGAACGTTGAAGCTCAGGGCCAGCACGAGCAGCGGCAGCAGGTAGATGACCACGAAGGCCAGGTCGAAGCGCCCGACCATCAGGTTGAGGGGGCTCTCGACCTCTCCGTTCTGCTGGAACGACGACTCGTTGGTGTAGATGTTGACGTCGTAGTAGTACGGCAGCAGGTCGCTCTGCCCGACCGTGAGCGCCGTCAGGGGGCCCGGCGTCAGCACCGCCGTGTGGCGGCCCCGCGCCCCGCCCAGCACGTTCGGGAGCCGTGGATCGGAGAAGCGCGAAGCGGGCTCCGCTCCGGCCTCGATGTCGGCCAGTTCCTGTGCGAGGGCCTGCGCGCGCTCGACGTTGCCGGCCTGCGCGGCCTCCACGGTACGCTCCTGAAAGCGCGTCCAGACCACGCCGTTGACCAGCGCGTAGACGAGCAGGAGCGCGAAGAGCCCGAGCGCGATCCGGAGCGGCCGGTCCGCCATGAGCAGACGCCACTCGTTCCGGAGTACGGTGCGCGCGGTCATCCTACGTCACCTCCGCGCGCCGTACGCGCGCCGCGGCCATCAGGATCGTTCCCGCGAGCCATCCCCCGAGAACGACGAGCGACAGGATCCGGTTGCCGAGCACCCAGGCCAGGGTCGGGGCATCGTACCGCAGCGGCGGGGTCGACTCCCAGAGTTCGGCTCCGGCCTGGTAGGAGAAGTCGCCGCTGACGGAGTTCTCGGTGAGGTCGCCATTCATGCGCCGCATCAGATCCCGGCGGTAGGTCTCCGCGGCGCCCGCGAAGTGCCGGTGCTGCTCGACATCGGTCCCGGCCAGTCCCATGGAGAGCGCGCGCACCGCGAGCAGCGGCGCCGCCACCGCCATCATCTCGTGGACGGCCCCCTGGCGCTCAAACGTATCCCAGAGGGCGCCGTAGTTGCGGTCGAAGATCCGGTTGCCGAACTCCTCGCTCGCCTGGAGCAGGACGCCCGACTGGTTGATCGGCAGATCTTCGACCCGCTCGACCCCGTACTCCGTCAGCAGGCCCTCGGTCAGCGCCTCGTTGTCCGGACGCGCGATGTCCTCGGTGCCGGAGGCCATCTCCCGTTCCACCGTCCGGGCGAACTCGAGGGCGGATGGCGTGGGGTGCATCCACTTCGACAGGTCCACCGCCACGCGCGGCGCGACGAGCCCGTTCACCACCCACACGCCCAGGAGAATCACCAGCGCGGTGCGCGTCGAGCGGGCCCAGGCGGAGACGGCCAGGGAGAGCGCCACGAAGGCGGCGAAATAGATCAGATAGACGACGGCCAGGACCGCGGCCCGGGCCACGGGGGATGCCGCCGGACCGGGGCTCCCGACGACGAGCGCCGCCGCCCCCACCGCCGCCGCCGGCACCAGCAGCAGCGCCAGCGCGCCGGCGATGCCGAGCGTTTTTCCGAGCGCCAGATCGCGCCGCCCCACCCCGGTCGCTAGCAGTTGACGCAGCGTGCCCCGCTCCCGCTCGCCGGCGAGCGCGCCGAAGGTGAGGAGGATGATGAGCAGGGGCACGAGGTGCTGCAGCACCTGCGCCGCCGTGAGGGCGCCGATGCGCTGGGCCGCCGTCGCGTCCTGGGCCGGTCGCAGCAGGAAGTCGTTCTGCCGGTGCGCTTCGAGCCACACCGATGTCCCGGTGTAGGGGTCCACCCCTTCGTCCACGAAGGACAGCGCGAGGCGAGGCTTGAACGCATAGATGCCGTAGTGGGCCGCGGAATGGGGATTCTTCTCGCCCTGCGACTCCCAGTGGTCGCGGGCGGTCGCCTGTGCGGCCGCGTGCTCCCGCTGCGCCTCCCGCGCCTGCACCCATCCGTGGCCCAGCGAGACGAGCAGCAGCGCTCCAACGAGGATGGCGCACCACCGGAAGCGGCCGTCCCGAAGGACGTCGGTGAATTCCTTGCGGATGATATGACGGATACTGTGCCTGATCATCTACGCCTCCCAGTCGTGCTAGTCGTGCATGTGTTCCAGGTAGACGCGCTCGAGATCCGCGTGGCCGATCTCGTCCGTGCCCAGCTCCGTGACGAGGCTCCCGTAGCGCATGATGCCCACACGCGTTCCGGTCTCCTTGGCGCGAAACAGGTCGTGCGTCGCCATGAGCACCGCGACGCCGCCATGCCTGAGCCGTTCGATGAGGGCCGAGAACTCGTTGGAGGCCTTGGGGTCGAGACCGGACGTCGGCTCATCGAGCAGGAGGGCGTCGGCTTCCTTGGCCATCGCGATCGCGATGCCGACCTTCTGCCGCATGCCCTTGGAGTACTCGGACACGCGGCGGTCGACCGCGTCGCGCTCCAGGCCGGCTTCGACGAGGATGTCGGCGAGCCGTTCGCGCCCCAGCGACCCCTTCCCGCCCAGGGCGGCGAAGTACTCGAGGTTCTCGAGTCCGCTGAGGTTGCGGTACAGCATCACCTGTTCCGGGATGTAGGCGAGCCGGTGCTTCGTCTCGCGGTCGTGGGTGGACACGTCCATCCCGGACACCAGGGCCTGACCCGCGGACGGCGGCACGAAGCCGAGAAAAAGGTTGATCGTCGTGGTCTTCCCCGCCCCGTTGGGGCCGAGGAGGCAGTAGACCTCTCCCGGCTCGATGGCCAGGTCGAGGGCGTCGAGGGCCTGCGTGGCGCCGTAGCGCTTGCTGAGCCCGCGGGCCTCGAGGAGGGGCGGTCGCCCCGCACCCGATTCGGCGGTCTGCATGGATTTCCATCTCTCGCGTTGGCCGCGCCGTCACCGGCGCAACGGTCGACTAGTCTCCTGCCGATCTCCCGGACCGGCAGGGCGTCGTTTCGGTACAGCTTCTGGTTACAGAGAGATGGGAAGCGGGGGAGCGCGGCTGCGGTGAGGGGAGAGGTGGACGGCCCGGACGTTCAGCCGGCGCCAGCGAAGGGCGGGACCCTGCACGAGGCTGAGTTCGCCGACGCTCGGGGTCGCCGAGGAAGCCACCGGCCCCATGTTGTGCGGCAGTTCGCAGATCAGACACGCCGCCGGGGCATGGCCCCCTTCGTCGCCCCCCTCATCATCGTGCGCGTGCGAACCTTCCGCGAGACCGACGACGACGAGCGAGAGGGCGACCGGGATTCCGGCCAGCGAGCGCGTACGGCCCCAGGATCGTCCAACGTCGACCTGGTTTGCCATGGCTCCCCTCCCCTCACGCGATCGGCGCGCCGGCCCGCCCGAGAGCGGCCGCGTCGGCGGCGGCACCTTATAAAACGCACCGCTCCCGGTCAACGTTGAGCCGCGGGCACCCGCCAGGCACGCGCTGACGCGCGGTCAGCCGCGGCGAGCGCCCGCTTCAGATCGGCCTCCAGGTCCTCGGCGGCCTCGATTCCCACGGACAACCGGAGCAGTCCCTCGCCGATCCCCGCGGCCAGGCGCGCGGGCTCATCCATCGACGCATGCGTCATCGTCCAGGGGTGCGCGACCAGGCTCTCCACCCCGCCCAGCGACTCGGCCAGCGCGAAGTGCTCGATCCCGTCCACGAAGGCATCCACCGCCGGCCGTCCTCCGCGCAGTTCGAACGAAACGAGGCTGCCCCACCCCGACTGCTGCCGCCGCGCCGTATCGTGCCCGGGGTGATCGGGCAGGCTCGGGTGATGGACGCGCGTGACGATGTCGCTGCGGTCCAGCAGATCCACGATGCGGAGCGCGTTCGCTTCGTGGACGCAGGTGCGCGCGTGCAGGGTCCGCATCCCCCTGAGCGTCAGATACGAGTCGAACGGGGCCCCCGACACGCCCATGACGTTGGTCCACCAGGCGATTTCTTCGAGCAGATCCCCATCCGCGGCGACCACCGCCCCGCCCACCACGTCTCCGTGGCCGTTCAGGAACTTCGTCGTCGAATGCACCACCAGATCGGCGCCGAACGCCAGCGGACGCTGGTTGACGGGCGAGAGGAAGGTGTTGTCGGCCACGCAGATCGCCCCGATTTCGCGCGCCATTCGCGCCCACGCGGCGATGTCGGTGATCCGCAGGCGCGGGTTGCTGGGCGTCTCGATCCAGATCATCCGGGGCCGGAGTCGGCGGGCGACCTCGAGCGACGCCGGGTCCCACGTATCGATGAACTCGACGCGATACCCGCCCCGGTTCGCCTCGGCGGAGAAGAGGCGGTAGCTGCCTCCGTAGCAGTCGCGAGGCGCCAGGAGCAGATCGCCCGCCGAAAGCAGGCGCGTCGATACGGCGATGGCCGACATCCCGGACGAAGTGACCACCGCTCCGCACCCTCCCTCGAGTTCGGCGATGGTTTCGGCCGCGAGGTCGCGCGTCGGGTTGGCCGTGCGCGTGTAGTCGTACTTCGCGTACACGCCCGGAGCGTCGAAGAAGAAGTTGGTGGAGAGGTGGATCGGCGGCATGACCGCCCGGTGGGCGGTGTCGGCGCCGAGTCCCGCGCGCACGGCACGGGTGATGGGGGACGAGGCAACGCGAGCGGCAGAGCGGTTGGCCATGGTGACCTCCCCGGGTCTCGAGTGTACCTCATCGGACTCCGGAGATTCGACACCCTGTGACTGCGGCTACCGCCTCGAAGGGCGGCGGGCGGTTCATCTTCACGGTGGAAGCGAGTCCACCGCAGGAGTTGGCACCTTTGCGGGAATGCCACTTTCCGCAGGTTGCCCCGGCGTCAACGGGCCTGTCCCTCAGCCGGTCTCGATGAGTTGTCGTGCCGGCAGTTCTATGGGAGTGACCGCCGGATGTCAAACCGCGCCGGGGCGGCCGCGCCCGGCGCCGGCGGCGCTAGTACAGCGTTCTGTCCCGCTTCCGGGTCCAGCGCTCGAAGGCGTCCCGCGCCCGGTCGGAAGGGATCCGCACGAGTGAGACGATCCGGCGCTCCTCGGGCGGCAGGGAGAACTCGTCGTAGATGTCTTCGTCGCTGAACCGGATGCGCGCCGCGTCCCGGCGGGTGTTCGCGTAATAGACGCGGCGGATGCGGCTCCAGTAGATCGCTCCCAGGCACATGGGGCACGGTTCGCAGCTTGCGTAGATCTCGCAGCCGCCGAGATCGAACGTGCCCAGGCGGTCGCAGGCGCTTCGAATCGCCTGGATTTCGGCGTGGGCCGTGGGGTCGTTGTCCAGCGTGACGCGGTTCGTCCCCTCCGCCACGACCTCGCCGTCCTTCACCACGACGGCGCCGAACGGCCCGCCGCCCTCCTCCACGCTGCGCTCGGACAGGTCGATGGCCCGCCTCATGAACTCGTCATTCATCACGTCATTCATCACGACGCTCGTTTCGCCAGGGGCGTGCGCGGTCGATTCCGGCCGGCCGTCTCACGGCGGTCGACTCGCGGAGCACTCCCCGAATATACTCACCACGTCCCGTCCCCGGTTTCCGCCGGGGCGCCTTCTCCCCATACCCTGCGGCGTACGCGATTGACCAGCTCTTCGAGTGGCCGTCCGCCCCGGCGGCGAGCGCGCGACTACACGGTCGACCTCGGGCTCCTGGCGACGGCAGTCATCTGGGGCATCAACTTCTCCGTCGTGAAGATCGTTCTGCGGGAGTTCGAGCCGCTGGCGTTCAACGCCCTCCGCTTTCCGTTCGCGGCGCTGGCGGTCTGGTGCCTCCTCCGGGCCACGGGGCGCCGGGTGCTCCCGCCGCGGAGCGAGTGGGGGCGGATCGCGGGACTCGCGGTGGTGGGCCACGTGATCTTCCAGGCCGTCTTCATCTACGGCATCGACCTGACGCTGACCGGGAACGCCGCCCTGCTCCTCTCCACGAGTCCCGTGTGGGTGCTTCTGATCGCGTCCGCGCTCGGGCGGGAGCGGTTCAGCCTCGCAATGCTCCTGGGCGTCGTCGCCACGCTCGCCGGCATGGCGATCCTCATCACCGGCGGCACGCAGGAAGTCGGAGGCGCCGGCCTCGGCGACCTGCTCGTCCTCGGCGCCGCGCTCTCCTGGGCGTCCTTCACCGTCTTCGGACGCCGCATCACGAAGCGCCGCGGAGCGCTGGAGGTGACGGCGTGGACGTTGTGGGCCGCACTTCCCGTGATCGTCATCATGGGGATCCCGGACCTGATGCGCGTCGACTGGAGTTCGATCCCCGTGGGGATATGGTTCGCGACGGCCTACACGGGCGTCTTCGGGATCGCGATCGCCTACCTGCTCTGGTCGCGGGGCATGAAGACCATCGGGCAGAGCCGGACGGCGGTGTACCAGAACCTCGTCCCGGTGATCGCGCTGGCGACGGCGTGGATGTGGCTGGGTGAGACGCCCACGCCGCAGCAACTCGCGGGCGCCGCCGTCATTCTCTCGGGCATCGCGGTGGCGCGCGGCCTCGCCGGGCGCCGGCGCCGGCGGGCGCGCTGAACTGCGCGGGGCGGGCCCGCGACCGGCGGAGGCTCGAATTCCTTGACATGCTCGCGACCTCCACGGGATACTGCCCCCAAGCCTGGGCCACCTATCGGGAACCCACTCGTGACCCACTCGTCGGGAAGGGGCGTTTTCCATGATTCGCTCAATGATTCGCTCATCGTTTCTGGCTGCGCTGCTCGCGGCCACCGTCGGCTTCATCCACGCGCCCGTCGCTCCATCCGGCTCGATCGGCACGGGTCCGGGCCAGATCAGCCCGCGCAAGGCTTACGCGCAGGGCAAGGCATTGACGTTCAAGGTGCTGGTCTGCGACGACTGCCCGCTGCAGAAGAGCGAACTCGACCGCGAGCGGGCGCTGAGCCTGACGGCCAGCCTCGAGGCGGTGTACGAGGAGGAGGAGACCGGGTCGCCGGACGAAGAGGCCGTGAAGGCGCTGTGCGGTCCCGGCGTCGACGACTGCGGCATCCGCATGGAGGTCGTGCACTACTTCCTCAGCCGCCGGTTCAAGCTCTGATCCCGAGGATCCCGAGGAGCACTCCGACCGGGGAAGGAGACTCAGCGATGTCTCACGTTCGTCGAATGTTCGCAGTTGCCCTGACGTGCTCGAGTCTCGCGGCGTGCCTGTCCGCCCGACCGGGCCTGGCGCAGGGTACCGCCTGGATCGCGGAGCCGGGGACCGGCAGCATCAGCGTTTCGTACGTGAATCAGAACGCCACCGAGTTCTACCGCGCGACCACGGCCACCCAGGGACCGCTGGAAGCGACCGGCGCGAACCTCGCGCAGAATACGGTGTGGATCGGATTCAACTACGCGCTGCACGACGCCGTGGCCCTGGATGTGCAGAGCGCGTGGGCGCGGAGCTACGTGGCGGGAGGCGTCGGACCGTCCGGCGGCGAGGAGAGCTACAGCGGCCTCTTCGATTCCAATATCGCCGTGACGTGGCGCGTCGTCGACGAACTGGTCAGCAACGCACCCAGCGTTGCGTTCCGGGTCGGCGCGATCATCGCCGGCGGCTACGACACGGGCTACATCAACTCGCTGGGCGACGGAGGCAGCGGCGTCGAGGCGTCGTTCATCGTCGGGAAGTTCTGGGACGCCGTCGGGGTCTCGGGGGAGGTCGGCTACCGAACCCGCGGGAGCACCGAAGTCAACCCCAACGCGGTCGGACCGTCCACGGCCGCGGGCGAGACGGTCGACATACCCGATGACATGTTCGTCAACCTGTGGCTCTTCGTTCCGGTGAGCAGCCGACTGACGCTCGGCGTCGATTACCGGATGGTCAACGCGTTGTCGGGTATCGACATCGGCGGTGAAGGGTTCTCGCCGAGCCGGTTTCCGGGACTGGAGGAAGACGCCCGGATCCTGGGCGGACGGCTGATCGCCGACCTGACCGGCACCCTCGGCGCGAGCGCATTTTTCGGCCAGGTCGTGGGCGGGAGAAACACGGCCAAGTCGCGCATCTTCGGCCTCGGTCTCAACGTCGGGTTCGGCGGGAGCTTCGGCGGCGGCCTCTGATCGCCGCCGCCGACTCCGGCGGTCACCGAGGATCCGGCGCGTTCAGATTCCAGTCGTACTCATGGTCGATGGAGCCGTCGAAATCGCGTAGCTGCTCCGCGAGGTCGCCCTCCGCGTACTCGCGCAGATGCTCCAGCACGCCGGCCTCGGAGTCCCCGAAGTCCTCCTGGTACCAGAAGTAGATGCTGGAAACGACGCCGAACGCCTCGTCCAGAAGCTCGGCCCCCCGCGGGTGGTTCACGTAGTCCCGCGCTCCCTGCTCCAGCAGCCGCTCGAGGTTCTCGGCCGTGTAGGCATCGGTCGCCAGGTTGGGGCAGCCGATGCTGGCGCAGTTCACGGCGTAGTGGATCCGGTTGTCCTGCCAGATGGGACGCAGGATGTCGTGCTCGATGTTGTCCAGCGTCAACGGCTGCCCGCCGACCATCGCGTGTACGTCGCCCCACGGCCCGGTGCCGGGGATCAGACCTTCATGGATGTCCTTGATCGAGTCCACGGGGTACTCGTCCAGAACTACCTTGACGGTCACCGCGTTGTAGAGATTGATCCAGTACGCCATCTGCACGTCCCTCGCGTACTGCCGCGGGTTCAGCCCCTGCAGGTAGTCGATGTACCCGTCGAGGCGCTGCCGGTCGGCCTCGTTCGCCTTCAGCGCCGCGTAGTCGACGAGGTAGACCCCGGACGGATCGTCGGTGATCACGTAGGTGTCGAGGAGCGCCTGCCAGTCGCCGTGGACGAGGCGCTCGGCATTGTTCGGGTCGTGGTCGGCCCAGGACGCATCGACGGACGGCCCGCCGCACGACACTCCGCCCAGCGTGAGAAGCCCGAACGCGAGGGGGCGTCCGGCCCGCGATATCGAACGTTTCATCTTCGTTGGTTCCCTTTCGGTTTCGGCAAGTCCCGACTCCCACCTTCGACCGGCCGAAGCGGCGCCGCAAGGCGTTCACGGGCACTTGCACGACCCGCGGGCGGTGCGGGATCGGCCTTGACCTTACCGACCTTCGATCCGATCCGGCCTGCGAGGGTCCGCGCGCTGGCCTGCGCGCCGGCGTGCGCGCCGGATCGCGTCGCATCCCATGGCCAGCAGGATCAAGCCGTACTCCACCGGCCGCACCCAGGGCGGATGTCCGAAGGGTTCCATCTGCAGGTCGTTCAGATTCAGTCCCGTCACGTACGAAAGCAGCACCGCCACCGACGCCGTCCAGGCCCACGCGCTCGGTCGGATCGCCGCGAAGGGCAGCAGCCACAGCAGGTACCAGGCGTTGACCACCGGCCACAGCGCGAGCAGCCCGCCGTAGATCCAGTCGCCGCGGGGAACGGCCGCGGAAGCCGACCGCCGGTAGACCACAAGATACGAGGCCACGCCGGCCGCCAGCACGAGCCCGCAGACCGCGCGGGCGGCGGGATTGGACATCCACGGCTTGAGGAAGGAGAACAGGGCGGCGTTGAACTCCCACTCCCGCGCAAAGACCACCAGCGTCGCCAGATCGGTGCCGCCCTGCCACGCGAACGGCAGGTAGAGCAGCAGCAGCACGCCCGCGAACACTCCCCAGTCGATCGGGCGGGCGCGGGCCAGAACGAACGGCACCAGCAGGAGCGCCAGCACCTTTGCGCCGACGGCCAGCGCCATACATACGGCCGCGGGACGCAGGCGGCCTCGCTGCGACATCACGATCGCCGAGAGCAGCAGGCAGACGGCGATGCCGTCGGGATGGGCGGTAAACGCAATCTCCTTGACCACCAGCGGGCACCAGGCATAGAGCAGCACGGCGCGCGCCGGCGCCAGCCGGAGCAGCAGCCCGATGGCGGCGAGGTCGACGAGGATCAGCGGCCCCTGCAGAGCCACTATGCTGCCCGGGCTCAGCGCATACCCCAGCAGGAAGATGAGCTGGGTCACGGGCCCGTAGATCGTCGGCAGCTCAGGGTAGTTGACCTGGTCGAGGATACGCTGGAACTGCGCCGGCACGGCGAGGTCGGTGAAGAAAGCTTCCGGCGGCACGCCGTAAGGGGTGCCGTCCTGCGCGAAACGATAGGCGTCCCAGAGGTAGCGGTAGAAGTCGTCCTCGTAGATCGGGCCGCCGAACAATCCGAAGATTCGGAAGAGGATGGCCCAGCCTATGAGCCGGCCCGGCGAAAGCGCCTCGGAGGGATGGCGGCGATGGTATGCGTACAGGCCGAAGGTGAGCAGAGCGGCCCACACGGCCGCGCCGAGGAAGAGGATCAGCGGCGGCTCGCCCGATTGCCGGGCGGACCACGCCAGCACGCCGTAGGCCAGCGCGCACCCGAGCCCCGCGGCGTCGACCGGTTTGAGTGAGGGCAGCACTCGCGGAATCCGCATCCGCGCAAACGTGACGCGGGGCCCGGCGCCCGTCAACGCGGGGGGAACCGGCCGTCGGCGGTGTGGCGGGAGGCTCGCGGCGGTCGCCGGAGCCGGCCTACTTTGGAGCCATGTTCGACGAGCCCAGGGTAGACGCGCACAGAGTCGCGGGGATCGTGCCGGCCGCCGGGTCGTCGACCCGCATGGGGCGCAACAAGCTCCTGTTGCACGTCGGCGGGGAGGCGCTCGTGCGACGGGCCGTCCGTCTCGCGGGTGAAGCCGGTCTCGACCCCGTCATCCTCGTCACGGGACGTTTCCGGGAAGCCGTCGAGCGCGAACTCCGGGAACTCGAATGCACGCCGATCTTCAATCCCGACCACGAGAGCGGCATCCAGACATCGGTAGCCTGCGGGGTCGCGGCCGTGCCGGCGGCCTGCGGGGCCGCCGTCGTGATGCTCCCGGACATGCCGTTCGTGACCGCGCGCATGGTGCGGACGCTGGTGGAGCGCCACGCGGAGACGGATGCCCCCCTCGTCGTGTCGCGCTACGGCGAGGTGAACGCGCCGCCGATCCTGTACGATCGCAGCCTGTTCGGCGAGATCTCCCGCATGCGGGCGGGGTGCGGACGCGAGGTCGTGCGTCGCCACCACGGGCGGGCGGTCCTGGTGGACTGGCCGGCCGACCGGCTCAGGGATCTCGACCGGCCGGACGAATACGAGGCCGTGCGGAGAGACTTCGCCGGGGTCGGGTCGCGCTCGGGGGCTCTCCCGTGAATCGCGACCTGCTGGATCTCGCGGCGCGGCTGATGGCCGAACGGGCGCCGTATGCACTCGCCACGGTGGTGCGGAGCGAGCGGCCCACGAGCGGGAAGCCGGGCAACATGGCGCTGATCTCGGCGGACGGAGCCATGCACGGCTGGATCGGGGGCAGCTGCACCCGGTCGGAGGTGATCCGCCACGCGCTGGAGACCCTGGACCAGGGGGAGCCCAGGCTGCTCGCCTTCGGGTCGAGTCCCGGGCGCCCGGACGACCTCGTCCCCGTGCCCATGTCCTGCGGCAGCGGAGGGAAGGTGGAAGTGCACGTGAATCCGGTTCTTCCGGCTCCCGTCCTGATCGTGGCGGGACGTTCGCCGGTCGCCCTCGCGCTCGTGCGGCTCGGCGGCGCGATGGGATACGCGACCGTGGCCGAGGCTTCCGAGGGAGCTGCCGAAGGTGAGGCGCTGGCGGCGGCTGCCGACGAACTCGTGGACGACCTGGCGGAGACGGCGGCGCGTTACGCCGAGCGCCCGCGCGGTTGGAGGCTGTACGGGGTCGTCGCCACCATGGGACGGCGTGACGAGCGCTCGCTCGCGGAGTTGGCGGCCGCGACCCCGGACTACCTGGGCGTGATCGCCTCTCCCACCCGGATGGAGGAAGTGCGCCGCGTCCTGGCCGCGCAGGGACTCGACGCCGAAGCTGTCGCCCGCGTACGCGGCCCGGCCGGCCTCGACATCGGCGCCGAGAGCCCGGAGGAGATCGCCGTGAGCATCCTCGCCGAAATCGTCCAACTCGAGGCGCAACCGGGGGCATCGGGGGCGGTCGCGCCCGGTGTCGCGTCCGGTATCGCGTCCGGTGTCGCGTCCGCGGACAAAGCCGCGACTGGAGAGCGATCCGGGGATGAGGCGAAGGATCCCGCGTGCGGATGCTGAGGGCGCAATGAATCCTTCGTGAGGGCCCGATAGCCGGCCGCAGCCGCAGATTGATTCGTGTACCGCCATGCGGTACAATGCTACATGATTCGGAGCTTCCGCCATCGCGGGCTCAGGCGGTTCTACGAGCGCGGCGATACGAGCCGCGTCGGGGCCGACCTGGCGGATCGGGTTGCGGTCGCCCTGGCGGACCTCGATGTAGCCCGAAAGCCCTCGGATCTGGACCTGCCCGGCTACCGGCTTCATCCGCTGAAAGGCGACTTGAAGGGGTTCTGGAGCATCTCGATTTCGGGCAACTGGCGAATCGTTTTTGGCTTCGACGATGGCGATGCCGTTCACGTCGACCTTGTCGACTACCACTGACGGAGGCAGTGAACATGGCGATGAAGGATCCCCCACATCCCGGCCGCAGCATCCGGGAGAACTGCCTGGACGCGCTCGGCCTGAGCGTCACTGAGGCTGCTCGAGTGCTCGGCGTCGCTCGCCACACGCTCTCTCGCGTCCTGAACGGCCACGCGGCGATTTCGCCCGAGATGGCCATCCGATTGGAGAAGGCGGGCTGGTCCGATGCCGAGTTCTGGCTGCGGCGGCAGAGCAGCTACGACCTGGTGCAGGCACGCAAGGGCGAAGACCGGATCAACGTCGAGCGCTACCGGCCTCAGCCGACGGCATAGGCCCATGAGAATCGAAGAAGGGTTCACGATCGACGCGCCGGCCGACGAGGTGTGGGCGATCCTCTCCGACCCCCGGCAGCTCTCGGCCCTCCTGCCCGGGGCCGAAATCACGGAGCGGATCGACGACACGACCTGGGAGGGCGCCATGACCGTCAAGGTCGGACCCCTCGTCGCCGCCTATACCGGCACCGTATCCTTCGAGTTGAACGAAGAGGAGCGGTCCGCGGTGGTCCGCGCGCTGGGCCAGGGCAAGGCCGGCATGGGCACCGCCGAGATGACGATGAACAGCCGGGTGGCGGCGCTTTCCGATGGTGGGTCCGAGGTGACGATGGACTCGGACGTGACCGTCACCGGAATCCTCGCGCAGCTCGGCCGCGGCATGACGCAGGTGGTCTCCAGGCGGATGCTGCAGGAGTTCGTCAAGAGACTGACCCGCGCCCTTGAGGACGAAGCGAAGGAGGAAGCGCCATGATTCCCCCGCAGTTCGACTACCACGCGCCGGCCGAACTGGACGACGCACTCGGCCTCCTCGGCGAACTCGACGACGCGAAGGTGATGTCGGGCGGGCAGAGCCTGCTCCCGATGATGAAGCTTCGCCTCGCTTCTCCCGCGAACATCATCGACATCAGCCGCATCCCCGGGCTCGATACGATCGAGGAGCGGGACGGCTTCCTCCGCATCGGCGCGCTCGTCACTGAGACGCAACTCGAGGAATCCGCAGCGGTGGCGGAGCGCTATCCGATCCTGCTCGACACCGCCCGCGTGATCGCCGATCCGCTCGTGCGCAACCGCGCCACGGTGTGCGGCAACATCGCCCACGGCGACCCCGCGAACGACCACCCGGCGACGATGCTCGCGCTGCGGGCCCATGTCGTCGCCACCGGGCCGAATGGCGAGCGCACGATCGACATCGACGACTTCTTCCACGGCCTCTTCATGACCGCGCTCGGGGAGGACGAGATCCTCACGGAGATCCGGATCCCGGTACCCTCCGCCGGCAGCGGCGGCGCCTACGTCAAGCTGGAGCGCAAGGTGGGCGACTACGCGGTGGCGGGCGTGGCCGTGCAGCTCACGCTGGACGACGACGGGGTGGTGACGCAGGCGGGCGTGGGACTCACGAACCTGGGCTTCGCGCCCATCCGCGCGACCGCCGCCGAAGAGACGCTTCTCGGCGCGGACTTCGTGCCGGCGGGCGGGCTGCGGGGCGCCATCGAGAGGGTCCGCGACGCGATCACGAAGGCGCCCGGCGCGGACGAGGTGATCGCCGCCGCCGCCCAGGCCGCGGCGGACATGACCGAACCGGTGGAAGACCGGCGCGGCTCCGTTGAATACAAGAGGAACATGGCTCGCGTGCTCACGGCGAGGGCCATCCGCAAGGCGCTCGCGCGCGCCGGGGCCGGAGGGTAGAGCGATGGCGACACATCAGATCAGCGTCACCGTGAACGGCGAGGCGCAGGCGGCCGAGGTCGAGTCGCGCACGCTCCTCGTCCACCTGATCCGCGACGAGCTGAGGCTCACCGGCACCCACATCGGCTGCGACACGACCCACTGCGGCGCCTGCACCGTGTTGCTCGACGGGCAGCCGACGAAATCGTGCACCGTCCTCGCCGTGCAGGCCGACGGGGCCGAGATCGGGACCGTGGAGGGGCTCGCCGGCGCCGACGGCATGCACGCCCTCCAGGAGGGCTTCTGGGAGAAGCACGGCCTCCAGTGCGGCTTTTGCACGCCCGGCATGCTGATGACCGGCGCGGCCCTCCTCGAGGCGAACCCGAACCCAAGCGAGGCGGATATCCGCGAGGCGATCTCCGGCAATCTCTGCCGCTGCACCGGCTACGTGAACATCGTCAAGGCGGTGCAGTACGCTGCCGAGAAGATGGGCGCCGCCGCCGCCGAAACCGCCAACGCCGCGACCGACGGGGAGGACAGCTGATGGCACCGAAGACTTCCGCCGACATCTGCGGCATGGGGCACTCCATGAAGCGCAAGGAGGACCCGCGCTTCCTGCAGGGCAAAGGCAACTACATCGACGACATCGTCCTCCCCGGCATGCTGTGGCTCGACATCGTCCGCAGCCCGATCGCCTACGGGAAGATCAAGAGCATCGACTCGAGCAAGGCGCTGGAGGTGCCCGGCGTCCTCGCCGTCCTCACCGGCAAGGACCTCGAGGCGTACAACCTCCACTGGATGCCGACGCTCATGTCGGACACCCAGATGGTGCTCCCCACCGACACCGTCATGTACCAGGCGCAGGAGGTCGCGGCCGTCATCGCGACCTCACGCTACGCGGCCGCCGACGGCGTGGCCGCCGTCGAGGTCGACTACGAGCCGATGAAGCCCGTCATCGACCCCTTCAAGGCGCTCGATGAGGACGCGCCCGTCCTCCGCACCGACAAGGAGGGCCAGACCGACAACCGCATCTGGCACTGGGAGGCGGGCGACAAGGAGGCGACCGACAAGGTGTTCGAGGAGGCGGACGTCGTCGTGCGCGAGAGCATGCACGTGCCGCGCATCCACGTCGCCTCGATCGAGACCTGCGGCTGCGTGGCCGACTTCAACCCCGTCGAGGGCCATCTCACCGTCTACATGACGACGCAGGCCCCGCACGCGATCCGCACCGTGCTCGCGCTCGTGGCCGGACACGTCGGCCTCTCCGAGGAGAAGATCCGCGTCGTGTCGCCCGACATCGGGGGCGGCTTCGGCGGCAAGGTGCCGGTCTATCCCGGCTACGTGGTCGCGATCGCGGCCTCCGTCGTGCTGGGTAAGCCGGTCAAGTGGATCGAGGACCGGATGGAGAACCTCCAGGCCGACTCGTTTGCGCGCGACTACCACATGGACGCCGAACTCGCGGCCGACGCTGACGGGAAGATCCGCGGGCTCCGCATCAAGACGCTCGCGGACCACGGCTATTCGGACGCCCAGGCGGCGCCCTCCAAGTTCCCGGCGGGCCTCTTCTCCATCTGCACCGGCTCGTACGACATGGAGCAGGCGTACGCCGAGGTGGACGCGGTCTACACGAACAAGCCGCCGGGCGGCGTCGCCTACCGCTGCTCCTTCCGCGTGACCGAGGCCGTGCACTGCATGGAGCGCGTCGTGGACACGCTGGCCCACAAGATCGGCAAGGATCCGGCGCAACTGCGCGAGGAGAACTTCATCCCGAAGGAGGCCTTCCCCTACCAGTCGCCGCTGGGCTGGGAGTACGACAGCGGGGATTACCAGGCCGCGATGGACAAGGCGAAGGAGATGATCGGCTACGACGACCTGCGCCGCGAGCAGGCCGAGAAGCGCGCGCGCGGCGAGTTGATGGGGATCGGCGTGTGCAGCTTCACCGAGGTGCTCGGCGCGGGCCCATCCAAGGACTTCGACATCCTCGGCATCAAGATGTTCGACTCCGCCGAGGTGCGCGTACACCCCACGGGCAAGGCGATCGCCCGCTTCGGCACGAAGTCGCAGGGCCAGGGCCACGAAACCACCTACGCGCAGATCATCGCCGAGGAACTCGGCCTCCCCGCCGCCCACGTACAGGTCGAGGAGGGCGACACCGACACCGCCCCGTACGGCCTGGGCACCTACGCCAGCCGCTCGACCCCGACCGCCGGGGCCGCGGGCGCGATGGCCGCGCGCCAGATCCGCGCCAAGGCCGCGAAGATCGCCGCCCACCTGATGGAGGTGAGCGAGGAGGACCTCGAGTGGGAGCCCGGCAAGTTCTCCGTGAAGGGCGCCCCGGACCGGTCCGTCACGATCCAGGACTGCGCCTTCGCCGCCTACACGAACCTGCCCGAGGGGATGGAGCCGGGGATGGAGGCGACGAACTACTACGACCCGCCCAACCTCACCTTCCCCTTCGGCACGTACATCTGCGTGGTGGACATCGACCGCGGCACGGGAGAGGTGACGGTGCGCCGCTTCGTGGCCATCGATGACTGCGGCAACATCATCAACCCCATGATCGTGCAGGGCCAGATCCACGGCGGCCTCACCCAGGGCATCGGCCCCGCGCTGTTCGAGGAGATCCCCTACGACGAGGACGGCAACAACCTCGCCGGCTCGTTCATGGACTACCTCGTCCCCACCTCCATGGAGACCCCGGCCTGGGAGACCGGCCACACGATCACCCCGTCACCCCACCACCCCCTCGGCGCCAAGGGCGTCGGCGAGTCCGCCACGGTGGGCGCGCCCCCGGCGATCGCGAACGCGGTGGTTGACGCGCTCGCGCACCTGGGCGTCACGCACCTCGACATCCCGATCACCCCCGACAAGGTGTGGGAGGTGCTGAACGAGAAGGGGGTCGCGGAGTAGAAACACCGCGCCGGCAACCGGTTGAGGATCCGTTGACGCCGGACGCCGCCGACCGACTGGGCATCGAGACGTGCAACACGTTCGAACTCACGCGCCGACTTGATTTCAGAACCCAGTGGCGACCGTCCACCGAAGGCCGCTGAACGGAAGCCGATGAAGGCGGATCTCAGTCCGAGCGCGCAGGCAATCCTTCTCTTGACGGCACCTTTGCTCGCGGGTGGGCGCAGGCGTTCCAAGAGACCGAAGACCGGGGGGACACGCACCCCGCTCCCGAATCCGAAGCCGTTGAGCGCTGTCGAATACCGCGACTTCGCCCGCCAGCTACGAGCAGTCCAGCGGGAGCCCGCCGACCTGCTCGGTAGCGATTCGACCGAGACGTTGTGCGCGTCGGGCACCAACCTGGACGGGGATAGAATTCGACGACTCCTCGGGCGCGGGTTTCTCCTTGCGCAGGCAATCGAGGGTTGGCGGGCCCGCGCTCTTCCCGCGGGACAATCGGCGAGAGACAGCCAAAAACGGTCTCCTGCTCCATCCGCACTCAGATCCCCGCCCGGGCTCGTTGCATCGTGGCTGAGCGTTGTACCCTATTCGTCCGGTCGGATCGCTCGGTACCCACTGCCCCTCTTCTTGATCATTTCGATCACGTCGTCGGCGATCCGCGAGACCTCCTCGGGCACCCGCATGGGCCGTCCGCAGAGCTTGCGGAGCGCCGCGAGGAGCGGCAGCAATGCGTCTGAGTTCTCGGCGGCGCGGGCGACCTCATCGGCCAACGGTCCGGGCGGCGCGCCAAGGGCCAACAAATCCATCGTCTCCCAAACGAACTTGGGTAGCATCCCAGCGATCTCCTCATCGAACTCGCTGCAGATTGTTCCGAAAACGAGAAGAGCGGCCCGCTCGTCACCCCGCAGCTGGTGCGCAATCACCTCGACTCCCAGCGCTCGCCAACGCACCGGAACGCCGTCTCCATCTTCCAGCGCACCGAAGTCTCGGACGAGAGTTCGACATGTGGCGATCGCCTTGTCCGGAAGTCCCATGCGATTCTGGACGACAGCCTTCATCTCGAGAGCGTCCGCTACCTCTCGCAATACTCTCGAGTCCTCGCTGCCGCCGTACCGGTTCACGGCGGCGTCGCATTCCTGGACGGCTAGCCTGCCGTTGCCCTCGACGCTGGCGAGTGCCGCCTTCTTGACGAGCGCACCTGCTACCTGTTCTTGGACTTTCGGCGCCTCGTCGTCCATGAACCGCGTCGCGAGCTCATCCCAAACCACCCGTGCGGCGGGGTCGGGAGCCAGCACGGACCCCTTGTTGACTAGGGACATGGCCACGCACAACCGAAGCTCGGGCCGGTCGCTGTCGCCGAATAGGCGGACGGCCTCGTCGTAGGCGGCGACGGCCTCTTCAGGTTCTTCCATTTCACCGTGGAGGTGGCCCTTGTTCACGAGCGCAGCAGCGACGCACTCCCGCGCATCGGGCATCTGTAGATCTGCAAACCTCCTCACAACTTCCGAGTATGCCTCCATGGCTTCCGGGAACTCGCCCAGCTGCTCTTTCGCCAAGCCGCGGTTCCTGTACGCCATCGCGACCGCCGCCAGCTCCTCCGGGTCAGAGACGGACCCGAAACGCCGGATCACCTCGTCGCTGTATTCGACCGAGAGTGCGCACCGATCCGACTGTCCGAACCGAGATCCGATGTGGAGCAGCGCTCGAGCCACATAACGCCCCGCCCCTTCGCCGAAAGAGTCGAACGTGCTCTCGAGTTCCTCGTACGTCGCCGCAGCCATGCCCGGGCCGTATGGAGCCAAGTCTAGCTCCTCACCATCACCAAAGAACGCGTCGTGAAACGCCACATTGCCTAGGAGAGTACCTAGCATTGGTCCGGATTCATCGGGGCCGTAGAAGGTCACCATGAAGCGAATCACGCCGCGCACGACCGCCGCCTCGTCGCGTTGGTGTCTCAGCTTGTAGTAGATGCAGTAGAGGCCCTCGGAGACGCTGTACAGCCGGTTTCGTCCCCGGCCTTCGACCTTGATCGCGCCTCGCTTTCTCAGGCGGCCGAGAAAAGACGATACCTTCCGCACGTTCAGGCGCGCCCGGTCGGCGATCTCGCGCGTACTCGAGGGTCTCCACAGGTCGGCCGCGGCCAGGTACACCCGCCGTTCGGCCTTGGGCAGCGCATCCAAGTGTCCGCGGAAGTATTCGGTGTGGTCATCGATCAGCCCCACCATCTCTTCCATCAACTGGGGCGTGGACCGATGGCGACCGAACTCCGCAAGGATCACCAGCAGACGTGGACTCCCACCGGTGAAGATTTCGATCGGCCGCATCTGCAGGTCTTCCCGTTCCTCGCCGCTGACGACACGCCACAGACGACGGCACTCCGACGTGCTCAGCGGATGCAACTGAACGATACGGAACAGCTCGAAGAACGGTTGCCCGGCATCCTCCAGCCCCTCGAAATGGCTCGTGGCGGAGCCCAGGAGGATGATCTCAGGGTGCGACTGAAGAGACTCGCGAAGTTGCCACCCGAAGTCTTCGTCCACGTCATCGCAAAGGTCCTGCAGGTTCTCCACCATGAGCACCAGCCGCCTTCCGAGCTGGTCGGCGGCGTCGAGAACGCGGGCCCGCGCGGACGCGGCCACGTCCTCGCCGCGCCGTCCCGCGAGGTCGGCTCGCGTCGCAACGAGCTCCTCCGAGAGGTCGGCGTGATGTCGAGCACACTCCCGCGCCAGGTGGAACAGCGCCTCCAGCCAGAAGTCCTCGATGTTGAAGACCTCCAGGCTCTCCTCCATGAACCGCACGGGGAGCAACTTCTGGCTCAGATCCGGATCCGTTCGCAACTCGGCGGCGACGCGGGCGAGAAGCATCGTCTTGCCGCGGCCGCGGGGACCGACGACGAGCGTATGTTGGCATGAAGGTGCGTCGATATTCCCTCGGATCACGTCGAGGACTGTATCGAGTTCTCGATCCCGAACGACGAACTGCTCGATGATCTCCCCGTCGGACTGGAAGACCCCGGGGTTGAACTTGCGGATCGTGCGGGCCTGCGACTGGCTCATTTCGGATCGGTCTCCGCAAGGGTGGCGCGTGATGCAACCGTCAGCGGGGTGTAGTGGCCGCGGAAGCGAGCCTTCCACCAGTCTCGAAGCAGGTGCGAGGCGAACCGGTAGCCCTCGGCATCGGACTCCAAATAGCCATCGTGGACGAGGACATCCAAGGTCTCCACGACCTGCCGAGGGGCCCTGGACGGCAGCTTCGAGTACCGGGTCTCGAGATGCTGGCGGGCATCCGGCGTGAAGACACCTTGCACGGCCGCCTCCGCCAGAATCTCCATCGCGATCCCGTAACGGGTTTCGTCGCCCAAGCCATCTCTCAGGCGCGCTTCGTAGTGAGCGAGGTCGTTCTGTCCGGAGGGTCCAAGGAGTTCGGTGCGGTACACCGTATCCACGTCCTCCATCGTGATGCGCTGCCGATCATGTCTCAAAGCGTAATCGCGCAGGCGCGCGAAGAAGGACTGGACGTGCTGCGGGATACCGATCCCGAGGTGATCATATACCGCCTCCGCCACACCCTCGTCCACGACGAAGCCGCCGCTCGCGGCGAGTGCCTCGAAGCACGCTACCGATGTCTCACGATCCCACGGGCCAAGACGAAACGGATCCAAGTAGTTTATCCTGTCCGAGATCCCCAGCCGCTGGACCAGGGGGGCGAGCCCGATGCTGCCGGAGACGACGAGGACCGGAGACGTGCCGGCCTGTTGCTGGAAGGCGGCCCTGAGCCAGCTGAGGAACACGTCCGCGCGGGCGGCGCCATTCTCCTGCCGCAGCAGCCTCGACAGGAAGATCGGCAATTCGTCCACGGCAAGGACGACGGGCTTGTCGAACGAAGCGCAGCGCCGGATGAGGTGGCGGCCGTGATGCCTCCAGTTGCCGGCGTCCAACACCGCCCGAAACTCCACGGCGAAGTCGCGGGCACCTATTTTCTTGACCCGCCGCCACAGCTCGGCCGAGCGACGCCCCACGATGTTCCATGCCCGTCGCGGAAGTGGCTGATACTGATGCACGGCTTCCGCAATCTTGGTGACCACATCCTCCTCGGAGATGGCCCCCTCCACATCGGTCGGGAGGAAGATCCATCCGTCCTCCTCCAGCCGACGCCCCAGTTCTTGCAGGATGCTCGTCTTGCCCATTCGACGCTGGCCGGTCATCACGATGTGATTCCCGTCCCGGATTCGTGATTCGAGAATGCTCAGTTCCTCGTCTCGGTTGAAGAAATCGTCGCCGCTCACCCAGCGGCCGGTGGATGATCTCACGCAGTGCTCCGTTCTGGTGCAGGTGTGCAGGTGTCAGGCCGACAGGCCCGTGATCGCCAGTCGCGCACGGGGTTCTCTCGGAGTTTAGTTGTCAACAGATTTGTTGTCAACAATTCCGTTGACGAAGACGAGGCTTGTGTTGGGACGCTTGACGGCAGCGAGGCCAACCACAACGCTTTCTTCGATCGCGGCTTCAGAAGAAGGGGCACGATGAGACTGCACTACTACCCTGAAACCGACAGCCTCTATATCGAGTTCCATGAGGGTCCGGGCACCGAGACGCGTAAGGTCGCCGACGGGGTCCGGGTCGACCTGGATGCCCGAGGCCACATCGTCGGATTCGACATCGATGACGCCTCGATCCGCGTGGATCTCTCCACGCTGGAAGCCAAGGCTCTGCCGCTGCGTTCCTGACGCATCACGCGACGTGCGCCAGTGGAGTCACGCGGGCGGGTCTCCGACAAAGCGCCGGATCGGTGTGTGCGTCCGCCAACAGATCTGTTGTCAACGATTTCGTTGACGCGATGCGGGGACACCGCTATCACCTTCGATCTCATCCAGCGAAGGGGCGATTCAAGAAAATTGACGTCATCCCCTCGGTATGGTAGCATGGTGGCTACTTGCTCCCCGCCCGACCCGCCGAAAGGCCTCGGACGGGGTTATTGCTTTAAACCAGCCCATGACCCGCCAGCCGGAACCGCAGAGGAATCAACAAGACCGATTGGATTCCGATCGACCGTGAACTCTACGACCGGTGCCTTGACGGCCGGGACTACCGCGGGAGCCCCTGATCGGGCGCTGACCTTCCCCAAGCTCCGGCTGGGTCAGGACTCGGAGCCGTAGGGGATCCGCGCCACCTCCCGCAGCATCTCCACGATCTCGGCCCCGATTGCCCCGATATCGGCCTCGATCTCCTCGAGCGGGCGGGGCGGCTTGAAGCGGTAGAAGTAGCGGTTGAAGTTGATCTCGTATCCCACGAGACCGACCTCGCCGTCGCGGCGGTCGCACTTCGTCGTGTCGATCCAGGCGTCGTCCGCGTGCGGCTTGACCTCTCGCTCGAAGAACTTTCGCACGCTTTCCGGGACTCCGTCGTCGTCCACAGGGTCGTCGCCGTCGGGCAACGGCACGCGCTCGGTGTCCCGCAGTTCCGGATCGGGCTCGGGATGGCCGCGGGGGTCGCGGCAGATCTCCGCCGTCTCGTCTCGTTCCGAAAGCGCCTTGAGGACGGCCTTCCGCAAGGGAGCCCGTAGCTTGATTCCCGCCTTCTCCATGGCGGCATCCAGTTCGGCGGCGAACGCATCGCGATCCTTGGAGAGATCGTCCGGCATCGACTCGAGCGCCCTCTTGATCGCTGTCTGTAGAGCCCGGCCCTCCTCCTTCTCGCGCTCCCCGGCCTCACCCGTTTCCGCGACTTGGCCAGGTTCGCGAACGCCGTCTGCTCGTCCAGCCGTGCGATGCGCTCCTCGCTCGCCCGGAAGTTGAGTCGCAGTGGACATTCCACAGTGATCTTCCGGAACCCGAACCGGGTCGTGGGGAACACGCGACTGACCGGCACGTTCTCTTCGCTGTCGTCGCCGGCCACGGGGCAGGTCTCGCCATCCCGGAAGCCCCGGAGGAGCGCCAGGATGTCGGCCGCCTTCTCCGCCGGAATGTCGCGCCGCTTGTCGCCGAGGCTCTTCTTGCGCGGCGCCCAGAAGGAGGTGGCGTCGATGAGTTGGACCTTGCCCGCCCGCTCCGGCGCCTTGCGGTTGGTGAGGAGCCAGATGTAGGTGCCGATGCCGGTGTTGTAGAAGAGTTGTTCCGGGAGCGCAATCAGCGCCTCGAGCAGGTCGTTCTCCAGGATGTGGCGGCGGACCTCGCTCTCGCCGCTCCCCGCGTCGCCGGTGAAGAGCGGCGACCCGTTCATGATGATCGCGATCCGTGTCCCGCCCTCCTCCGGTGTCCTCGCGCGCGCGAGCATGTGAAGAAGGAAGAGCGTCTGCCCATCGCTGATCCTCGGGAGCCCGGGACCGAAGCGGCCCGCCGCCCCGCGTTCGTGTTCGGCCTTGACCGCGTCCTTGTCCCGCTTCCAGTCCTTCCCGTACGGCGGATTGGCGATCAGGTAGTCGAAGCGCCGATCGGCGTGCCTGTCGTTAGAGAGCACGCTGCCGAAGGCGATGTTGCTCGCGTCGTGACCCGTCGGATCCTTCATGAAGAAGTCCGACTTCGACACCGCCCACGTCTCGGGGTTCACCTCCTGCCCGAACAGGTGGATGTCCGCGTCGCGGTTGATCGCGGGCCGCAGGAGTTCGTCGTCCTCTTCCCTTCCCTCGAGGATGCGCTGCTTGGCGATCATCAGCATGCCGCCGGAGCCGCAGCAGGGGTCGTACACGCTGCGCACCGTCCCCACCCGCGAGAGTTCCTCCTCGTCGCCCGCCAGCATCGACTCGACCATGAGGTGGACGACGTCTCGCGGCGTGAAGTGCTCGCCGGGGTTCTCGTCGAGGGCCTCGTTGAACTTCCGGATCAGCTCCTCGAAGATCGTCCCCATGGTGGGGTTGTCGACGACGTCGGGATGGAGGTCGAGCGTCCCGAACCGCTCCACGACCTGGTACAGCAACTGCGACTCGTCGAGCTTGCTGATCGTGTTGTCGAAGTCGAACCGCTCGATGACCTCCCGCATCTCGTCGCTGAACCCGACGATGTAGTTGCGCAGGTTCGCGGCCAGCGCGGGCGCGTCGCCGAGCAGACGCTCGAAGTCGTACCGCGACGTGTTGTAGAACGCGAACCCTGACGCCTTCTTGAGCTGCGCGTCCATGTCCTCCAGGCCCATCCCCCGCAGTTCGGCCTTCCGCGCCAGCACTTTCTCCTTCGTCGGCGCGAGCACGCAGTCAAGCCGCCGCAGGACGGTCAGCGGCAGCATCACGTCCTGGTACTTCCCCCGCTTGAAGGTGTCCCGAATCAGATTCGCGACATCCCAGATGAAGCTGACGATCTCCGTATGGGTCATGGTATGCCGCAGTCCAGAATCCGCCGGTTAGCTGATTTCGTAGCTCTGCCGCAGCAGGGGCTTCGCGCGGGAACGTGAACGTCAGCGGAGCGCGTTGAGCCGGCAAGGGCGGTATCTTGCAGGGGGTTCACGGGAGCAAAGGCGAGCCATGTAGGTCCGCGCTACCGTGGGCACCCCCGACCGAATCGCGCACTCAGAGTGCGTTCCGCAGTTTTCGCTCGGAGCCCGAGCCACATGCTTGCGTGACTCCACTTGCTTGCGTGACTCCACTTGCTTGCGTGACTCCACGCGAAATGACAAGATCCGCCCAAGCTCCCTCAAGGTGGGGGAGCAGTCCCTATCCAAGGGAGAACCGCATGTCGAAGGTACGAGCGATCGCGTTCGTCACGATGTCCCTGTCTCTCCTGATGTTCATTCCCGCTACCGAGGTTCAGGTGGCCGGAATCCCCATCCTGGGCGCAGCCGGCGCTGAGGCTCAGGAACCGACGAATCCGCCGGCGACCTGTTCACCAACGGTTATCGCGATGAACGACTGCCCCCCGGAGGTGGAAGAAGGAGAGGGAGAGGGAGGTGGAGGCGGCGGAGGAGGCTCAGTACCTGACATTCCGTACGGCTGTGACCTGGATGCCCTGGAAGCGGCCGGTGACGCATGTATCGCGCTTGCACAAGCGAGGAGTCCTTACGCTGTTTTTGCGTGTTGGGCATATGCCGTGGAGGTTGAGAATTGCGGTGGCGAACCCACTAGCGGCTGAGCGCCGACACGTCATCCTGCCAAGGTGACGAAAACAAGTCGTGACCGGGTTGGGTCACGACTTGTTTTTGTTGCAATCAATGGCGCGCGTCCACGCTCTCCGGTCTCGCCACATGTGATTCGCAGGGGTTCACGGAAGCAAAGGCGAGCCATGCAGGTCCGCGCCATGGATGGCGAGAACTCCCCCGCCTCAGTTCGAGCCGGAACTCACGCTCGATGAAGTCGCATGCCTGCGTTCCCGGGCGACGCCGCGGCGGTTGCCCCGCGAAGCCCACCCGGACATCTTCTCGCGCCATGATTCGCGTGTCCGACATCCGACCCCTCCGCGCCCGCGGAGCGAACCGCGCCGGTAGCACCTGCTCCGGTAGCACGTGCGCCTGTATGTGTTCGTGTCGCCACGACGCGTGGATCCGGGTGTGTTGATGCGCTGAGCCCTTAGCTGTCAAAGCGTTTTCCGAGCCGCCCCGGTCCGCCGACCCGGGCGGCTTTTTTTGTGCCCCCTGCAACCGGACTCAACCCGAGAGAGACCCATGATTCGCCCCGATTCGCCGCAGATACATGTGCTGTACGAAAACCCGGCCTGGATTCCGCCGCTTGAGGAGGCGCTCGCGAGGGAGGGCTTCCGGGTCCGCCTCGTGCACGTGAACGAAGGGCTCGTCGACCCCTCGGCGCCGCCTCCGGAGGGCATCTGGATCAACCGCATCAGCCCGTCGTCGCACACGCGCGGCCACGTCCACACGGTGGAGCTGGCCCGCCAGCTCCTCTACTGGCTGGAGGCGCACGACCGCCGGGTGATCAACGGGCTCGGCGCCTTCGAGCTGGAGATGAGCAAGCTGCGGCAGGATCTCGTCCTCCGCCGGCACGGGATCCGCACGCCGCGCACGGTGCTGGCCGTGGGGAGGGAGCACCTGCTCGCAGCGGCCGCCACCTTCGACGGCCCGTTCATCACGAAGCACGACCAGGGCGGCAAAGGGCTGGGGATCCGCCTCTTCCGCAACGCGCGAGAGCTCGAGCGGCACCTCGACGCCGACGGCTTCGATGCCGGGCCCGGCGCGCGGATGATCCTCCAGCAGTACATCGACGCCCCGGAACCGTTCATCACGCGGGTGGAGATCGTGGGCGGCCGCTTCCTGTTCGCGATGCGGAGTTCCACGGCGGACGGGTTCGAACTCTGCCCGTCCGACGCGTGCAACCCAATGCCCTCCGAGAGAAACGCGCCCTCGCGGACGGAAGAGGAAGCGGCGCCCGAGGTCTGCCCGGCCGGCCCGGGTCTCTTCAGCTCCTCGCCGGTCGCGGAGGACGACCCGCTGGTGCAGCGGTACATCCGTCTCTGCAACGAGGAAGGGATCGAGATCGCCGGCATCGAGTTCGTGCGCGACGCGTGGGGCCACCGCTACACGTACGACATCAACGGCACGACGAACTACAACCAGACACTCGGCACCCGGATCGGCGTCGACGGCATGGGCGAGGTGGCCCGCTACGTGCGCCGGACGGCGACCCCCGGCCGCCGACGGCGGCGGCGCATCGCGTCCTGATCGTGGCGCCCTCCGCTCGCGTGAATACGTTCCCGCGGGAACGTCGAGGTGAGGCCTCCTCGGTGGACACGATGTTAGCGTAGAGGGGAGATCCTTCTGAAACGCGGTTTGAGCGAGGCGGCCATCGACGGATGAAAAGCGGGCGGCGCCGACGAGCCACGGCTCCGGGCGGAGTGTGGAAGGGGCTGAATCCCGCGATGGCGGTGGCCGCCAAGGGCGTCGTGCTCGTCTTCGTCCTCGCCACGGTCTGGGACGTGAATGCCGCGGGGGCCGTGTTCGGCCGCGTCCGCGCCTGGATCGAGGGCACGCTCGACTGGTTCTACGTCCTGACGGTCTGCGCCACGCTGTTCACCTGCCTCTTCCTGGTGTGCAGCCGGTTCGGCCGGATCCGGCTCGGCGATGAGGACTCCACGCCCGAGTTCAGCCGGTTCTCGTGGCTCGCGATGCTGTTCTCGGCAGGTATCGGGATCGGAGTACTGTTCTTTTCCATCGCCGAGCCGATCTTCTACTTCGACAACGGCGGAGCCGCGGGGTACCCCAACAATCCGATCGCCGACCTGGCGGGCGCCGAGGCGCTGGACGAGCGGCGGGCCGTGCATGCCATGCGCGTCACTTACTTCCACTGGGGCGTCCACGGCTGGTCCGCGTACGTCCTCGTCGGGCTCTGCCTCGCCTACTTCGGATTCCGAAAGAAGCTGCCGCTGACGCTGCGCTCCGCGCTGTACCCGCTCATCGGCGACCGGATCTACGGCCCGATCGGGGACCTGGTGGATCTGCTGGCCGTGTTCGGCGGGGTCTTCGGCATCGCCACCTCCCTGGGGCTGGGGGCGAGCCAGATGGCCAGCGGCCTCAACGTCCTGCTCGGCGTCGATCCCGGTCTCGCCACGCAGGTGGCGCTCATCGCCCTCATCTCGGTGGCGGCCACGTTGTCGGTCGTATCCGGCGTGAGGCGCGGGATCCGCCGCCTCTCCGAGTGGAACATCGGCCTGAGCGTTCTCCTGCTCGGGTCCTTCCTGTTCCTGGGCCCTTTCACCTGGCTCGCCGGGTTCGTCGCCACTTCCGCCGGCGAATACCTGTGGCGCGTCGTGCGGATGGGATTCTGGATCGCCGATGGTCCGGGGGAGGCCGCCTGGCAGAACGCCTGGACGATCTTCTACTGGGGCTGGTGGATCTCCTGGGCGCCCTTCGTCGGCACGTTCATCGCCCGCATCTCCCGCGGGCGCACGCTGCGCGAGTTCATCCTGGGCGTGCTCGTCGTCCCGACGGGCCTGGCGCTGATATGGTTCGGCATCTTCGGCGGCAGCGCGATCCACCTGGAACTCAATGCCCCGGGCGGCGCCGGGACGGCGGGGATCATGGAACTGGTCCGGGGCGGGAACTACGAGGCCGCGCTGTACGCGACGATCGACCGGATGAGCGACACCGGCTGGCTCGCCTGGGCCCTGTCCGCCATGGCCACCGCCCTCGTGGCGACGTGGTTCATCACCTCTTCGGACTCCGGCACCCTGGTCATCACCACCTTCCTGAGCATGGGCGACCCTCACCCTCCGCGGCGTTTCCGCATCGTGTGGGGGCTCGGCGTGGGAGCGGTCGCCGCCGTGCTGCTGCTCGCGGACGGCCTCCAGGCCCTGCAGACCGCGGCCATAGCCGCCGCCCTGCCCGTGAGCGTCGTACTGTGGTTCATGATCGCCGGGCTGCTCAGGTCGCTGGCGCGCGACCCGTAGCGAGCGGGGAAGCCCGCTCCGTCGGTCAGGCGCCCGGCAGCGCCCTGATGTCGGGACACTCGAGCAGCGACGCGTCCGCCGTGACGAGCGTGAGATCGTGCACCATGGCGGTGGCCGCGATGAAGCGATCGGCCGGATCGCCATGGTGGAGGCGGATGGCGCGGCTGCCGAAGGCGACGTCGAACGTCAGCGGGACCTCGCGCACGGGCCGAACGCTCAGGGCCGTACGGACCCAGCTCCAGGGATCCGGCTGGAGGAGCACGCGTCCCTTCTCGGCGAGCACCAGGGCCTCCCAGACGCTCACGGGCGACAACGCCAGGGGGTTCGCCGGCTCCGTCAGTGCGCGGCGGGCCCGGCCGGAGAGTCGATCCGGATCCAGCAGGCTCCAGAGCCAGATGTGGGTATCGAGGAGCAGCTTCACCGCGGGCGTCCGGCGCTCGGATCGGCGGCCTCCGAGCGAAGTGCGGTCCACTCGGAGGGATCGACCGCCGGGGAGACGATGTCGCCGATGATCTCACCCACGTCACTCATGGCTCCCAGCCACGCTCCGCCGCCGGTCCGGGACTCCGCCGCCTCGGGCGCCGCGTTCGGGACATTCGGCGTCATCTCGTAACCCCCGGCCATGCGCGCCCGTTCGCGCACGACGCCGAGCGTGGGCTTCGGGACCGCATGGCGGGCGAGCAGGTGGCGCAGTTCGCCCTCGAGCGAGCGATGGTTGGCCTTCGCCTGCCTCTTGAGCGCGGCGATCACGGCGTCGTCCACGTTCCGAATCGTGAGTACTCCCAAGTGTGCACCCCCCGCGTCAACCTCTCGATGAAGTCGTAGTGTAGGTAAATCGGCTTCATTATGACAGCGCCCGTTGTCGGCGCCGGAGACGGATGGCCGTCCTCCCCATCCGCCGACGGCCGGCTTTTGACGCCACCGGAACCGGCCGCGTACGATCCGGTCGATGATGCGCGCAGATGCTGCCCCACCTTGTCCCCGACGGTGATCCGTTGCGTTTATTGGCGTTGTCCGACCTGCACGTCTCCCATGCGGAGAACCGGGAAGCGCTGGAGACACTGCCCGCGTGTCCCGACGACTGGCTGATCCTGGCCGGCGACGTGACCCACGGCGCGCGGCGACTCGAATCGTGCTTTGCCCGACTGACCCCGAAGTTTCGGCAGCTCGTCTGGGTTCCCGGAAACCACGAACTGTGGACGATACCGGATGCGGATCCCGGGCTCCGCGGAGTAGCCCTGTACGAACACCTGGTCGGAATCGCCCGCAACCACGGCGTTCTCACTCCGGAGGATCCCTACCCGGTGGTGGAACTGCGGGACGGACCGGTGCTGATCGCGCCGCTGTTCCTGCTGTACGACTACAGCTTTCGGCCCGGGCACGTTCGGCGCGACGAGGTGGTTCGGTGGGCCCGGGAGACCCGCGCGGTCTGCTCCGACGAAGTAGTGCTGCATCCCGACCCGTTCCCGGATCGGGACTCGTGGTGCGCCGCGCGCTGCGAGGACGCCGCCGTCCGGCTCGCTTCGGTTCCGGCCGATCTTCCGAAGGTCCTGGTCAATCACTATCCGCTCGAGGAACGACACGCCGTGCTGCCGAAGATCCCCCGCTTCACTCCATGGTGCGGGACCCGTCGGACGCGGGGTTGGCACCGGCGGTTCAACGCGGGCGCGGTGGTGTACGGCCACCTCCACATCCGGAACACCCACTGGCTCGATGGCGTGCCCTTCCAGGAGGTCTCCCTGGGATATCCGGGGCAATGGGACCGGCGGCGGGGGATCGCCGCCTACCTGCGGGAAGTCACCCTGGCGCCCCGGCGCGCGACCGCCCGATGACGAGAACCACGCGGCGCAGGGCGGGCGACGGGTCGGTCGAGGTCGTCGCCGGCGTCATGTTCAGCGGCAAGTCCGAGGAGTTGATCCGGCGTGTGCGCCGCGCCCTCATCGCCGGCCGGCGGGTGCAACTCTTCAAGTCCCACCTCGACGACCGCTACGGCGGCCAGTTCCACATTTCGTCGCACGACGGGCGGGAGATCGACGCCGAGCCCGTGTCCAGTTCGGTGGAGGTGGCCGAGAAGGTCCGCCCTTCAACGCAGGTCGTCGCGATCGACGAGGCGCAGTTCCTCGACGACGGGATCTGCGAGGTCGTGGACGCGCTGGCCGATGCCGGGATGCGCGTGATCGCCGTCGGGACCGACATGGACTTCCGCGGCGAGCCCTTCGGCCCCATGGGCCTCCTTCTGGCACGCGCGGAGCGGATCGACAAGCTGACCGCGATCTGCGTCGTGTGCGGCGACGCCGCGACGAGAAACCAGCGCCTTATCGACGGGCAGCCGGCACCCGCCGAGGGCCCTACGATCCAGGTGGGCGGCGCCGAATCGTACGAGGCGCGCTGCCGCCGGTGCCATGACGTGCCGCGGCGGGATCGCAGTCAGACGGAGCTGTCGCTGCGGCGCGAAGCGGAAGGCTGGGAAGGCTTCTAGCCGCCGGACCCTCAGGCGCCGGGGACGCGGAGGCTGCCGCGACCGCCGCCCACCCGGGTACGAAACCGATGGTCCTTCCCGCCCCGCGTGCCTCACCCGTGTCGCGTTCGCGGGCTTCCGGGCTATTGTTTCCGCCTGATTCGGCAACCGTCAGATCGGAGAGCCCCATGCGCACGCGACTCCAGGCCCTGCTGCTCCTCGCTCCCGTCGCCGCCTGCACCGCGGACGCGCCGCCGCCGGAGCCGTCGGCCGTGCGGAGCGCCGCCGATGTGACCGACGCGGTGCTGGAGGCGGCGCGGCCCGATGGCAACTGGCTCACGTACGGCGGCAACTACGCGGAGGATCGCTTCAGCACGCTGGACGAGGTCACGCGGGACAACGTCGACGAACTCGGCCTCGCCTGGACGTACGACATCGAACTGCGGGGCGGGGTCGAGGCCACGCCGCTCGTCGTGGGCGGCGTCATGTACATCAGCGCCCCGTGGAGCGTGGTGCACGCGATCGATACGCGGACGGGCGAGCGGCTGTGGCGCCATGACCCCGGCGTTCCGCGCATCCGCGGGCGGCTCGCCTGCTGCGGCGTGGTGAACCGGGGCGTCGCGCTCTACGAGGGCAAGGTGATCGTGGGCACGATCGACGGCCGTCTGATCGCCCTCGACGCGGAGACGGGCGACGTCGTGTGGGAGACGCTCACCATCGATCCCAACGAGGCCTACACGATCACGGGCGCGGTGCGCGTCGTGCAGGGGCTCGCGATCATCGGCAACGGGGGCGCCGAGTACGGCGTCCGGGGCTACGTGTCGGCCTACGACGCGGACGACGGCGAACTCGTCTGGCGCACCTACACGGTGCCCGGCAACCCGGCGGACGGCTTCGAATCCGAAGCCATGGAGATGGCGGCGGAGACGTGGAGCGGCGAGTGGTGGATCGCCGGCGGCGGCGGGACGGCCTGGGACTCGATCATCTACGACCCGGAGCTCGACCTCCTCTATGTCGGGACCGGCAACGGTTCCCCCTGGTCCCGGAACTACCGGAGCCCCGGGGGCGGCGACAACCTCTTCCTCGCCTCGATCCTCGCGCTGCGCCCGCGGACGGGCGAGTACGTGTGGCACTTCCAGACGACGCCCGGCGACCACTGGGACTACACGGCGGTGCAGCCGATGACGCTCGCGGATCTCGAGTTCGACGGCCGCATGCGCCGCGTGATCATGCAGGCGCCGAAGAACGGGTTCTTCTACGTCCTCGATGCCGAGACGGGCGAGTTCCTGTCGGGCCAGGAGTACATCGTGCAGAACTGGGCGGAGGGACTCGACCTCGAGACGGGCCGCCCCGCGGAGCGGCCGGAGGCCGTGCACGCGGAGGTCTGGACGCTGATCACGCCGGCCGCCCTCGGGGGCCACAACTGGCAGCCGCAGTCGTTCAACCCGGAGACGGGGCTGATGTACCTGCCGATCCAGGAAGGGTGGGTCGAACGCAGCGAGCCGCCCGACTGGGTGTACACGGACCTCGCGATCGAGGACCACAGCTTCGGGCCGCGGGTGAACAACATCGGCCACCTCAACCGGTGGGGGGCACGCGATGACGCCGGCTTCCTGGTCGCTTGGGACCCGAAGGCGCAGGAGGCGCGCTGGACCGTCCCCCAGCTCGGCTTCTGGAACGGCGGGACGATGACGACGACGACGGGCCTCGTGTTCCAGGGCGGCGGGGACGGCCGCTTCGTCGCCTACGACGCGGAGACCGGAGACCGGCTGTGGGAGGTCTCCACCGGCCTCGGCATCCTCGGAGGCCCGGTGACCTATCTCGTCGACGGCCGGCAGCACGTGACGGTGGCGGCCGGCTGGGGCGGTGCGCGCGGCCGCAGCGGATCCCCCTACGGCGACGCGGCCGACTACGAGCAGCGGGGGCGGGTCTTCACCTTCGTGCTCGGCGGTACGGAGCCCATGCCGGAGCCCCGGCGGAAACGGCCGGTCCGCGTACCCTCCGTCGCCGCCGATCTGCCCGCGGACGAAACTTCACTTGAACGCGGCAGCGAACTCTACGAGCAGTATTGCCGACACTGCCACGGGACGGGCGGCGGCTCGGAGGGCGCGATACCGAGCCTCCAGCGCGCGACCGACATCGTGCACCGCAACTTCGAGGACATCGTGCTCGGCGGGAGCCGGGAGCCGCAGGGGATGCCGTCCTACGAGGGATTGCTCGACGCCGAGCAGCTCCGGCTGATCCACGCCTACGTCGTTTCGCAGACGCGCGAGACGCTCGCCGAAGACGAGAGGGCCGGCGGCGACCACTGAACGTCACGCACGTACGCTACCAGTCGCGCGAATCCTCGTCGTGAACCGTGGTCGGCAGCCCGTAGGAGTGTTCGATCTCGCCGAGGTCCGACGAGCCCAGCAGCTCATTGAACCGCTTCAGTGAGCGGCCTGCAAGCAGACGGGGAAACAGTTTCAGGGCCACCTTCTCCGCTCTGTTTCTGAGGAACAGCAGGGGTACCTGCTTGACGAATCTCGACCTGGGGAATCTGAAGGCATCCGCCAGGTCGTTGCCGATCAGTTCCCGCGATACCTGGTAGACGAATGCCGCCATCTCGCGGCGTTCCTTCGTTTCCGTGATGCCGAGCAGGAGGGGGGCGCTGTTGACGATGCTGTTCGCCATGATGATCGCGTCGTCGTCCGGGGGCGGCTCGGACGTCGCGGCGACCCGGAAGATGCGGAGGGACGAAGCGCGGTCGTGGAACATGATGGCTTCGGGTATCCCCATGACCTGGCCCGTGTATCTCCACACGTGGACGTACGCCTCCTTTTCCTCCCGGCTGAAGTCTCCTCCCAGGCGCGCGACATGGCGCATCAGACGCCCTGAGAAGGCGGTCGCGCCCAGCAGCATGTGCGCCGCGCTGAGCGGCATCCCGTGCTCGCGCTCGTCCCACTCGTCCGACTGCCTGAGCAGCATCCTCGACTGGGCATGCACCAGGCGGATACGCAGGCTAAGCTTCCAGGCATCGCCTCCGGGCTCCAGGCCGCCCGGCATGAACTGCTCGGTCAACTGCAGCGTGTTCTGCTTGAGCCGACGGGCGCCGTTCAGGATGATCCGGCTGCGGATTCGGAACGATTTGCTGATCAGGGTGGAAAAGCCCTCGACGATGGCGCCGCCCACGAGTCCGCCAAGGACCATGTCCGAGTTGCGGAGGAAGGCCCTGGTGGCCTTCATGGCGATCTCGGCGTCGAACCAGTCGGGGACGATGGCCGCGGACTCGACGAGTTCCCCGAGCGCCTCCGGGGTGTCTTTCGGCAGGTCGTCGTAGCGGTTGACGGTTCTGGCGATCGTGCCGTGAAGGTGCCGGGGTTCTACCACCCTCGCCAGTTGTTCGACGGCGCGGTCGGCCGGCGGATCGCCCCGGACCGTGTAGCGGATGTAGCGCTCCGCCAGGTCCGGATCCAGCGCCCGGGCCTTCCTGTAGCCGTCGACGTAACAGGCGGGGATGTCGAAGGTTGGTCGCGGACCGGTGCCAGACATGTCAGTGACTACCGCGAACGCTGATCGACGCGGAAAAGCGCGGGGACATGGCCGCCGGAAACCGCACGCCCAGGCCGCAAGAGCGGACCCGTGAGTGTCGGCCCGACTACCGCCCCCCCGGGGTTCGAGGCACCACCCTGGTGCGGATGGGGCCGCTCAAGAGCCCGACCTCCAGGCCGTCGGCCGGCAACTCGTCGGATTCGGGCTCCAGTCGCCATTTCCGAGCCAGACCGGCGAGCCCGGAGACGGAGACGGCCATGGCGAGGGGAATGCCCTTGCAGTCTCTGGGCTCCGCGCCGAATGGCATATAGCCCCCCCGCGGGCATGCGTGTCCCTCCAGCCAACGCTCGGGCCTGAACGCTTCGCCGTCCCGCCAGTAGTCGGCGCGGCGGTGCATCACGTGCGGGACGACCTCGACCAGCGTGCCCTTCGGTATGAAGTAGCCGCCGAGCGAAGTGTCCCGCACCGCCCTCCGGGGCACCAGGAGCGGAGCGGGCGGTTGAAGACGAAGCAGTTCCTTGTAGACGGCCTCGGCGTAGGGGAGCCGCTCCAGATCCTCGGCACGCAACGGCCGGTCGCCGGCGACGCGATCCACTTCCTCCTCGAGACGCGCCCGCGTTTCCGGATTGCGGCTCAGGTAGTACGGAGCATAGGCCATGGCATGAACCGCCGGGTCCCAGGCGCCGACGAACACCACATACGCCTCGTCGCGAATCTCCGAATCGCTGCTGAAGGACCAGTCCGACTCGCCCCGCTCCGTCGCCTGGACAAGGTGCGCGAGCACGCTCGTTCCCCGGCTGTCGGCATCCCGCGCGTCCCGGATCGCGTCGTACACGGCCTCGTCCAGCGGCCTGATCGTCCTGCGCGCCTTCAGATCGTGCGGCAGGGGCAGTTTCCTGATCAGCCGGTATCCGGGCGCGGCGAACACGACGAAGCCGAGCTTGGCCGCTCTCATCATGGCCAGACCCGGCCCCGGGCCCAGTTCACGCCCTGTGCCGAGTATCGTCGTCGTCAGCGCGTCCCACGTGAAGCGCTCGATCTCGGCCCGGAAGTCGACGGTGCTCCCCGCCGCAAGCCTGTCGGCGAAAGACGACGCTTCCGAGACGGCGATTCGCCTGAACGCCGCGATCCGTTCGGAAGTGAACGCGGTGACCATGAGATCCGTGAGACGTCCGTGATCTTCACCGAACGGCGTCCTGGCGAGGCCCGGGGACTGAATGACCTCGAAGGCGAACTCCGGAGAATCTTTCTGGAACCGCAGCGGCTCCCGCGTGAGAACCTCCTCGGCGAGATCCGCGTCGAAGACCGCGCAGTGCCTGCCGTTGGGCATTTCGAAGTAGACGATGTCGCCCCAGCGTTCGTGGAGCCAGTGGAAGAAGCCGGTGTAGTCGGCCGCCAGCCGGCGCATGGTCTGGAGCTTCTTCCGCGGCGGACCCGGAGGAAGCTGGCGGTCCAGCCGGGTTGCCGGGTCGGTCGACCTCTCTGTTGTGGTCACGCTGCAGTGCCCCTGGATCCGACGGTGCGATTGACTCGGTCTCGATCAAACTGCATGGTCGCGGCAATGGCGGGACAGAACGTAATTGTATGTGAATACGGTCATATCGTATAGTTTCGGGGGCAGATCATACAGTGTACACGGGCGCGGGTTAGACCCTAGAGTGTTGCTATCAACCACTGCGCGGAGTCGCTGGCCGCGCCGAACCCGAGAGGGGACCTCGATGAAGGAACCAGCCGGCGGTGTCGCGCCCTCGCCGCCCGGACCGAAGGGTCAACGACTCCAGAACCTTCGAGAGCGGACGAACGACTTCAGCGGGTTTGCGAACCGGCTCCGCCAGGAGTACGGAGAGATCGTCGCCTTCGAGCTTCCCTTCATGAAGTGCTGCGTCGTTTTCGACACCGAACTCATTCGCCAGGTCCTGGTCACCCAGCAACCGTACTTCCGACCATGGTTTCCGGGCGATCTCACGGACGACTTCAAGTACGGCTCGATCTCTCTGCACCAGGGCGAAGAGCACCGGCGGAGGAGCGAGTTCATGGCGTCGGCCTTCGCCGGGGATTCGGAGGGCGCCTATGCGGCGATCATCGCCGAGAAGGCGCTACTCCTGAGAGACCGGCTCCTTTCCCTGCGGGGCGCCGACGAGGGCGCCGACCTCGTCAAGGAGTTTGAACGGTTCGCCTGGGATGCCATCGTCGGGATCGTCCTCGGCCGCGACGTCCAGCTTCCTCGTCGACTGGGGGAAGACACGCTCGACCTCCAGAAGATGTACCTGGTGCTGGATATCGTACCCGGACCGAGACTGCTCAAGTCGCTGCCCCTCCCGACCCTCCGACGAGGGAGGAAGAGCGTAAAGCTCGTTGACGACGCCATCTACGGCGCCATGCAGAAGGCTCGCGACTCCGAATACTCCCGCGAAGACATCGTCGCGAAGTACGTGCGGGCCACGGATCTCGATGGCGCCGCGGGACCGTTGGAGACCGACCGGGCGATCCGGGATGAATTGATCATCCTGCTCACGGCCTTCATCGACGCGCCGACCAGCGCGCTTGCCTTCGCGGTCCACTACCTGGCCGCGAATCCCGATGTCCGTCGGAAGGTGGAGCGCGAGGCGGATGCGGTCCTGAACGGCGGTAGCATCGACGAGACCGCCTTCGACAGGCTCCCGTACACCGGCGCCGTCCTCGACGAAGTGCTGCGGATCGACCCGCCGACGGCCGTGATGTTGCCAAAGGAGGCAACGGAGGACCGCGTGCTCGGGGGATACCTGATTCCCGCGGGCACGCTCGTTCACGTGGCGATGAGGGCTCTGCACCACGCACCGGAACACTGGAATCGGGCGTCGGACTTCGAGCCGGAGCGCTGGCTTGAAAATCCGCGCCCGCCCTGTCCGGCGCATGCCTACATTCCGTTCGGTCTGGGCCCTCACTTCTGCCAGGGGATGGACATCGCGAAGAGGATTGTCGTGTTCGCTCTGGCAGCTCTCGCCGAGCGGCTCCGGCTGGAACCCCGGTCCGCCGAACCACCGAACCGGAACGACACCGCCGTCGGCGTCGCCGGGCCGTGGACGGCGGACGTTCACGAGAGGCGGAGTTCGACCCGCCTCCAAGCGAGGGAGCGACATGGCTGATTCAGATGCAGGTTCCCGACGCCCGGACCCGAGGGCGGTGGCGGTCGGAGATACCGAGCCGGTGCTCGTGGCCAGGATGATCGACACGATCGACGCCGGCCCGGAAGCCGTGTTCGCGACGGTCGCGCACGGCGGCCGGCACGGCGCTGCGATTCCCGAAGTGGAAAGCGTGGATTTCGTTTCCGACGAGACCATGGGACTCGGCGCGCAGTTCCGCGAGAACCGGGACTGGACGCCGGTCCAGGTGCTGTTCGCAAAGTTCGCCAGGTTGCACAGGAACGTCGTCTCGTGCATCGAGTACGAACCCCACCGGCGAGTGCGGTACATGTCCAATGGCGCCGGAGCGCTTTGGCATTCGATCTACACGCTCACCCCGGTAGGCGAAGGCCGGACGCGGTTGGAACTCCGACTCGAGATCCGGCCGAAAAATCTGCTGGGCAGATGGCTGCCGCAGTTGCTGAAGGCTCCCCTTCAGGCCAGCACCGAGAACGACTTCACGGCGATCAAGCGCCACATCGAAGACAAGAACTCGTCGTAGGAGGGCGCACGATCCAGCCCCGGTGACCGGCAGCCCGGAAAGGCGCTATCGATCCAGCGCCACCCACACGCTCTTGAGGTGGGTGTACTTCTCCAGCGCCGACTGGAAGCCCAGGTCCCTGCCGAAGCCGCTTTCCTTGTAGCCGCCGAACGGCGATCCGGGCGCGGACTGGTGGTAGGTGTTCACCCAAACCGTCCCCGCTTCGATTTCGGCCGCCAGCCGGTGCGCCTTGCCGATGTCGCGGGTCCACACTCCGGCCGCGAGCCCGTACAGCGAGTCGTTGGCCTTGGCGACCGCGTCGTCCACGTCATCGAACGGAATCACCGCCGCCACAGGGCCGAAGATCTCCTCGCGGGCGATGGTCATCGTCGGGTCCACGTCGCTGAAGACGGTGGCGGTAACGAAATTGCCGCGCCCTTTCACCTTCACGCGCTCGCCGCCCGCCACCAGGTTCGCGCCGTCCCGCCTGCCGGCCTCGACGTACCCCATCACGCGGTCGAGCTGCTCCCCGCTCACGATCGCCCCCAGGCGCGTCGTAGGGGCCATCGGGTCGCCCACTCTGGCCTCCGCGGCGAGCCCCTTCAGTGCGTCGAGGAATTCGTCGTGCACCGCGCGCTCCACCAGGATACGGCTCCCCGCCGCGCACACCTCGCCCTTGCCGTAGAAGACGCCCATCGAGGCGCCCTGCACGGCCACGTCCAGGTCCGCGTCGGCGAAGACGATGTTCGGCGACTTGCCGCCCAGCTCCAGCGACACCTTCTTGAGCGTCTCCGCAGCCTCGCGCATGATGATCCGGCCCACCTCGGTCGAGCCGGTGAACGTGATCGTGTCCACCCCGGCGTGGCGTACCAGCGCCGCGCCCGCCGTCTCCCCGAAGCCGGGCACCACGTTCAGGACGCCCGGCGGCAACCCCGCTTCAGCGGCCAGCTCGCCCAGGCGCAACGCGGTCAACGGCGTCTGCTCGGCGGGCTTGAGCACCACCGTGTTCCCGCAGGCGAGAGCCGGCGCCACCTTCCACGCCGCCAGCGTCAACGGGAAGTTCCACGGGACGATCGCCCCGACCACCCCCACGGGCTCGCGCAGCGTGTAGTTGAGGAACGGCCCCGGCACCGGGATCGTGTCGCCCTGCACTTTGTCGGCGAGCCCGGCATAATAGCGGAATACCTGCGCCGCGATGGGCACGTCGGCGTGCCGCGCCTCGAGGTACGGCTTGCCGTTGTCCCGGGTCTCGAGCAGCCCCAGTTCGTCGGCATTCGCGTCCACCAGGTCCGCCAGCTTCCAGAGCAGCCTGGCGCGCTCGTGCGGGTTTATCCGCCGCCAAGCGTCGTCGCGGAACGCCGCGCGCGCCGCCGCCACCGCGCGGTCGATATCCGCGGCGTCCCCCTCGGCCACCTGGGCGATGGTCTCCTCGGTCGCCGGGTTCACCGTCGCGAACGTGCGGCCACCCTCCGCGTCTGCCCACTCGTTCCCGATCCAGAGGCGGTTGCGAATCGCTGCAGTCTTGGCGGTCATCTTCGGGATCCTTGGGGGCTGGCGTGACCGTAGAGGGGGTTGGCGTGACCGTAGAAGATAACACGCCTGCAAGCTCGACGTGAAAGGGTCAAGAACGGCTGGAACAGCCGTGTGGTTCGGGGTGGGAACGATGTCACGATGCGGGCTCCCAAAGCTCGATCGCGTTTCCTTCGGGGTCGTGGATGCGGGCGAAGCGGCCCACACCCTCCATCTCGCTCTGGTGGCTCACGTCGATATTCGCGGATTCAAGTTGTGCGATCATCGCGTCCAGGTCGGCTACCCTGAAATTCAGCATGAACGTCTTGTCCGCCGCAAAATAGTCCGTGTCAGCGTCGAAGGGCGCGAAGACCGTAACCCCGGACTCGGTCACCCAGGGCGCCATCTCCATGTTCGTCGGAGCAGGATTGATGCCGAGGTGATCCTTGTACCACCTCGCAAGTCCTCCCGGGTCCCTGGCCCGAAAGAAGAACCCGCCGAACCCCATTACGTTTTGCACGCTACGTCCTTTCGATGATGAGCGGCCCGATTCGATGATGAGCGGCACGATCGACGCTCCCGGAACAGTATGTCGAGAGGGCGCATACGCTCGGAAGGGCAGCTCCCCCGCCACGCTATTCCCCCTGACCGAGTCGATCCGTCCACGCGGCCACATGCGCCGCCACCTCGTCGGCGACCCCCTCGCTGGAGCGGCCGCTGCGCTTGAGGACGTGGAAGGAATGGTCGGCCTCCTCAAGCTGGCGGAGCGTGGCGAGCGAGCCGAGCGAGGCGCACGTCTCTTCGATCAGATCCCGGCGGGCGAGGGCGTCGCGGGTTCCCTGCAGGAAGAGCATCGGCACCGTGACGCTGCCCAGGTGGGCGGCGCGCTCGGCGGCGCGCTCCGGACGGCCGGGCGCGTGGAGCGGGAAGCCGAAGAAGACGAGACTGCGCACGCCCGGCAGCGGCCCCTCGGAGGCGGCGGTCGACGTCATGCGGCCGCCCAGCGACTTCCCGCCCGCCAGCAGAGGAAGCCCGTCGGCAAGGGCAGCGGCCTTCGCGACGGCGGCCCGCACGGTTTCGACGAGGACCGCCGGACGGTCGGGGGGTCGGCGCCGGCCGGAGAGCGCCCGCGCCTCCATGTAGGGGAAGTGGTAGCGAAACGACGCGATCCCCCGCCCCGCCAGCCGCTGCGCCATGTCCGACATGAACGGGTGTTCGATGCCCGCCCCGGCCCCGTGCGCGAAGGCGAGCATGGCGCGCGGCTCGGGCGGCCGGACGAGCAGGGCCGACACTTCGCTCACGCGGAGGGAGACGAACTGCGCCTGCTCGGGGAAGCGGTGCGTCTCGGCCACCTCGCCGGCCGCGCGGGGAGCAGACCGGTTCACGACGACTTCGTGTCCGGCTGGTCGCGCGGTTCGTGGGCGGCGACCGGGCCCGTCCAGCGGTCGGTGGGATCGAGTTCTTCCTCCACCCCGGGATCGCGCGGAGCCGGGATCCGGAGCGCCAGCCACAGGGCGATGGCGGATGCCGCGGCCCCGACCAGGAACGGACTCCCGATAGAGTACAACTCGAACAGGTGGCCCGCCGCCAGCGGCGCCAGCACCCGGCCCAGCCCCCCGGCCAACTGGCTTCCGCCGAGCACGGATCCCTGCGAATGCTCGTCCGTGTTCCGCGAGATCAACGCGTGGAGCGATGGGAAGATGAGCCCCGTGGCCGCCGCCCAACTCGGCACGAGGAGCCAGAGTTGCCAGCGGTCGGCCAGGAACGGGATGGCGCCGACGCCCAGGGCGAGCAGCGCGCACCCGGCGCGTACCGTGTTCGGTTCGCCGAACCGCTTCACGATCCGCCCGACGAGCCCGCCGCGCACGATGACGGTGACACCCCCCGCGAGCGTGAACACGAGGCCCATGTCCGCCGCCGTCATCGCGAACACGCGCTCCGTGTAGAGGGCCAACACCGACGTCATCGAGGTGAAGCAACCGATGGTCAGCACGTATACGAGGAGGAGCAACCACAGCGGGTACCGCGTCAGAGAGCCCAGCCAGAGGCTGACGGTCGCGGCCTCCCCCTTCGACGCATCGGCCCGGCCCGACCGGAAGTGCCGCGACTCCGGGAGCAGAACCACGGCCGCCATCAGGTTGAGCAGGCACAGCCCGCCGGCGACGTAACCGGGCACCCCGAGCCCGAAGCGGCTGAAGAACCCTCCGATCGCCGGCCCGAGCATGATGCCGAGGCCGGACGCGGCTCCGATGAAGCCGAGCCCCCGGGCTCGTTCCTCGCCCTCCGTAGAGTCCGCGACGTACGCCTGCGCGATCCCGAGCGTCCCGCCGGCGGCGCCCGCCGTCGCGCGCGAGATGAGGAGAAGCCACAGGTTGTCCGCAAGCGCGAACAGGAGGTACGAGAGCGCCGACGCCAGGAGCCCGATGAGGAGGAGGCGGCGGCGGCCCACGCGGTCGGAGAACCGTCCCCAGATCGGTGCGGACAGGAGCTGCGTGATCGAGAACGAGGCGATGATGAGGGTGACCCAGCGCGGCGAGGCCCCGAGTTCCTCGGCGTAGAACGGGAGCAGCGGGAGCACGATGCCGAAGCCCATCATGTCCACCATCACCGTCCCGAACAGGACGCCGAGCCCGGAGCGTCTCAGCATGCGGTTGCGGCGGTCGTCCCGTGCTTCAAGCCGAACTCCTCCCTACTCGGACCATGCCCGGACCGGGTCGGCCGGGGGCGTGAGGCGCGGCGCGGATCGGCCGCGTGGACGCTGTGCTCACGACACCCCGGACGATCCCGGCGTTGCGCTTCCGGCGACGGAGGCCGCGGCGGAAAAACTCACTGTCCGTCGGGTGGGAGCGGGGATAGTTTGCCCCCCACCGGACGCCGGGGACAGCCCCGGGTCCCGGGACGCCCGCGGGACGGCCTCTCGCAGCCTTCAGGCATCATCTTCGGAACGGTTCTCAAGAGGAAGGGATTCATGGCTGACACGCTGATTCGATACGCGGCCGAGGACGGCGTCGCGGTCTTCACGATCGACGATCCGCCCGCGAACACATACACGTACGAGATGATGCGCGACCTGGATGACGCGATCCTGCGCGCGCGCTTCGACGAGAACGTCCACGTCATCGTCATCCGGGGCGAGGGAGACAGGTTCTTCTCCGCCGGGGCGAACATCAAGATGCTCCAGACCTCGGACCCCTACTTCAAGTACTTCTTCTGCCTGCACGCGAACGAGACGCTGACCCGGCTGGAGCACACGCCGAAGCTCGTGATCGGCGCCCTCAACGGGCACACGGTGGGGGGCGGACTCGAGATCGCGCTCGCGTGCGACATCCGGATCGCCCGCAGGGACGCGGGGAAGATCGGGCTGCCGGAGGTGAACCTCGGCGTCCTCCCGGGGACGGGCGGGACGCAGCGGCTCGGCCGACTGCTCGGGAAGCCGAAGGCGATCGAGTTGATGGCGGAGGGCCGCACGTTCGGGTTCGAGGAGGCGCTGGAGCTGGGCCTCGTGAACAAGGTGTTCGAGGGGGATGACGAGGCGTTTCACGCGCAGGTGATGGAGTACGCGCGGCAGTTCACGCCGCCCCACAAAGCGTCGCGCGCGGTGGGTCGCATCAAGCGGTCGGTGTGCAGCGGCGTCGAGGTACCCTTCTCCGAGGGCCTCGCGATCGAGCGCGAGCTGCAGCAGCTCCTCTTCCAGGGCGACGACGCGCGCGAGGGTCTCGCGGCCTACGTCGAACGGCGCGCACCCGAGTTCGCCGGCCGCTAGGTCGCGGGCGGATCGGGCCGGGACGGCAGGAGCGGAGAGACGCGCGATGAGCGGCGCGGACCGAACTCCGGTCATCATCGACGCCGTCCGCACGCCGGTGGGGCGCGCGGGCGGCGCGCTCTCGTCGCTGCGGGCCGACGACCTCCTGGCGCATGCGATCCGCGCCCTTGTCGAGCGGACCGGCGTGCCGGCCGGCCGCGTCGAGGACGTGATCGCAGGGTGCACGAACCAGGCCGGCGAGGACAACCGCAACGTGGCCCGGATGGCCGGGCTGCTGGCCGGACTCCCCGTCGAGGTCGCGGGCCAGACGGTGAATCGGCTCTGCGGGTCGGGAGTGCAGGCGGTCGTCACCGCCGCGCACGCGATCCGGGCCGGCGAGGGCGATGTGTTCATCGCGGGCGGCGTCGAGAGCATGTCCCGCGCGCCGTGGGTCATGCTGAAGACGGACCGGGCCTTCTCGCGCGTGCCGCCGAAGATCGCCGACACGACGGTGGGCTGGCGTTTCGCCAACCCGGCCATGCCGGCTCCGTGGACGATCCCGCTCGCCGAGACCGCGGAGGTCGTGGCGGAGGATCACGGCGTCGAACGCGCGGAGCAGGACGCCTTCGCGGTCGAGAGCCAGCGCCGCGCCGCCGCCGCGATCGAGGCGGACCGGTTCGCGGACGAGATCGTGCCGGTCGAAGTCCCGCAGCGGAAGGGCGAGCCGCTACGGGTGGGGAACGATGAACACCCCCGCCCCGGCACGACCCCGGAGCAGCTCGCCCGCCTGCGCGCCGCCTTCCGGGCGGACGGCACGGTGACGGCCGGAAACGCGTCCGGCATCAACGACGGGGCCGCCGCCGTCCTCCTCGCGAGCCGCGCCGCCGCGGACGAACTCGGCCTCGAGCCTCTGGCCCGCGTGGGGGCTTCCGCCGTGGCCGGCGTGGAGCCGCAGCGGATGGGCATCGGACCCGTGCCCGCCACCCGCAAAGCCCTGCAACGAGCGAGACTTACGGTCGATGATCTCGACCTGATTGAACTCAACGAGGCGTTCGCCGCGCAGGCCGTGCCCTGCATCGCCGAGCTGGGCCTCGATCCGGCACGGGTGAACGTGAACGGGGGCGCGATCGCGCTCGGCCATCCGCTCGGTTGCACGGGCGCCAGGATCCTCACGACGCTGGTCCACGAGATGCGGCGCCGGAACGCATCCCACGGGCTCGTCACCATGTGCATCGGGGTCGGCCAGGGAATCGCGCTCCTCGTGCACCGCGACGCGGAAACGGCATGAGGCGGGGAGACTCGGCATGAGCGAGGGTCACGTCCTGATCGAAATCGAGGACGGCGTGGGGACGCTCACGCTGAACCGGCCGGACAAGCTCAACGCCTTCATCGGCGAGATGCGAAGCGAGATCGCCGGCGGAATCGAGACGCTCGGCGCGGACGAAGGAGTGCGCGCGGTCATCATCACCGGAACCGGGCGAGCGTTCTGCGCCGGCGCCGACGTCGGGTACCTCACCCGCCTCATCGAAACGCGGGCCATCGACGAGGCCGTCTCCCTGGTCGAGGCGGGTCGCCGGGTCGCGGCGGCCATCCGGGAGATGCCCAAGCCCGTGATTGCGGCGGTGAACGGCCCCGCGGCGGGCGGCGGCGCGAACCTTGCCCTCGCCTGCGATCTCCGGCTCGCCTCCGAGACGGCGTCGATCGGGCAGACCTTCAACCGCATCGGCCTCCACCCGGACTGGGGCGGGACCTACGCCGTGCCCCGCCTCGTGGGTCCGGCGCGCGCCGCGGAACTCTTCTTCTTTGCGGAGATGGTTCCGGCCGCCGAGTGCGAGCGGGTCGGCCTCGTGAACCGAGTGGTTCCAGCGGACGAACTCATGCCGCTGGCCCGCGAGTGGGCGCGCACGCTGGCGCGAAAACCGGCGCTGCCCCTGCGGCTCGCGAAGGAGGCGGTGCGGCGCTCCCTCTCGTCCAGCTTCGACGAGATGCTCGACTACGAAAAGGCGGCGCAGAGGGCCTGCTTCGAGTCGGCGGACGCGCTCGAGGGCGTCCGGGCCTTCGTCGAGAAGCGCCCGCCCCGGTTCGGAAGCGGCGGCGAGGGCGAAGACCCGGGAGCGTCGGAGGGGGGTGCGCGTGTCTGAGACCGTCACGGTTCGGCCGGCCCGGGTGGGCGACATCGAAGAACTCGTCGCGATGTGGACCCGGTACATGCGGATTCATGCCCTCAATCCCGTCTACCGGCGGCTCCGCACGGATGCGATCGAGACGCGCGCCGGCATGTTCCGCCGTCACATCGAAGAGGCAACGAGCGTCGTCTTCGTGCTGGAAGCGGAAGACGGCGGCCTCGACGGCATGCTCGTCTGCTTCGTGGAGGAGAACGAACCCCTGTTCGACCCGCCCCGCTACGTGCGCATCCAGACGCCGTTCGTGAGGCGGGAGGAGCGGCGCAAAGGGAACCTGCGGCGCCTCCTGCGCGCCGCCTTCGAGTGGGCGGCGGACTGGGACATCCACGAGGTTCGTCTCTTCACCGGCGCGGACAACCTCATCGCGAACGCGCTCGCCGACGACCTCGGCTTCGAGGCCGTCGAGGTCGTGCGCCGGTACTCGCTCCGCCCCGAGCCGGAAATGAACCCGGAGGACTGGCTCGAATGACGGCGCGTCCGGCGCTGGCCGTGCTCGGGGCCGGCACGATGGGGCACGGGATCGCCCAGGTCGCGGCGATGGCCGGCTACGACACCCGTCTCTTCGACGTCATGCCCGAGGCGCTGGAAACGGCACGCGAGCGCATCGAGGCGAACCTCCGCAAGGGGATCCAGCGCGGGAAGGTCACGCCCGAAGCGCGCGACCGCGCGCTCGAAGGATTGTCCTACAGCCGCTACCTGGGCGAAGCCGCCGACGGCGTCGGGCTCGCGATCGAAGCCGTTCCGGAGAAGCTCGATCTCAAGCAGAAGGTCCTCGCCCGGTGCGGGGAGGCGGCCGCCGACGGCGCGCTGCTCGCCACGAACACCTCTTCGCTCTCCGTCACCGCTCTCGCGGCGGGACTCCCGTCGCCCGACCGCGTGGTCGGGCTGCACTTCTTCAACCCCGTCCACATCATGGCGCTCGTCGAGATCGTGCGCGGGGAGGAGACGTCCGACGACACCGTGGCGAGGGCGCGCGAGGTCGCCGAGCGCCTCGGGAAGACACCGATCGTCATCGCCGACTCGCCGGGGTTCGCCTCTTCGCGGCTCGGGCTTGCCCTGGGACTGGAGGCGATCCGCATGGTGGAGGAGGGCGTGGCGAGCGCCGAGGATATCGACACCGCGATGATGCTCGGCTACCGGCATCCCATGGGACCGCTCAAACTGGGAGACCTCGTCGGACTCGACGTCCGGCTCGACATCGCCCGCTACCTGCACGAGGCGCTGGGATCGCCGGTCTTCGAACCCCCCGCCCTGCTCGAGCGGATGGTGGCGGCGGGCCGCCTCGGCCGCAAAAGCGGACGCGGCTTCTACCGTTGGGGGGAGGAGGAGTAGGCGCCGAGCGGGCACCTACGAGTCGGTACGCGTGAACGTGAACGTGCCTACCGGCGCGCTTGAGAAGGGGGCCACTCCCTGGAGTGAGCGGATCGCTTCCGCAGGTGAGGTGTCCTGGTTGGGCGCGGTGTAGTACGACCCGCTGTCGGAACCCGCGTCGAGCGGATACAGGGTCACGGTGAGTTCATCGATCCACTGTCCGTTTCCATCCTGCAGCGAGAGTCCGGACACGCCCGCGAACCAGTCCGGGCTCGGGGCAATCATCGTCACCAGCGTCACGAGCGGGTAGTCCGTCTTGACGTTGAACCCCTGAATCGTGGCGCTTCCGGGGCTGCCCGCTCCCGAACCGCTGATGACGGCCAGCGCTCCGCCGGGCGACTGCGCGTTGATTTCCGCCGACAGCGTGCCCGTGCCGCCCGTTTCGGCCATGACTTCGATCCCCGCGCTGGCAGTGGCGCCCAAGGCCCAGAACTCCACCGTCGAGTTGTGGACGGCGCCGATGAGCGGCGAAAAATGCGGGCCGGAGGGGAAGCGGTCCGGGTGCGTGGCGGCGCTCCACGTGGCCGAGAAGACGACGCGGTAGGTCGCCTCGCCCGACGGAGGAGGCGGTGGGGGGGGAGG
>VXQX01000063.1 GCA_009838765.1 Gemmatimonadales bacterium
CGCTCAGATCCCCCGGCGCGCCCGGCTCGCTCGTCGAGATGCCGACGATCACGCCGTTGTTCGAAGGCCAGGTGACTCCGGCGCTGAGCCAGAGTATCACCGTGGCACCGCCGCTGGCGTCCGACATCGCAAGCACTTCGGAGCCGACATGAAGGCTCAGATTTGAGTTGGAATGTGCTAGCTCGGTACCGCTTGCACTTCCCGACTTGAGTTCGACGTACGCATTCCCGGATGCGGTATAGAACCTCGCGACTTCGTAGCTCCCGCTCTTGTACTCGAAGCTCACAGGTCCAGTGAGGCTGCCGTAGAGGCTGCTGCTAAAGCCGCTCCAACCCTCTTGGCCTGAGTTGCTCTCGGGCGTGATTTCTGCCTGCCAGATCACGGGGTGCCCGTCCGGCACCGTGATCGGCGTGGCGGCGCGCCGCGTGACCTTGACGTCGACCGTGTCGCCGTCGGCCCAGCCGAGATCCTCCGCACTGATGTCGCACCATGAAATCTCGGGACCGGACAGCTCGTCAGCGTCGGGGAAGTCGAGTGTGTGACTGTCGATGTGTAGCACCCATCGCCGGTCGGACTTCCCCCAATCGGTACCCCTAAAACTCATCAATACCAATTCGTCCGCGACGTCATTCATCGCGTTTATGCAGTTGGTTTCCGCGACGGCGAAGACGTCTATTGAGAAGGAATTGCCGTCGTAGGTGAACGAATTGGGCGTAAGGCTCCCATTGCCGAAGCTGAAGTACCCGAAGTCCCACCCTCCGCCCGGGTTCGACGAGACGATGAGCTCGGCGGTCCACAGGGTCTCGTCCTGCGCCTGCGCGGCCCCGGAGCCCGCGAGCAGGAGGGCACCCGCCAGCAGCCCGGCCGACAGGCGCCGCGCGGCCGCCGCCCCTCCGATGCGCCAACGGCCCCACCGCATATCGCCGGGCCCGGGTGTTTCCGAAAAGAAACGGGGTCCCGGCCGAGTCTGATAACAGCTACGCGCCTGTCCGGCCGGGCGGGCCGCTTCCGTTGATGCCCGGACCGGCCGGCAAGCAGCGAAACGGCGACGAGCCGAAGGAGGCTTTCCGGCGCGGCGCGGCGGTCGGATCCGGGTGTCCCCAGGGACGGGGAATCCCGCTGGCTCGGTGTCACCACCTCCCGCATTTGTTGCTGACATGATGCGCCGCACTCGCTCCGTGTGGGATTGGGGTTGATAATTGGTAGTTATCAACCGTAATCCGATAGTACTTATATGCTTGTCACAGAATCACTTATGTCGATTTCGCGGCCGGAGTTACCGTGAGCGGTCACAACTTGCCCGACACTGTACGGTCACAGGTGGGTGGGCGCCGATCGGGGCAGCCGGAAGCCGCCCCCGACTCCCTCGGCGAGCGCCTGGAAGCCGTCGCCGACGGCACGCTCAGCGCCAACACGGTGCGGGCGCTCAAGGCGGATCTGGAACGGTTCGCGGCGTGGTGCGCGGAGCGGGATCTTCGTCCGCTTCCCGCCGACGCGGACACGGTCGCGGCCTACGTCGACGCGATGTCCGGCGACCGCGCACCGGCCACCGTGAGGCGCCATGTCTCGAGCATCGCCGCCGTGCACCGGGCGGCCGGGGAGCGGAGCCCGCTGGAGGACGCCGAGGTGCGGCGGGCGCTCAGCCGGATGCGGCGGCGGAAGGGGTCCCGGCAGGCTCAGGTCGAGGGTCTAACCTGGGCACTGCGCCGGCGCCTGATCGAGGCCGCGGGCGACGGGTTGATCGACGTCCGGAACCGCGCGATCCTGGCCGTGGCCTATGACGCGATGCTGCGCCGCTCCGAGCTCGTGGCGCTCGAAGTCGTTGACGTGAAGGTGGATAGGGGCGGATCGGCCTCCCTGCTGGTGCGCCGGGCGAAGACCGATCCGGAGGGCGGCGGGGCCGTGCTGTACCTGCACGGCGACACGGTGAGGATGCTCAAGGAATGGCTCGCCGAGAGCGGGGTCCGCGAGGGGCCGCTGTTCCGTTCCGTGCGCAAGGACGGGAGCGTCGTCGGGGCGCTCCACCCGGGCCAGGTGGCCCGCATCTACAAGGGCATGGCCCGCCGTGCCGGGCTCTCGGCGAAGGTCGTGGACCGGCTCTCCGGACACAGCCCCCGGGTGGGCGCGGCGCAGGACATGATCGCTTCGGGCATCGAGCTGCCGGCGATCATGCAGGCCGGGCGCTGGAGGAGCGTCCGCATGGTGCAGCGCTACGGCGAGCGGCTGCTCGCGAAGCGCAACGGCGCCGCCCGGCTGGCCCGGCTCCAGAAGCGCCGCTGAGACATCCGCCGAGGCAAGAACATTTGGTGCGGCGACGCCGGTTCGTTATCGTTTTCACCGATCAGATAGCGGTTGATAACTACCAATTATCAACCCCTATTTTTTCAACATAGCCGCTTATTCGTGAGCATGTTGTGAACAATCGGTCAAATGCTCGTGGCCGATTCGTGACTTCGTGCGGAAACGGCAGAGTCGGCCACTCTCCTCCCAATCCGGCCGGAGTCTTCCTTCAACTCGGTCCCACCCATTCGGCGAGCAGTGGAGCACCGGGCGATAGGATGGCCGACCCGTACCCTCGGAAACTGGAGATCGTAGCTCTGGGGCGATCCTGCGACCCGCATATACCCCGAAACTGAGGACGCATGGCCCGACGCCGCGGAGTGGATCAAGGAGCAGTTCGAGCGGCTGCACCGGATCGTCGCGGACTCGCTTCCCGTCGGCGCAACCCTTCGTGATGTTGGCCGAGCGTACGTTCTAGGAGAAGGCTACGAACTGTGCCCCGATGGGTCCCCCTTCAGGGAAGCTCTCGCCGCCGACTACGAACAGATGGTGCGCGGCGGCATGCTGTTCGACGATGAGGAAGCGTTCGAGGAGATCATCGGTCGATGCGTCGTTATCGAGCAAGCTAGTCGTCGAGACGGAGGGCGAGGAGGTTGGGCCAGAGTTTGCCGGTGACGAGGAAGACGCCGGTCTCGGGGACGTAGGCGATGCCGTTGAGCACCGCTTCCGGGTCTCCGGGCTTGCGGGCGCTGAGCGGGACGCTCGAGAGGTCGATTTCGCCGAGGACTTCACCGGTGGCCTTGTCGATGCGGACGATGATGTCGGTCTGATAGACGTTGGCGTAGATCCAGTCGTCCACGCACTCCAGTTCGTTCAGCCGACGCTGCGGTGATCCCGCGCGCGTGACCTCGACCGTCGCGAGAACCGTGAAGTCCTGCGGATCGCGGCGCTCGAGCGCGCTCGATCCGTCGGACATCCAGAGCGCCTCGCCGTCGTAGCAGAGTCCCCATCCCTCGCCCTCGTAGGCGAACTCCCGGAGCACCTCCAGAGTCTCGAGATCGTAGACGAAGGCCCGGCCGGACTTCCATGTGAGCTGCACGAGTTCCGAGTCCACCCGGGCGAGGCCTTCGCCGAAGAGCGCCGAGTCCACCGCGACGCTCGCCAGGACTTCGCCCGTCGGCACGTCGACGCGTCGGACGGTCGATTCGCTGTAGCGGCCGGTGCTCTCGAGGAGTGCTCCGTCGTGGAAGAGGAGCCCCTGCGTGTACGCGGCCGGATCGTGCGGGAACGTTCCAAGGATCTCGTACCCGATGGCCGGCACCGTCGAGGACGTGCAGCCGGTCAGCGCGCAAAGGGCGAGCGTCCACAGGCCGGAGGAACCGGATCGCCGCGTCGGCCGCGGCGTCACTTGTCGGATCGTCACGGCATCAGATGAGATCGAGGACCGTTTCCACGGCTCGGCGACCCTCGGCGGACGCGCCGGTCCAGTTCTGGTGCCCGCGCAGTTCGGAATGTCCGACCGCGACGCGGCCGAAGGGCTCGCGAATCACATCCGGCGGGGCCGGGGCCCCGTCGCGCCCGAAGAAGAAGCCGGGTCCGGGCGCCACGTAGGCGTGCCCCCAGCGGTTGAGCACGAGGCCGGCGATATCCTCCGCCGGATCGAAACCGCCCTCGGCAAAGAGTTCGACCATCTGCGCGCGCAGCCGTCGCTCGTACTCCGCGAAGGACGCGCTCAGCATCTCCGTGCGACCCGCCATCCCCTGATCCGCCGGCGAGGTCCCCGGTGACTCGAAGGTGATGTAGAAGGTCAGCATCGTCGGGTGGTCCGGCGCGTGGACCGGCCGGTAGTCGCCCGCATACATGGGCCGCCGGATGTTGCACGAGAAGCCGAGGTCGCCCTCGTAGAAGCAGCCGGCGATCCCGAGGCGGTCGAGGAAGCGCCAGTTCCGAAGCGCCACGTTCGCGACGAGGACCGGCCCGTGGCGGAAGCTCTCGTAGGCGGCGCGATGTCCGTTCGGCAGGTCGGCCGCAATGTAGCGGTTCATCCAACCCCCGCTCGCGAGCACGACCCCGTCCGCCTCGACGGAGTGCGCCCGGCCCTCGTGCACGTACGTGACGCGCACGCGGCCGTCGCCCGTTCCCGCGTGGCGCACGTCGATCGCGGTACACCCCAGCCGCAGCCGCACGGGCTGATCCGGCCGGTCGAGGGCGCCGAAGTCGATTGCCCCGTTGAGCACGTCCCCCAGCGTCCGTTCGCCCGCGATCCCGTCCGGCACGACGTCCTTCACGAAGTAGCGGGCGATCCCCGCGTTCCCGCCCGGGAAGGAGTGGAAGGTCATGCCGTCGTAGCGGGACGGAAGCCCGAAACCGGGAAGGTCGAAGTGCATCCCCCACCAGGCCGAGATCGCGTCGCACCCGAGTCCGATGATGCTGGCGAGGATCGGGTCCACGTACGCCGTCACCTCGGGCGGCAGGCCGACCACGTCCTCGTAGTAGGCCTTGAGCGTCATGCCGTCGAGCCACGGCCCGGGATTGTCCGGCCCCCCGGGCGCGTCCGGAGGCACGTGGTCCGTGACGCGCGCGTTCCGCCAACGTTCGAAGCCCTCCCGCACCTCCGGCGTCCACGGCGCGCGGGACATGTCCCCGAAGAGACCGTTGACCCAGGCGCGCGAGCCGCCGGACCAGCCGGGACGCCCACCGCCGCGCCTCCCGCCAAAATAGTGCCCGATGGAGAACTGGTCCTGCACCCAGTGCATGAAGCCGTAGTTCTCGAGCGGCGCCTTCACCTGCCCCGCGTCCGGCGCGTACTCGAACTCGCGCGGGATGCCCAGCGTGGTGAAGTAGTCGTCCGGCTCTCCGGTGGGCGGGCGTATGCCGAAGTCGTTGGACCCCTGCGGCCCGGCCAGGCGCACGCCGTCCACCATCATGTCGTTTCGTTTCGCCTCGCCGCCGAACACGGGGTGGTTCTCGATGACGAGACAGCGTCCGGAAGGTCGATGCCGCTTGAAGTGGTGCGCGGCGGAGAGGCCCGCGAGGCCGCCGCCCACGATCACGACGTCGAAGCGTTCTCCGGTGTCCGTGACCTCCCCTCCTGGAACCCGCCCATCGCGGACCCAGTGCGCGTCACGGACGACCTCCGGCGTATTCCCGTGCGAGGGCGCGTAGTCCCCCACGCCGCCCGGCCCGTACCAGTCGGGCCCCAGCGCGTCGGACCACGGATCCGAAGCCATCCCCGGGACCGCGCCGCCGCTCACGCCCTCCGAGCCGCCCGGCCCGCACCCGAGGAGCGCAGAACCCGCGATCCCGGCCCCCGCCAACTGGACGAAGTCGCGGCGCGTGATCTCCCGGTCGAGACCCAGCTCGCGATCCGTCGGCCCGCCGCCCGGCCCACCGCGACTGCCGCCGCTCCCGCGGCTTGGGCTCACTGCGTCGTCGTCCCGCTCGGCCGGTAGCGCTCGAACCAGGCGAGGATGTGCTGCACCTTGCTGATGAGGCCGCTCGGACGCGCGCCGATGCTGTGGTTCGCCTCGGGAATCCGCACGAGGACCGACGGCACCTTCCGGATCTTCAGCGCCTGGTAGAACTGCTCCGACTCCGACATCGGCGTCCGCCAGTCGACCTCGCCCGTGATGAGCATCGTCGGCGTCGTCACGTTCGCGATGTGGTGGACCGGCGAGCGCTCCATGTAGTGTTCGAGGTTGTCCCACGGCGCGCCCGGGAACCAGTAGTTGAGGCCGCCGCTGCCGCCCATGTCCGCGGTCAGAACCCACGAATACCAGTTGATGACGGGCTTCTGCGACGCGGCCGCGGCGAAGCGGTCCGTGTGGGTCACGATCCAGGCCGTCAGCACGCCGCCGCCGGACCCGCCGGTGACGAAGAGCTGATCCTCGTCGATGTATCCGCGCGAAATCACTTCATCGACGCCGGACATCAGGTCGTCGAAGTCGTAGCTCGGATACGCGTGGTGGATCTCGTTCCCGAAGTCCTCGCCGTAGCTCGTGCTGCCGCGCGGGTTCGTGTAGAGGACGACGTACCCCGCGGTCGCAAAGAGCTGGACCTCGGCGCTGAAGCGGTCGCCGTAGTTGGCGAACGGACCGCCGTGGATCTCGAGCAGGAGCGGATACTTGCGGCTCGGGTCGAAGTCCGGCGGCTTCACGATCCAGCCCTGGATGTCGAGTCCATCGTGCGAGGACTTGTACCAGACCTCCTCCGTCTCCCCGATTGCCTTCTGCGCGAAGAGGTCCTCGTTCAGGTGCGTGAGGCGCTGCCAGTCGCCGCCGCGGTTCGTCACGGCGAGGTCCGAGGGGTGGTCGGGCGTCCCGTAGGTGTAGGCGAACCGGTCGTTCCCGGAGGTGGAGAAGGTGCCGCCGCCATAGGGACGTCCGATCGACAGTCCCTGCACGCTGGAGACGATGTCCATCACGTTCCCGTCGAGGTCGACGTGCGCCAGCCGCGTGTTCCCCTCGGTGTCGTACTGGAAGAAGAGCCCCTCCCCATCGCTCGCCCAGTGCAGGTTTCCGATCGAGCGGTCGAGGTCGTCGGCGATGAGGCGCGAGCCGGACCCGTCGCGGTTCATCACGTAGAGCTTGGACACCTGGTGTCCGAGGAAACGGTCATCGTAGCCGGTGTAGGCGATCATGCCGCCGTCGGGCGACACCGTCGGACTCGAATCGGGGCCGCGCCGGTCGGTCAGTTGCCGCACGGCCCCATCCGCCACGGCAAACTCGAAGATCTCGGAGTCGCGCACGTACTCCCAGTCGTCGCGGCGGGTGGCCGAGATCAGCAGGTGCCGCGAATCGGGCGTCCACTCGGGCGTCCCGCCATGGTTGTAGGGGCCGTGCGTGACCTGCCGCGGCGTCCCCCCCTCCGCGGGAAGGACGAAGACGTGGGAGTACCCGAGCGGCAGGAAGCCCTGGCTGTCCGAGCGGTAGTAGAGGCGTTCGTACGTCGTGGCGGGCGGCGCCCACGTCGCGCCTTCGGGCTTCGCCGGCATCTGCGCGAAGGGCGGCGGCGTGTCCGGGACGAACATGCTGAAGGCGATCATGCTCCCGTCGGGGGACCAGGAGAGGCCGCCGGGCCCTCGCTCCAGCTGCGTGAGCAGGGCCGTCTGTCCGGTGTCCATCCAGCGCAGGTAGAGCTGCGCCTTCCCGTGCTCGTCGCTCGCAACGTAGAGGAGCCGCGTGCCGTCGGGCGACCAGCGCGGCGAGGAGAAGTTCTGCTGTCCGGTGAGGAGCGGACGGTGGTTCGAGCCGTCGTAGTCGACGATCCACAGGTTGCTGCGCTGCCGGTCCGTCATGATGTCCATCGAGGACCGTACATAGACGACCCGGGAACCATCGGGCGAGATCCGGGGATCGCCGGCGAGTTCGAGTTCGAATACGTCCGCCGGGCCGAAGTGGTTCGCGGCCCGCTCCTGCCCGGCAAGCGGTGCGGCGGGGGCGAGAATGGCGAGCGCGAGCGCGGCGGCCGCCACCCTGAAGGCGACCGCCGAGCCGACGACCCTGTCTTCTCTTGACGACGTCATGATTCCTCCTGGACTGCATTCGATCCCTGCTTCGATCCCTGCGGGACATCACATGGCAGTTCAAGGTAGCGCCTTTCCCGCCGCCGGATAGGTTGCGCGGCATGAACGACCGCGAGTTTTCGGTGCCGGAAACGATCCGCTGGGCCCCGGGGGGTCGGAGCGCGCTGATCCTCGACCAGACGCTGCTTCCCGGCGTCCACGCGGAGAAGGCACTCTCGACGCTCGATGACTTCATCGAGGCGATCGTCAGCCTGCGCGTGCGTGGCGCGCCTCTCATCGGGATCACGGCCGCCATCGGGCTTGCGGCGCTGGCGCGGCAGTCCGCCGACCAGGGGATCTCGGCGGACAGGTTGCGGGAGCGGTTCACCGGCTGGGCCGAGCGGCTCGCGAACGCCCGGCCGACGGCGGTCAACCTTGTGTGGGCGGTCCGCCGCCAGCGGGCGCGGCTCGAGGTAGCCAGCGGGGACGCGGCAGAACTGGCCGCGGCGCTGGCGGCCGAGGCCGACGCCATCCACGAGGAGGACCGCCGCATGTGCCGATCGATCGGCGAGCACGCGGCGACACTGCTTGCGGGCGGCGAGTCGGTGATCACGCACTGCAACGCCGGGTCGCTCGCCACGGGCGGCATCGGGACGGCCCTCGCCCCGGTCTACGTCGCCGCCGAGACGGGCCGCAGGGTTCGCGTCTACGCCGACGAGACCCGCCCGCTCCTCCAGGGGAGCCGCCTCACCGCCTGGGAGCTCTCCCGCGCCGGCATCGAGGTCACTGTGCTCGCCGACAACATGGCCGGGTCGCTCTTCGCATCGGACCCGCCGGACATCGCCTTCGTCGGCTCCGACCGTATCGCCGCCAACGGCGATGTCGCGAACAAGATCGGCACCTACCCGCTGGCCGTGCTGGCCGACCGCCACAGGGTTCCGTTCTACGTGCTGGCGCCGACCTCCACCGTCGACCTCGGCGCCCCCACCGGCGCGGACATCCCGATCGAACATCGGGACCCGGACGAGGTCCGCCGCGGCTTCGGCCCCCTCCTCGCCCCCCGGGAGGCCGGCGTGTACAGCCCCGCCTTCGACATCACGCCACGCGAACTCGTGACCGGCATCGTCACCGAACGCGGCATCCACCGCCCGCCGTACACGGACTCCCTCGCCGCCGCCGTCCGCGCCGCCGAGGCAGAGCGACGGGACGGGTCGGCGTAGCCGTCCCGCCGCGACCGCCGGCTTCCGCCGAACGCGCGTGTTTCGGTCAGCGCGATATCGCTAGCGGTCGTGGTGGAGTATCGGGAGATAGGCTTTCCACGGACCCACTTCGCCCTCGAACTGGTGCGCGACGACGCGCGTGATCTGGGCGATGTGGTTCAGGTCGTGCACGGCCCATGTGGCGAGGAGTTGCCGTAGCGTGACTTCGCCCAGCTCCGGGTGAAGCCCCCCCGCGTCGAGATCCGTCCTTTCTTCGATGACGTCCCGCAACGCCGCGAGTCCGGTCTCGCGCAGAGTCTCGAATTCGGTGAGCAGCTCGTCCAGCGAGCGGTCGCGGGTTCGCTCGACGTGCGCGAATCGATCGAACGGCGGGAACGCCCGGTCGCGACCGTGTTCCAGAATCCACCGCGCCCGCGGGATCCAGTCGTCGATTTCGCCCTGGATGAGATGTCCGAGCACGCTGAAGGGGCTGAACGTCCCCTCGCCCTCGTCCGCGTGCAGGAGGTCCGCCGGCAGATCCTCGAGCAGCACGCGCACCGTCCCCGGCGTGCGGGCGAGGAGCGTGAGGATGTCCTCCGCCAGTGCCTCGTCCTCGATGATCGCTTCGTTCGTCGTTTCTTCCGTCACCCGGACGCCTCCGGTCGCCGTACGTGGAACCCGTCGCGGACCGGCGCGGAAGACCGGCCGCCGACGGGGGCGGATTGCAGCTCGAAACGGAACCCTCGTGGGCCACCTTTGCAACGGAACTCCGGAAGCGCATCCTCCTTCGATTCGAGACCCCGTTCCGCGGGGCTTTTGCCACGGGCTGCCAGGCCACGAACCAGGCGAGATCTTCCGGCGTGAGCGACACCGCACTTCCCCGGCGCGCATCCCGGGAACCGGGCTCCAGCCGGTTCGTGAAGCGGCTGCGCGGAGAAACGCCGACGATGACGGTCGAACTAAGGCCGCCGCGGAGCGGGCTCACGCGCGGCGGCGCGATGGACATGTGGATCGACCTCTCGCATGCCATCCGCGGACTCGCGGCGCGCGACGCCTTCCTCATGCTCACGGACAGCGCCGTGGGCGAGGAAGAGGAGGAGAACCTCCAGCACCTGACGGCCAACCTCGCGAACGAGGTCGAACCCTGGCGGGTGGTTCCCTTCCTGACCTGCCTCCACCCCCTCGACTACTGCCTGCGCTACGTCGACCGCGCACGAGCCCGCGGCGTCGAGAGCGTCACGGTAACCGGCGGAGACAGGGTGCGAGGCGCCGAGCGCTGCCTTCCCCACGGATATCAACTCCGGCAGAAGTTCCGTGAGCGGACGCGGAGCCTGTCACTCGGCGGCTGGGTCAACCTCCACCGTCCGATCGCCGAACAGGTCGGCTTCGCCACGGACCCGGAGTTCGAGGCGGACTACTACCTCACGCAGGTGGTCTCCCACCACGACCTGAGGCGGGCGGAGCGCTGGCTGGCAGGCGCCGAGCGCGCGGGCCTGGAGATTCCCGGCTCGTTCGGCGTCTTCTACTACCGGAACGGCCGCCGGACCGTACTGGAACGGCTGTCCCGCTTCTTCCCCGTGCCCGTGGATGCGGTGGCTTCGGCCTTCGAAGCGGGAGTCACGCCGGAGCGACACTGCGCGGAGACGATCGTCGCCCTCCGGCGTCTCGGGGCCGCGCACGCCTACCTCTGCAACCTCGCCCCGCACCGCGCCGCCACCCAGTTCGACCGCATCATGGCCGAGGTCGCGGCCCTCGAGCCCGGCGCGCGTTGATTACGTCGCTGCGGGCACGTGACGTTCCCGCGGGAACGTCCCAACCCGACTATTCGGTTGCGTCGAACCGGTTCAGCTGGCCGGACCAGTCGAGAATGCGCCGGTCGGCTGTGAGCAGTTCATACCCCTCCAGAGCCGTGGCAACGATGAGCCGGTCGGCCGGGTCGCCGTGCAAGCCCGGGAGCCGCCCCGCCCGCACGCCTATCAGTCCGCTGACCGGGATTTCGACGAGTCCCTGGGCGAGGAGATCGCGACGCAGAGCCTCCGGTTCCATGAGAAGGTCAAGACGCCCGCTGTGGACGCGCATCGCGATCTCCCAGAAGGATATGGCTGAGATCGCCGCCCGCCTCCGGGGTAGCGCCCGCTCGATCATCCGCCGGGCGCCCTGCCCGAGCCGACGGTCGCCGCGCCCGTGCCACAGCAGGACGTGGGTGTCGAGCAGGATCAAAACAGATCCTCGTCGGCGTCGTCTCCGTCGTCCCACCACTCTCTGGGCATGGGGCCCACGATATCGCCACGGATCCGGATCACGTCGCGATACAGTCCGAATAGCGTCTCCGGTCTCTCCGCACAGGGCACGAGCTTCGACACGGGGCGGCCGTTCTTCGTGATCACGATTTCCTCGCCGGTCTCCGCGACTTCATCCATGAGCTTGAGACACTTCGCCTTGAACTCCGAGGCCTTGATCGTCCGCGGGAGCCCCGCGGGCCGTTCGTGATCCGATTCCATCCATCCGCTCCGAGTCTGTCCAACGCCATCAACCGACCCTCAATAAAACCATGGTCATGACCATGGTCAAATGACCTCCCCCCCGGCGGGCGGGGGGGAGGGACGGAGCGGGGGGGGGGCGAGTGGGAGGGTCTGGGGGGGGGGGGGAGCGG
>VXQX01000062.1 GCA_009838765.1 Gemmatimonadales bacterium
GTACCGGAGCGGCCGGCGGGTCGGGGGGGCAGCCCGGTCCGGGTGTCGATCCGCGACGTCCGAATCGTCTCGGGGGGCCGGATCTGCCGCCTGGGCGCGGTGCGGGCCTTCGTGCGGCCCGGAGCGGGGCGCGAAGCCGGCACGGCGGTGCTCGCCCGGGGCACGTGGCGCACGGCGGGCGGGACGGGCCCGGACGCGGGACGGTCGCGGCTGCCCCGTCCGCCCGCGACGCTGGGCTGGATCGGCGGCGCGACGCTGGAGCCGCTGGGTGTCCCGGCGGGCGCGGTGGGCCCTCGCGGCCCCGGCCGGTGGATCATCGAATGGCGCGCCGGGCTCCTCGCCCGGCTCGACGCCCGGCTCGCTCCCGAGCACCGGGCGATCGGCAAGGCTCTGCTGCTCGCGGACCGCAGCACCCTCGACCCCACGACGAGAGAGGCGTTCGTCGGGGCCGGGATCATCCACCTGCTCGCGATCTCCGGACTCCACGTCGGCCTGATCGGCGCCTCGCTCGCCTGGCTCATCGGCCTTCGCGTGCGCGGTCCGCGCCGGCTCCTGTACGCCGCCGCCTGCACGAGCGCCTACGTGTGTCTCATCGGCGCGCCCCCCTCGGCCGTGCGGGCGGCGCTGATGTTCTGGGGCTGGGCGCTCGCTTTCCGCCGGGCCCGCCCCGCCCGCATCGGCGACCTCGCGGCCCTCGCGGCGATGTGTGCCATCCTGGCCGATCCGCTCATCGTCACGGACGTGGGCTTCCAGCTCTCGTTCGCCGGGTTCACGGGCGTCGTGCTCGGGGGCCGCGCGCCCCTGCCGCACCCGCTCTCCTCGCGACGGCTGCGCGGAATCGCGCGGGCGCTCGCCGTGAGCTGCGGCGCGTTTCTCGTCACCGCGCCCATCGCCGCCTTCCACTTCGACCGCATCGTCATCGCCTCGATCCCGGCCAGCGTGGTGGCGGGCGGGGTCGTGAGCCTCGCGCTTCCCGCCCTCGCGCTCACGCTGATCCTGCCGTGGGACCTCTGGATGCTGTTCGCCGGCGCCGCGGACACGGCGCTCGCCTGCCTCGCGGCGATTGCGGACTTCTTTGCGGGGCTCCCGCTGAGCTGGTCGGGCCCCGGACTCGGCCCGCGCGCGTGGGCGGTCGCGGCCGCGCTGGTCGCCCTCGCGCTCGACCGGACGCGCGCCCGGCGCGGCCTCGGCCTCCTCTCGATCGGCGCCGTGCTCGCACTCACCGTCGCCTGGCCCCTCGTCCGGGCCGGCCTCGACCGGGGCACGGCGCTCGTCTGCACCCTCGCCGTGGGACAGGGCGACGCCGCCGTCGTGCGGACCGGCGCCGGCCGATGGCTCGTCTTCGACGCGGGTCCCGGCGCGGCCTTCCGTACGGCCGGCACGGCATCCGGCCCGCCGCTGATCGCCGACGCGGGAAGCCGCGTCGTCGTGCCCTTCCTGCGCGGCAGGGGCGCCCGAACCGTGGAGCTCCTCGTCATCTCCCATCCCCACCTCGACCACTACGGCGGCGCCGCCGCCGTATTCGAGGCCCTCCGGGTGCGCCGCGTGCTCGATCCCGGCGTTCCGGAACCCAGTGCTTCCTATCTGGCTTTCCTTGAACGGCTTCAGGTGGAAGGCGCCTCCTGGCACGCCCCCCGCGCGGGAGACCGCCTCCGCATCGACGATGTCGAACTCGAGATCCTCTGGCCCGATGGCCCGGCCGGCTCGGACGCGAACGAGGGCTCCCTCTCCTTCCGTCTCACGGTCGGCGGCTTCCGCTACGTGAACACCGGCGACGCCGGCGTGGACGTCGAACGCGAGATCCTGGAGCACCTCGCGCCGCTCCGCCCGGAGGCGGATCTCCTCAAGCTCGGCCACCACGGCAGCCGGACCTCCAGTTCCGTCGAGTGGCTGGAGGCGACGGAGCCGGAAATCGCCGTGATCTCGTCCGGCGTCGGGAACCGGTACGGGCACCCGCACGCCGTGACGCTCGCGCGACTCGACTCTGCCCGGGTGCCGCAGGTGTGGCGGACCGATCTCGACGGCCCCCTGTGCATCGAGATCGACGCGCGCGGCTGGAGGATCGCGGACGCGCCTTGACGCGAAAAACCGCCGGTGGGTAACCTCTCAGCCCACCCCCCCCCCGACTTCCGCGGAGTCGCCTTGACCGGATCCATCGTCACCGTCGAGCACTTCATCGCCGAGCAGGAGCGCGAATACCCTCAGGCCACGGGCGCGCTCACCGACATCCTGCTCCAGATCAGCCTCGCCGCGAAGGTCATCTCCGCGGCCGTGAATCGCGCCGGCCTCATCGACATCCTCGGCGTGATCGGGAGCACGAACGTGCACGACGAGGAAGTGCAGAAGCTGGACGATTACGCGAACGACGTCCTCCTGAACCTGCTGCGGCGCTGCGGCAGCCTGAGCGGCATGGTGTCCGAGGAAGAGGAGGGTTTCGTTCATGTTCCCGAGACCCGCGACCCCGGACCGTACATCATCGCGTTCGACCCGCTCGACGGGAGTTCGAACATCGACGTGAACATCTCGGTGGGGACGATCTTCGCCGTCTACCGCAAGCGGAGCGACGGACGCAAGGTGCGGCGCCGCGACCTGCTTCAGCCGGGATCCGAACAGGTGGCGGCGGGATACGTCCTCTACGGCTCTTCCACCATGCTTGTCTTCACCACCGGGGCCGGCGTCCACGGCTTCACGCTCGACCCGGGGATCGGGGAGTTCCTCCTTTCGTACCGGAACCTTCGCATCCCCTCGCCCGGCAAGAACATTTACAGCATCAACGAGGCCTACTTCGACAAGTGGACGCCGGGTCAGCAGCGCCTCGTGGACCGGTTCCGGCGGCCGCCCCCCGACGCGCCGTCGTTCTCCGCGCGCTATGTGGGGTCCCTGGTCGCGGACTTCCACCGCACGATCCTGCGCGGGGGGATCTTCATGTACCCGGGGACCGTCTCGGCACCGGAGGGGAAGCTGCGGCTGCTGTACGAGGTGGCACCCATGGCCATGATCTGCGAGCAGGCGGGCGGGCGGGCCACCGATGGCCGCCGGCGCATCCTCGACATCGAGCCCGACGGGCTTCACCACCGCGTGCCGACCTTCCTCGGCGCCCCCGACCTCGTGGAGATGGCGGGCCGCTACCTGGCCGACGAGGACTGACGGTACGCGAAAGGGGGCCCGAAGGCCCCCTCTCTCGTGCTGCCTCGGAACGTCGCCGCTCCCGCCTGCTACCTGCCGCGCATCAGAACGAAATCCGCGCCCCGAGCTGAAGCGCCCAGCGCGACAGGATGTTGTCGATCTGGTACACATCATCGATGCCGAGTCCGCCGCTCTCGTCGGTGTCGCGCTGCGTGAAGCGTACCACCGGCACACCCGTGTCCGAGTCGTAGCGCCGGAACGACAGGATGGTGGAGGTGCCGAAGTTCGTGTAACGCTGCCGGCCCCACTCGGAGTTCAGGAAGTTCCCGACGTTGATGAAGTCGAGCGTGACCTGGATGTTCCGACTGCCCGGCCCCGGAAGCGGTACATCCTGCGCGATCCGCAGGTCGAGGCTGCGCACCCAGGGCTCGCGCGAGGAGTTCCGGCCCACGATCCCGCCGCGGTATTCGTCCAGTCCCGGAATATCGCTCACGAACGCGTCCCAGGCGGCGAAGTCCATGCAGCCGCGGCAGTCCGTCTCGAAGATCGCGTCGTCGGCATCGCCCGGAACGAACGCGAGGTCGTTGAAGCGCCGCCCGTCGTTGTTCGCGTCCCCGAAATACGTCCAGCTGAAGGGACGGCCCGCGCGGGCCTCGTAGAACGCCGTGATCGTCGTCCCGACGTCATCGCTCCACGCGATGCGCTGCGAGAGGGAGGCGATGATCCGGTGCTTGATCTCGAAGTCCGCCGTTCCCTCGCCCGGGTTGTTCGGGTCGACCCCGATCTCGTTGTACTGGAAGTTCGAGATCGCACGGCTGGACTGCCCGCTGTTCACGTCCGTGGCGTCCGTCCACGTGTAGGCGAGACTTCCGAACATGTTCGGCAGGAAGTCGCCGCCGAAGCGCTTCTGCAACTGCGTCGTGAACTGGACCTGGCGGCCCTGGTTCGTGTTGCCGAGCAGGAAGACGCCGGGCGAGAACTCCCGGTCCACGGGGTCGTTGGAGAAGAGCACGCGACCGTCGCTCGTCCTCCCTTCCGGCCGGATGCTGAGATCCTGGTAGAGGATGTCGTTGACGTTCTTCGTGTAGATCCCTTCGACCGTGAGCACGACACCATCGCGCAGTTCACGGTCGATCCCGACCGTCGTCCGCCACGCCTGCGGGAACTTGAAGTTCGTGTCCGTGAGGTTGACCTCCGTCGTCGCGATCTCCGCGCCGGGCACCGGCACGGGCGTGGGGTCGCCCGTGAACGGCGGCGGCGTGCAGCCCCGCCACGGGGCGCAGTCGATGCGGATGAAGTCCATCCCGGTGTTCGAATACTGATTCGAGATCCACACGAACGGGTTGCGGCCGGTGAAGATCCCGGTGCCGCCCCGGATCTGCGTCCTTCGGTCCTCGTCGAGCGCGGCGTTGAACCCGAGCCGCGGCGACCACATCACGTTGCCGCTCGGCACGTCGCTCGTGTGCCGGCCCGGGAAGGCGGTCGCGAAGCTCGGGTTCTCGAGCGGCGCATCGGGCATCGCCATGATGTCCGCGCGGAGTCCGAGCGAGACGTTGAATCGATCGCTGAGGTCGATCTGGTCCTGGGCGTAGAAACCGAACTGCATCGCGGCCCACTCCGCCCTCGGGTACGGGTCCGCGAGCCGCGAGATCGACGCCCGGTATCGCGTCGCCATCCCGTTGCGGAAGTTGTCGAGCGCGTTCTCGCCGTCGAACTCCCACTGCCCGAAGGCGTCCTGGATGAAGAGGTTCGAGAACGAATAAAACTCGTTGTGCGTCCCGAAGGTGAGCGTGTGGTCGCCCCGGAAGAGCGTGAGGTCGTTGGTGATCTCGAACACGTCCTGGTCGAGTGCGTTCTGCTGCGAGAAGCGCTCGATCCCAATCGTCACGCTCTCGCTCTCGCCGTCGAACGGTTCGATGTCGACCTCGGGGAAGATCGCCAGGTCCGGCGTGCGCTTGTCCCGCTGACGCTGGTAGGAGACGCGGAACATGTTGGCGGCGGCGGCGCCGAGCCGGCTGTCGAGCTGTATCACCGTGGAATTGGACACGGCGTCGAACGTATACCCCTGGCCGGGCAGGCCGACCTCACCGGCGTGGCGGCTGATCCCGCGCTGCGAATTGGCGTTCACATGGTTGTGCCGCACGATGAGGTGGTTGCTGTCGGACAGGTTGAAGTCCAGACGGGTGAAGAACTTGAAGTCGTCCGTCTCCCGCTGGAGGCTCTCTTCGAAGCGACCCGGGTCGTAGTTGTAGACGGAGTTCGCGATGTCGACGATCTCGTTGATCGTCCCCGCGTCGATGAAATCGATCGTGTTCGTCTGGCTGCTGCCGACCAGCCCCAGCGCCAGCGGGCGGCTCGTCTGCTTGATCTCGCCGCTCGTGAAGAAGTGGATCCTGTCGCGCTGGATCGGGCCGCCCGCCCGGAAGCCCGCCTGCAGTTCGCTGAAGTCGGAGAGCGGGTTGTCGTCGAGGTTGCCCGTGAAGCCCTGGTTCCGTCCGAAGGCGTAGCCGGAGGCGTCGAAGTCGTTCGTCCCGGAGCGGGTGACGACGTTGATCGAGCCGCCGGTGAAGCCGCCCTGGCGCACGTCGAAGGGCGCGATCGCCACCTGGAACTCCTGGACCGCGTCGAGCGAGATCGGCTGCGAGTTGGCCTGCCCGCCGGGAGTGCCGCTGGCCGGGAGTCCGAACACGTCGTTAAGGATCGCGCCGTCGACGGAGATGTTGTTGAAGCGGTTGTTCTTGCCGCCGATGCTGATCCCGCCGATGTTCTCGCTGCTCCCGATGTTCGTCCCCAGCGCCTGCGGTGTGAGTCGCGCGAAGTCCTGGATGCTGCGGGCGATCGTCGGGAGGCTCTCGATCTCGCGCGTCGTCACGGTCTGCTGCGGTCCCGTGCGGCCACTCGAAAGGATCGCGCCGCGTTCCGCCGTGACGGTGATTTCGCCCACGGCCACGGCCTCGACGCCGAGCACGAAGTCGACGCGCCGGTTCTCTCCCAGCGCGAGCACGAGGGCCTCGGCCGACTCGTCCCCGAAGCCGATGAGCGACACCGTGATCGTGTACGGTCCGCCGACCCGCATCCCCGGGATGTTGAAGCGTCCGTCCGCACGGGTGATCGTCGAGTACGACGTCCCGCTGGGGCCGTGTACCGCGCTGACCACGGCGCTTGCGAGCGGCGCGAGATCCTGCCCGGCCACGCGCCCGTTGACGGCGGCGCTCGTGACGCCCTGGGCGAGCGTCCCGGACGGCGCGACAAGGCCTCCGAGAGCCGCAAGGGCGGCGATCGCCGCGGTTCGTGGAAAGAGGTTGTATTTCATGGCGTACTCCTGCGTGAAGAGGACGAATCCGGGGCGCCATGCGCCGGGATCAGGCTGCAAGAAGCAACGTGCAACATCGCTCTGAAATGTAACGGCAGAGGGCGGCTCGCGTAACGGGTGCAGGACGCTGATCGGGCACGATTATTCGTATCTCAGCGACTCCACCGGATCGAGCCGGGCGGCCTTGCGGGCCGGAAGGATGCCGGCCACCAGACCGATCGCCATGAGGATCCCCGCGCACACCGCGGCGATGGGGACGGAGAGCTTCGGGTTCACGATGTACTGCAGGGCCGGGTCGTCGATCGGCAGGGCATCGACCCCCGTCACGAGGAGCGCGGCGATCGCCAGCCCCGCGAGACCCCCGCCGACGGCGATGAGGATCGCCTCGAAGAGGAACTGGCTCACGATGTGCCGCTTCCTGGCGCCGACCGCGAGCTTGACGCCGATCTCCCGCGTCCGTTCCCGCACCACGACGTACATGATGTTCGCGACGCCGACGCCGGCCACGATCAGCGTGAAGGCGCCCACCAGTCCGAGGAAGATCTGAATCCCGAGCCCGATCTGGCCCACGATCTTCTCGTCCTCGATGAAGTCCCAGATCGCGAGCGCCCGCTCGTCCGCCCGGTCGAACCGGTACCGACCGCCCAGGACCCGGAACAACTCCTCCTTGGCGACCGCCGCGTCCTTCACGTCGCGAGGGCGCAGGAGCAGATGATTCACGAACTCCTGGCCGTAGATGCTCCGGAACGTGGAAGCCGGGATCACGGCCCGGTCCTCGTCCGGTCCGTTGTTGCTCGAGTCCTGGAACTTCGACTCCATCACGCCGACGATGCGGAACGGAAGGCCGTCCAGCATCACCGTGCGTCCCACCGCCGGCGCGTCGCCGAACAGGCGTCCGGCGATCCCGTCTCCGAGGAAGAGCACGCGCCGCTTCTCGTCGATGTCGCGCTGGTTGATGAACCGGCCGCCCGGAGCGGGGAACATGCGCCGCAACTCGGAGAAGACCGGATTCACGCCCTCCATGTAGGTGGTCGTCTGGTTCTCCTCCACCTTCAGGTGCGTCCGGCCCCGGCCGTAGGAGGGACTGCCCATCTCGAACTCCGGCACGGCGCGCAGCAGCAGGTCGAGATCTTCCTCCCGCAGCCGGATCCGCCGTCCCTTCGACAGCCCCTCGTGCTCCATGCTCGTCTGCCCGCCGTAGACCATGAAGATGCGTTCGCCGGCGTTGAGCAGCCCGGCCGAGAACTGGTTCCGGAGCCCCTGCCCGAAGGCGAGCAGGAGGACGATCGAGATCGTCCCCCACACGACGGCGAAGATCGTGAGGAAGGCGCGCGTCTTCTGGGCCCGCAGGTCGCCGAGGAACTCTTCGAGGAGGATCTTCCACATGGGTCAGTCGCGGAGACATTCGACGGGGTCGAGCGCCGCCGCGCGGCGGGCGGGGAAGAACCCGGCCAGCATCGCGATGAACGCGAGGAGCGCGAGGGTCACTCCGGCCACCTGCACCGAGATCGTCGGCGTCCCGACGAACTCCTGCATCGGGACCAGCGACATGAGCTTCACGATGCCGAGGGAGACGACGACGCCGAGCGCCGCCCCCGCGACGACGATGAGCATGCTCTCGGTGAGGAACTGCCACAGGATGGAGCGCCGGGTGGCGCCGAGCGAGCGCTTGATCCCGATCTCGTTCGTCCGCTCGCGCACCACGATGTACATGATGTTCGCGACCCCGATCCCGCCCACGCTGAGCGTGAAGCTGCCGACGATCGCGAAGAAGATCTTGAACCCGAGGAAGAGGAACCCGAACATCCGCTCCCACTCGGCCGTGTCCCATACGCCCAGCGCATCGTCGTCCTCCGGGTTGAAGCGATACTTCCTTCCGAGGACCTCGTAGACCCGCGCCTCCACGGCCTCCGTCCGCGACGCGTCCGCGGTCCGGTACACGAGGTTGGAGACGAAACGCGAGCCGAAAAGCGCCGCGTGCGTGCCGGCCGGGATGAACACGCGGTCCTCATCCCTCGAGTTGTAGGACGAGTTCTGGATCTTGGGCTGGAGCACGCCGATGACCGTGAAGGGCGAGTCGCCGATCCGGACCTGGTCGCCGACGGGGTCCGCGTCTCCGAACAGGACGCGGGCGACCTCGTCTCCGAGGAACACGACGCGTCGCCGCTCCCGCTGGTCGCGCTCGTTGATGAAGCGGCCGCCGGGAAGGGGAATGATGTTCCGCATCTCGCCGTAGATGGGGTAGATGCCGGTGATGTTCGGGTTCACGCCGTTGCGGCCGTAGCGGACCGGTGCCGCCCGCGTGGAGTACTCCGGGCTGATCATCTCGATGTCGGGGATCCGCCGGGCGAGAACCTCCGCGTCCGCCTCCCGCAGCCGGATCGACCGACCCTCCCTGAACCCCGCGTGCGGCATCGTCGTGCGTCCGCCGAAGAGGATGACGATCCGGTCGCCGAGCCCGTGAAAGCGCTTGATCGTCTGCCGCTCGAGCCCGACGGAGAAGGCGAGCAGCACGACGACCGCCACGGTGCCCCAGGTGATGCCCAGCACCGTGAGCGCGGTCCTGAGGCGCTGGGCCGAGAGGTCGGCCCACAACTGCCGTACGGCGTCGAGCAACCTCACCGGGCGCCCGCCTCGCGCGCCCTCACCGGCGGCCGGAGTCGGGCACGGCGGTCCATGGCAGGGGTCTTGCCGCGCGACACTAGGTGATCTCGCGCCGGGGCGGTTCCAGCACGCGTTCGCCCTCCGCCAGGCCGTCCAGCACCTCGACGCTGATGCCGTCGCTCAGCCCGGTGCGGATCTCGCGTTCCTCCGTCTCCTCGGGCCCCAGCCGGACCGTGACGAGCGTCCGCTCCTCCTCGAAGCGGACCAGGCGCTCGGGGATGACGAGCACGTCCGACCGGCGTTCGATGATCACGTGCGCGTTGGCCGAATAGCCCGCCCGCAGCGCGGCGCCGTCCAGCGGGAGCACCGCGATCTCGACCGGGAAGAGGGTGGCGTTCTCCTCGTCGCGGCCCTTGAGCGAGATCTTCGTCAGCCGCCCCTCGATGCGGGCGTCCGGGAGCGCGCCGATCGTGATCTCCACCGGCATGCCCTCGACCAGCCGCCCCACGTCGATCTCATCCACCGTGCCGCGGAAGAGCAGTTCGTCCATCTCCGCCATCGTCATGAGGGCGGTCCCTTCCTGGAATGTCGTGAGCGGGACGACGGGATCGCCGATCTCCACCATCTTCTCCAGGATGAATCCCTGGATCGGCGAGGTGATGACCGCTTCGACGGCTTCGTCGCCGATCGTCACGCGGCCCTCGGAGAGGAGGGCCAGTCGCTCGGTCGCGATCTGGACCTGGAGCGCAGCCTCGTCGTGCTGGCGGGCCACCGTCTCGTATTCCTCCTCGGACACGAATCCGCGGCCGCGCAGCGCGGCGAGCCGGTCGCGCTGCCGCTCGAGCTGCTGGAGTTCGATCTCCCGCAGTTCCACGTTGCGCCGCGCCTCGACGAGCTCGATCGGAGTCGGGTTGGGCTGGACCTCGAGCAGGGGCTGGCCCCGCTGGACGTACTCGCCGGGCTCCTTGAACATCTGCCGCACGACGCCCGCGAGCTGCGACTTCACGCTCACTTCGACCAGCGGCTCGATGCGTCCCACGGCGAGCGCCCGGTCCACGATCTCGCCGCGCTCCACGGCCACGGTGCCGGTCTCGCCGTCCTCGCTGCCCCCGGCGCTCGACACCGCGAACGCCGTCGCTCCCAGCCCGCCGATCAGGACCGTGGAAACCAGTATCTTCGTGCCTCGCTTCATACGAACCGCCGCTCCCCGTGAGGTTGAATCCGCGTGTGCGCGCCCGCCTGCCGCCACCGGCCCCTTCACCTGAGAGCCTACGGGGGAGTCGAGGGATGGTTTCGTCGTCGCGGCCAGGGCTTCCGGAGCCGGGCTCTCCCACGCCGCACCCTCCGGTTCGGAAGCCTCAAAGAGAAAGCGCCTCACGGGTACGGCCCTACGGGGGGTGGCAGGCTGGTTTCGTTATCCGGGGGATTCGAGACAGGGTCACTGTTCTCGATCTCCATGCCGGCGGCTACGACCCGAAACTGCGGACGTGCTTCAAGGCCTCGGCTTGATGCCCGGATCGCGGTGCCTTAACTCCTGATTTACAACGGGAAGCCGGCGCTGGCGGCCGCGGTCGACGCCGCTGTTGCGAGCCTATCTGTAACGTGTGTCGGTAAGCAGCTTGGAGGCTTATGCTTTGAGACGAGCATCGCTGTTCACTGGGGCGTT
>VXQX01000005.1:0-34371 GCA_009838765.1 Gemmatimonadales bacterium
CCCCCCCCCCCCCCCCCCCCTTTCCCCCCCCCCCCCCCCCCCTCCGCCCCCACGCCCGGCCCCGGCGGCCCGTCGCTGTGACCCCCCCCCCGGGGGGGGCCGGGCCCGAAGCCGCGGCGGAGGCGCACTTCCGCTGGGCGCAGTTCCGCATGAACCGCCTGCAGCCGCAGGAGGAGTGGTGGCACCACGGGGCGGGGTGCGGCGTCTGGTTCTCGACGTGGCGCGACCCGGCCACGAACCGGGAGACCGGGCCCGGCGGCGACGACGCGGGCGATGGCCGCGAGGCGAGCGACGGCCGCGAGGCGAGCGACGGCGGCGACGTGAGCGGGGGAGAGTCGTCGTGAGTCGACTGCCTCCCTCCCCGACGGAGCGGATCGACCGCTCGCGGCCGCTCGGTTTTCGCTGGTGCGGGCGCGCGCTGGAGGGGTTCGGGGGAGATACCGTCGCCTCGGCGCTCTGGGGAGCGGGGATCCGCACACTCGGCCGGAGCTTCGAGTATCACCGGCCCCGGGGGCTGTACGACCTGGAGGGGGAAGGATCGAGCCAGCTCGTGTCGGTCGACGGCGTGCCGAACCGGTCCGCGGGGACGACGCCGCTGCGCGAGGGGATGGAGGTCGGCGCGCAGAACGTGCGCGGCGACCCGCGCTTCGACGCCTTCGGTTTCCTGGACCGGCTGGACCGGTTCATGCCGGCGGGCTTCTACTACCGGCTCTTCCACCGCCCCGCGTGGGCCGCCCGGTTCTTCCAGGAGCGGATGCGCGGGCTGGCCGGCCTGGGCGTATTGCGGCTCGATGCGGGTGACCGGTCGGACGCGGAGGAGCAGGCCGAGCGCTACCTGCACGCGGACGTGGCGGTGGTCGGCGGCGGTCCGGCCGGGCTGTCCGCCGCGCTCGCTGCCGGGCAGCTCGGCCTCCGCGTATGCCTGTTCGAGCGCCGTCCGTGGCTGGGCGGGCACCTCGACTGGCGCGTGCGGGATGGTCGCCCGCTCGCGAATGACGTGTCGGCCCTCGTCGAGCAGGTCGAACGGATGGACTCGATCCGCGTGTTCCGGCACGCTCCGGTCACGGGGGTCTGGGGCGAAAACCTGCTCACCGGCTTCCAGTGCGGCGGGACGGAGCGCGCGGGTGGCGTCACGGCCGGCGGCTCCGCGACGATGCCGTTCGACCGGGGACCGCGGGAATCGCACTGGGAGTGCCGCGCGCGAGCGACCGTGGTCGCGACGGGCTCGATCGAGCGGCCGCTCGTGTTCGAGCACAACGACCGCCCGGGCGTGATGCAGGCGGACACGGCGATCCGGCTGGCGCGGACCTACGGGGTGCGGCCCGGCGAGGCGGCCGTGTTCAGCGTCGGAGACGATCTGGGGCTCGAGGCCGCGCTCGACCTCGCGGGGCTGGGCGTGGATGTGCGCGTGGTCGCCGACGCCCGGCGCGAAGGTCACGACGCGGCGCTGGCGGAGGCGCTCGCGGACGCGGGGATCGACTTCCGGCCGGGGTGGGCCGCGAGCCGCGTGCGCGGGCGGGCCCGTGTGCACGGCGTCGAACTCGCCGCGCGAGCCGGAAACGACGCGCCGCGCTCGTCGCGGTCCGACGCCATGCGGGTAGGGTGCGACCTGCTGGTGGCGAGCGCGGGACGGCAGCCCGACATCGGCGTCCTCTCGTGCGCCGGCGCGCGCTTCCGCCACGGCGAGCGCACCCGGACCTTCGAGCTCGAGCGCCTCCCGCCCGACGTGTTCGCCGCGGGCAGCGTCCTTCGGCTCACCGATCTCGAGGCGCTCATATGTTCCGGGCTGATCGCGGGCCTGGAGGCCGCCGCGGCGTGTGGGGGGAGCGTCGGGGGGGTGCTGACCCGGGAGCGCGCGCGCCTGGCCGACCTGCCGGGGCCCGCCCGGGGCTCCTCGATCGTACGCGGACCCGCCGCCGGACGGCGTCTCGCCCCCGGCCGCAAGGCATTCCTCGACTTCGACGAGGACGGCACGTGGAAGAACGCGGCCCAGTGCGCCGCCTACGGCCTCGACGTGCCCGAACTCGCGAAGCGCTACGGCAACTTCGGCCTCGGCCCCGGGCAGTACCGCGTGCCGGGCCAGAACCTCGCCATGGCAATGGCCGAGATCGCGGGCCGGCGGGTCGGCAGCTTCTCCACCACCACCGTGCGCCCGCCGGTCATCCCCCCTTCCCTCGCGACGCTCGCGGGTCCGCACCACGACATCCACAAGCGGACCCCGCTCCACGACGACCAGGCCGCGCGAGGCGCCGTGTTCCGCCGGGCGGGGCCCTGGCTGAGGGCGCGCTACTTCAGCGCGGACCGGGAGTGCCTGGAGGAGATCCGCAACGTGCGCGAGAACGTTGGCCTCCTCGATAGTTCGCCGCTCGGGAAGTTCCGGATCTGGGGACCCGACGCCCTGCGCGCCCTCCAGCGCGTCTACGTCTCCGACATGACGCGGGCCCGGCGCGGACGCTGCACGTATTCGGCGATGTGCAACGACACCGGCAACATCATCGACGACGGCGTCGTCGTGCGGACGGGCGAGGACGAGTTCTACTTCACGACGAGTTCGAACCGGGCGGGGACCACAGTCGAGTGGCTCCGTTTCCACACGCGCTACGACGGGTGGGATTACAACCTCGTGAACCTCACGGACGCCCTCGCCTCCATCAACGTGGCCGGGCCGAACGCGCGGCGGGTGCTGGCGAAGATCACGGGCGCGGACCTGTCCGACGAAGCGTTCCCGTACCTCGGCTGCCGGGAGATCGAGGTGGGAGACGGCGTGGCGGCGCGGTGCCTGCGCCTCGGGTTCGTGGGCGAGCTGTCCTATGAACTGCACGTGCGCGCAAGCTGTGCCCGGTACGTCTGGGACCTGCTGTGGGAGGCCGGGGCGGAGTACGGCATCCGCCCGTTCGGGCTCGAAGCGCAGAACTGTCTGCGGGCCGAGAAGGGACACGTGATCATCGGGACGGAGTCGGAGCAGCGCGTTACCCTCCTCGACATCGGCATGGGCTGGCTCTGGGACCGCGAGGATACGGCTTCCGGCAAGGTGGGCGCCGCGGCGCTACGCCACTGCGAAGGACAGTCCGGGCGGCTGAAGCTCGTGGGACTCCGGCTCGACGACGCCGGCGATGCGGGTGGCGCGACCACCGGCAACTCGGGCGGCGCGAGCGCTCGTGAGGTCGCCCAACGACCCGAAGACGGGGCGCTCGTCGTGGACGGGGACCGGATCGCCGGCTTCGTCTGCACGACACGGCACAGCGAGGCGCTGGGCTGGCAGTACGGACTCGCCCTCGTCGAGGACCGGTTGGCGGTGCGGGGCGGTTCGCTCGACCTGTACGAATCGCCGGGCCGGCGAACCGCGCGCTGGACCGCGACCGTGGTGCCTCCCCACTTCTACGATCCGAAAGGAACGCGCCTGCGGATCGCCCCCGAAGGGCGCCCGCCCCGGGCCGACGGGGCGCCAACGCAGCTGGCGCCCGCGGCCCATCGCCGGTCCCCGGTCCGCTTCGACGCCGCGCCCGCCCGCACCGAGCGCCGGGCTGGCTGGAACGTCGCGCTCGACTACCAATCCGACCGCACCCCCACCGACGCCCTGCGCCAGGCCTGCCTCATCGACCTCAGCCATCGCGCGCGCCGGGATGTCCAGCACCGCGACATCCGGACCGTGCGGCCCTTCGGCCCCGATGTGCCCCGCACGCCGGGAGAAGTCGCGGTCCGCGACGGGCTGATGATCAGCCGCATGAACGGCACCCAGGCCTCGATCTGGCAAGTCGGCCCCGGCGCGCCCCCACCCATGCCGGACGGCCCGCACTATACGGACACGACCGACTCGCATTGCTGGCTCGGGCTCCTGGGTGAAGGGATTCAGGAGGTGCTGGAGGGCGTCACCGACCTCGACCTCTTCGACCCGGCGCGCGCCCGACCATTCCTGACCCAGGGACCCGTCCTCCACGTCCCCTGCCAGCTCGTCACCTGGCGGGACGACGCGGTCCTTCTCGCGTTCGGCCGCGGGTACGGACGGACCTTCGTCGAAGCGCTCCTCGACTCCGGCCGTCACGCGGGGCTGCGCCCGGCTGGAGAGCGGGTCTTCGCCGACTGGGTGCGCGCTTCCGACGGCTGAGACGTTCCCGCGGGAACGTTTCGGGCGGCTGCCGGGCACGGCCGCCGAGCCCGTTGGCGAGAGGCTCAGGCGGTTGGTCGGGAACTCAGGAGGGAGCGGCCAAGGCCCGGTCCAGGTCCTCCTTCAGGTCGTCCGCGTGTTCGAGGCCGACGGACATGCGGAGCAGGTTCTCCGGGGCCCGGGTCGCCGGTCCCTCGATGGACGCCCGGTGCTCGATGAGGGAGTGCGTTCCCCCGAGGCTCGTGGCCCGCGCGATGACCTTCACGTTGGCGGCGACCGCGAACGCTTCGTCCCGGCCGCCCGCGACGTCGAACGACAGCATGCCACCGAAGCCGGACATCTGACGCGCGGCGAGGGCATGTCCGGGATCGTCCTCCAGGCCCGGATAGTGGACCCGCTCGACGCGCGGGTGGGCGTCGAGGAAGCGGGCGAGCTCCATGGCGTTGGCGCAGTGCATGGCCATGCGCGCGGCGAGCGACTCGAGCCCGCGCCTCGTGAGCCAGGCGTCGAATGGCGAGGGTACGAGGCCGCCGTCCTTCTGGATCTTCCGCAGCGCCGCGAGCGTCCCGCCCGGCTCGCGCACGATCACCGCGCCGCCGGTCACGTCGCTGTGGCCGCCGAAGTACTTGGTCGTGGAGTGCATGACGAGGTCCACGCCGAGATCCAGCGGTCGCTGCAGGAGCGGCGTCGCCCACGTGTTGTCGCAGCACGAGATTGCCGCGCCCTCCCGTGCGATGCCGGCGAGCGCCTCGATGTCGGAGATGCGAATGAGCGGGTTCGACGGCGTCTCCATCCACACGAGGCGGGTGTTCGGCTGCATGGCGGCGCGGACGGCGTCCAGATCGGTCATGTCGACGAAGCTCGCCTCGATGCCGCGCTCCGCGAACGAATCCCGCAGGAGAACGCCGGTCCCGTAGTACGCGTCGTCGGCGGCGACGACGTGATCTCCCGGCGCGAGCGAGAAGATGACGGCGAACGTCGCCGCCATCCCGGAAGGGAACGCGACGGCTTCCGGCCCGCCCTCCAGCGTGGCCAGCGCCGCTTCCAGCGCCGCACGGTTCGGGTTCCCGCTGCGGGAGTAGTCGAACCCCCCCGGGTACGACCCGTCCTCCCCGCGCTCGAAGGTGGTCGAGAGCGTGATGGGGGAGGCGATCGCCCGATTCCCCCCGTCCGGCGCCATGCCTGTCTTCACCGCCAGCGTCTCGATTCGCATTTCCGACCCTTCCCCGAACGTTCGGTTCAGCGGCGACGGGGCCGCAGGGACCCACCGATGAGGACGCCGACGGGGCCGATGACGAGCATCGCGATGGGATACCAGGCGGGCCCGTACGGATCGCCGGACGCCGAGAGGCCGGCGAGCGAGGCGAGGCTGAAGAAGACGAGAATCGCCGCCAGTACGCCCGCGTGAAGGCGCGGCGCGCGCGGCGCGGCCAGGGCCGCGAGGAAGCCCGCCAGAACGGTGACCGCGAGACGCACGCCGAGGCTCGTGAAGATGAACGCGGCACCCGGATCCGCCCCCGGGTCGACCCCGAACAGCGACAGCAGCAGCCGGCCGGTGAGAACGGAGCCCAGCGTCAGCGCGACGAACCCCAGGATGACGGCGGCGACGCTGCGCAGGATCGAGGCATCGTTCATGCGCGACCACGTCTCGACCGCGTCGTCGAGATCGGGGCGGTAACCCTGGGGCGGCGATCCGGATTGCGTCATCCGCTTCTCCCCATGACGGGCAGGACGATGTGCGATGCCCGGTCTCCTGCGTGGTGAATCATGTTCTCCGCAACCTCCCATTCGGCTCCTGCTGGATTCAACGGCTCGTTGTTCGCGGACGCAAGCGCGCGTCGGCGGGGAGACGGTTGGGTGTCACATCCGTGCGCGTCGGATCGTCTTATCTCCGGACCGTCGCTCTCTGCCGGGCCGCCGTTCACCGAACGATCGGGAGGGACAATGACCGAGGCGAGAGCATCCGCATCCGGGTGCCCCCGCGCCCGATCCGGCGCGCGCCGCCTCCGGTTCATTGGCCCGTGGACCGTTCTCCTGCTCGCCGCCGCGGGGTGCGGCGAATCGCCCACGGGCCCGCCGGGGGGCGTGGACGAGATCACCCGGCTTCCGCGTGCCTTGGGCGCCGCGGAAGTCGAGATCATCGGGGCAGGCAACCGGTTCGCCTTCCACCTCCTCGCGCAGGCCAACCACCCCGGCGACAATCTGTTCCTGTCGCCTTTCTCGGCATCCATGGCGCTTGGGATGACCATGAACGGGGCTGCGGGGGAGACCTGGAGCCAGATGCGCGACGTGCTGGGATTCGGGGCCCTCGCCGAGGACGAGATCAACGCCGCCTACGCGTCGCTGATGGAGCTCCTCGTCGGCCTCGACCCGGCCGTCGAGACGGCAGTCGGGAACTCGGTGTGGATTCGGCAGGGCTTCCCGGTGCACGCGGACTTCCTGACGCGCGTGCGCCGGAGCTTCGAAGCCGAGGTGGTGGAGCTCGACTTCGCGAATCCCTCGGCATCCGCCCGGATCAACGAGTGGGTCAAAGCCGTGACGAACGGCCGCATCGAAGACATCGTTCCCGCGGTGATTCCGGGCGGCGTCGTCATGTATCTGATCAACGCGATCTACTTCAAGGCTCCGTGGACGTTCCGGTTCGATCCGTCCGACACGCGAACCGAGCGTTTCCACCTGGACGACGGATCCACGCAGACCGTGCCGCTCATGACCCTGCGGAGAGACCTCCCCTATCAGGAGAACGACCGATTCCAGGCCGTGGACCTGCCGTATGGAGGCAGCGCGTTCTCGATGACGGTCCTCCTTCCAGCGCCGGATGTGAGCGTGGACGACCTCGCTGCGTCTCTCGACGCGGCGCAATGGGAGGATATCGCCGACAGCTTCGACGATACCGACCTTACGCTCTTCCTCCCGCGCTTTCGGATGGCCTACGAACGTACGTTGAATGACGATCTGAGCGCGCTTGGCATGGTCGACGCGTTCGATCACCGGGCGGATCTCACAAGACTCTCTCCAGCCGGAGGCCTTTGGATCTCCAGCGTGAGGCAGAAGTCGTGGGTCGAGGTCAACGAGGAGGGCACCGAGGCAGCCGCCGCCACCGTGGTCACGGTGGTAGAGAGCGCCGGTCACGTCGTTCGGGCCGACCGTCCGTTCCTGTTCTTCATCCGGGAGCGCCTCTCGGGCACGATCCTCTTCGCCGGGAAGGTCGCGAGCCCACCCGCGGGCTGACCACGCCAAGCCTCTGCCGCGGACCGCCGGATTTGTCCCTTGGCTCCTTCTCCCCAAGATTCACGCGTCCGCCGAGGGTCTCGAAGATGACGCTGCGCTGTGCCACCGAGCGAGTGAGCGAGTGACACCAGGTTCCGCCCAAGCCGATACGCTGGAGTTGCAGGGAATCCCCGGCGTCGGGCCGAGCATCGCCCGCGACCTGACCGAACTCGGCATCCGCCGGGTCGAGGATCTACCGGGACGCGACCCGCACGAACTCTATGAGCGACTCTCCGTGCGGCGCGGCGTGCGCATGGACCCGTGTGTGCTCTACGTGTTCCGGTGCGCGGTCTACTTCGCGGAGACGGAGAGGCCCGAGGGCGAACTCCTCAAGTGGTGGAACTGGAAGGGCCGCGTCCATGCCAACGAGCGCCCAGGCGCAACCGCCTGACGCAGGGAAGACGATCATGGCTTCGGACCTCCACGAGCGCATCTGCAACGTCGTCGCCCGGATTCCCGCCGGTCGCGTCGCCACCTACGGGCAGGTCGCGCAGCTTGCCGGACTCGGCGGACAGGCCCGTCTCGTCGGCTACGCGCTCTACGCCTCCGACCGGCCGCTCCCCTGGCACCGGGTGATCAACGCGCGCGGCGAGATCAGCCCCCGCGGCGACTCGTACTCCGAGATGATCCAGTACCAGTTGCTGGCGAACGAAGGGGTGGAATTCGACAAGTGGGGACGCATCTCGCTCAAGCGCTTCCGCTGGAACGGGGAGATGCCGCCCCCGGCCAGCCCCTCGCCCCCCTCCTGACTCCGGAGCATCGCATGCGTCGTGACTTCCGCCATCATCCGGCCCGCGCGTTGGCCCGCGTCCTGCGTGCCGTCCTGCTCGCGGTCCTGCTCGCCCCGCCGTCCACCGCCGGCCTTGGGGCGCCGCTGCACGCGCAGGAGACCCGCGTCGAGATCGCCAGCGGGAACGTAGACGGCGTCCTCGTTGACGGCATCCGCTCCTACAAGGGGATTCCGTTCGCGGCGCCGCCGGTGGGGGACCGACGCTGGAAGCCGCCCCAGCCGGTCGAAGCGTGGGGACGGCGGACGCTGCGCGCGCACAGCTTCGGCCCGGAGTGCATGCAGACCCCCTACGGCGCGGGCTCGTTCTTCGGAGGTCCCCCCGCCCCGACGGCGGAGGACTGCCTGTACCTGAACGTCTGGACCGCGGCCGCCGACGCCTCGGAGCGGCGGCCGGTCATGGTCTGGATCCACGGGGGCGCGCTCACGCGGGGGTCGGGCTCCACCGGCATCTACGACGGCACGGCGCTGGCCGAGAAGGGCGCCGTCGTGGTCACGATCAACTACCGGCTCGGACCGTTCGGCTACCTCGCGCATCCTCTTCTCTCGGCCGAGTCCGAACACGGATCGTCCGGCAACTACGGCGTCCTCGACCAGGTCGCCGCGCTGGAGTGGGTGCGCGACAACATCGCGGCGTTCGGCGGGGACCCGGAGCGCGTGACGATCTTCGGCGAGTCGGCCGGCTCGTGGAGCGTGAACACGCTGATGGCGACGCCGCTGGCGGCGGGACTCTTTCACCGCGCCATCGGGCAGAGCGGGGGGCGGTTCGGTCCCATGATCCGCCTCTCGGAGGCACCGGAGGGCGGACGCTCCGCCGAGGCGATCGGAGCGGCGTTCCTCGGCGCGCTCGGAGCGGAGACGCTGGAGGACATGCGGCGGCTCTCCGCCGCGAGCGTGATGGCCGGGCTCGATACGCCGGCCGGACGCCGCTTCAGGACGGCGGAGAACGTGGACGGCTGGGTGCTGCCGACGGACGTGTCGACGGCCTTCGCCGACGGAACGCACAACAATGTCCCCGTGCTCGTGGGGTTCAACGCGGACGAGATGACCTCGCTCTCGTCCCCGAGATCCGTGCCGGAGACGCTCGACGCGTGGCGCGAGTGGGTGGCGGGCCGCGTCGGCGACGATGCGGAGCGCTTCGACGCGGCCTACCCGGTGGTGGAGGAGGGCGAGATCTTCGACGCCTTCATGCGAAGCCGCGGCGACGCGCTGTTCGGCATCCAGATGCGGACGTGGGCGCGGGCGTCGGAAGCGGCGGGCGCGGCTGCCTGGCTCTACTACTTCACGCACGAGCCGCCCGGACCCGCGAAGGGCTATCTCAAGTCGTACCACGCGGCCGAGATCGTGTACGCGTTCGGCAACGTCGGTCCCGGCGAACGGGAAGACGTGGACCGCGAGCTGTCGCAGACGATGTCCTCCTACTGGGTCAACTTCGCCGCGAGCGGCGACCCGAACGGCCCGAGGCTGCCTCCGTGGCCGGCCTACACGCGCGACTCCGAGGCCCACCTCGTGCTGGGGCCGACGGTCGGGGTGGGAAGCGAACTCCGCGCGGCTCAGCTCGATTTCTGGGAGGGGCGCCTGCGCGCCGGGACGCCCTGATGGCGCCGCCGAGCCACGGGACTGCTGAGGGGAGTGCCGAGGTGAGCGGGCCGCTCAACCGGCGACTCGCCGGGATCCGCGCCGAGAAGGAGGCCGTGCGTCCTGCCGCCGCAACGGCGGTCATGGCCGCGGGCACAGAGGCGCTGCGGACTTCCGGGATCCTCGACCGAATCCCCGGCGTGGGCGACCGGGCGCCGCTCTTCGCGCGGCCGAGCGTGGCCGGCCCCACGATCCGGCTCGCGACACTGCTCAAGCGGGGGCCGGTGGTGCTGAGCTTCTTCCGCGGCCGCTGGTGACCGTACTGCCGCGAAGAGCAGGTTGCTCTTCAGTCGGTTCTACCCGAGATACAGGCGAAGGGGGCCCGTCTCGTCACGCTGTCTCCGCAGCTCCCGGAGTTCGCCCGCGGATGGATCGAGGAAGACGGCATCGAGTTCGACGTCCTGCTCGATTTCGGGCTCGGCGTGGCGCGCGACTACGGCCTCACGTTCACGGTCCACGGCGACCTGCGAGCCCTGTACCGAGACGGGCTCGGCATCGACCTGGCCCGCTTCAACGGCGACGAGTCCTGGGAACTCCCGCTCACCTCCACCTTCGTCATCGACCGCTCGGGAACCATTGTCTACGCCTCCGCCGACGTCGACTACACCGTGCGGGCAGAACCGGCCGACATCGTCGCCGCCATCCCGACCTAGCGTGCACGAATCCCTGCGGGAGGTGCGGCTTCTTCATGGGCTCCGGGGGCGGATGCGCGACGGGGTGCGGCTTTCGGCGGATGTCTATCTGCCCGCTTCCGGAGGTCCCTTCCCCACCATCCTGACACGGACGCCGTACGAGAGCAGCCGGGACGTGTTCATCGAGAACGGCATCTGGTGGGCGGAACGCGGGTACGCGTTCGTGGTCCAGGACTGTCGCGGCCGGTTCGAGTCCGAGGGCGTGTTCCACGCGTATCTCCCCGAGATCGAGGATGGGCACGACACCCTGGAGTGGCTGGCGGGGCAGGCGTGGTGCGACGGGAAGATCGGGATGTGGGGGCGCAGCTACGGCGCCCTCACGCAGTGGCTCAGCGCGCCGCTCGGAAGCCCGCACCTCACCTGCATGGCGCCGCACGTGATCTGCGACGACCACTTCGGCGACTGTCACTACCTGGGCGGCGCCTTCCAGTTGCTCCTCTCGCTCGGCGCGGCCGCGATCTGGGAGACGAACCTCGCGATCGTGACCGGCCCGCAGGCGGCGCGCCTGTTCCAGAACCCGAAGTTCTGGGCCCACCTGCCGATCATCGAGCTGGACGAGCGCGCCATCGGGCGGAAGATCCCGTACTGGCGCGAGTGGCTGGAGCACCCGACGCGGGACGAATACTGGCGCCGCCTCAGGGTCACTGATCAATACGGGGGCGTCACGGCGCCCGCGTTTCAGCAGGGCGGGTGGTACGACGCCTACGCCGGCTCCCTGCTTCGAATGCACGAGGGGATGTCGGGGGCCGCGACGGCGCGCGCCCGGACGCAGAGCCGGAGCCTGCTTGGGCCCTGGTCACACGAAATCCCGGAGACGAAGACGGTAGGTGACCTCGATTTCGGACCCGACGCCTGGGTGGATGTGCGGGAGGAGGAGCGGCGCTGGTTCGACTGGCAGCTTCGCGGCGTGGACGACGGGATCGGCGAGGACCCGCCGCTGCGCTGGTTCACGACGGGCGCCAACCGGTGGCGGGAGGGCGTGGAGTGGCTGCCGCCGGGGACGGAGGGAGTGCCCTGGTATCTGCACAGCCACGGGCGAGCGAACCGGGACGACGACGCCCGGCTCGACCCGGAGCCGCCGGGGGACGAGCCGCCGGATCGCTTCGAGTACGATCCGCGCGACCCCGCGCCCTCGCTCGGGGGCAACCTCTCGTCCCGGCTGATCACGACCCACGCCGAGACGCCGATGCGTGGTGGTCCGGTGGAGCAGGCGCCGCTCGAGCGGCGGCCCGACGTGCTCGTCTACACCTCGCGGGCCCTGGAGGACGATCTCGAGGTCACGGGGCCAGTGGAGTTGGTGCTCTACGCCGAATCGTCGGCGCGCGACACGGACTTCGTGGCGCGGGTGACGGACGTCGATCCGGAGGGAGGATCATTCGTCCTCACGGAGGGGATCCTGCGCGCGCGGTATCGTGGCGGGCTCGACCGGACGGAGCTTCTGGAGCCGAACGCAGCAACGGAGTTCCGCATCCAGCTCTATCCGATGAGCCACGTGTTCCGCGCCGGACACCGGATCCGGCTTCAGATCACGAGCAGCTGCTTCCCCCGCTTCAGCCGCAACCTTAACACGGGGGAAGACGTGGGGACCGGCACGCGCATGCGGACGGCGCGAAACACGGTCCTGCACTCCGCGGCCTGTCCCTCGCACCTTCGGCTCCCGATCCGCGCCCCCTCATCCGGCTGAACGAGACAGACTCTCCTTCAGAGCTTCCTCGTAGTCGGGGGCGTGGAGCAGAAAGGCGTCGTGCCCCGCGTCGGAGTTCAGAATCCGTAGGTGCGAAGGCGCGCCGATCCGGCTTGCGGTCTGCCGGAGCAGCCAGGGCGGGACCAGGGTGTCCTCCTCCCACCCGATGAGCCAGGCGGGGACTCCGAGTTCTTCCGGGCGCAGGTCGCACAGGTCGACCGAAGCCGACAGCGTCAGGTAGGTCTCGGCGTCGAACCGGTTTGCAAACTCCCGTCCCTGCTTCTCCAGGTAGCGGCCGACGGCGTAGACCGGGGCGCCATCCTCCCACTCCCAGACGTGCGGGAAACGGGCGTCGAGTCCCTCCGCCGACTTGTAGGTCGTGAACGCCAGCGCCCTGGCGAGGGCCACGCCTTCGCTCCCCCGGCCGTGCCGAAGCGCGAACTCCACGATCCAGCGTTGCACCGCGTGTATGCCGATGGCCTGGGGATGGCCGCGGTGCGCCGCGCCGATCGGCACCACGCCGTCGAGACGCGCGCGATGGCGGATCCCCATCGCCAGGGCAACCATCCCGCCGTACGAGGCGCCCAGCATGCGGTGGGCGCGTTCGACGCCGAGGTAGTCCAGCGCCACCGCTACGGCGTCCGCCTGGTCGCCGGGCGTGAGATGCATCCGGTCGGGTGAAGGGCCCTTCGAAGGGTCGGCGGGCTCCATCGACTCGAACGTCCCGGGAGATCCGAGGAAGTCGATCGCGAGCAGCCGCCAGCGGTGCGTGTCGATGGTCTGACCCGGGCCCGCCAGCTTCCTCCACCAGCCGGGCGCGGGATCCACCCCGTTGGCGCAGACGTGGCGGTCGGCGGAGATGCCCCCCATCGCGACGAGCAGCGGGGCATCCTCAGGTCCGGCGAGTTCGTAGCGCACCCGGAAGCGGGAATCGATCCCGGCCATCAGCTCCGGGCTCCACTCCGCCGGCATTGCGACGGTGCCCCTTCGGCCTTCTGGCAGCACGGCGTTCACCTGTCTCTCCGTCTCGGCTCGCGTTCGTGGTTCGCGACGCCAACTCCGGAGTAGCCGACCGACCCGTGCGGGTGCGACCCTCATCTCTCGGATCCCGTGTCCGGCGTCCGCAGGAGTTGGCACCGCTGGGCAGGCGCGTGCATGCGCGCGCCCCGGTTGCCCCGGCTTCAAAGGGCCCGTCCCTCAGCCGGTCTCGATGAAGTAGCGGCCGACCGTAATGGGTCCGGCGACCGGGGTCAAGAAACGCGCGACGCTTCTCGCCCGGCGTCGCCCGCCGGATTTCGCCCGCCGGACTTCGAGGTTTTGCTCGCCAAACTTGACGCGCCGCCCACGACCCCGTAGCCTCCGCGCCCATAACGCTCATCGAGACCGGTCGAGGGACAGGCCCGAAGACACCGGGGCAACCTGTGGAAGGTGGCTCTTCCACTAATGTGCCAACTCCTGCGACGGATGTGATCCGTTGGTAGATGAGTCGCCCGCCGCGCTTCATTGCACGGCAGCTGCTGTTCCCAGGGCGTCGCTTCTCCGGAGTCCGCTGAGTGTGAGCCGAGACTCGGGGGGAGGCGTTTCAGTGCGCGAAGTTCGCCGCGTTCACGTACTCAAATTCGGTTCATCCGTGCTGGCGCGTCCGGCCGCATACCGGTCGGTGGCCGAGGAGATCCGGGCCGAAGTCTCCGGTGGCGCGAACGTCGTCGCGGTCGTGTCGGCCATGGGTGACACGACCGACGATCTGCTCGCTGCGGCGCGCGAAGTCGCTCCGTCGCTCCCGGACGATCTCATGGGGTCGCTTCTGGCGACGGGCGAAGAAGCGTCCGTCGCCCTGCTTCGCCTCGCGCTGGCGACGGCCGGCGTGCGCGCCGTGGGCATGTCGTTCTGGCACCTGCCCGTCCGCACGCAGGGTCCGCTGGGATCCGCCGATCCGGTGGCGGTGGATGCCCGCCGGATCGAGACGGCCTTCGCGGCCCACGATGCGATCGTCCTTCCCGGGTTCGTGGGCGTCGACGAGACCGGGGTCACGTCGCTGCTGGGGAGGGGAGGATCCGATCTCACGGCCCTCTTCCTGGGCCACGCGCTCGGCGCGACAGAGGTTCGCCTCGTGAAGGATGTGGACGGGATCTTTCCGGCCGATCCAAAACGGTTCCCCGACATCGCGCCGCTGCGCACGGCGACGTGGAGAGAGGCCCGGCGGACGGCCGGTGGCGTCGTCCAGGACCGGGCGCTGCGTTTCGCCGAAGACCACCGAATCCCGTTCCGCGTCGCGGCGCCCGGCGGCACCGGCACGTGGGTCGGCCGGCACGACCCGGCACATGACCGCAACAGCGGCCGGAAAGCGAGCGCCCGATGCGCATGACCCGTCGCTCGGACGAACGCCTGCCGGTCGCCGTCCTGGGCGCGACCGGGATCGTCGGACAGCGGCTGATCCGGATGCTGGACAGGCACCCCTCCCTCCGGCTCGCCTCCGTCGCGGCATCGGAGAGGCGCGCGGGCGAGAGGTACGGCAACGCCGTCCGTTGGAGCCTCGGCGGCGACCCGCCCCCGGAGGCGGCCGGACTGCCGCTCCGCGTCGTCACGGACCCACCGGAATGCCGGATCGTGCTGTCCGCGCTTCCGTCGGGGGTGGCGCGCGAACTCGAGCCGGCGCTCGCGGAGGCCGGACACATCGTGAGCACGAACGCCTCGGTTCACCGGCTGAGGGCGGACGTGCCGCTGCTGGTGCCGGAGGTCAACCCGCAGGCGCTGGCCCTCACCGCCGAACAACCCTGGTCGGAAGGGGGAGGCCGGCTCGTCGCCAACCCGAACTGCGTGGTTGCGGGACTGGCGCTGGCCCTCGCCCCGCTGCACGACGCCTTCGGGATCGAGGCCGCCACGGTCGTCACCCTCCAGGCGGTGACCGGCGCCGGCTTGACCGGAGTCGGTTCCGTCCAGATCGGGGGAAACGCCATCCCCTGGATCCCCGGCGAGGAAGAGAAGATCGAACCGGAACTCAACAAGATCCTGGGATCAGACATCGCCGTGGCGGTGAGCGTCAATCGAGTCGCGGTGCTCGACGGCCACACGGCGAACGTGTTCCTGAAGTTCGCGTCCCCGGCGAGTCCGGGAGACGCGGCCCGGGCGCTGGCGGAGTTCCGGGCTCCGCCGTCGCTGCCGGCCCTGCCTTCGCTTCCCGAACGGCCGCTCATCGTGCGCTCGGAGCCGGACCGTCCGCAGCCGCGCCTGGACATCGGCGCGGCCGGCGGGATGGCGGCGAGCGTGGGCAGGATCCGCGCCGCGCCGCCGCACGACCTCGCAATGACCGTGGTCGCGCACAACGGCGTCCGGGGCGCGGCCGGCGCCTGTCTGGCCAACGCCGAATTCTGTCTCGCGGGCTGCGCGCGCGGCTGATCGACACGGAGTACAGGTCCGCGTTCGACGGCCGTCCCGCAGCGACGAAACGATCGGCCGGAGGCGCGGATATTAACCGCCCGAGAGATCGGGCCCCATTGGAGAGAAGACGGAGATCATGAGAGACGAGACCGTAGCAATCCACCTCGGATACGAATCCGAGCCCACGACGCACGCGGTCGCGGTGCCGCTGTACCAGACCGTGGCGTACGAGTTCGACGACGCGCAGCACGGCGCGGACCTCTTCAACCTCGAGGTCGAAGGCAACATCTATTCCCGCATCATGAACCCCACGCAGGCCGTCCTTGAGGAGCGGCTCGCCCAGCTCGAACGCGGCCTGGCGACGCTTGCGCTCTCCTCCGGCAGCGCGGCCGTCAACTACTCGATCCTCAATCTCGCCGCCTCGGGCGACAACATCGTCTCGGTGCCCCAGTTGTACGGCGGCACCTACACGCTCTTCGCCCACATGCTCCCGCAGCTGGGGATCGAAGTGCGCTTCGCCGAGGGCGACGGCCCGGACGACCTGGCCAAGCTGATCGATGACCGTACGAAGGCGGTGTTCGTCGAGAGCATCGGGAACCCGGCGGGCAACATCGTGGACCTCGCAGCCGTCGCCGACGTGGCGCACGCCCACGGCGTCGCCACCATCGTCGACAACACGGTCGCCACGCCCGCGCTCCTCAAGCCGATAGAACACGGGTTCGACATCGTCGTGCACTCGCTGACGAAGTACATCGGCGGGCACGGCAACTCCCTCGGCGGCGCGATCGTCGATTCCGGGAAATTCCCGTGGACCGAGCACGCGAGCCGCTATCCGCAGTTCACGACGCCGGAGCCCAGCTACCACGGGGTCGTCTACACGGAGGCGCTCGGGCCGGCCGCCTACATCGGGCGGGCGCGCACGGTACCGCTGCGCAACACGGGGTCGGCGATCTCGCCCTTCAACGCGTTCCAGATCATCCAGGGGATCCAGACGCTGAACCTCCGCATCGAGCGCCACTCCGAGAACGCGCTGGCGGTGGCGAAGCACTTGGAGGACCACCCGGCCGTGGAGTGGGTGAGCTACGCCGGACTGCCGGGCGATCCGTACCACGAGCTGGCCCTGAAGTACCTGGACGGCCGGGCTTCGGGGATCCTGACCTTCGGGGTGAAGGGCGGCTTCGAGGCGGGCGTGAAGTTCTACGACGCGCTGGAGCTGTTCAAGCGGCTCGTGAACATCGGGGATGCCAAGTCGCTGGCGTGCCACCCGGCCTCCACGACGCACCGGCAGCTCACCGAGGAAGAGCAGATCAGCGTCGGCGTGCGCCCGGAGACCATCCGGCTCTCCGTAGGCATCGAGCACATCGATGACATCATCGAGGATCTCGACCGCGCGCTGGACACGGCGTCGTCGGCCCGATCAGCCGCCGCATAGCGGTCCGCCCGCCACCGGCCCTCCGCGGAGCCACGCGTCCGCGGCGGGCCGGTGGGCAGGTCCACACCGGGGCAGGTCGCAGGCGCTGCCGCCGTTGACGGTGGGGGCGGCGGCCCGCTACGGTGGCGTTCGCCCGGCGCCGTCACGGCAACCTCCCTGCAGGAGCGTCTCCATCCCTTGAGCGCCCTGGACTGGCTGATCGTCCTCGGACTGAACGGCGCGATCATCGCCTACGGGCTGCGCCGCGCGCGCGGCACCGCCACCAGCAGCGAGTGGTTCCTCGGTTCGCGGGCGCTGCCGTGGTGGGCCGTCGGCCTGTCCCTTTTTGCGACCAACATGGACAACTCGGAGTTCGTGTCGGCCACGGGGACGATCGCGAGCGAGGGCCTGCACTTCCTCTCCGCGCACACGTTCGGCGGGCTCATCGGGGTGACGATCGCGACGTTCGTCATCGTCCCGGCCATCTACCGGGCCGGGCTGTACACCAACTCCGAGTACCTTGAGCACCGCTTCGGTCCCGGGACGCGCGTCCTCGGCGCACTCATCCAGATCCAGTATCGGACCTCCGTGCTGGGACTCATGATCTGGGCCGTCCATCTGACCCTCGTCGGGGTCGGGGGGCTGAGACCGGAGCTGTCCTGGGCGCTGATCGTGTCGCTCGTCGTCCTGTCGGGCGTCTACACGGCCGTGGGCGGATTGCGGGCGGTCGTCGCGACGGACGTGCTGCAAAGCGTGCTCGTGATGGCGGGAGGTCTCGCGGTGTGCATCGCCGTGTGGCAGGCGGTGGGCGGCTGGAACGCGATGGTCGCGCAACTGGAGAGCCTGGGGACGACGGCCGAGGGACTCGCGCCGGGGCTCGCCGCCGCGGACCTGGTCCATGTGAGCGCCTTTCGGGGACGGGACGGGACCACGTCGCCAGCCGTCATCTTCATCGCGTGGATTCTCATCTCCTCCGGCTGGTGGACGGTGAGCCACACCTCGACGCAGCGGATGATGGGCGCCCGCTCGCTGTGGGACATGAAGATGGCGGGGGTCCTGGGCGTCGGCGTGAGCCTCGTCATCCTGCTCTTCACGGACATGCTCGGGCTCTTCGGCCGGGCGCAGTTCCCGGATTTCGCCCGGCCCGACGAGATGTACCCTCACCTGATCTCCACCTATCTCGGGATCGGCGCCAAGGGACTCGTCGTGGCCGGCGTCGTGAGCGCCGCGGTGAGCACCTTCGATTCGATGGGCTCGTCGATGTCGGCCGTCTTCACGCGCGACATCTACGCACGCTTCATCTCGCGAGACCGCGACGACGCCCACTACCTCCGCACGGGACGCATCGCGACGGTCGCGATCCTGGTGCTGGGGTTCGCCTACCTGCCGCTGATCCTGCGCGCGCCGACGATGCTCGCCGCCTTCCGCTCGGTCACATCGGTGTTCGTCACGCCGCTCCTCATCGTCTACCTGGTCGGCGCCGTGACGCGCACGAACCGGCGGGTGGGAATGGCCGGCTTGGCGACGGGAGGGCTGTACGGCGTCATCGGGTTCGTTGATCGCGAGGTGGTCGACGTCTCGTGGCTACCGACGTGGCTGACCGGACAGTGGGAGGCGTTCGTGTGGGCCGTCGCGTTCACAGCCGCCGGCTGCGCCTTCGCGGCGCTCCACCCCCGCTGGCGGGAGACGGTCGGTGTCGGGACGGCCGGTGTCGAGGCGGCTGCCGGCGACGCATCGCCCCCGGGCGCCGACGACTGGCTGGCGAAGAGCTCCGGCGAGCTCGGTCCGATCCGCCTCCACCCCTTCAGCGAACGCGTGCCGCTGTTGGCCAACCCCGCGCTCTACACGGGACTTCTCGCCGCGATCTCGGCCTGGCTCGTCTTCGGCGTGTTCTGGTAACCGCAGTCGCTGCGCGAGGCGTGACACTGGCGCGCCGCCCACCCGGGCCGCAGCCTTGGGCGACGCCGAAGTGAAGTCCTGGCAACCCGCAGAAGTTCGGACCCGCACGCTGGGAGACCCATGAATCATCCCGCAGCAGGCCGCGATCATCTGGCGTACTGGCGCCGCAATGTCCGCTATGTGGGGATCCTTCTCGCGATCTGGGCTCTGGTGTCCTACGGCGCCGGGATCGTGTTCGCCGACGCGCTCGACACGATCCGGATCCCCGGGACGGGCTTTCCGCTGGGGTTCTGGTTCGCGCAGCAGGGCGCGATCTACGTCTTCGTCGTCCTGATCTTCGTCTACGTCTTCCTCATGAACCGGCTCGACCGGGAGTTCGACGTGGACGAGCGTGACGACGTAGCCGGAGAGGAGGGCGCGGCATGACGGTCCTCCAGTGGACGGCGACGCTCGTCGGGCTTTCGTTCGCACTCTACATCGGGATCGCGATCTGGTCGCGGGCCCATTCCACGAGCGAGTTCTACGTGGCCGGCAAGGGCGTCCATCCCCTCGCCAACGGGATGGCGACGGCGGCGGACTGGATGTCGGCCGCCTCCTTCATCTCCATGGCCGGAATCATCTCCTTCCTGGGCTACGACGGCTCGGTCTACCTGATGGGGTGGACGGGCGGGTACGTGCTCCTGGCGCTGCTCCTCGCCCCGTATCTGCGGAAGTTCGGCGCTTTCACCGTCCCGGACTTCGTGGGCGAACGCTACTACTCCCAGACGGCGCGGGTCGTGGCCGTCATCTGCGCGATCTTCGTCTCCTTCACCTACGTGGCGGGCCAGATGCGCGGCGTGGGGATCGTGTTCAGCCGCTTCCTGGAGATCGACATCGTCTGGGGCGTGGTCATCGGGATGGGGATCGTCTTCTTCTACGCGGTGCTCGGGGGGATGAAGGGGATCACCTACACGCAGGTCGCGCAGTACTGCGTGCTGATCTTCGCGTACATGGTGCCGGCGATCTTCCTGTCGATGATGGTCACGGGGATCCCGATTCCGCAGATCGGGCTCGGGGCGGCGGATCAGGAGACGGGGACGTTCCTGCTCGACCGGCTGAACGGCCTGCACCAGGAGCTGGGCTTCACCGCCTACACGGACGGGACGAAATCGACGCTCGACGTGCTGGCGATCACGGCCGCGCTCATGGTGGGGACGGCGGGGCTGCCGCACGTCATCATCCGCTTCTACACGGTGCCGAAGGTGCGGGACGCGCGGATCAGCGTGGGCTGGGCGCTCGTGTTCATCGCGCTCCTCTACACGGCGGCGCCGGCGGTGGCCGTGTTCGCGAGGACGAACCTGCTCAACACGGTGACGGACCAGCCGTACGCGGAGATGCCGGAGTGGTTCACGAAGTGGGAGACGACGGGGCTGATCTCGTACGAGGACCACAACGGGGACGGACTCATCCAGTACGTGGGACCGGAGGCGGTGGACGCGGCGGGTGCGCCCGTGCAGAACGAACTCACCATCGACCGCGACATCATGGTGCTCGCGAACCCGGAGATAGCCCGGCTTCCGAACTGGGTGGTGGGACTGGTGGCGGCGGGCGGGCTGGCCGCGGCGCTCTCGACGGCGGCGGGACTCCTGCTCGTACTCTCGGCGGCGATCAGCCACGACCTGCTCAAGCGCAACTGGCGCCCGGACATCAGCGAACGGGGCGAACTTCTGGCGGCACGGTTAAGCGCCGGGTTCGCCGTCCTCGTGGCGGGCTACCTGGGGGTCAACCCGCCGGGCTTCGTGGCGGAGGTGGTCGCGTTCGCGTTCGGGCTCGCGGCGTCGTCCTTCTTCCCGGTCATCATCCTCGGCATCTTCTCGAAGCGGCTCAACCGCGAGGGGGCGATCGCGGGCATGCTGTGCGGGATCACGCTCACGGCCGCCTACATCGTCTACTTCAAGTTCGTGAACCCGGGCGCGAATGTGGCGGAAAACTGGTGGTTCGGGATCTCACCCGAGGGGATCGGAGCGCTGGGAATGGCGGTGAACTTCGCGGTGGCGACCGTCGTGTCCCGCTTCACGCCGGCGCCGCCGCCGGAGGCGCAGAGGCTGGTCGAACGGATCCGCCTGCCGCGCGGCGCGGGCGAGGCGCACGAGATCAGCGGCTGACGCGATCGGCGGGGGGGGGCGACAAGAGCGCCGCCGCGATCATCGGCCAAAGCGGCGAACGAGGACCAGGCGGAGGAGGGCGAACCGCTCGTCGAAGGCGTAGCGGCAAGGGCTGGGGAGCCCCGCCGGCCCGCAGACGCCGGCGTTGACGCCGAGCCGGTTCTCCGCCTGGTGGACGGTCTCGCCGAAATCGTTGTAGAGGCCTTCGAGTCGGAGCGTCCAGGCGCCGGCCACCGACGTTTCGATGCCGACCCCGGCGACCCAGCCGACCCGCGTCGGCCGCTCGTCAAAGGAATCGTCAGGATCCAACTGCGGGCGACCGTCCGTTCCCGGATCGAGGTCGGTGAACGAGTTGGAGATTCGGGCCACCGACGCGCCGCCGGCGACGAACACGCTGACGCGCCCGAGGGACCTCCGAAGGCCGATGCGCGCCGTCCCGACCCAATGCAGCTCCGCGGTCGCCGTCTCGTCCATGCCGGCCGGATCCAGTTGTCCGGGGGACGACGACAGACCGCTGAACGCCCCGTCCGCCTCGAACAGGAGCTGCACGCGCCCCAGGTTGAAGTACCGCCCCGCCATCACACCGGCCGCGAGTCCGGTGTCACCGTACTCGAACGCCTGGCCCGGGACGCCGTTCGACCCCGTGAAGCCGTCGATGTCGGTCATGCGAACGTCCACCGAGCCCGGCCCCGCGAATGCGCCGATGTAGCTTCCCGCCTGGCCGGAACCGACCGTGCCGTCCTGCGCCTGCGCGGTGCCCACGACCGCCAGCAGACTCACGAGCGCCGCGGCGGAACAGCTGGGGCCGTAGGAACTCACGCTTCTCCAGGGCGGGCTGACGGACGCTCCACCTCTTATGGCGACTGCACCAGCGCAGGCCTCACGGCGTTGGGATCGTGCTTGATGATGCGCAGAAGCGCCGCAGCCGGGCCGCTGACGCGTCGTCTCCCCTGCTCCCACTTCCGATAGCCGGAGAGGCTCATTCCCATCAGGGCCGCCATTTGAGCCTGTGTCAGCTTCGCCTCCATACGAACTTCGCGCGGGGAGATCGGGGCGTGAACGATGGCGGGGCCCTCCCCCTTCGCATGGTCCAAGGCCTCGTTCAAGGACTGGATCAGGTCTTCTCCAAACGTGCTCATTTCCCCTGCTTTCCTTGAAGCTTGATGGCGGCGACGAGCGCAGCCACCGCTCGGCGCTCGCTGCGGGTCAGGTCGGTCTTGTCGGACTTCGAGTAGGCTAGAAGCGCGTAGATCGGCACTCCCTCCCCCGAAAAAATAGATCACGCGAACACCACTCCGCTTGCCGCGCCCCGAGGCTCCGAATCGCGTCTTTCGGACCCCGCCCGTGCCGCGAATCTCATCGCCCGCCAAGGGATGTTCGGCCAGGTAGTCAATCAGTTCGCGTTTCTCGTCCTCGTTGAACAGCTTGTCTGCCTGACGGGAGAAGGTTGGTGTCTCAGCGACGGTGTGCATGGCGCATAGTAACCCAATGGGGCACTCACGGCAATCCCGAAAACCCTGCCCACATGCCGGCCCGGCAGGTTGCCTGAAGCGACCCGGCATCGCGCACCGCGCCCCTCACGTCCGCGCTTGACGGCGTGTACCACAGGTCATGCATCCGGTAAGGCGCCGGAGTCCGACATCGACATCGCACGAAGGCGGGCAAGGGAGTTCGTCATGGTTGAGGAAAGAGGAGGCGTCGGTTCTTCCTTCGAGGACTACCTGCGCGAGCAAGGGACGCTGGAGGAGGCGACGGCGGCGGCCGTCAAGCGTGTCATCGCGTGGCAATTGAAGGAGGCCATGGCGACGGAACGCCTGAGCAAGAATGCGATGGCGAGGAAGATGAACACGAGCCGCAGCCAGTTGGACCGGATACTGGACCCCAACAACGATCGGATACAGCTCGCCACGCTGATAGGTGCCGCCGAGGCGCTGGGGCGGCGGCTCCGAATCGAGCTCGTGTAGGGTCACGAAAGTCTCGGGGACGTTCCCGCGGGAACGTCTCTCTTGTGACGGCTTTCGTACTTCGCGTTGAATCAGCGGATGGTGGGGCCGCCGGTTCGGTTGTCGGGGACGAAGCGGTCGCGGGCGGGCATGCGCGTGTCGACGACCACCGCAGAGTCGACGACGGCGTCCGCGGGCAGGAGGTCGTTGAAGTAGAGCATGGCCCCGACGACCGCATAGACCTCTTCGTCCGTCATCGTTCCCGGCAGGTCGAAGGGCATGGCGCGACGGGTGTAGTCGAAGAGCGTCGTCGCGTAGGGCCAGTAGTTGCCGACGGTGGAGCGCAGGCTGCGGTCGTTCGCGAACGGGAACTCGTCTCCGGGGATGCGGCCCGTGAGGAGGTCGTTCGGCCCTTCGCGCCCCGTGGGTCCGTGGCAGAGAACACACCGGTGGCGCTCCCACACTTCCAGTCCCTCCGCGACGGTGCCCTGTCCGGGCGGCAGCCCGGCGCCGTCGGGGCCGATGTCGATGTCCCACGCCGCGATCTGGGATGCCGTGGCGGGCGTGCCGAAGCCGTACACGGGCTCGGCCGCGCCCGCCCGTTGGGTTGTCCCGTTGCCTGGGTCGCTCGGCGCGACCGCGGCCGCCCCGGGCGCCGCGTTGCCGGCCTCCGCGCCGCCCGCGGAGTCGCCCGGGCCGCAGGCCGCCAGCGCCGGCACGAGGGCTGCCATCGCCAGCCACCGCGAAACCCCATTGGCGCGGCTCATACCGGCGCGAACTCGATCGAGCCGTCGCGGGCCACGCGCCAACCCCGGATCGCGTTGGAGTGATAGCGCGTGCCGGGGCCGCGCGCGTCGAGCACCTGCTGGCGGACCGGCTGCGTGTAGCCCGTCTCGTCGGTCGCGCGACTCAGCAGGTGCGCCGGGCCGCCGTCCCATTCCCAGCCGTGGCGGAACCGCGTCGTGCACTTGGGCAGCACGGGCTCCTGCAGCACGGCGTCGTGCCAGGAGTCGCCGCCGTCCGTGCTCACCTCCACGCGCTCGATCAGGCCGCGACCGGTCCATGCGTAGCCGGAGATCTCGACGAATCCCGGCCCCGGCAGACGCTGCGGGTAGGTGGGATAGGTGATGATCGACTTCGCATCCATCACGAAGGAGAACTGCCGCGACGTCCCGTCCGGGAGCGGATCCGTGTACTTGGACGTCTCATCGCGGAACATCGCGGGGCGGTCGGAGAGTTCGATGCGCCGGATCCACTTCACGCTCGCGTTGCCCTCCCACCCGGGAAGGAATACCCGCGCGGGGTAGCCCTGCTCGGGCCGGATCGCCTCGCCGTTCTGGGCGTAGGCGATCATCGCGTCGTCCCACGCCTTCTCCATCGGGATGCTGCGGCCCATGACCGCCGCGTCCGACCCCTCCGCGAGGAACCACGTCGCGTCCGCGTGCGCGCCCACCTCTTCGAACAGCGTGGAAAGCGCGACCCCGGTCCATTCGCTCGTGCTCAGCAGACCGTCCACCGATTGCGGCGTGTGCTGCGGGCTGGGCGACGGGGCGTAGGCGCCTCCGCCGTTCCCGGAACACTCGATGAAGAGCAGCTTCGACACCTGCGGGAAGCGCTTCAGGTCCTCGAGCGTGAACAGCGTGGGCCGGTCGACCATGCCGTGGATGAGGAGGCGGTAGCTCGCCGGATCGATCTGCGGGATCCCGTGGTGGTGCCGTTCGAAGTGGAGGTCGGCCGGGGTCATGATTCCGTGCAGATCCTGGAGCGGCGTGCGCGAGGAGCCGCCCATGGAACCGGACAGGAGCTTCTCCGGCGTCTCGTGCGGAGAGCGGGACCCGACCGTGACCGGACGGGCGCCCGGCACCTTCGTCGGATCCGGCGCCTCCTGGACCAGTCCGCGCGTGGCGCCGGCCGTGATCGCACCCCCGGCGGCTGCAGCCGCCCCGGCGATCAGGGCTCGCCGCGTGAGTCCGGAGCGTTCGTCTCGGTCGTCCACGTCGCCTCCGCTTCCGTCGGTCTCGTGCCCCGCCTCCGCCTCGTCCCGCGCACCATCCTGCATGCGTGCGCCGACACAGTTGCCGCCGCCACGAGGGCCGGCAAGAGCGACCCCCGTCGCGGCCTGCCGTCAGCGCGACGCGTGCCACTCCCGCAGGATCTCCGCCTCCCGCTCCGCGGCGAGTCCCGGCCGCATCTCCGCTTGGCGCTCGGGCGTGCGCGCGAAGTGGAAGTCCAGCGTCGCCTGCGTGGTGTCCGCCAGCGAGCGGAACGTCATCCCGTGCGCGACTTCGTTGGAGAGGTCGAAGCGCGCGAACCCTTCCGACCCCGGAGTCGGAGGTCGCCACACCGGCATCTCGGCGTAGGGCCGCACGCCGCGCTCGGCGAGGAATTCGCGCGGCACCCACGTGAACGTCGTTTCAGCGGTCGTTACGGCGCGGATGCCGTACAGGAGTTCGGACATCGGCCGCGGCGTCGCGGGTCCCACGAGGTTGAAGATGCCCGTGTGCCCGCGGTCCGAGGAGAGCGCCATGAAGTCGCCGAGATCGCGCACGTCGATGATCTGCACCGGGTCCGTCCCGTCGCCGGGAGACAGCACCTCGCCGCCCCGGTGGATCCGCACCGGCCAGTACGTGAAGCGGTCCGTGGGATCGTCGGGGCCGATGATGAGGCCCGGGCGGAAGATCCCGTACCGGTCGGGGAAGATCCGCATCGCCTCGCGTTCGGACTCCGCCTTCGCGAGGCCGTAGGGCAGCCGCGTGATGTCGGCGGTCGCACGGTCCACGCCGGCGGTCTCGTACGTGTAGGAGGGCACTGCGGACGTCATCGGCACGGTGGAGTGGCTCGCGTACGCCGACCGTGAGGAGACGTAGTAGAAGTACCCGACCGAGTCGCGCAGGAACTCCCCGATGCTCGTCACCCAGTCGGGACGGGCCGTGGAGTTGTCGACGACGACGTCCCACGTGCGGCCCCGCAGCGACTCGAAGTCCCCGTTCCGGTCGCCGACGAGTTCCTCCACGCCCTCGAACATTCCGGGGCGGCTGCCGCGGTTGAAGATCGTCACTTCCAGCCCCTGAGCGAGCGCCGATCGCACCTGGTAGGGGCCGATGAAGCCGGTCCCGCCCAGGATGAGCAGCGTGCGGGCCTGGCCCGCGGGCGCCCGGTTCGCGGACGGCCGGGGCGATAGGGCGCGGGCCGCGCCGGGGACGCCGAGCCCGAGGGCAGCGCCCGCCGCAGCCGTGACCTTCAGAAAATCGCGCCGATTCGAATCTGTGGACATCATGAAACTCCTCTCAGTTCGCGTTGCCGTCGAGCAACTCGAAGATCCGCAGCACCGCGACCGGGTTCGCGCCCGGGCTCGCAATGCCGCCGAAGTTGTCGGCGTGTGCCGTAAGGTCGATGCGCGCTGCCGCGTCCTCGGCGCTCACCCCCTGACCGTGGAGCGCGACGGACTGGTTCCACAGGTCCTGCATGTAGGCCTGCAGGTGGTCGATCCGCTCCCGCTCACGGTACGGCTCGCCGTGGCCGGGGATGATCCAGTCGAAGTCGAGCGCCTTCAGCCGGTCGAGCGTCTCGACCCACTCGTTCACGTACCCGTCGCCCATGTAGGGGAGACCGGCCGTGAGCATGTCCCCGGTGATGATCACGCGGTCATCCGGGAGGTAAACGATGACGTCGCCCTCCGTGTGGGCGCGCCCGAAGAAGTGGAACTGGATCTCGCGTCCGCCCTTATGGAGCGTGAGCCGCTCCGAGAGCGTCGTGTTGGGGGGCGTCGGGACGACCTCCTGCAACTGCGCGTAGTAGGTCCGCTGACGTTCGAGCGTCGTCTCCAGCTCCGCGCGCGCCGCCGCGTCCGTCATCGTGTCGAGCGTTGCCTCCATCTGCTCGATCCGTCCCGGGATCGATCCCACGAAGAGTTCGTAGGAGCGGCCCGAATTCGAGCGTCCGGCCGCGATCGCCGCCCGGGTCGCCTCGTGGCTGATGATCTCGACCTCGGGCGGATACACCTGGTTGCCGTGCGCGTGGTCGAAGTGCCAGTGCGTGTTCGCCGCGTAGCGCACGGGATTGTCGGTGATCGAGCGCAGGTCCTCGATGAGGGCGCTCGCCGCCGCGGGGGAAATGTGGGAATCGACGAGGAGCACGTCCGCCTCGTTCACGACCACACCGGCGTTCGATCCCACGACGAGGTCGCTTGCCCCGCGAGCGTGGTACACCCCCGGCACGACCTCCGTGAACGCGAAGTGGACGGCTTCCGTCGTCGCTGCCCCGCTCTCCGCGCCGCCGTCAGCCGCTCCGCCCACGTCCCCGTCGCCTTCCGGGGAGCACCCGGCAAAGAGCCACGCTCCGGCGAGGATGCCAGCCTGGACCGCCCTCCGGGTTATACGTTTGCTTCCCACCAACCGCCTCCTGTAGATCGTGGGGGATACCGCTCCCTTCGATCATACCACGTCGGCCAACCGCCGCTCAACGAGATGACCCCCCACACCGTGAAGCATGTTTGCCGTTTGACCCGTGATACGTTACAGCTCCCACGATGAAGAACCCGCCGCATCCGGGCCTGTCCGTGCGCCATGATTGTCTGGAGCCTTTGGGGCTCACCGTGACGGAGGCGGCGCGGAGGCTCGGGGTCAGCCGAAAGCAGCTTTCCGAACTCGTCAACGGTCGTTCGGGCATCTCTCCCGAAATGGCGATCCGCCTGGACAAGGCGTTTGGGGGTGGAGCTGACACCTGGTATCGCCTTCAGTCGGCCTACGACCTCGCGCAAGCCATGAAGAGGGCCGACCGCATCCACGTCGAGCGGATACCGGCCCCCGTCTGATGCTCGACCCGGACTCCCTACGCGCCTCGGCCGGGTAACTGCAGCCTGCCCGGAAGCCCCGCCACATAAGCCCGAACCTCCCGTTCGACGACGCTCATCTCGACCGCGCTTCCCGTGCCGTCGGCTGCCCGAAGCTCGGTGTAGAGTTCGATCGCGGCCTCGAGCGCGGCCACGCACGCCGCGGCGTCGACGCCTCCAACCGTCCGTTCGAGATCCGTCGCGAAGGCGGGGAGCCGGTCTTCGATCCGGCGCACGCCGGTGGCCGCCACGCCGGCCCGTCTGAACGCCAGCGGCGCCAGCACCACGGCCCGCCAAAACCCGAGACCGTCCAGCGCCTCGAAGATCTCGCCACGTTCGATCTTGTCGGCGACGTAATGCGCCCAGATCCAGAAGCGATCCTCGATCCAGCCGGGATCCGCGGCCGGGTAGCGCGGTGCGGCACGGGCGAACGCGGCGCTCAGGCAGCCGTCGACCTCCCACAGGATGACCGGGTCCTCGATCCGTTCGTGAGCGTCGTCGAGCGACACGAACTTCAGGTCCACGTGCAGGAGGGGAGGACCGTAGAGGCACACGAGCAGGCGAGGTTCGCCGACGTGTTCCCCGGTGAAGCCCGCCAGGAACGACGGGTCGAGTTCGGCGGCGACCGCCTGCCCCCGGTCGAGGATCTCCGGCCAGGCCGCCGGTTCCACCGCGAGCACGAGGTCGAGATCGGAAAACTCGTCGATCTCCCCCGCGATGAACGAGCCGCCCGCCGCGAGGCCGACGAGGCCGTCGACCCCGGGCACCGCCTCAACCGCGCGCTCGAGAAAGGCACGATGGCGGGCCGGCATGTGGTTGCAGGTGCGAACCACGATCAGAGTTCGGCGGTGAGGTGGGCGCGGTAGCCCTGGAGTTCGGCGCGCTCGTCTTCGGGTAGCGCGGGATCTGTGAGGTCGAGGGTGGCGAGCTGGTCGCGCACCAGCCGGGCGACGAGGAGCCGCATCCAGGGCTTCGAGTCGGCGGGGATCGCGTACCACGGCGCCCACGGGCGGGCCGTCGCGTTGATCGCGTCCTCGTACGCGGCCATGTAGTCGTCCCAGTGCTGCCGTTCCTCGATGTCGGCGCGGTTGAACTTCCAGTTCTTGTCGGGGCGGTCGATGCGGCGCAGGAAGCGGCGGGCCTGCTCGTCCTTCGAGATGTTGAGCCAGAACTTCAGGATCACGGTGCCGTTCCGCGCCAGGTGCCGTTCATGGTCCCGGATCGACTGGTAGCGCTCCTCGCACCGCTCCATGATCGGCAGCCGGCGGGGCAGCTTCTGCCGATCGAGATACTCGGGGTGGACCCGCACGATGAGGACTTCCTCGTAATAGCTGCGGTTGAAGATCCCGATCCGGCCCTTCTCCGGGAGCCGGCGCGTCGTCCGCCACAGGAAGTCGTGTCTCGCCTCCAGGTTGGACGGGGCCTCGAAGGCGTTGATCCGGAAGCCGGCCGGGTTCACGCCCGTCATGACGGCCCGCAGCGTCGAGTCCTTCCCCGCCGCGTCCATCGCCTGGAAGACCAGCAGCACCGCGTAGTGGCGGTGCGCGTGCAGACGCCGCTGGAGCCGCGAGATCCTGCGTACCGTGCGCTTCAGTTCCTTTCTCATCTCGCGCTCGGACGGCGCGCCGGGCGGCGGCGCGGTCACCGCGCGGGAGATGTCGAAGTCGCCGTCGTAGCTGATCCTGAACGGACTCTCCGGCGGCGAGAAGTCGATCATGCCAAGCGGGTCGGGGCGCCGGATCTCAGAACCTCGAGCTGCGCAGCCAGGTGTCCGCGCGGACCCAGTAACGGTCGAACTCGCGCCGCGCCTCCTGGGCCTGGGCCGTCTTCTCCTGCGCCTCGAGCGCCTGCGTGAGTCCGAACCAGGCCCAGCCCTGGTTGGGGAGATCTTCGAGCGCGCCGCGGTAGACCTGCTCCGCCTCCCCGGCCCGGTCGTTCTCGAGCAGGATCGCGCCGAGCGTATGCCGAACCGGCATGTGCCAGGCCCGCGGCTCCGAGTAGATGAGTCCGTCCTCCTTCTCGATCCCGTGCTTCAGCGCCGCGACGGCGTCCTCCGCCTTCCCCTGGGCGTTCAGGATCTCGGCCGCGAGGATCGAGCGCGGCAGCGCGACGATGTCCGCGAGCGGGCTGTAGCGGAAGGTGGCGGAGGGATCGGCGTCGGCGAGCGCCTCGTCGATCTCCTCGAGATGGTCCTGCGCAACCTCGAGGTGCCCCATCCGGAGGTAGGCCAGGCCACGCGAGAAGCTCCACGCGACGAGTTCCATGGGTTGATCCGACTTCGGACCATCGCCCGCCAGGATCTCGCTCCAGCGGCCGAACGCGGCGTAGGTGAGCGGGATGTAGGCTCCCCACGGCCCGCGGTGCCCCGACAGATCCTTCGCCGCCTGGATCGCGACGGCGCTCTGCCCGTCCATCACGGCGGCGTTGAGCAGCATGTGCAGGTTGTGCGAGGGATAGACGCCCGGCGGGCCGCCGTGCGCGGCCTTCTGGTCCGCGTGCCACGCCTGCTGGTTGCCGCGCACCGCGTCGCCCCAGCGGCCGATGTTCATGTAGATGTGCGTCGGCATGTGGTGGATGTGGCTCACCGCGATCTGGCTGCCGAGGTGGTCCGAACATGCTTCCGCCAGACCCGGATCCTGCGACGCCTCCACTAGGTGGATGTAGAGGTGGCACGCGCCGGGGTGGCGGATGTCCCGCGCCAGGACGGTCTCGAGGATGGGACGGATCTTCTTCACATCCTTCGCCTCGAGATCCACGTCGCCGCGCCGGGGGCGCAGCAGCATCCAGGCTTCAGCCTGCAGCGTGAGCACGTCGAGATCGTCGGGATGGCGCGCCGCGACCTTGTCCATCTCCCGCGCGTACAGCGTGTCGAGAGCGCGGCGGCGGGAGCGCTCCGGGTCCGCCTCGAAGCGCACCGAGAAGGCGTCGATCAGCGCCCGTTCGACCTCGGTCGCGCCCGCCTTGTGCTCCTGCGCCTTCTGCATGGCGGCGTGGGCCGAGCGCTCGTTGCCGGGCGACATGCCGCCGTTCAGGTACGGCGCCAGCGACCACGCCTCGCCCCAGTAGCAGGAGGCGCACGTCGGGTCCTCCATCTGCGAGGCGCGGAACGACTCCTCGGCGACCGAGGTGCCGAACGCGTACATGAAGAGCAGACCCTCGTCGAAGTAGGCCTGCGCCTTCTCCGACTGCGTGGTGATCGGGCGATTGTGCGGTCCGAGGTTGCCGTAGAGCGGCGTGGAGTTCCCGTCGCCGTTGCCGGCCTGGGCCGCGGCGCCCATGCCCCCGGAGGCGCCCGCCATCCGTGGCGCGTCGCGCTGCCCGCTCGTACACGCGGCCACCATCGCCGCCAGACCCACCGCCAGGATCAGTTCACGTCGCCGCATCGGGCTTCCTCCTCTAGATCACGGGGCCCGCCGCACACACCTCCGGCGGACAGTCGTCCTTGTATTCCCTGAAGTTCTCCCTGAAGAGCCGAGCCAGGTGCGCGGCCTTCTCATCGTACGCCGCGGGGTCCGGCCACGTTGCGCGCGGCCGCAGAATCTCGCCGGGCACGCCCGGCACCTCCGTCACGACGTGGACCCCGAACACCGGGTCCGGCTCCGTCGGCGCCCTGTCGAGTTCGCCCGCATGGATCGCGTCCACCATCCGGCGCGTGTGCGGGAGGTCGATCCGCGCGCCGACGCCGAACGGCCCGCCGCTCCAGCCCGTGTTCACGAGCCACACCTTCACGCCGTGCTCGTGCATGCGATCCGCGAGCAGGCGCGCGTACTTCGCCGGGTGCCACACGAGGAACGGGCCCCCGAAGCAGGGCGAGAAGGTGGCCACGGGATCGGTGACGCCGACCTCCGTGCCCGCGACCTTCGCTGTGTACCCGCTAATGAAGTGGTACATGGCCTGCTCGGGCGTCAACCGGCTCACCGGCGGCAGCACGCCGAACGCGTCGGCCGTCAGGAAGATCACGTCCGTCGGGTGACCCGCCACGCACGGCACCTGCGCGTTGTCGATGAACTCGATCGGGTAGCTGCCGCGCGTGTTCTGCGTGATCGACGAGTCCGACCAGTCCACGCTCCCGTCGTCGCGCAGCACGACGTTCTCCAGCACCGCGCCGTAGCGGAGCGCCCGGTAGATGTCGGGTTCCTTCTCCTCGGAGAGGTCGATCGTCTTCGCGTAGCAGCCGCCCTCGATGTTGAAGATCCCCGAATCGGTCCAGCAGTGCTCGTCGTCGCCGATGAGCCGCCGGTTCGGGTCGGCCGAGAGCGTCGTCTTCCCCGTCCCGGAGAGACCGAAGAGGAGCGACGAGGCCCCGGTCTCCGGGTCGGTGGTCGCCGAGCAGTGCATCGAGAGCACATCCCGCTTCGGCATGAGATAGTTCATGATCGTGAACACGCCCTTCTTCATCTCCCCCGCGTACTCGGTCCCGAGGATGCAGGCCTCGTTGTCCCCGAAGGAGAGATCGACGCTCGTCGGGGAGGTGACGCCGTCGACCGACAGGTCCGCCGCCTCCTGGCCCGCGTTGTAGACGACGAAGTCGGGCTCGCCGAACTCCGCCAGCTCCGCGGGCGTGGGGCGGATGAGCATGTTGTGCATGAAGAGGGCGTGGTACGGGCGGTTGCAGATGATCCGGACGTTGAGACGGTACTCCGGGTCCCAGCCCGCGAAGCCGTCGATCACGTAGAGGAGATCCTGCGCGTTCAGAAAGGCCCGCGCGCGTTCACGATTTCGGCGGAAGCTCTCGCGCTCAAGAGGGAAGTTGACCGGGCCCCACCAGACATCTCGCTCGGTCTCCGGATCACACACCACGTGCTTGTCGTTCGGCGAGCGGCCGGTCTTGGCGCCGGAGAAAGCCACGAGGGCGCCGTTCGCCGCCCGGACCGCGCCGGGTTCGCGTCCGCTCAGCGCGTCGGCGTAGATGTCCCCCACGGGGGGATTACGTTTGATGCGGGTGACGGTGATCCCGTGCCCGCTGAGGTCCATGGTGCCGATTTCGGCCGTTGTAGTCGTCATCTGTCATCGTCGCCATACTCAGGGGAGGGCCGACACCACGGCGACGAGCCCCACGAATCGGGGACGGGCTCTCAGCGCCGAACGGAATCGGCGCCGACCGTCCGATTCACGAGCAATCTGTTAAAATAAGCCTTCAGACCTGAGATGACTACCGAAACGGAGGAACCCCCATGACCGGCCGGAACCGATCTTCGATCTCTCGCGGACTCGCCGTCGTGCTTTGCGGCGTGACGGCGGCGGCGGCCGCCATTCCAGCGACGGCCCACGCGGCTCAGGAGGCGGACGACCCGCCGTGGCGCTGGTCCGAGGCGCGCGTGTTCGAGGCCGTCAACCGGGTACGGGCCGGGCGCGACCTGAACCCGGACTCGTGGCCGGACGGCGGACGGGTGGCCGTGCTGCTCTCCTTCGACGTGGACAACGAGACGGTCTGGCTGCGGAACGGCGACACCAACGTGGGCGGGCTCTCGCAGGGGGAATACGGCTCGCGCGTCGCCCTCGGCCGCATCATCGACCTGCTCGACGAGTACGGGATCGCCGCCTCGTTCTTCGGCCCCGCGCTCAGCTTCAGCCTGGCGCCGCACCAGGTCGACATGATCCAGGCCTCGGGCCGCCACGAGATCGGCGTCCACGGCTGGATCCACGAGCGCAACGCCACGCTCCCGCGCGATGAGGAGGAGCGCCTGCTGCGCATGGCCATCGAGCGGCTGACGGAACTCACGGGCGAACGCCCGGTCGGCTACCGCGCGCCGTCGTGGAACTTCAGCGACTCGACGCTCGACCTCCTGCTCGAGATGGACTTCCTGTACGACTCCTCGCTCATGGCGGACGACCGACCCTACGAGATCAACCAGAACGGCGAGCCCACGGGGCTCGTCGAGCTCCCGGTGGACTGGATCCTGGACGACGCCCCGCTCTTCAACCCCCTCGGCGACCGCTACTCCAACCCGCGCGAGGTGCTGGAGGTGTACAAGGACGAGTTCGACGTGGCCTGGGAGGAGGGGACGATGTTCCTCCTCACCATGCACCCGCACTACATCGGGCACCGCTCACGGATCGTGATCCTGCGCGAACTCATCGAGCACATGCGCTCGAAGCCCGGCGTGTGGTTCGGCACCCACCGCGAAGCCGTCGAATGGGTCCGCACCCAGGCATCGATGCCGTAACCTCATGCGCATCACGATTCGGTTGGACGATGACCTCATGCGCGCGGTGAAGCGTCACGCGCTCGAGTTGGGAACGACCGTGACCGCCGTCATTACGGAGGCGCTGCGGGAGCAGCTCCAGCGACACGGGGACCGGACTTCGACACCGCTTGAGCCACTGGCTCTTGCGACCACGGCGGAGGGCGGCCTGCCACCCGGTGTCGACCTTGACGATTCCGCGGTGCTGATCTCATCGCCCCGCGCTTCAGGCTCACTCCCCGGTGGAAACCCGTCCCTCCTTCAGGCTCATGTGCCGTTGGACAAGATTAGCGGTTGACAAGAGGGACAATGCTCCGGCATGTTTCGGGCGTGAGTCCCGGGCGTGAGTCCCGGGCGTGAGTCCCGGGCGTGAGTCCCGGGCGTGAGTCCCGGGCGTGAGTCCC
>VXQX01000005.1:34381-55606 GCA_009838765.1 Gemmatimonadales bacterium
CCCGGGCGTGAGTCCCGGGCGTGAGTCCCGGGCGTGAGTCCCGGGCGTGAGTCCCACCTAGACCCGGGAGGCATCATGCAACGTTCCAACCTGCCGCGGATTCTCGCGGTGCTTTTCCTCGTGCTTCTCTTCGTATCGCCGCGCGCGACCAATGCGCAGAGTGCGTGCGGGGAGTACATCTCGGGCGGACGCGGCTACCCCAACTCTGGTAGGCTGATCGGCTACAGCCTAGTCACCGTGACGTTCCAGGGCTCGGTAGGCGGCTCCGCGGGCGGCGTTGGGGGCAGCGTCGGGGGAAGCTACACGGTGTCGTTCTATGTGGGTACGTACGACATGGAGGAAGGTAACGATGTTACCCTCCGGTGCGACACATATGCACCCTGGCTCTTTTGAGCGGTCCGCCACCTCGCCGTTCCAGTGAAATCTGAACCATGTGCGATTCGCAGCACCTAGAAATGCGCCCGCCTGGGCGAACGGCGAGGTGGTTGCTTGCAGCGGCACTACTTCCGGCCTCGATGTCCTGCGGTGGAGAGGCCGCCGTCTCACTGGATGCCGGGACCGCTCTTCGCTTCGTGGAGACTACAGATCACGCCTACGAGATCGGCGGCGTGGTCGCCCGCCTCGGCGTTCTGGACGAACGAGTGAGCTTCGGATCAGTCCGCGATATCCTCGTCACCGAGTCCGGTTACTACGTAGCCGACGGCTTGAACCCCCGTATCGTGCTGCTGGATCGACAGCTGAATGTCCAGCGCATCATTGGACGCGACGGGCAGGGGCCGGGAGAGTGGGCCTCACCGTCGCGACTTGCGGGCGACGAAGGTCGAATCGTCGTATTGGACGGAGGTGCGGCGCGGCTGCAGCACCTTACTCCAAGCGGAGATTTCATCTCCGTCGCGCCGTTACCGGGACACGCCCGCAGTATCGACTACCACTCCGAACGGGGTCTCGTCGCGGCCACCGACGCGTTTCCGGGCCACTACCTGGCTCGGGTGTCGGGGGGAGAGAGCACTCCGTTCGCACGGATACCGAGCGCCTTTCGCGGTGCGGCCAGTGAGTACTTACAGCTTCCCATGCACGAAACCGCCGTGTCCGGCGACGGAACGATCCATGTGTTGGACAACGAGCACTTGGCGCTCGTCAGCTACGCGGACGACGGTCAGGTTCTGGGCGTACGCTTCCTTCCGGAACCAGCTCGTTCGCTGCGACTCGCACATCGAGCACGCACGATTGAGAGCTTCGGCGGGCCGAGCCGTGTGCTGGGCGTCGGTCTTGCCCGGGTGGAGTCCTTGCCCGACGGGCGATTGTTCGTGAGTTCGAAGCTGGGGCCCGAAGATCCGGTTGGCCATGTTCTCGACCCTGGCGACCTGACGGCGATCCCCGTCCTTCTCTCGCCCGCCTACAGAGATGCCGCAGTTCGCCGGCTCTCCGAGGTTCACTTCGATGGTCTCGACCGGGCAGTCCTGTCGAACTCTGACGCAGAGATCATGGTGGCCGAAGTAAGGCTCGTCGTCCTTGGCCACGACGAGACGCGCTGAGGCAAGCCGGGCCGCGGACCGACGCAGGGTGCGCGCTCCACGGACTCACGCCGATGTGGGATCTGTTCGACGGTAGCACGTACGACTAAATGGGTGCCGTCCAGCCGATGTTTCGCGGTTACGGGCCGGGCTCGGTATCGATCAGGTCGAGGATGAAGGCGAACTCGAAGGCGAGCTCCTCGTACCGGCGGTCCCGGCCGGAGCCGCCGCCATGGCCGGCGTCCATGTGCGTCTTGAGGAGCAGGCGATTGTCGTCCGTCTTCGTCGCACGCAGCTTCGCCACCCACTTCGCGGGCTCCCAATACTGCACCTGCGAGTCGTGCAGTCCCGTCGTGACGAGCAGGTTGGGGTAGTCCTTCGCTTCGACCTGGTCGTAGGGCGAGTAGGAGAGCATGTAGCGGTAGGATTCGAGGTCCGCCGGGTTGCCCCACTCATCCCATTCGAAGGTCGTGAGCGGGATTGACTCGTCGAGCATCGTCGTCACGACATCGACGAAGGGAACGTGCGCGACCACGCCCCGGAACAGTTCCGGCCGCATGTTCACCACCGCCCCCATGAGCAGACCCCCGGCGCTCCCGCCCCGGGCGAAGAGCTTATCGGGGCTCGTGTAGCCTTCCGACACGAGGAAATCCGCCACGTCCACGTAGTCGGTGAAGGTGTTCTTCTTGTTGAACATCTTCCCGTCCTCGTACCACGCCCGGCCCAGCTCCTGTCCGCCGCGGATATGGGCGATCGCGTAGACGAAGCCGCGGTCGAGGAGGCTGAGGCGGGTGGAGGAGAAGGCGGGCTCCATGCTCGCCCCGTAGGAGCCGTAGGCGTAGAGGAGCAGCGGGTTGTCGCCGTCCTTCTCGAGACCGCGCCGGTAGACGACGGACACCGGCACTTCTGCGGCGCCATCGCGGGCGGGGGCGTGCAGCCGCTCCACCACGTAGTCCGCCCGGTCGTAGCCGCCGAGCACTTCGTCCTCCTTGAGCAGCGTGCGCTCGCGGGTGGACATATCGTAGTCGTAGACGGAACGCGGCGCCGAGAGCGACGTGTACCCGTAGCGAAGGATGTTCGTGTCCAGTTCGGGGTTGGCCGACAGCGAGGCCAGGTAGGCCGGCTCGTCGAACGCGATCTGGTGCTCCTCCCCTTCCCACGCGCGGACGCGCAGGCGGGTGAGCCCTCCCGCGCGCTCCGAGAGCACGAGGTAGTTCCGGAACAGTTCGAACCCCTGGAGGAAGACGTCGCCCCGGTGCGGGATGACGGTCTCCCAGTTGTCCGTCGCCGTCTCGCCGACGGGGGTCCGCATGAGCTTGAAGTTCTCGGCCCCGTCGAGGTTCGTCCGGATGTAGAAGTGGTCCCCGAAGTGGTCGAAGCGGTGCTCGTGCCCGCGCTCGCGCGGAAGGAAGAGGGTGAATTCGCCCTCGGGGTTCGTCGCGTCGAGGAAGCGGTGCTCGTCCATCAGGGTGTGGGAGGAGGAGATGACGAGGTATTGCTTCGACTTCGTCTTGCGGATACCGCTGCTGAACTCCTCGTCGTCCTCCTGGTACACGAGCACGTCGTCCGCGGGATCGGCGCCGAGCCGGTGCCGGTAGACCTGGTACGAACGCAGGGTGCCGGGGTCCCGCTTCGTGTAGAAGAGCGTCTGGTTGTCCTCGGCCCATACCATGTTGCCGGAGGCGCCCTCGATCGCTTCCGGGTAGTCCTCACCGGTGGCGAGATTCCGGACCCGGATGGTGTAGATGCGGCGTCCGCGGGTGTCCTCGGCCCACGCCATCAGGTCGCCGTCGGAGCTGACCGCGGGGAAGGCGGAGTAGAAGTCGTGGCCCTCGGCGAGCGGGTTGACGTCGAGGATGACCTCCTCGTCCGCGTCCAGCGACCCGCGCTTCCGGGCATGGATCGGGTAGTCCCGCCCTTCTTCGGTGCGGCTGTAGTAGAAGAAGTCGCCCCGTCGCACCGGCACGGAGAGGTCGGTCTGCTGGATCCGTCCCTTGATCTCCTCGAACAGCTCCGCCTGGAGACCCTCCGTGTGCGCCATCAGCGCGTCGGTGTAGCCGTTCTCCGCCTCGAGGTATGCGATGACCTCGGGATTCTCGCGCTGGTTGAGCCAGTAGTAGTTGTCGACTCGTGTGTGCCCGTGCGTCTCCAGCTGTTCCGGGATCACGCGGGCGACGGGGGGCGCGACCCCGGCGTCGCCCGGGGATTCGGAGGCGGGATCGGCCCCCTCCCCGGTGCAACCGGCGGCCTGAACGCTCACGGCAAGCAGCGCCGCAATGAGGGAAAAACGGTCATGGCATGCTGCCTTCGCTCGCGGCATCGACGACTCCTTCGCTTCACTCGAATGCTGATCGCCCGCGGTCGTATAGCTCTTCGCGCGTTGGGCGCTTTCCGCCCGGCCACTCGATCTTCCGGGGCTTGCGAGCAAGAAGGCGCTTCATCGCGGTCTCGTAGTCCTTGTCGGACTCCTTGCCGCGCCACTGGCGGCGGTGCTGGGCGCGTTTCACTGTTCTCTCTTCCAGTTCTCCAGTACTGAAATCGGGACATGATGATCGTGCGACATGAGGACCGCGTCAAAGGATGCGTCGCGTTGGCGGCGCTGGTTCTGGCCCTCGCAACGGGGTTCGGGTGCGCTCCGGCACCGGTCGCGGACAGTGCGGCGGAGGCTGTCTATCCGAGCGCGTCGTGGGAGCGGATCACGGATCCGGCGGCGGCCGGGTTCTCGGCCGAGGCGCTGGACGCGATCCATCCCTACGTCGAGGGGATCAACACCTCGGCGGTGATGGCCGTGGTCGGGGGGCGCGTGGTGTTCGAGCACGGACCGGTGGATTCGCTGAGCTATCTCGCTTCCGTGCGGAAGAGCATCCTCGCCATGCTGTACGGGAACTACGTGGCGGACGGAACCATCGACCTCGAACTCACCCTCGAGGATCTCGGTATGGACGACGTGCAGGGCCTCCTCCCGATCGAGAAGCGCGCCCGCGTCCTCGATCTCGTCACCGCGCGCTCCGGTGTCTATCACCCCGCGTCGAACGCGGGGGACAACCTCGCGGACGCGCCGCCCCGCGGCTCGCAGGAACCCGGCACCTACTACCTGTACAGCAACTGGGACTTCAACGCGGCCGGGGCCGTCTTCGAGCACCTCACCGGCCGCAACATCTACGACGCGCTGGAAACGGACCTCGCCCTGCCGCTCGGGTTCGAGGACTGGGACCGGTCGATCCACCGCAAGTCGGGGGACGCGGCGCGCTCGCGGAATCTCGCCTACCACATGGTCCTCTCCACGCGCGACATGGCTCGCATCGGCCACCTCATGCTTCTTGGCGGCGTGTGGGGGGAAGCGCGCGTGTTGCCGCAGGGGTGGGCCGAGCGCATCACGAGCGTCGTCACGCCCTCGGAGGAGATGAATCCGGAAGGCCTGCGAGGCGGCGAGTTCGGCTACGGGTACATGTGGTGGGTATGGGACGGCCCCGCCGTGCCGGAAGGGTTCGAGGGGGCGTACTCCGGCCGCGGCGCCTACGGCCAGTTCATCACGGTCATCCCCTCGCTGGACATGGTCGTCGCCCACAAGACGGTGCCGGACGCCCAGACGCCGTGGGACGACTACATGGGCATCCTCACCCGCCTCGTCGCCGCACACTGCGGCGCGGACTGCTGACGGACGCGAGCACCGAAAAACGTTCCCGCGGGAACGTCGCGAGTCCGACCTAACCGGAACTCATTCCGGTCCATTCCACCCACACCATCTCGGGCTTCCGGAATTCGTAGCCATGGGGGGCCGCGGTACGGTCCGGGTCAAGGCGGAGGCCGGGGCAGTGGGTCCATAGCGTTTCGAGCACGACGCGGGTCTCGAGGCGGGCGAGCGGGGCGCCGAGGCAGAAGTGGCGACCCACGGCGAACGACAGATGGTCGCCGGCGTTCCGGCGGGTCGCGTCGAAGCGGTCTGGGTCCTTGAAGTGGGCCGGATCCCGGTTGGCCGCGCCCAGCATGCAGTGCACGACCTCGCCCTTCGCGATGCGGACGCCGCGGATCTCGGTGTCGCGGGTCGCGTGACGGGCGGCGGATTGCACGGCGGGCTCCCAGCGCAGCGTCTCTTCGATCGCCAGGTCCCGGGAGGCCTCGCTCGCACACGCCGCCGGGAGTTGTTCGGGATGCGAGAGTAGCGCCCATACCGCGTTCGCGATCATCGATTCGGTGGTCTCGATGCCGCCGAACAGGATGATGAGCGCGTTCGAGCGGATCTCCTCCGCCGTGAGCGGGTCGACGTGGTCGCACACTAGGTCGGAGAGGAGCGTTCCGTCCGGACCCCGTTCGAGTTCCTCGAGGATCGGTTCGAGTGTCCGGCCGAACGCGTCCGCCGCCCTCTTGCCCGCGGCGCGCAGATCCGGATCGCCCGCGAAGTTCGCCAGCGCCCGGGCGAAGTGTTCGTACCACTCGTTGACGCGCTCCGTCTCGCTCGGCGGGATGCCGAGCACGGACAGCACCGAATGGAGTGCCACGGGGCGCGCCACGGTCGTCCGCACTTCGCCGGTCCGGCGGTTGTCCGACCGCAGTCCCTCCACAAGCCGCTCGACTTCGGCCCTCAGGGGCGGCAGCGACGCCGACCGGAGGCGGGAGGCGTGGAACGGTGGCAGACACTTCCGCTTGTAGCGGATCTGCGTCGGACCCTCCGTCGTCATCATGTGGACGCCGAACATGTCGCGGATCGTGGACGGGGCGTCCGTCGTGAAAACGTCGGGGTCCCGGAGCACGGCCAGGATGTCGTCGCGGCGCGTGAGGAACCAGCGTTCGATCTCCGGGACCCAAGTGACGGGCTCCGCCTCCCGCAGGCGCGCGAAGATCGGATAGGGATCGATCGCCAGATCCGAGAGTCGGACGCGCGCCCCGAGCGGAAACTGGTCGCTCCGGGACTCGCTCAAGAGGCCGTCCGGTCCGGGGTCGCGGCGAAGACGATCAGAGCCCGGACCACATCAACACGGCGAAGCCGATGAAGAGCGCGTAGATGCCGGCCACGCCGGCGACAATCCAGCGGCCCCGGCCGCGGTAGGCCCGGAAGAGGAAGACGGAAACCGCCAGGACGAGGATGACTTCGCCGACGGCCGAGTACCCACCGTAGTGCTCGGGGTCCCAGTAGGACACGGGACTCGTGAACCGCCAGTCGCTGAAGGGGAAGAAGTGGCGGTGCGCGTCCTCCCGGTGCAGGGGGAGGTCGCCCAGCGCGTGGATGATCATGCTCGCGATGAAGAGGGTCGCTGCGGTGAGCTTCGCCCGTCGCGGCGCGGCGGCCACCCCCGCCGATGGGATGTGCCCGGCGGTCGAGCGTCGGCCGATGAGCGCCAGGAGGATGCACAGGGCGATCCCGAGGAGGGGAATCGAACTCGGGATGTCGAACACAACCTGCCACCCGGGATCGAAGTAGCGCTCCGACCAGACCCGGCCCTCCGACACGCCGCGCGCGAGCCGCTCCCAGAAGTAGAAGACGAGCATCGGGAGGTCCGGGGCGACGGCCCCGAGCGCGACCGGCAGGGCGTTGCGCTCCGACCGGCCCAGGACGATCAGGCTGAGCGCCGCGTGGGCCGGCGTCGTCACCCGGCGACCCGCGGTGAAGGCCCGCGCCGCACAGACAGCGCGGCGGCCTCGGTCAGACGCCCGCTCCGCGCTTCAGCCGCTGGAGGTGCTGGCGGCGGAACTTCGCCACCTTCGGCGCCACGACCGCCTGGCAGTACGGCTGGGTCGGATTCCGATTCAGGTAGTCGTCGTGATACGCCTCGGCCGGGTAGAACGTCTCCAGCGGGGCGATCTCGGTTACGATGGGGTCCGGCCAGAGGCCGGCCGCCGTGATCTCCGCGACCTTGCGTTCGGCCGCTTCCCTCTGTGCCTCGCTCTCGTGGAAGATCGCCGAGCGATACTGCGTTCCCACGTCGGCGCCCTGCCGGTTCAGCGTCGTCGGGTCGTGGATCGTGAAGAAGACATCCAGCAGATCGTCGAACGAGACCGTGTCCGGATCGAAGGTTACGCGCACGACTTCCGCGTGCCCGGTGCGGCCCGTGCACACCTGCTGGTAGGTCGGATTCTCGGCATGCCCCCCGGCGTACCCCGACTTCACGCCGTGCACCCCTTCCAGAAGCTGATACACCGCTTCGAGGCACCAGAAGCACCCCCCGCCCAGCGTCGCCGTCTCCCTTCTCTCACTCATCTATTCGAATCTCCGTTGTCGGTGGTGGTCGTGGTCGTGGCGCGCTTCTGTTGCTCGACCATCTCGGCTACGTCGGCGAGGAGTTGCTTCGCGTCGTAGACGATGCCGTCCTTGATCGTGTACAAGATGCCGCCGACGGTCTCGACCTCGCCCGTCTCGTCGTTCAGGCGCCGCGCCCCGGTACCGTACAGGACCTTCAGGTTCTGGATCGGGTTCTCGTCCACGATCACGAGGTCCGCCAGCAGGCCGCGTCGCACGACGCCGAACTCGATGGGGCGGCCCGTGGGTTTGAACAGCGTCTCGGCCGCGTGCATGGTCGCGGCGCGGATCACCTCCAGCGGATGGAACCCGGCGTGCTGCAGAAGTTCCATTTCCTGGATCGTGGAGAAGCCCATGAGGTTGTAGATGTAGCCCGCGTCCGAACTCGCGGTGACGCGGCCGCCCATGTTCTTGTAGTCGTTGAGCAGGTCGTGCCACACCTCGAGGAAGTCGCGCCACGCGACCTCTTCCCACGTCGTCCAGTCGAAGTAGTAGGAGCCGTGGTCCTCGCGGTTCGCCTCGTAGAACTCCCACAGCGTCGGCAGCGTGTAGGTCCCGTGCCACGGCGCGTACATCTGGTCGTCGATATCCCAGTTCGCCTGGTAGGCGGTCATCGTGGGGTCGAGGGTGACGTCGAGCGCGAGCATCTCCTCGAGGAAGGTGTTCCACTCCGGGCTCCCGGGCTCGTGGATGAGGTTCCACTGCATGGGCACCTGCCCGAAGCGGTGCTGCTCGTCGTTGTAGTTCATCTCCGGGGGCCACGGCTGGACGTCGTGGTCCCTGTACAGCGCCTCGAACAGCCCGTAGAAGTGCGTGACGGTGCCGAGGCCGAGGCGCGCGGCGTCGAGCGCGTTCATCTGCGCGACGCCCATCTGGCCGAGATGGGCCGTGCTCCCGAGGCCGAGCTGGGCCGCCTCGTCGAGCAGCGCCTCCATGATCTCCGGGCGGAACGAGTTGAGCTTGAGCCCGTCGCCGCCCGACTCCTTCACGTACCGGGCCCAGTCGCGCGCGTCCTCCGGGGTGTCGATCAGGCGGCCGCTCCATCCCTCTCCGCCCGCTCCCGTGAAGGGATAGACCCACATGCGCGGCGCCACGATCTCGTTCGCCGCGCTCCGCGCCTTCTCCCGGATCGACCAGTCGTGGGGGCCGAAGGCGACGCCGCGGCCGGTCGTGATCCCGTGCGCCATCCACAGCTTGTACGTGTATTCGGCCTCGGGCGCCTTGGGGACGCCGCCGGTGTGGAGATGGAGGTCCACGAAGCCCGGCAGGACGTACATGCCGGTCGCGTCGATTTCATGCACGACCGCGTTCGGGTTGCCCTCGACCGTAAGTCCGGGGCGGCGCGCCTCGTCGATGGGGCGCTGCGGGACGCCCACGCCGACGACGTCGACGATGCGATTCCCCTCGATGACGATGTCCATCGGGCCGATGGGGGGCGCGCCTGTGCCGTCGATCACGGTGGCGCCGCGGATGATGAGGCGGTCGTACGGTCCCTCGCCTTCATCCGGGCCCCGGTCCGGAGCCCCGATCATCTGCGTCGGCTGCAGGGCTTCCGCCGCGGTGGCCAGAAGGATCAGCGCCGAGAGAGCGCTCAGGGCGCTTCGAATCGCGCGGCCGGTCGTCTTCATGGGGTCCTCCGAGGTCAGTCATCGAGGTGGTAGAGGCGGCGGTTGTTCTCGTGCAGGATCATGCGCGCGGCCGCCGCGGCCTCGTCGCGGGTCAGGATTCCGGCGTCGACGTAGATCCCGAGAGCCTGCGCCAGGAAGCGCCGGCCCCACTTGGCCGCGAGCCAGTAGAACTCGGGCAGGTGATAGGCGTCGCTCCCGAACAGGATCTTGGAGAGGGGGACGACCTCCATCACCTCCAGGAACATGCGCAGCATGCCGTGGTGGATGAGCGGCGCGGCGAGCGACAGTTCGAAGTGGCAGTTCGCGTACAGGTGCGTGAGCCATGCGGCCTGCCCGATCAGCGGGTAGCCCGCGTGGATGAGGATGACCTGCGGCATCCGCATCACGCCGCCGCGCTCGAAGCGGACCATCTCCTCCATGAGGAAGGGGTCCTGGTTCCGCATGATCCCACGCGGCGCCTCGCCGTCACCGGCATGAAACTGCATCGGCATGTCGCGCTCCAGACACGCCTCGAGGGCGAGCGAGTGGAGGTAAATCAGCGCTTCGCCCTGCAACTGCCAATACTCGTCGCGATCCCGGGTGTCCGCCGCCGGGACCTCGCCGCGCGCGCGCCGCGCCCGGAACGCGTCCCATGAGCGGCGGGCCGCCTCTCGATCGAAGTGCGGCCTGAGGAGCCCCAGGCGCGGGAGCAGGTAGGACTTCATCCCGTACGAGGGGGCGCCGAGGTTGCCGTCGCCGTCGAGTCCCGCCTCGATCTCGGCCATCATCCCGGTCTCGATCTCGTCGATCCCGAGGTCGAGGTCGTCGCCCATGAGGCCGCGGAGGATCGTGTCCACGCGCAGGATGTGGCGGCCGCGCGCCGGGGCGATCGCGTCCTTGAAGCGGTCGATGCCCGCCTGGTCCATCCCCTCCCGGTAGCCCGTGTCGACCATCGCGTTCTCGATGTTCGCGTCGGCGAACAGGGCGCCCAGATAGCTCGCGTAGTCGCGGCCCCTCTCGTTCCGGGCCTCGATCACGGCCTGGAAGGTCGCCTCGCAGTCGAGGAAGGCGGCGAGTTCCTTGACGAGGTAGCGGAGGAAGACGGTTTCGCCGGCCTGCTCGAGGACGCGGGCGCGCGTGGCGGCGACATCGAACTCGGCGTCGAGCGTGGCGCGCTCCGAGGCATCGCCCGCCTGCCAGCGCCCGTAGACACCGTCCGGGAAGTAGCGGCCCATCGGGAAGGCGGAGAGCGCCAGCCGCTCGATGAACGCGTCGGGGTCCGTCTGCGCGTCGTCGAAGGTGATCGGGTGGCAGTGCGTGTCGTCGATGGGGATCTCACGCAATTCTTCGAGCAGCGCGCGAGCCGTCGCGTCCAACCCCTCGCTCCCCGCACGGGCGGACGCGAACCCCGCTTCACCGCCTGCGCAGGCCCCAAGCAGCGCACCCCCGCCACCGATGCCGGCCAAGCTCAGAAACTCTCTACGATCAGGCATTCACCGCACCTCCAGCAGGTGGTCACGTTCGATCCCGGGTCGGTGGTGCGCAAGCCAAAATGCGGTCCGCGGAGGTCGTCGAGCCGTCGCAGAGCCGGGAGGCCGGTCGTTTTGAACATGGGACTGCGGAAGAACGGCGCACAGGAGGAAGCGCTCATGCATTTGGGTCAGAGCAGATTCGAACGCGGGAACCCGGCGGCCACCGCCGTGCTGATGGCGTGCGTTCTGGCGAGCGTCGGGTGCGACGGTGCAGAGTCGCCCTTCGCTCCGGACTTCGGGGTCGCGGAGCCCTCGCGGCTCACCGTCCCGGCCGATCCGCCTGCGGTCGAAGATCCCCCGGCGGCGGCGATCGATATCCCGTCCTCTTCGGGGGATGAGACGGCGGATTCGTCGGTGACTCCTGCGGAGGATCAGCCGAAATCGGCTCCGGCGATCAGTAGGGTCTCGATCCGGCCTCTGGTCGTGGTTGACGGGATCATGCTACCGGACGACTGGCTTTGGTCCGACATCGAGGACCTGGACATCTATCACGTGGAGATCGTGAAGGGGGCCGCCGCGATCATGCTGTACGGGCCGCGGGCCCGGGGCAGCGCGATCGACATCCGGACGAAGCGAGGGGCGCAAGCCACCCTTCCGAATGGGCCGAAACCGAGGTGACCGCGTGGGGGGCCGGTCGTCTCCCGGCCCCCGCGTCGTCGTCAGCGGGACACCCGTTGTCAGCCGCGGACTTCGGTGTCCACCCCCTCCTCCCCTTCGGAGCGGGCGATGATCGCGGCGCCGCACGAGTCGCTGAACACGTTGACCGCGGTGCGGTACATGTCGAGCGGCCGGTCGATGGCGAGCATCGCGCCCACGATCGTGATCGCCTCCGGGTTGTCGCCGAGGCCGATCGCGTTGAGGACGATGAAAATCACGACCACGCCCGCCGAGGGCACCGCCGCCGCGCCGATCGAGGCGAGAAGCGCCGTCAGGACGACGATCGCCTGCTGACCGATGGTGAGGTCGACTCCGAGCACCTGCGCGATGAAGAGGGCGCCGGCGCACTCGAAGATCGCCGTGCCGTCCATGTTCACGGTGGCGCCCATCGGGAGCACGAACGACGAGACCTTGTTCGAAACACCCACCTTCTCCCGCAGCGTCTTGATCGTGACCGGGAGCGTCGCGCCCGACGAACTCGTCGAGAACGCGGTCAGGAGCGGCTCGCGCAGGTTCGCGAAGTGTACCAGCGGCTTGATCCGGCCCAGCACGATGAGCAGAAGCGGCATCGTGATGAAGAGGTGGATCGTGAGCCCCGACCCGATGGTCGCGAAGTACTTGGCGAGGGCCGCGAAGCGGTCGAAGCCGGTCTCCCCCACCATCTTCGTGATGAGCGCGAAGACGCCGATGGGGAGGAACTTTATGATCCCCGACGTGAGGGCCATCATCGCCTGGAAGAAGGCGTTGAAGATGTCGGTGACGACCACGCGGGGCTTCTCCGGCAGTCCCGTGATCGCCGCGCCGAAGACGATACAGAAGAAGATGATCGCGAGCATGTCGCCCGCGGAGGCGGCGGCGAAGAAGTTGTTCGGGACGATATCGAGGATGAGATCGACCGCGGAGTCCGGCGTGCTGAGTTCGGGCACCTCCTGTTGTGCCGCCGCACCCATGTCGGCGTTCCGCCCCGGCCGGATGAGGTTCACCATCAGCAGCCCGGTCAGCGCCGCCAGCATGCTCGAAAGGACGTAGTAGCCCATCGTCTTTCCGAACAGGCGACCGATCGCCCTCCCCCCGCCCACGGAGGCGACTCCGGACACGATCGACGTGAGCACGAGCGGCACGATGATCATCCGGAGCAGCTTCATGAACAGCTCGCCGATCCAGCCGATCGCATTCGCCGCGGGCAGCCCGAAGGCCCAGCCCACGCCGAGACCGAGGATCATGGCCGACAGCACCTGCCAGTGGAGGCGTCGGTACCAGGGGAGGGTGGGATCGTATTCCATTGGCGTCTCCGGTGCGGCGCCGTGTCGAGGCGCGTATCCAACGTTGTCAGCGGCGCGGCCCGGAGGCAGTCAGGCCGCGATTCGAGCGAACGATCCAACGGGGGTTGATCGTGGTATCCAGACGGCGAGCCGGCAATGGGCGTCACTCCTCGCCGCGCTGAGCCGGCGCCCCGGCACTCTCGGTGACTCGCAGGTTTCAGCCGCTCTACACTAGCTTCGGGAGTTCTGACCGTCGCCACGGCGTGCGGGCTTCATCGTCACGGGAGATGCGATGCCCAGGATCATCCATGCAGATAACCTGGACGCGCTCCGGGGCCTGCCGGATGGACACGCGGATCTCATCTACATCGACCCTCCCTTCAACACCGGCCGCACGCAGCGGCGCACCCGGATCCGAACCCGGCGCGCCTCGAGCGGAGATGACGGCGACCGGACGGGCTTCCAGGGCGAGCGCTACGAGACGACCGTCCTCGGTACCCGGCGTTTCGCGGATCGGTTCGACGACTACCTCGCGTTCCTCGGGCCCCGGCTCGTCGAGGCGTACCGCGTTCTCGCCCCGCACGGGTCGTTCTATCTCCACGTCGACTACCGGGAAGTGCACCACTGCCGCCTCTTCCTGGACGACCTGTTCGGCCCCGACCATCTCCTGAACGAGATCGTCTGGGCGTACGACTACGGCGCGCGACCGAAGACGCGCTGGCCGGCAAAGCACGACAACATCCTGTTCTACGTGAAGGACCTGTCGAACTACGTCTTCAACGTCGACGAGATCGAGCGCATCCCGTACATGGCCCCGGGACTGGCGGGACCGGAGAAGGCCGCGCGCGGCAAGCTGCCCACCGACACCTGGTGGCACACGATCGTCCCCACGAGCGGCGCCGAACGGACGGGCTACCCGACCCAGAAGCCGCTCGGCATCCTCCGCCGCATCATCACAGCCTCCTCGAACCCCGGCGACCTCGTGCTCGACTTCTTCGCGGGCAGCGGCACGGCTGGCATGGCCGCCCACGAACTGGGCCGAGACTTCATCCTCGTCGACAACAACCCCGAGGCGCTCGAAGTGATGGCAACACGATTCCGCGACGTACCGCACGTGCGCTGGGAGGGCTTCGACCCCTCCGACGCCCTGGAATCCCATGCATAGCCAGCGTGCGTCCGATCCGATTCCGTGTTGTCCTCGCTGCATCGGGAGACCTTTTTTCTGTCCTTCGAGCCCCGCGCAGCGGCGGGTCTGCAACGGTCGCCCAGGTGGGTTGCTCGCTACACCCGCAACGTCCATTCTGCTCGACGTTCGTCGACCTTGGTCTCGGGTGAGGAAGGGAGGGAGTGAATGGGGGAGATCCTTGATCTGGGCGACCTGGGTGACGGAGCCATGGTCGGGTTGAGCCCGGAGGTTGGGAGCTCCTTGGCCCAAGCGGGTGCCGTTTGCCTGGAATCGCAGTCTCACGTACCGGGGGTTGACCTGGCGGTCACAGGCAGCGTGGTCGGCACGCATCCCCTTCATTGGGAAACTCCGGATGATCAGGCACGCCTTTCCTGGGGCAACGAGATCGACGCTACCGAGGACGGTGCGGCGGGAATCGCTCTCCTGTTGGCCCGCCGGTTGATGGACCTTGTCGTGATGAGCCGAGCTCGGCACGGCACCGGCTTCGACTACTGGCTGGGCGGGGACACCGCCGAGCCCCCGATGCAGGGTGCAGTCCGGTTGGAGGTATCTGGCATTCGCAAGGGGCCGCCCTCCGCCGTGGCCCAGCGGGTAAAGGAGAAGCTGGTTCAGATGCAACGCGGTGACGCAACGGCGCCCGGCTACGCGATCGTGGTGGAGTTCGGGCGTCCAACGGCCACGGTCGCAACACCATGAACGAGTCGCGCGCCGCTCATGATCGGGCGATGGACCTTGCGTTCCTTGCGGATCGGTCCAAGGCAGCCGGCAACCTGGATGAAGCCGGCCGGCTCTACGCGCAGGCCTTGGAGAGCGAGTTGGCGGCACTGCGCGCCCTCCAGGATCCGTCCCCGGTGACCTTTGCGGTTATGCATCGGAGCGCCGCCTGGCTCGCTCTGGAATGCGACGAGATCCGGCTCGCGGAGAAACTCGCATCCGCCGGACTTGCCGGGGACCCGCCGTCCGAGATTGCCGACGAACTGCGCGAGGTCTGGGAACAGGCCAACTTCCACCGGCACCTGCATGCGCGAGGCGTCGTCCTGTCGGATCACGAGATTCAGATGACCCTTTCGGGCCCCGGAGTGGGCTTGGGCATTACCGAATGGCCGGCGTATCGCGCCCGCGTGGACGATACGTTGAAGATGATCACGCGCATCACGGAGAGAAAAGCGGATCGACCGTTCAGGCATAGGGGGCCTCCCGAGGCCGCGCTCCGGAACTACCTGAGTCCCCATGTCTCTCTGCCGAAGGCAGCGAGCTACTCGGTGTCCATCCGGTTGGGTAGTGGCCAACTGGAGTTCCCCGGGTTCGTCGACCTGCCCGAGTTACCGGAAGTGATTCACGACTTCCTGACGATCGTCGAGAACGTGAACGGCTCCAGCGAAGATCAGCTTGAAGAACTGATCCCGGATGACACCTATCGTCGAAACGCCTTGGCCCTGGCGAAACAGATCGCACCTGATGGCACTAGCATCAAGCAGGTCGGATTCGCGGCTTCGGGGGTTGAAGGATCTCGCGTGGTCGGTTTTACTCGCACCAGGAAGGATGTCCAGCCGCCCGCTATCGCCCGCGCGCCCGAGGAGGAGAGAGTTGAGATCCACGGCACCCTGTTGTTTGCGGATGCGCGGAGCACCAGCAACGAGATCCGGATCGTTGCCGACGACGGTGAGCACAGGGTGAGGGTTCCGCCTGGGATGATGGACGATATCGTTCGTCCGCTGTGGAACTCGGTGGTGTCGGTTCGGGGCGTGCGGCGCGGCAGGTCTGTGACTCTGACGGAAATCGATCCCTCATAGGAGCCTCGATGCTTAGCGGCGCGATGGAAGGTGGATCATGCTGGCCCTGAACGTGAACGAGGTCATCGAGGGACTCGACACGCAGCGGCGGCGACGGGTGGAGCAGCGCGCCGCTGAGCTCATCGCGGAGGAAATGACGCTGCGCGAGCTGCGCAAGGATGGACCGCCCGTCGAGTTGTCCGGCATCGCCGATCCGGAATAGAAAACGCCGGCTCTCAGCCTAGGGGTCGCGGTGGACGGTGTTGGGGGAGAAGGCGGGGAGGCAGACGGCGATGTACTCGGCTCCCTCGGGGCCCGGCGTGCTGTAGCGGACCCATTCGCCGGGGCGGGTGACGACGGCCTGGCCGGCATTCACGTCGATGACGCCGCTCTCGTGCTCCACGCGCAGTGATCCGCTCAGCACGACGGTGATCTCCTCGAATTCGGGACGTTGACCCGGTTCGACCCAGCCGGGCGGCGCCGCCATCCGCGCCACGCTGACGCCGTCGTGCCTCGTCCGGACGCGGCCGGCGTATTCCTCGATCCGCTTGGGCTTGCTCCCGGCCGCCTCGATGACGGCCGGGGCTTCGATCAGCGTGGGCATCCCCGGAACGGGCTGCGGACAACCCCGGAGTCCCTACATCCCCGCGCCCGCGAGGGACCGGACAGCGTCGGCCAGCATGCGGACCTTCGCGGCGTCGCCCGCCCCCCCGGCTCCACGCGATACGCCGTCGGCCAGCGAACGGAGCGCGTCGGCGCGGCCGGATCCCGTCATCTCCTCGGCCTCGGCCAGTCCGGCGCGGAGACGGTCAATCCTTGCGGCGGCGAGCCCGCCGTGGCGCTCCAACTGGTCCAGGTAGGCTCTCGCGAGCGCGAACGTCGCGGGCCACTCGAAGATGGGCTGACCCTGGGAGTTCAGGTGCGTCAACTGCACGGAATTCGCCGCGTCGATCTCGTTCTGCGTGAGGGCCTCGCTCGGCGCCAGCTCGAGGATGTCGAGCCCGCGGGCGATCTCGGAGTTGACGATGAGGCCGTTGTACCAGTACACGGACCAGCTGCCGCCCATCTGCATGCGGTCGGCGTTCACGGGACCGCGATCGAAGTAGGCGATCTCGACGGGGTTCGCGGTGTCGGTCCAGTCGATGAGCGAGACCCCGCCCTGGTACCAGCCCTGGATCATGATATCGCGGCCGGGGATCGGGATCAGCGATCCGTTGTGGGCCACACAGTTCTCCTCGGGCGTCTGCGGCGCAGAGAGCTTGAAATAACTCTGGAACACCATCTCCGAGCCTTCGATGGTGAAGATCGCGTTCGCGCCCCACTCCATCGGGTCGGAGGCCCGGCACTTCGGCGCGCCGCCGCCGCCCCACTCGTCGGTGAACAGGATCGCCGTGCCGTCGTTGTTGAACGTCGCCGAGTGCCAATAGGAGAAGTTGGAGTCGGACACGGCGGAGAGCCGCCGGGGGTTCTCCGGGTCGCTGATGTCGAGCAGCATGCCGTAGCCTTCGCATGCCCCGCCTGCGAGACCGATGGCCGGGTAGACGGTGATGTCGTGGCACTGCGTCGGGCCGGGTTCGGGGCCGTCGCCCTCCCCGCCCTGCTGTCCCATCATCTGCGCGATGATCGTGGGCAGCGCTTCGCGCAGCGCCGCGCTGTCGGCCGCGGTGGGTGGGCCCTCGCCTCCGCGCTGGGCCACGATCTGTCCAAGCATTCCCTGGGCGGCCGGTTCGGGCAGCACCATCTCCTGCCCCTGCACTTCGACGATGAAGGCGCCGCGCGCCCGGGCCTCCTCGAGCGCCGCGATGTCGTCGGGGGCCGGGCCGTGCGTCGGCGGCGCGACCAGGTCCTCGAAGATGCGCGGCGAACTCACGATCTCGGCGCTCGCCGGGTCTGCCAGCGGGACGCGGATGACTTCGATGCGGAAGAGGGCGGAGTTCGGATCCTCGGTCGGCGGCGCGCCCGAGCAGCCGGCGAGTTCCTCCGCCGGACGCACCGGGGCGGAACCCGACACATAGACGTAGACGTTCTCGTCGTCCCCGGGGTGTTCCAGCAGCGTGTGCGTGTGCGAGCCGCGGCAGGTCTGGACGTTGGCGACATACTCCGGCGCCGTGATTTCGGAGATGTCGAAGATGCGGATCCCGCGGAGCCGGTCGTGGCTCACCGCCTCTTCAACGCCCTGATCACCGCAGTCCAGCCGTCCGCCGAACCCCTCGCCGGAGACGAAGAGCAGGTTCTCGTACACCGAGACGTCGCTCTGGGACGCGGGGCAGACGTAGGTCACGACGGTCTGCGGATTGGCGGGATCGGAGATATCCCAGATCTGAATCCCGTCGTAGTTGCCCTGAATCGCGTACGGGCCGGAGAAGGCAAGATCGGAGTTCGTCGCGCCCACGAACGGGTCCGGCGGCGGCGTGGCGGAGACGAGGTCGAGGTTCCAGATCGCCTCGCCCGCATCGAACATGCCCGCCGCGAGCCCGACGCGCGGATCCGGCGCGGGTGGGTCGACCTGGAGGCCCGTGGGCGCGGCGGCCGGGACAGCGGGAGCGGCCGCCATGCCGGCCTGGGACGACCGGTACGAGGAGCAGGCGGTCAGCCCGCCGAGAACGATCGCGCCGGCGAGCAGAGTCGCGAGGCGCGGGGCGAATCGAGTGTCGTTGCGTTCCTTCGTCACAGCGGACATGTCGCATCCTTCGATTGGAGTGAACTGCATGAATCAGCCGCCCGGCTCCGGCGCGGCGAGCGCCTCGAGCATCAGCTCCATGCGGGCGATTTCCGTGGCCTGATCGACGTGGATGTCGGAGGCCAGCTTGAACACGAAGTCGTCCTGCGCCGCGCCGTCGGTGGCGAACAGCTCCCGGACCATCGTGACGGCGCCCTTGTGGTGCTGGATCATGTACCGGAGGAAGAGGCGGTCGAAGTCGGGGCCGCGCGAGGCTTCGAGTTCCGCGAGTTGCTCCGGGGTCAGCATCCCGGCCATGAGCATGGCCCCCTCCCCGTGACCCCGCATGTCTCCGGTCTCGGGGACGGGAAGTTCGCGCTCCGAGAGCCAGCGCCTCATGACGGCGATCTCATCGGTCTGCGCGTTGATGATCCTCGCGCACAGCGTCCGGATCGAGGGGCTCGCGCCGGCGTCCGGAGCGAAGCCCGCCATGACCAGCGCCTGCGCGTGGTGCGGAATCATGTGGGTCATGAAGCGGATGTCCGCCTCGTGTGCGCCCTCGAGGGCGGCTTGCGCGCGCGCCCGGTAGATCGCCTCAAGTTCGGCCACGCGCGCCGCGTCCGGGCGGATCGCGTCCGGGCGGACCGGCGACTCGGATGAACGCCCGCCGGACCCCGCGCTGGCGCACGCCTGCACGACCGCGAGCAAGCCGAAGAGTGCGACGCGCCTGGCACGCGTGACGTGCGTTGTGTGGTGAGTCCTCATGCCTCGCCGCGTGGTGACGTCCGTTCCCGGGGGGCTGTCCAGCATACAATCTGCCGAACAGGCATACCGAATCAGGCGTACGAATACAATCCTGCGCGGTTTCGCGTCACGGGACCGCAGTCGGCTTGAGTCCCGTTTGGCGACGAACCGGTGACAGCTAGCTAACGCCTTGCCGCCGACCCTTCGCCACGATCCGGCGCGTCGCCGCAAAGCAAACGGTCGCCTTCACGACGGCGCCCACCAGGAACGGCTGCACGCCAACAGCGAAGAGGGCGCCGGGGCCGAGATCGGTGACGACCGCGAGCCAGCCCGCACCCATGACGAAGATGACCGAGGAGCCGACGACCAGCGCAATCGCGGTGCGCAGGGCGCGTCCGTCAGAGCCCGAGATCCACCCCACCAGCGCCGCGGCGAGCGGGAAGGCCATCAGGTAGCCGCCGGTCGGACCGAAGATCCAGGGCAGGCCCGCCGCGCCCATCGCGAAGACGGGAACGCCGGCGACGCCGAGACCGAGGTAGAGTAGCTGGGAAGTTGCCCCGGCCACCGGGCCCAGCAGGGCACCGGCGAGCAGTACGAACAAGGTCTGAAGCGTCATCGGCACCGGGGTGATTCCGAGCGGAACCGCCACATGGGCCCCGAGCGCGGTGAGCAGCGCGAACAGCATCACGGCGAGCAGCATTGTCAAGAGCCGGCCGGCGGTCGCCCCGGGTGTAAAGCACGACGCTTTCGTATGCGAATCGATCATTCCTATTCCTCGTCGAATCCTTCGCACGGCCAGCGCAACGTCGAGCGAGTTCGTCCGCCGGATTCCCGCCATTCGACGCGGTTCTCCTGCCGACGAAGCCTCGTTAACGATTTCTCCGCGTCGACACGGACCGGGTAACATCCAGAGACTTCGTGCTCAATATCCCGGCGGCGGGCCCGTCCTTGGCAAACTCACGCGCGGCAACCCCGCCCGGAGTTGCCGAGTCGTCCGCGAAAAAACCGCTGCCGACCGGATCGCCACTGATTTCGATCCAGTCGAACAGTGCGATGGTTCCCGACACGCCGTCGGCGAACAGCCTCACATCGGGGGCCAAGTTCGCGAAAATGGCAGAGCCGAGCCTATCTGTTGGATAGTTGAAGAGTTCGGTGCCATCGGCAGCCCCCTGGAATTGCCCATCGATGAAGCTGACACTGATCGTGGTCAGTTCTCCCGCCTCGACGCTGATTGCATCCGAGTTCCCGGACGAATTTGTAATGGTGTCCCAGTAACCCGACGCAGAATCATAGACAAGCAGGAAGTAATTGTTGTCTTCATGCGGCATGATATAGAATCCGGCCCACGTGTATTTCGTGTGTCCTGTGCGCCAGGCTACGGCAACAGCGGAATCAGCTGGTTGTCCACGACCCATCCTGATCGCGAGGGTCCACGAAGTGATTGACTCTGCCAAATCTCGTGCAGCCACACCGGTGTAATCGGTCGTCTTCGTCAGTGCCAAGACACCGTTGTTCACAACTGCCGTCGCCCGGAGGAGGCGCCAGTCCGCCAGACTGGCCGATGAGTTGAAGTCGTCCCGGAGACCGACCCCGTCTGTGACTGTGACGTGAACCTGCTCGGTCGCCGCCAGCCCCCCCTGGTCACGGGCGGTCACGGTAATCGTGGCACTGCCGGCTGCGACCGCCGTGATCGTCGCGATGGAGCCCGAAACCGAGGCCGTGGCTACGCTGGGGTTGGACGATGTCGCACTGTAGGTGAGGGCGTCGCCGTCCGGGTCTGTGAAATACAGGGATGCATCGACCGTTGCCGTACCGCCGGAGGCCAGCGTCGCAGCCGGGATGGTCCCCACCGCACGCGGCGCACGGTTCACTAGCCTGACGATGATGTCAACCCGCTGTGTCGCGGTCAGTCCTCCCTGGTCACGGGCGGTCACGGTAATCGTGGCACTGCCGGCTGCGACCGCCGTGATCGTCGCGATGGAGCCCGAAACCGAGGCCGTGGCTACGCTGGGGTTGGACGATGTCGCACTGTAGGTGAGGGCGTCGCCGTCCGGGTC
>VXQX01000005.1:55616-82728 GCA_009838765.1 Gemmatimonadales bacterium
CTACGCTGGGGTTGGACGATGTCGCACTGTAGGTGAGGGCGTCGCCGTCCGGGTCATGGAAGTACGGTGCCAAGTCTACCGTGACCGTCTCGCCGACGTCGACGGTCTGGTCCGTGATCGTGCCCACTGGCTCGGGTGCTCGGTTGGGGACCACTGACTGGAAGGTCTGCGTGGCTGCGAGGCCTTCGGGATCCGCGGCCGCGACCGTCACCTGGGTTGCGCCCCTGGCGACGGCCGCGATGGTGACGGTCGACCCCGAAATCGAGACCGTCGCCACACCGTTGTCGGACGACGAGGCCGTGTACGTCAGGGTGTCGCCGTCCGGGTCATGGAAGTACGGCGACACGTCGACCGTGACCGTCTCACCGACGTTGACGGTCTGGTCCGTGATCGTGCCCACTGGCTCGGGCGCCCGGTTGGAGACCACGGACTGGAAGGTCTGCGTGGCTGCGAGCCCCCCGGGATCCGCGGCCGCGACCGTCACCTGGGTCGCGCCCCTGGCGATGGCCGCGATGGTGACGGTCGATCCCGAAATCGAGACCGTCGCCACACCGGTGTCGGACGACGAGGCCGTGTACGTCAGGGTGTCGCCGTCCGGGTCACGGAAATACGGTGACACGTCGACCGCAACCGTCTGTCCCACCACCAGCGTATTGGCGGGGAGGGGACCCTCGGCGACCGGGGCCCGGTTGGGCACGGTGACCTCGAAGTTCTGCTGCTCGGAGAGGCCATCCGGATCGGTCGCGATGACCTTGATGAGCGCCGTCCCGGCCACTTTGGCGGCGATCGAAACCACGCGCCCGGCCACCGAGGCCGAAACCGCCGTAACGTTCGAGCTCGCGGCCGAATAGGTCAGCGGGTCGCCATCGGGGTCACTGAAGTACCCCGCCATGTCAACGTCGGTGGTGTCTCCGACGAAGACGGTTTGCGCGGGAACGGTGTCCGTGGCGACCGGTGCCCCATTGGGCACCGTGACGGTAAACGTCGCCTGTGCCGACAGTCCGCCAGGGTCCCTTGCCGTTACCGTGACGGTCACCACGCCACGAGCGGTCGCCGCTACGGTGACCACGCTGCCGGACGCCGCAACTGTGGCGGTCTGCGGATTGGAACTCGTTGCCGTGTAGGTCAGCGCGTCGCCATCGGGGTCGTTGAAATGTCCGGCCACGTTGACAGTGACGATCCCTCCCACAGCTACGGTCTGGGCCGGAATCGAGCCGCTCGGCAACGGAGCCCGGTTTGGAGTGGGGGCGGGCTCCGTGGCTCCATCGTCGCAGGCCGTCGTCGATAGAGCCGCGAGCGCTGCGGCCACAACGATGAGAGGAAGCCTGATCTGAAAGGGCTTTCCGGTTCGGAAGAAAAACGGAAGAGGAACCTTGGCACGTGACATGCGACCGAAACAGTCCAAGGCGTGTGACGTGGGAATCCCTTGGAGGTGCTTGGGACGAGTTCCAGGCGTTGATCGGTGGAGTTTGGTCGCTGGCAACGAGGCTGGACCCGGAGCGTGACCCCACGGCCGGATGGTTTCTTGGGACGCGGGGAAGCCGCTTGGTGGAAGATGAAGTCACGTTAGCGAGCGGCAATCCTATCGGGGATGGAAGATGAACCGCAAGGCGCCGTTGGCGGGACAGGACGGGACGGCAACCCGCGTCGTCCAGCGGTCCGAGAGCCGGGTGCTGCCGTTGTTGAAGCGCCGGACGCGGGAGGTGGGGGACGCTTGCCGAGATCGACGGCGGACCGCTCCCATGGACCGAGCCCGGAGAGCCTTGTTCCATAGCTCCGGGAAGCCTGGACGTCCGATCGCCATATGGGAACGAGTGGGTGACGGGGGGCGGGTGGCTACCGGCTCGCGTCGTAGCGGTAGAGCCTGACCTCCTCTTCATCCAGGGCGTCGCGCTCGAGGAGTACGAAGCGGTCGGCGTCGATGGCCAGCACGCTCGCTTCCGCGGGAAGATCCAGCCAGCCCCGCGGTGGTCCGTCGGGGCCGAGGACGAGCCAGCGGCGGGTCTCCTCGCCGGGGCGGGTCGCAAGCCCGATCCAGACGAGCTCATCGGGACCCAGGACCGCGGCGTGGAAGGCGGGGTGCGTCTCGCGGTAGGGTGCGTTCTCGACAAACTCCATGTACCAGTCGGGGGCGTCCGGGCCCCTGCGTGCGAGCCGCTCCGTTCTCCATGCCCCGATTTCTTCGGCCGCGACCGCCCACCCGCCAGCCGATCCACGGATCCGACGCGTCAGACTCCCGTCGGCCGTGTGGACGGAGAGGCTCAGCACGTCGGTGTCGCCGATCAGGGCCCGGTCCCGGAATCCGCGGGCGACGATGTCCCGTCCGAAGGCGGGTTCGGTGCGGGTGAACCCGCCGCCGGGAATGCCGCCGTAGCTCCACTCCGTGGCGGGCAGCACGCCCAGCGTGTCCGGGTCGGTCTCGAGATCGGCGAACAGGAGCAGCGGGGTCGTGTCCCGCTTCGTCCCCTCCGGGAGGAAGTACCGCTGTTGGCCCAGGACGGCGAGCATGTGCCCCGTGGCGTCTCTCGCGAGCGGCTTCAGGCTCACGATGGCGCTCTGGGCGGAGAGTGGCGACGACGTGAGGAACTCCCCGCTCTCCGAGAACTCGTTGAGGCGGGCCAGTCTGGCGTCGTAGGCCAGGAACCCTCCGTCCGTCCCGAGGAGCGTCGTGACTTCGCTGAACTCGCCCGGTCCCTCGCCCTGCCCCCCGACCCGGGCCGTGAACGAACCGTCGGCGGAGAAGAGCAGCACCTCGCCCGAACCGGTGTTGGCGAGCGCAAGGCCGCCGTTTCCGAGGAGGAGGGCATCGCCGACCCAGAACAGCTCGATCCCGAGATCGCGGGTGGAGAAGACGAGGTTCGACTCCAGGGAGGGTACCGAGAGCTCCTCCACGCGGCCCAGGGCGATGTTCGTGATGCCCGCTGAATCGGAGACCAGGACCGCGTTCGGGGGTTGATCTTCGGGCTCGGGGTGAGCGCCGCCGCAGGCGATGGCCGCGCAACTGAGGACTCCGGCGGCAAGGAAGCTTCCGCAAGCGCGCATGGTTTCCGTTCCGGTTGAGACATCGGTGACGTCGACCGCTGTCCGCGGCATGGCGGCCTCAGTCTGTAAGAGGCGCCATCGGTAAGAGGCGCCATTTCGACCGAGGGTTGTATCCGCCCGGCGCTACTCGGAGGCGGGGATGCCCAGGGCGCGGCGCAGGGCCGCGGCGCCGCCCACGACGGGCAGCGCGATGCGGGTTTCGCCCAGGTCGACGGTGAGGGTCGTGCCGGGGTCGGGGTGCAGCGTGAAGAACTTGTCGCTGGAGAAGATCATGAGGCCGATGCGGGCTCCGGCCGGGATGATCTGGTCGTCGGGCTGGAGCGCGAACTGGAGGTCGACGAACTCTCCCGGCGTGAGCGGTGTGCCGGCGCGGGGCGACGCGATGTCCTCGGCTCCGGCGTTGGCGGGGTCGGCCCATCCCTTCGTGATGAGGTTGTCGTTGATCTCCCCGCTCTCGGTCCACGGCAGCGACACCAGCCACACGGACAGGTTGGCCGCGGGGGCGTCCGCCGACATCCGCACGCGGACGGTGGCCACGCCCGACAAGTGGACGTCCTCGCGGAGTTCCGGCGTCGCATACAGCAGGCGGTGATTCGACCACTCGCTCGCGGCAAGTTGTTCGCCGGTGAACGCGAAGTTGTCGACGACCCCACCGGTCCCGGCGTCCGCCTCGCCCAGGGAAAGCGTTCCGGTCCAGCGTCCGTCGCCATCCGGGCGGAGCGTCACGGCATCGGCCTCGGGGTGGGGATAGCTCGCGTAGGGCGTGGGCTCCGCGCGGTCGTCTCCTTCCCGCACGATCCACGCCGCCGGGTCTTCCTCCACGCCGTTCTCGACACCGACCACGTAGCGGGTGAACCACCGGTTCATGAGTTCGAGCGGGGGCGCCCCGCCGTGCCCGCCCTGGTGGTAGTAGATCTGCAGCGGCACGCCCCGCTCCCTGAGCGCCATCGAGATGCGGTGGCTGTGCTCGGGCATGACGTTCCAGTCGTTGAAGCCGTGGCTCATGAGCGTGGCCGCCCGCACGCCGTCGACGTGGTTCAGGTAGTCGCGGCCCGCCCAGAAGTCGTTGTAGTCGCCCGTGACCCGGTCCAGCCGCGCTGTCATCTCGTCGCGCACGTTCGCGAGGCAGTAATCGCGGACCTCCGGGAAGCCGCTGAAGATGAAGTCGAACAGGACGTCGACATCTTCCCCGGGATAGCCGCCCGGCGACCGCACCAGCCCGTTGGAGCGGTAGTAGTGGTAGTAGGAGGTGTTCGGCGCGATGGGAATGATCGCCTCGAGCCCCTCCACGCCTGTCGTCGCCGCGGCCAGGGGGAGCGTGCCGTTGTATGAGGTGCCCGTCATCCCGACCCGTCCGGTCGCCCAGTGGGCTTCGACTTCTTCGTCCCCGTCCACGCTAGTGAAGCCGCGCGCCCGGCCGTTGAGCCAGTCGATCACCGCCTTGGGCGCCAGCGACTCGTTCGCGCCGCCCACGGTCGGGCACCCCTGCGACTGCCCGGTCCCGGGCGACTGCGAGTGGACCACCGCGAACCCCCGCGGCACCCACGTCGCCACATGCGAGTTCGAGATCCGCGGCTGGCTCGGAATGTGGCGGATCGTGGCCGGGAACGGGTCGCGCGGCGGGGCCTCGCCGCCCACCTCCTGCCGCAGATCCCAGAAGTGCGCGAAGTCGATGCCGGCGACACCCGAGTAGTAAGGGCTCGTCTCGTAGATGACCGGTACGCGGAGCCCCTCGCCGTCGGTCTGCCCCGGACGCGTCACATCCAGGTGCACCCGGTCCGGCCGGCCGTCGCCGTCGGAGTCGAACCCGGTCTCGACCCACAGTTCATGCCGGATCCAGTTGGCCGAGTCGGCGAAGGCCGGCACGATCTGCGCCTGCCCGTCCTCGATCACGAGCCCGGCCTGCGCAGCGACCGCCGCCGGAAGGCCGGCGAACGCGAGAAGGGCCGCAGCGGGCGTGGCGAAGCGCACTGAAATCATGGGTCGGTTTCCGATCTGTCGGTTGGTGGCGGTCGGTCAGCTGGTGCCAGCCGCCGGTGTCTGGCCGAGTCAGGGGCGCCGCAGGGGGCGGCCGGCGAGTTCGCCGGTCACCTCGTCGTCGCGGATCGCGAAGCGGCCGTTCACGAGCACGTGCACGACGCCCTCAGACAACTGGTGCGGGTCGTCGTACGTCGCCCGGTCCGTGAACCGGTCGAGGTCGATGACCGCGATATCCGCGACCAGACCTTCGCGGATGTAGCCGCGATCGTCCAGCCGCAGGAAGTCCGCGGCGAGGCCCGACATGCTCCGGATCGCGAACGGGAGTCCGATCGCACCGTCCCGGTCCACGAAGTCCCTGATCTTCTTGGGGAAGTTCCCGTACACGCGGGGATGCACGATCTCGGCGCCCGGCGCGGGCGTGGCGCCGTCCGTGCACGTCATCATCCAGGGCATCGTCGCGAGATAGCGCGTGTTCTCGACGTCGTAGAGGTCGCGGTTCATCACCCACGGGTTCGACTCGGACATGATCTCGCGCACCGCCTCGGGGACGGGCAGCCCTCGCTCGGCCGCCACATCCGCCAGCGTCTTGCCGTTGTACTCGGGCCTCGCGTCGGCGAACACGATCTTCTCCGGCCCGCCGCGGATCTCGAGCATCTCCATCGTCTGCACATCGAGGACCCGGGCCGTGTCGGGATGCTGGAAGCGGCGCACCATCTGCTCCGGTCCGCCGGCCTGCGCCCAGCGCGGGATGGTGTAGGCACGCAGGCTCGACATCGTGGACGTGTAGATGTGCTGCGCGCCCGCCACCTCGAGGCCCTCCGCGCGCGCCGAATCGATGATGGCGGCGCCTTCCGAGGCCCGTCCGTAGAGGGCGGCCCCCTGCGCGTTGAAGTGGCTGAAGATGGTGCGGAGGCCGGACTCCGCGCCGATGTGGATCGCCTCGCGAATCGAATCGTGGTAGCCGATCCCCTGGTAGGCGGCGCCGAGATCCCGGTCGTGCGTGTCGTAGATGGGGGCGTGCTCCCCGCCGATCGGGTACTCCGCCGCGACCCGGCCGAGTTCGATGACCTCGTCGGCCTCCGCGTAGTAGCCGGGCGTGTAGAAGAGCCCGGTCGAGAGCCCGAAGGCGCCGTCTTCCATCCCCCTCCGGACGAGCGCCTTCATCTCGTCGAGTTCGGCCGCGGTCGGGGCGCGGCCGTCCATCCCCATGACCGCCTCACGGACGGAACCGTGCCCGATGTAGGAGATAAGGTTCTTCCCGACGCCGGATCCTTCGAGGTCCGCGTAGAGCGCGGCGAGATCCGTGCTGCTCGCGCCGTCGACGCCGATGACGCCGGTCGTGATCCCCTGCGTGAGGAACTCGGTAGCGGGAAGCCCGTACGCCTCGCCGAGGGTGATGACGGTGATGTGGCTGTGCATGTCGATGAAGCCGGGCGTGAGCAGCAGGCCGTCGAGTGGGATGGTGTCCCGCAATGCGACCGCCGCCGCCGAGGCATCGCCAACGAAGGCGATCCGGTCGCCCTCCACCGCCACATCGGCCACGAACGACGGTTCGCCGGATCCGTCGAGTACGGTCGCGCCGGTGAACAGCACGCTCGTGGGGAGGACCTCCGCCTCCGCTTCCGGCGCGTCGCCCGGCGCGCAGGCCAGGGTCGTGCCCGCGAGCGCGAGACACGTGACTACCGGGCGAACGGGCGTCCGGCGACGCGCCGCGGGGCGGAGCGGGGGGATGCGCCGTCGCAGCGGGGTCGCGGGCGGCATACTCTCAACGCGTTCGACGTTCATCGGCTCTTCCTTTTCGACCTTTCGACCGAGGATGCCCCATGCCGGCACGTCCACACGGGCGGGCGCTGGACGCCCTGCGCCCCACGACCCTGGAGACAGGAACCGCCCCCTTCGCCGAGGGATCGTGCACGATCACGATGGGGATGACGCGCGTGCTTTGCACGGCCTCGGTGGACGAGAAGGTCCCGCCGTGGCGCGAGGGGCGGGGCGGCTGGGTCACGGGCGAGTACGCCATGCTGCCCCGCGCCACGGCCGAGCGCACCCGCCGCGAGCGCCGCGGCGCGCGGGGTCGCACGCAGGAGATCCAGCGCCTCATCGGCCGCTCGCTGCGGGCGGCCGTCGACCTCGCAGCGCTGGGCGAGCGGACGGTGACCGTGGACTGCGACGTCCTCGTCGCCGACGGCGGCACCCGCACCGCCTCGATCACGGGCGCGTGCGTGGCGCTTGAGATGGCCTTCCAGCACCTGGTCTCCGACGGCGCGCTCGAAGCCAGCCCGCTCCGCCAATGGGTCGCCGCAATCAGCGCCGGGATGGTGGACGGCGAGGCGAGGCTCGACCTGGAGTACGTGGAGGACGCCGCCGCCGACGTCGACTTCAACTTCGTCTACCTCGAGGACGGCCGCCTCGTCGAGGTGCAGGGAACGGCGGAAGGAGCCCCCTTCACCCGCGAAGAACTCGACGAACTCCTCCACCTCGGCACCGCCGGCGCTGAGGCGTTGCTTCGGATGCAGGAGTTGGCCATCGGCGATCGCCGATGACGACTCCCCCAGGTCGGCAGCAGCGTGTGTGCCACAGAAACTGTGACGCTGTGACATGAGGAAGCCCCGACAGGGGACACCCCGGCGCGTCAGCGGCGCACCGGGGGCGTTACCTCCACGATCAAGCCGCCGTTCACCGGCAATCCGCCCGGATCTGTCGCGGTGATCCTGACCCGAACGAAGCCGGGCCTGGTACCCGTCAGCGCGATCCTGCCCCTGGACGTGACCCTGATCTGGACTGCGCCGGGCGGCACCAGGATATCCCTCTCGCCCCCCCGAATCACGACCGGACTGCCCCGCTCGGCGGTGTACGTCAACGCATCTCCTTCAGGGTCCGCGAAATACGGCGACGGATCCAGCGAGAACCAGGCGCCCTGCGGGATGACTCTCCGATAATGGATCCCCTCGAATGACGGAGCCGAATTGGAACGGGCCATCGGAGGATCCACCACGACCTTGAATTCCTGCGTTGTCGAGCCGCCGGGGGTGGTGGCCGTCACATGGACGAGTGCCCAGCCCAGATCTACGCCTTCAAGTGTGAGCGTACTGTCCGAGACGGACACCTCCACGCTATCTGGCGATGACGAGGTCGCCTCGAAGCTGAGCTGGTGCCGATACCCCTCGAAGTAGCCTCCCAGGTCCACCTCGACACTCTGACCGCGCAGAAGCTGCAAAGAAGGGATCGGGACCTTCGGATCCGGGGGCGGGACATAGCTTGGCGGGCGTAGTGGAGCCCCGGGCCCTATGTCTCCGGACTCGAACGTGTGCCGAGCCGTCGAGCCACGGGTGTCGGTGGCCGTGACGGTCACCATGGCTACACCCGAACCGATGGCATCGACCTCGACAAAGCCGTCCACAACTCTCACGTCCAGGACCTCGGGATCGTCGGTCGTGGCGATGAACGTGAGAGAATCCCCATCGGGATCTTCGAAGTACGGCCAAACCGCCACGGCCGGTGACGGCGCATGGGTCCAGTCGCGATACGCCGGCGGGATCTCGCCCAGTGCGGTCGGCACCCTGTTTCCGACGAGGAAGGGAGCCACGGTTTCCACCAGGTCGCAGCCCGACAGGAAGACTGAAGCGGCGATGACCGGGACGAAGACCAGCCGGCATCGTCTCGAACGGCCTGCACTCGGCACGACCCGGTCAGCGGCGGGCAGCTCGAACGAGGCGGTCGAGGAGGGGGTATTCGCGGTCGAGGTAGAGGTTGCCCTCGGCGACGATCCGGATCTGGTCGCCCCGCCGCAGGCCTCCGCCGGAGTTCTCTCCGTAGCCGGAGTAGAGCGCATCCACGACCTCCATCCCACTGATGACCTCGCCGAAGGGCGCGAAGCCCGTCGAGTCGAGCCGCACGTTGTCCACAAGGTTGATATACACCTGCGTGGCGCGGGTTCCGGGGTCGGTGAAGGCGAAGGCGATGCGGCCGCGGGTGTTGGAGGCGACGACGGGGTCGTCGGGAATATGGGCGTTCATCCACTCGGCGGTGAAGGCGGGGTCGCCGGCCAGCCCCCACTGGACGATGAAGTCCGGGACGACGCGGTGGAAGCGAGCGTCGTCGTAGTAGCCGGTTTCGACGAGGGTGAGGAACCGCTCGGCCCCGAGCGGCGCCCACTCGCGGTGCACGGCGATGACGAACTCCCCCTGGCTCGTCTCGACCGCCACTTCAACCGGGCCGGTCTTGGCAGCGGCTCGGGAAGCGATGGCATCTGCCCCCGCGTCGGAGGACGGCACGCGCTCGACGCGCTCGCATCCCAGGACGAGGATCGTCGCGGCAAGGAGCTGCGTGGCGCAGGCTCGGGTCCTCACTCCCGGCTACCGTCCGCTCCGACGCGGCGCGTCGTCATTCGTCCCTGTCGTCATTCGTCCCTCAGGAACTGCTCGAAGAAGTCGAGCATGTCTAGGAGCATCTGGCGGCGGTTCGCCTTCCCGTACACGTAGTAGTTCTCGTTCGGGTACGTCTTGTACTGGAAGGGCTTGTAGTAGTTCTCCAGCGCCCGCGCGAAGATCTCGGACTGGTCGGAGCCGGGATAGCGGCCCACGCCGTGCACGAGGAGGATCGGCGTGGAGACGTCCGCCACGTGCGAGATCGAGGAACTGTGGCTCCACGCGTCCTCGCTCGTCGCGAAGGGCCCCAGTTCGTGGTCCAGCAGCTTGATGTGCCGGAGTTCGTTCTCGCCGTGTTGGAAGTGGACCCAGTCCGTGTACCCGGAGCCCGGGATCGCGGCCCGGAAGGCATCGGGCGCGAACGCCACCGCGTACATGCTCATCACGCCGCCGTAGCTCGTCCCCGTGATCCCGATCCGCTCGGGGTCGACCTCCGGGAGCCCCCGCAGGTAGTCCGCGCCCGCGACGACATCCTCCAGGTCGCAATGTCCCCAGCAGCCGTTGTTCCCGTCGGCGAACGCCTTCCCGTAACCCGAACTCCCGCGGATGTTGGGCAGGAGGACGACGTATCCCCGCTGGACGAAGAACTGCACGTGCTGCTGGAAGGTGTCGTGGAACTGCGACGTGGGACCCCCGTGGATCCACATCACGCCGGGGAGATCGTCTCCGGCCGCGGCGCCCGGGGGCCGGTAGAGATAGGCCGGGATCGAGTATCCGTCCGTGCTCTCGTAGCGGATCTTCTCCGGCGCGACGAGCCGGTCGCCGAAGTTGCCGGCCGGCATGGAGGAAGTGAGCCGGCGGCTGCTCCCGTCCTCCAGCGAGACGACGTACAGGTCGCGCGGGCTCAGCAGGTCCTCTTGCAGGTACGCGATCGCCCGGCCGTCCGGAGACCACGAGGGGCTCGACGCGACGCCACTCTTCGGTGAGACGAGCACCCTCGGCTCGCCCCCGTCCGCCGAAACGACGCGCAGGTCGTGGTGCCCGTTGTGGTTCTCCGTGTAGGCGATCCAGCGCCCGTCGGGAGACCACGCGGCCGCGCTCTGGTCGGCCTCGGCCGGGGCGACCGGGCGCGGGTCTCCCCCATCCCGCGGCGCGAGCCAGTAGTTGATCCAGCCGCTCCGGTGTGAACGAAAGAGGATCCGGCCCCCGTCGGGCGAGGCGCTCGGGTAGCCGAAGGTCGCTCCGGCGCCGTAGTCGAAGAAATCGCGATCCTCGATCACCGTGCGCGGGCTGCCGCCCATGGCGTCGACCTCGATCACATCGTGGTCCTCCCACGCGTCGTCGAGGCGGACGTAGAGGATGTGGCGTGAATCCGGCGTCCAGGTGGGGAAGACCTCGTAGCGCTTGTCCTCGGTGAGGCGGTCCACGCGCCGGGTCGCGACGTCCACCTTCCAGACGTCGTAGTTGCCGTAGCGGTCGCCGGCGAAGACGATCGAGCGCTCGTCCGGAGACCAGCTCATCGAGTTGATCCGCGCCCCGAGATCGGTGAGTTGGACGTCCGCACCGTCGCGCGCCGACCAGAGCCATATCTCCGGAGCACCGCTCTTGTCCGACACATAGGAGATCCACGTCCCGGCGGGCGACCAGCCCGGCATCTGCGAGCTGAGGAAATGGCCGGAGCCGCCCATGTCCACCGGCACCCGGGTGGGGAAGCCGCCTTCGGGCGACAGGGTCATGAGCCCGCCGGTGAGCCCGGACTCGAACAGGATCGCCGATCCGTCCGGCGACCAGGCGGGCGAGCCCCCGACGACGGACTCGATGGAGAGGAGCTGGTCGATCGAGAGGACGCCGTCCGCGCCGCCGTTCTGCGCGTGCAACTCGCTCCCTCCGCCAACCTCAGTGCTCAGAGCGAGGAGGATGCCAGTGATCGCCGTCGTATGCGGGTCGCGAGCCATGTGTCGTCCTTTCAGCGCGTCAGTACGCCGTCTTCTGCTGGTTTGGCCGTTACGGGGCTGGCTCCCGCGAGGCCGGTTCCTGCGAGGTCGGCCTCGTGAAGGCCGGCTCCTCGGATGCCGCGGGGCGCAGAGGGTCACTCTCGAAGCGCCGGACCTCGTCGGCGCGCGGGGGGACGGCCAGCCTCCGGAGGACGAAGTGTCCGGAGACGACGTCCATTCTCAGCTCATCGAACGAGGCTTCGCCGCCGGCGCCTTCAGAATCTCCTCTGCGGACGAAGCGGTAGAGCGTCCTCCCGTCGGCGAACTCGTCCCCGCCGAGCCACGAAAGGTTGGTCGGGCCGCCTCCCGTGTCGACCGTCAGTTGTCCGTCCTCGGCAGCCACTGTCGCGGTGACGCGCTGGCCGCGGGCGGGGCCTTCGTACCGGCCCTCATAAGGTGCCGGATCGCCTTCGAAGGGAGTCGCGGCGGGCTCCGCGAGTTCCCGGAGCACCACGTCCTCGATCTGGCCTGCGATCCCGCCGGACGAGGCGCCTCCGGCCGTGTTGATGAGCACGGCGATGGACAGGTCCTCGGAGGGGACGTAGCGGAGGTCGGAGACGTAGCCGAAGATCCCGCCGCCGTGCCCGATCCGCGGCGTCCCGTCCCGGTCCGTGATCGCAAGACCCTTCGCGTAGCGCAGGTCGGTGCCGTCGAGCAGGGGCTCCGGCGTGATCATCAGCCGGTAGCTCTCGGGACTCAGAATCTCACCGCCCTCTCCGTCTCCGTGGAGGGCCTGATTCCAGGCGACGAGGTCGCGCACCGTGGAGCAGAGCGATCCCGCCGCGTAGGGCCACTGGTGGTCCAGATACGGCGCCGGGTGCAGCCCGTCGTCGCTCGGCTCATACCCCTTCGCGCGGTTCGGGGTGAGTTCGTCCTTGTGGCAGTAGCGGGAGTTCTCCATCCCGGCCGCGCCGAAAAGGCGCTCCTCGACGAAGTCCTCGTAGCTCATCCCGCTCGCGGCCTCGATGACGAGTCCCGCCAGGAAGTACGCCGAGTTGTTGTAGGTCATCGCCGTGCCGGGTTCGAACTCGAACGGCTCGGCGGCGAAGAGGGTGACGAGCGTGTCCCGGGGCAGGTCAAGCGGAGCGAGTTCGACCCACAGATGCTCCATCTCGGTGTAGCCCATAATGCCCGAAGTGTGGTCGAGGAGGCGCCGGACGGAGATGGTCCGGTCTCCGACGGGGTAGTCGGGCAGCCACTTCGTGAGCGGGTCGTCGAGGGAGAGCCTCCCTTCCTCCTCCAGGAGCAGGACGGCGGCCGCCGTGAACTGCTTCGTCACGGACCCGACCTCGTAGACGGCGTCCGGGGGCGTGAGCACGCCCAGTTCGAGGTCGGCGTGGCCGAACTCCTCGATCAGCAGCGTGTCCGTCCCGCGCACGACCGCGATCGACATGCCGGCGGTCCGACCGGCTTCGATGGGCGTGGTCGCGATCCGGTGAATCGCGTCGACCTGGTCCGGCGAAAGCGAGGCAGGGGACGAAGCGAGGGCGGCGGGGTCCGACGCCGGGTCCGGCGCGGCGCAGCCCGCGATCCCAAGGGCGAGGACCGCGACGGAGAGCCTCACGTGGAGGAAGCGATCGCGTGCCTCTCGTTTCATGGATTCCGTGCCTCGCATCTGGAGAATGAGCAGAAGGTGGTCGCGGCTTCGCGAGGGGTGGAGCCAAGTCGGCACCAGGAGACAGTGTTGCGATCGTCGATGTCCGTTCGCAACGGGGACGTGGACGGCGCGGACGGCGCTCGCGACACGTAGGCACCGAAGACTCGCGTCCGTGTAGTCCACCGCCGAAGTTTGCTTGTGCTTCATCCCGATGCGGCATTAGGTGGGGAGCGAGTTCCCCCCGGCAACAAGACCTTTACACCGGGGAGGACTGATGAGGCGAACCCAGCTCTTGTTGGCAGAACTTGTGGCTCTCTTCTCGCTGGCAGTTCCCACCGCTGTCGAGGCCCAATCGGAGTGTGGAGAGTACATCTCCGGGGGCATCGACAACCCGATAACCGGTGCGCTGGTGAGAAGCCAACTCCGAACCGTGACGGCCACGGTATCGCTCGGGGGAAACGCGGGCGTATCCGGTAGTGAGAGCAGCCCGTTCTGATGCGCGCCGGCCCGCGCACGGCCTGGGCCGTGTCGATGATTGCGGCCTGTACGGCATCGGACCCGCCCCCTCCGGACACCTCTGGCGTGGGCGGGTCCGTCGTCCAGTTTGTGGCGGCCTCTGGCGCGTATCGGATCCAGCCTCCGCGAGCCAGGCTTGGTCAACTCGACGACCGTGTGAGCCTCGGATCGATCACTGATATCCTGGTGTTGGACGACCGGATCTTCGTTGCCGATGGTCTGGATCCTCGCATCGTGGCCTTCGACTGGAGCCTGAACCCTGTTCGAGCCTCCGGGCGTGAAGGGGATGGTCCCGGCGAATTCAGATTCCCGCGACGGTTGACGGCCGCCGGGGAGCGCCGACTCGCTGTCCTCGATCCCGGGATGGCACGCGTTTCCTATTTTGATTCTTCCGGCGAATTCAACGACGACATTACGATTACCGCCAACGCAAGCGACATCGCGCACCACCGATCCGTCGGCCTGCTTGTATCTGGAGACGTGTTCCCGAGCCACTACCTGCTCCGGATAGACAGTACTGGGTCTGTGCCGTTCGGGATCATCCCCGAGAACTTACAGGAGCGTGGCGGAGTGCCCCGCGAGCTGGAGCGGGTTCTGCCAAGGCACCGAAATCTCGTAACTGTGGCAACGGATGGCCGGATCTATGTTCTGGATCAACAGCAACTGGCCCTCGTCGCCTATGAGTCGACCGGTGAAATCGCGGAAACCCTGCTTTTCCCCCACGCGCTGAGGGAGCGTGAACTCCAGGAGGCGAATGAAGCTGCGGAGGCGTTAGGAGACCGTTTGATCAGCATCGAGATCGCCAGTGAACTGCGGCCTCTCGATGATGGGCGCCTTTTCGTACGTATGACCTCTGGAGACACGCTGGGGTATGTCCTTGATCCCGGGACTCGGCAGGCAACTCCGCTCCTCACGCCGGTCGGACCCGATTGGACCTGGATGCGGCGGGGCACGATCGGGGCCGTCAACATGAGGCAGCTGGTCATCGGTGACAGCTGGGAGGCCGAACTCCATGCTGCGGAGATCAGGTTCCTGGAGGCCGGTCGGTTCTAGGGCTCGGCGGAGTTGCCGTGGAGTTGCCGTCAGAGTGCCCGAGTTTCCGCCGGTTGCTCCACATGAGGCCGAAGCAGCGGTCCGGGCGGAGATCGCCTGCGTATCCGATCCCTGGTTCCCGTTAGGAGCGCGCCGGTCGGCAGCCCCTGAAGGACATGTCTCTTCCCGATGGCGCGCCAATGGCGTTCGCACGGAACGCCGCGCAACCTGATCTCGCCCGCTGACCATCGTGCGCTGGCGAGACCTTCTCCTGCATCCCGGTTGAACCAGACCTATCTTCGGGCGGTAGATCGGATGTGTCGATAGCCCGCAGTCCGGCAGGCCGTCTGCTGCGGGAGGAAGGGATTCGGGGAACGCAATGGAATCGACGGTGGCACCGACCTCGGTCTTCACGGAACGCGAGGCCGCGGCGGCGTCGGCGGACAGCATCCCGTGGTATCTGAGCGCGGTCCTGTTCGCGTCGGCGGCCGTGATCGTGGGCATCACGTGGGACATCTCGTGGCACCGGACGATCGGACGCGACACGCTCTTCACGCCCGCTCACCTGCTGGTGTATGCGGGTGGGCTGGCGGCGGGGCTGTCGTGCGGGTGGCTCGCGCTGAAGACGACCTTCTCCGGGACGGACGGGGAAGTGGGGCGTTCCGTGCGGCTGTGGGGTTTCCGGGCGCCGCTCGGGGCGTGGGTGGCGATCTGGGGCGCGATCGCCATGCTCGTGTCTGCGCCGCTCGACGACTGGTGGCATAATGCGTACGGGCTCGACGTCGAGATCCTGAGCCCGCCCCACGTGGTCCTCGCGCTGGGGATCTACGCGATCCAGGTTGGCGCCCTGCTGATGGCCCTGTCGTGGCACAACCGCGCTTCGGAGACGGGTCGGCGCAAGCTCGCGTGGGCGTACGTGTTCAGCGCCGCGATGCTGATCCTGTCGCTCTCCGTGCTGCTCCTGGAGTACACGTTCCCGAACCAGATGCACGGGGCGACCTTCCATCTCATCATGGCCGCGCTCTTCCCCGTCCTCCTCTTCGCCATCGGCCGGGCCGGGCAGATGCCCTGGCCAGCGACGTGCGCGACGCTGCTCTATACGGCGGTTTCGCTGGCCATGATGTGGGTGCTGCCGCTCTTCCCGGCGGAGCCGATGCTGGCGCCGATCCTGCGCCCGGTCACCCACATGGTGGCGCCCGAGTTCCCGCTCCTCCTGTTCGCGCCCGCGATCGTGATCGACCTCCTGCTGCGGCGACACTCGGCGCCCGGAGAGGCGCCCGACCGGGCTTCGGCGGACTGGCGCATCGCGGCCGTGGGCGGCGTCGCCTTCGTGGGCATCTTCGGCGTAATCCATTGGGTGTTCGCCGACTTCATGCTCTCCGAGGGGGCGCGGAACTACTTCTTCCAGGGCAACACGTGGGGCTACACGGTCGCGCCGGGCGACTGGGAGAACGTCTTCTGGCACGGCGGTCAGTTCGTCGGGGGCGATTTCTCGGCTTCGCGCTTCGCGGCCGCGGCGTGGTGGGCGCTGCCGATCGCGTTCGTCTCGGCCCGCTCGGGCCTGTGGCTGGGGAACTGGTGGCTGCGCGTCCGCCGGTGAGGCGCGGCCGTGCCACCCGACCGACGCGGTGCGGGGTCACCCGGTTGACGCGTGCGGCGGCGTTCGTCGCCGGGCTGTACGTCGTGGCGACGGCGCATGTCGGAAGCAACAACGTGTTCTTCTCGGGCGAGGCGGGCCCCTATCCCGTTTCTGTCGTCATCCGTCCCCCCGAGGTCATCCCCGGGCTGGCGGAGATCTCCGTCCGCGTGTCGGGCGGCGGGGCGGACCTCGTGACGGTGCGGCCAGTGCGCTGGGACGCGGCCCCCGAAGGTGGGGCGCCGCCCCCCGACGAAGCCGTGCCCGTGGCGGGCGACCCGGAACTGTACGCCGCCGAACTGTGGCTCATGACGGTGGGCGCCTACCGGGTCGAGGTCGCGGTGGAGGGGAGCCGCGGGGGCGGCGAGGTCTCGGTGCCAGTGACGTCGGTGATGCTCGGCGTGCGCGACCTGCCGCCGGGTCTCGGGTGGATCCTCGCGGCGCTCGGGCTTCTGCTCGTCGCCGGCGTCGTCTCGATCACGGGAGCCGCCGTGCGCGAGAGCCAGATCCCGGCGGGGGAGGCGGCAGGCTCCCGCCGGCGTCGCCGCGCCCGGATCGCCATGGCCCTCACCGCCGTGGGGATGGCGGGCCTCCTCTACCTGGGGAACGCGTGGTGGGAGGCAGTCGACCGGGACGTGCGCAGCGGGATCTTCGAGCGCCTCGCCGTGGAGGGCGCGATCGTGCGCGACGGAGGGACGCCCGCGCTGGAGATCGCGATCACGGATCCCGCCTGGCGGGGCCGGAACTGGAGCCCGCTCGTGCCGGACCACGGCAAGCTCATGCACATGTTCGTGGTCGGCGCGCCGGGCATGGACGCCTTCGCGCACGTGCATCCCGTCCCCGTGGACTCAGCGACCTTCCGCGTCCCGTGGCCGGACCTGCCGCCGGGCGAGTACCGGATCTACGGCGACATCGTCCAGGAGTCCGGCTTCGCGCAGACGGTCGTCGACACGATCACCGTCGACGCGTCGGCGCTCGGGGTTCCGGAGGAAGGCGTCTCGGTCCCCGAGGAGGCCGCTGTGGCGCCCGAGCCGGAGGACCTCCCGCTGCGGGAGCTGCCGGGGTCCCTGCCGGACGCGGACGACTCCGCGTGGACGGGCGTTCCGATGGCGCTTTCCGGGTCGGGCTCCGAGGCGCCACTGGCCGACGGTTCGATCCTCGAATGGCGGGGCGATCGGGAGCTTCGGGTCGACGAGGAGACGGTTCTGTCGTTCAGGGTCTGGGATCCCGACGAAAAACCGGCCGAGCTGGAGCCCTACATGGGGATGCTCAGCCACGCCGCGCTCACGCGGGATGACGGGGCGGTGTTCGTGCACCTGCACCCCGCGGGCACGATCTCGATGGGGTCGCTCTCGGTGCTCGCGCCTGACGGCTCGCCGATGGCGGGCGGCGGGACGGCTTCTCCCACCGGCGTGGTCGAGTTTCCGTTCGCGTTCCCGCAGCCGGGCGAGTACACGATCTGGGTTCAAGTGAAGCGCGAGGGCCGCGTCCTCACGGGAGCGTTCCAGGCGACGGTCCTGGAGTGAGCGCCGGAGTGCGCGCCGGAGTGGCCGCTGGAGTGGCCGCTGGAGTGGCCGCTGGAGTGGCCGCCGGGTGAGGGAACGCATTGCCATGTGCTTCAGCGGCGGCAAGGACAGCGCCCTCGCCCTGCAGGCGCTCCAGCAGTCCGGAGCCTATCGGATCGAGACCCTGATCACGACGGTCACGGAGGCTTACGACCGCGTGAGCATGCACGGCGTTCGGCGGACGCTGGTGAGGGACCAGGCGGCGGCCATCGGCATCCCGCTGGTGGAGGTCGTCGTCCCCCCGCAGTCCTCGAACGAGATCTACGAACGCGCCATGGGCGAGACGTTCGACCGACTTCATGGAGACGGGATCCGCCGCGTGGCTTTCGGGGACATCTTCCTGGAGGACCTCCGCGAATACCGCGAACGGCAACTCGCCGCCTCCGGGCTGGAGTGTCTCTTTCCGATCTGGAAGCAACCGACGGCGACGCTCGCGCGTTCCTTCATCCGGGATGGGTTCGAGGCCGTCGCGGTGTGCGTGAACCCGGCCGTGCTGGACGCCTCCTTCGCGGGCCGCGCCTTCGACGCGTCTTTCGTCGCCGATCTTCCGGAGGGCGTGGATCCGTGCGGAGAGAACGGAGAGTTCCATACCTTCGTGTGGGACGGCCCGATCCTGACGCGGCCGATCCCGGTCGCGCGCGGCGACATCGTGGAGCGGGATGGTTTCGTCTTCTGCGACCTGCTCGCCGCGGCAGCGTGACCCTCAGCGTGACCCACTTGTCGCCTGGGGTGTAGCAGTACTGCGAGCGGCGGACGAGTCAGCTCGGAACGTGAGATAGAGAGGTAATCGCGGATGTTCAGAGTATTCGGCCTCATGGTGGGCCTGACGGTTCTCCTGGTGTTCGCCGGCCAGATGCTGTTCGGACAGCAGGGTGCGGTCCTGTTCCTGGCGCTGTCGGCGGCCATGAACTTCGGGATGTACTGGTTCAGCGACCGGGTGGTCCTGCGCATGTACCGGGCGCAGATCGTGGACCGGTCGCAGGCGCCGGACCTCTACGACCGGGTGGAACGGCTGCGGAAGCGGGCGGGGCTGCCCGCGCCGGTCGTGGCCGTCTCGCCGCAGCCGCAGCCGAACGCGTTCGCCACGGGTCGCAGCCCGGAGCACGCCGTGGTCTGCTTCACGGAGGGGATCCTGCGGGCGCTGCCGCCCCGGGAACTCGACGGCGTGATCGCGCACGAACTCGCCCACATCAAGCACCGGCACATGCTCGTCGGGACGGTCGCGGCGACGATGGCGGGCGCCATCGCGATGATCGCCTCGATCGCCCGGTGGGGCTTCATCTTCGGCGGAGCCCGCGACGACGGCGACAACCCGCTCGGCATGCTGGTCATGGCCATCGTCGCCCCGCTGGCCGCCGTCATCATCCAGATGGCGATCAGCCGCCGCAACGAGTTTCAGGCGGACCGCACGGGGGGCGAGATCACGGGCGATCCCATGGGCCTGGCGGGCGCGCTGAAGCGCCTGGAGTCCGGCGCCCGCCGCATCCCGATGGACGTGAACCCGGCCGGCGCTTCGCTGGCGATCGTGAACCCCTTCGCCGGACGCCGCCGCGGCCTCACCTCCCTCTTCACGACACACCCCCCCACCGAGGAGCGGGTCGCCGCCCTGAGAGCCCAGGCCACCGGCCGGTAGTAGACGGCGGGTCCGATCGTAGGGGAGTCAGCGGTCTCGGATCACAGGCGCGGCTATCCGCTCCAGATGACGATTGCGCCGCAGCGGTTGGAGGGAGCGGCGAACTCGCCGGGCAGGGAGACGGACCGGAGATAGACTTCGATGGCGGCGATCTCATGCGGAGCCGCCAGGTCGTCCACGCTCCCCCGCTCGAAGTCCCAGGCGCGGCCATCCATGACCAGGACTCCGTTCAGGTAGACGGACGCGTGGGAGCATCTCCGCGCCCTTGTCGAGATGAGGCGGCAGGTCTGTCGCGGGCAGACTTCGCGCAGGCCGTCCACCTCGGTGAGGAGGTCCGTGAGGCGGGGGGGCGCGAGGGCCCGAATCCGCTCCCGTGTGAAGAAGTGCCCGCGGCCGCGCGTCGCGCTCTCGCGCCTGCGTTCGTAGAAACCGACCTCCGTGAGCCGCGGATGCCGCCGCTCGGCCACGATCCGCGGCCCCGCCGCGGGCGAGGCGGCGTCGGGCGCGGGCGGCGCCGCGGGGTCGAGGTCGACGCGGACATCCACGGTTGAACCGGAGAAGACCGGGATGGTGTCTCCGGCGATCCCGCCGTCGGCGTGGGATACGTCGAGCCGGTAGTCCCCGGGGACCAGATCCGGGATCGCGAAGAAGCCGTGCTCGTCGCTCGTCGTCAGGTATCCGGCCTCCGCGGGCAGACGACGGTCGCCGGGGGCCGATTCGGCCTCGGCCGCCGCCAGCCTGACCTCGGCTTCCCGCACGGGTTCGTCTCGCCGGAGATCGAAGACGCGGCCTGCGACATGACCGTGACGAGAGAGGGGGACCATCAGATCCCGCATCACGGGGACCGTGTCGGCCGTCACGGGGACTCCCTCGGCCGCCACCCGCGCCAGTTCGCCGCTGAGGCCGGCGAATCTGGCCCAGATGCTCACGTCCGTCCGCGGATCGAGGTCGCAGAACCGGAAGCGGCCGTCGTCATCGGCGGTCGTCTCCGTCTCGCGCCGGCGCCCGCCCGGTTCCGTGATCCAGGCCGTCACGGTCGCGCGGGGCAGAAGAATGCCGGTGAGCGCATCCGTGACCGTCCCCTCGACCACGAGCGGAGCCCGTTCCGCCGCGAGGCCGGGCTCGCAGAGCACGATCCGACGCTCTTCAAGCTCGGCGGCGGTCAGCCACTGTCGTGTCCAGACGAGGACCGTGGGGCAGTACCCATCCTCGCCTCCTGCGCGAATCAGAGGCTCGAGGCCCGGCACATTGTGCGGCTCGCCGTGGACCTCGACGCCTCCTATTCGGTGATGGGCGAGCGTGGTCATGAGGCCGACGCGGTCCCGGCGGCCATCGATGAGGATCTGTGGAGTGCACCCCAGGGTGTTCGTCCGGTTGATGTTGAGAAGGCGCTCGCTCGTGTTCCGCCAGCCGACGATCAGGGGGTCGCCCCCGCGGCTGATGTCCTCGGGATCGTAGAACCTGCTTCGAGGGTTGCCGTGAGCCCGGCGCTCGTAGAAGCCGACCTGCTCCAGGTACGACGGTCGCCACTCGATGCTGACCTCGAGCGGGGCGACTTCGATCGCGGCCGGTTCGATGCGGAACTCCAGCGAGAGCGTGCCATCGGGCGCCTCGACCTCGGTCGTCCGCGTACCGTAGCCGATGTGCCGGATCTCGAACGTGTGGGAGCCGGCGGGGACCACCAGATGGAACGCTCCGTCCGTGTTGGTGAGGGTCGAGATGTCCAGCGCCGGGATGGAGACGAGCGCCGTCGCGATGGGGGCTCCCGTGCCGGCGTCGAGGAGACGTCCCGCGATCTCTACCGGCTGCTGTGCCACCGCGCCCCGAGGGAGGGCCAATCCCGCCAGCGCGACGAGGGCGGCACGAAGCGGGACGGGGTTTCGCAACGTCGTCGGCATCGGATTCATATCCGTGAAGACTCCGCACCTCGGCGGCGGGTCACCCCGGGTACTCTCAGCGCGACTTCCAGGGCACGCGTTCCGTGCCGGGAAGAAGGACTACCCGGCAGTGCACCATGTCGTCGCCCTCGAAGCGCGCGTAGGCCTCGAACGGGCGGTCGTCGATGACGTGCGGCAGCCAGTGGCGGTCGTCCTCCCACATCCGATCGTACGGAATGTCGTCAACGGGCGTCCACCGGGGAGTCGCTTCGCTCGTCTCGACCGGCTCCCCTTCGAGCGCGTCCGACCGGAACACGTGGATCAGGATCGACATGCCGCTCAGCACCTCGAACGCCACCTCGCCGACCTTCCGGGGCGTCACCGGCCGCGCACGCAGCTCCTCCTGAAACTCCCGCATCGCGGCATCCAGCGTACTCTCGCCGGGTTCGACCTTCCCCCCGGCCCCGTTCAGCTTGCCGGCGCCGAGACCGCGCTTCTTGTGGATGAGGAGGATCTCACCTCCCCGCACGATGAAGAGAAGGGTCGCGTGGAGGTCCGGCCGCCAACTCTCCGGGATCGGGCGTTCCATGGCGGGGGATCGAGATCGCATCTGTTGTCCTTCCGGGGCGTCATTGCCCCGAGCGTGGTGAGGCCCGGGGTGCGCACGGCACTACCCGGAATGACACTCCGCGACCGACTGGAGGATCACGGGAAAGATACACTCCAACATCGCCCGGCGGCACGTCGGGCCGGATCTCACCGCGGACGGCGACGGGTCCCCATTGGCGACCCGCCACGCTCACCCCCGGCGCACGCTTCTACCCGCCAACACAGCGAGTTGCGCGACAGATGACGGGATCCTAACAGTTTCGGAGCGAGTCCTGGGAGCGAGTCCTGGGAGCGAGTCCCGGGAGCGAGTCCCGGGAGCGAGTCCTGGGAGCGAGTCCCCGGGCTCAGAGAAGTCTTCGACCCGGGAGGATGGATGTTCAGATGTTTCCGCACCGCTCTCGCCTCGCCGTTCCGCCTTCGGCCTTCCCGCGTCTCCACGCTGCCAGACGCGCGGCCATCATCGCCAGCGCCGCCGTCGCCCGGCCGCCGGTCGCGCCGTCGGCAGCCGTGGCCGGCAGTCCTCGCCGCGGCTTTGGCGGGAACAGCGCTCTGGGCGTGCGCCGACTTGGTTTGGGAGCCCCCTTCCTCCGGCCACGAGGCGGAAGACGAGCGGGCGATGGCGACGGTCCTGTCGCGGAGCGGGCTCGGCGCCGACGTGGACAGCCTGCCGGCGTGGCGGAAGGTCATCGAGGGCATGGCCGAACCGGGGTGCGGGTTCCACTTCCGGCGCGTGGCGGGGGCCTACGCGCCCAAGGAGTACTGGCTGGCGTACAGCGGGAAGGCGACGGCCAAGGCGGAGGCGTGGAAGGCGCTGGTGTACAACGTGCTGGTGACGGTGTCGAGGCCCGCGGAGGGCGGCGGAACCGAGGTGCTTCCCGAGCGGCTGGCGATCCGGGCGGTGTGCGCCATGCCCGACACCAAGGACGGCACGGACGAGGCGATGGGGCGGGTGGAGGCGATCCTCAAGGAGCACGGCATCGAGTTTCCCGGCGCGGACAAATCGGAGGCGCGCGCGCCGGCGGAGGAGGAAGGGCGCTGGGCGCTGGCGGCGCTGCGCTGGGCGGGCACGCGGCTGGGCCCGCGGCCGCTGCGGGCGGCGCAGGATCAGCATGGCTGCGCCGACTATGAAGATGCGCGGCAGTGTCCGATGGAGGATGTCGAAGTGACGATTCACCGACCGGTCCGGTGTTCGGCCGGGTTCGATTACGAGGCGACGACGGGCGAGTGCGTGAGCAACACGCTGGGCGGCGGGCCCACGACCGGCGGATCCGGCAACTCCGGGACCTCCGGCGGCGGAACGTCGACTCCCCCGACCCCGCCATCCGAGCCCGAGTGTACGGACGACCAGATTGCGATCGCGGCCGAGTACAACGACCCGGCGGCTTGGCCCTGCACGAACTTCGTTGACGCGGTCACGCCGGGAACGGGTACGCATGGGCACACGACGGGCTACCTAACGGTTGGTTTCGTCTCTGGCAGCAGTGTCGTGCTTTCGGAGGTGGCGGCCGCCGGGGTGAGCGGCGCGTTCATCACGTCCGACTGGCGCTGCCCGACCGGTAACGCGGCCGTCGGTGGAGTTCCTGGGAGCACTCATGTGGCCGGCCGTGCGGGCGATTTTACCGCTCCCGGGTTCGACGAGGACATGCACGATGATTTTCTCGCTGCGGCGAATTCGGCGGACGCAAGTTGGATATCGCCGTATGGCGGATCCGGCTACACAGGGCACATTCACATCCACTGGTAGGAGCTAAAGATGCGGAACGGACGGAAGGTTGGTGGCGACGCTCCCACTTGGGCTGTGCTGCTGGCGCTGGCGGCTCCGGCGGCAGCGCTCGCGCAGGAGCGGGAGGTTCCGCCGCCGATGACGGAGCGGGCGGCCGCGGCGGCGCTCGCGGATGGCCGACTTACCCCAGAAAGGGACCGGGCCCTCGCCCTCGCGCTGGAGCTTGGGCCACGCGCCGGGCCGGAACTCCGAGCGGCAGTGATCGGTGCGGTCGCGGCGGAACTGCGTGGCGAGACGAACCGCCCCAAAGAGTCCGAGGCGATCTTCACCTATTTGGAAGCCGTCGCCCAACTGCGTGACCCGCAGGCGGTTCCGGTCTTGGTTGAAGCGTTGCCGTTCGGGGCCGGCGCCGCGAACGCGCTGGCCGATCTCTCGCCGGGATCCCTCCCCGCCGTTCTGGAGGCTGTGGCAAACCCCGGTGAGAGACCGCACCGAGTCGGTAACGGGTTGACCGCGCTGCGGTTCATGCTGGAGGACGGTTCGCTCTCGCAGCGGCAGATAGCGCCGGTCCGCGAGGTAGTTCGGGACCGTTTGACCGGGATGCAACATCATTCCGTCGTGAGCGGCGCCATACGCCTGGCGCTCGCGCTCGGGGATCCGGAGTTGCGGCAAACCGTGGAACGGCTTGCCGCCGACCGCACTGCGGTCGAGGCGCTGGTGTCGCCCTATCTGTCCGATGGAGTTACACGCAGTCGCTCACATCGGCAGAGAATCGACGGTGTGCAGGAGCGCGCGCGGGCGCTCCTGTCCGGTGTTTCCTTTCCACCGCACCGGCGACCGTTCCCGCACCCATAGAGGGGAGTTTCTGCCCATGGCCCGAAGGGCGTCGCGCGGCCGGAAGGCGACGGCCCGCACATCCGCCGAAGCCGCCACGGAGGCCGCGACGCTAATCCGCGCGGGACTTGCGTTTCATCGATCAGGCGAGAGAGAGCGGTCGAAAACGACATCCCCGTTGAAGATCGTCATCTCGCACGACATGTCGCGCAGTTCGATCGTCGGGACGGTGAGCGGGTTGCGGTCCCAGACCGCGAGATCCGCGTACTTGCCGGGTTCGATCGTCCCGACCTTCTCCTCGAGGAACATCTGGTGCGCGGCCCAGGTCGTGAACGAGCGCAGCGCCGTCTCGACATCGACGGATTCGGCGGTGCCGTACGGGTCGCTCCCGTAGACGCCGAGCAGCGGTTGCCGGGCGACGGAGGCCCAGACGCCGTAGCGCGCCGGGTAGGGAGTGACGAAGAAGTCGGAGCCGCTCGCCCAGATCATGCCCCGATCCCGATAGGAGCGGAGCGGATTCAGCCGCAGGGCTCGCTCGGGCCCGAAGTTCCCCGCGTAGGTGTCGCCGATCCACCACGTGAAGGTGGGGGACGGCTCCGGGTAGCCAGCCTGCCATTCCCGCTGGAGTTCGGCCATCGCGTCGAGAGCCCGGTCCGTGGGGATGTTCGAGTGGATGATCCCGTGCCGGAGTCCGCGCGTGGGGGTGGCATCGAGCGCCTCGAAGAAGCTGTCGACGGTCCAGTCGATCGCGCGGTCTCCGATGGAGTGGATGGACACGTGGAGCCCGGCGTCGTGGTAGGCCCGGAAGCGTCGGCGCAGTTCGTCGGGGTCCATCGTCGGATAGCCGCGGTTGCCCGCATCAGTCTCCGTGCGCTCCCGGTTCCAGTCCTCGTACAGCCACGCCGTGCGGGCGCCGCCGCTCCCATCGATGTACAGCTTGACGCCGCCGGGGATGAGCCGGTCGTCCCCCGTCGACTCCCAGGGTCGCGTGAAGGTCGCGAGGCTGTCGGCATAGGCGCGGACCTCGTCCAGCGCCACGCCGCGGTCGCCCCACAGGACGAAGATCCGGACGGTCAGGTCGCCGTCGGCGAGCACATCGCGGTAGGCCTCCCACGCGCGGCGGCCAATCCCGGGATCCTTGCCGCCCGTCATGCACTCGGCGTTGAAGGCGTCGGCGAGCGCGCGGATCCCCTCGCGGCGCTCGTCGGGCCCGAGCGGCGGGATGAGGCGGGTCACGAGCCCCATGGCGGATTCCTTGAGGACGCCGGTCGGCTGCCCGGCGGCATCGCGGTCGATGGTGCCGCCGGGCGGATCGGGGGTGTCCGCCGTGATGCCGGCCATGTCGAGGGCGAGCGAGTTGGCCACGCCGTAGTGGCCCATGGTGTGCGCCAGCCACACCGGCTGCCCCGCGGCGACGGCGTCCAGGTCGGAGGCCCGGATGTAGCGCAGCTCCTCGAGCTTCCCCTCGTCCCAGCCGCCGCCGCGCACCCATTCGCCCTCGGCCAGCCGCCCGGCCTGCTCCGCGACCATGCCCTGCACGTCCGCGATGTTCTCCACGTTCGGATAGCTGAGGTCGAGGCGGTACAGGCGGTTCGCGCCACCGTTCGCGAAGTGGACGTGCGCGTCCATGAGCCCCGGCGTCATCGCGCGCCCGGCGAGGTCGATGCGGCGGGTCTCCGGGCCCGCGAGCGCCTCGACCTCCACCGTCGAACCGACCGCCAGGACACGTTCGCCCCGCACCGCCACGGCCTCGGCGACGCGGCTCTCCGCGTCGAGCGTGATCACGCGTCCGTCCACGAGGATCAGGTCGGCCGGGTCGGCCGGCGGCGACCCTCCGCAGGCGGCGAGGACGGCGCCGGCCAACACCACGACGGATGGGTTCGGTCGGTTCATCACCGGGCTCTGCGGTACGGGCGAAGCGAGGGCTGCATTGCGAAGAGCGCCCCGAGCAGCAGGAGCGGCATCGACCACGCGGTCGCCGCGACGGGCCCGAACGCGTCCGCGAACCCGCCCACGACGGGAATCGCCAGCGTCCCCACGGCCCACGCGAGCCCCATGACGATGCCTGAACTCACGGCCGTCCCCGAGGGGAGGATCTCCTGCGCCACGACGACGATCGGAGGCAGCAGCGCCATGTTCAGGAAGCCCGCGCACACGGCCATCGCGATCGCGGCGGGGCTCGCCGGCGCAAGCGTGAACGCGAGGACGTGCGTGGGCACGGCCAGCACGCTGATCGCGGCCAGGAGGTGCTGCCGGTTGAACCGGTCGGTGAGGAAGCCGGAGGCGAGCGTCCCCAGGCCCTGGGCGCCCAGGTAGATGCTCAGCACCACGGCGCCCGCCGTCTCGCTCTCGCCCGCGCGGTGGGCGATGATCGGGATGAAGGTGAGGACCGCCTTCTGCGCGAAGGATCCGACGACGGAGATCCCGAACACGAGACCGAGCGGCCCCCTGAGTTTGCGGAGCACCTCCAGCGGGGGAGGCGGCGGGGTCCCCGTCCCCACCCGGGTCCGACCCTTCGCGACGAACCAGAGGGCGATTCCGATCAGGCCTCCCGGGATCATCGCGACCCACAGGCCGGCCAGGCCCAACCAGCCCACGATGGCGACCGCGCTGATCGGCCCCAGCGCGAAGCCAGCCGCCCCCCCGAAGGAGAAGACGGACATGCGCACCCCGCTTCCCCGGCCCTCCCCGGCGCGCGCGACGAGGG
>VXQX01000076.1 GCA_009838765.1 Gemmatimonadales bacterium
GGGCCGGAGGCGGCGTCCGCTCCAACGGCGGCGCCCGCTCCCACTACGGCGGCCACCCCCGTTGCGGCGCCCGCCCCCGTTGCGGCGCCCGCCGCGGTCCCGCCGCCGGTCCCGGCCTCCGACGTGAGGGTGCCGGAGCCGGCGCCCTCCGGAACAGCGGCGCCCGGCACGCTTCGGATCCCGATTCACGGGGCCACGCTCGATGTGCGGCTCGGCTCCGTGCCGATTCGCGAGCGCGACCGCGTCGAGGAGATGAGCAGAGTCCGCCTGCGGACCATGGAACACATGCTCATGTCCAAGCGCGTCTCCGCGCACGTGACGTCGGTGACCGAGGTGGACTTCGAGCGGATCGTTCAACTCAGGCGCTCGCTCAAGCCGCGCTTCGCCGATCAGGGAGTGAAACTCACCTACGGCCCCTTCATCTATCGCGCCGTCATCGAGGCCCTGGGCGAATACCCGATCCTCAACTCGTCCGTCGACGGATCGCGAATCGTGTATCACGGCAACATCAATCTCGGAATCGCGGTCGCAATCAACGACGGCCGCGAACTCATCGTGCCCGTGCTCAAGGACGCGGACCAACTCAGCCTGCTGGGACTCGCGCAGCGCTCGAACGCACTCGCCGAGAAGGCTCGCGGCAGGACGCTTGACTTCGACGACATCCAAGGTGGGACGTTTACGATCACGAACGTAGGGGTCTTCGGGAACCTGTTCGGAACTCCGATCATCAACCAGCCCCAGGTCGCCATCCTCGGAACCGGCGTGATCGAGAAGCGTCCCGTCGTCGTTCAGGACGGACTCGGCAATGACGTGATCGCGATCCGCAACCGGGCCTACTTCGGTCTTTCCTATGACCATCGCGTGGTAGACGGCGCCATGGCGGCGTTCTTCCTCAACCGGGTCCAGGAATACCTCGAGGGTTTCCCGGACGACCCCGCTTGACAGTCATCCGTATGCCCCGGTAGGCTGGCCGCTCCTGGCCCCCACCCCATGAATAGTCGACGAAAGACCATGGAAAGCTCGGTCGCGGTTCGAGATCGCGGTTTCGGCAAGACCCTCCGCAGGGATCGGTGGTGGGTGCCACCCGTGAGCGTAGCGCTGGGGCTCGGCCTCTTCGGCGGTTACGCGACCTGGGCCGTCCTTCAGGGCGGCAACTATTTCGCCGACCCGTACCTGTCTCCCCTTTATTCGCCGTGCATCGCCGCCAGTTGCCCGGAGCAGATCCGCCTGCTCGGAATCGAGTGGTGGCCGTTCTCTCCGGCGATCCTGATGATGGGCGTGATTCTTGGGTTCCGGGGAACGTGTTACTACTACCGGAAGGCGTATTACCGCGCCTATCTCCTCGACCCGCCCGCCTGTGCGGTCGGCGAGTTCCGCGGCGACAGGTATGCGGGCGAGACGCGGCTGCCGTGGGTCCTCCAGAACCTTCACCGCTATTTCCTGTACGCCTCGATCGTCATCTGGCTCTTTTTGACGTACGACACGATCCACGGGTTCTTCTTCGAGGACGGCTTCGGCGTCGGAGTCGGATCCATCGTCCTTCTGATCAACCTCGTGCTGCTTTCCGGATACTGGTTCGGCTGCCACTCGCTCCGCCATCTCATCGGCGGCGATGTCGATTGCTATTCCTGCGCGCTGGCGGGAAAGGCCCGCCACAAGGCGTGGAAGGGCGTGAGCTGGTTCAACAAGCGACACATGGGCTGGGCCTGGTTCAGCCTCGTCTTCGTTTGCATGACGGATCTGTACATCCGGCTGGTGGCGATGCGGGTGTTCGAGGATCCCCGACTCTTCTGAACCCAACGGAGTACAGCGGACTTTCGCATGGAGATTTCAGAACGCCACGAGCATGACGTCCTCGTGATCGGAGCCGGAGGCGCCGGGCTCCGCGCGGCGATCGCGGCCATCGAGGCGGGCGCATCCGTGGGACTCGTCGGCAAGTCGCTGCTCGGCAAGGCGCACACGGTCATGGCCGAGGGCGGGATGGCGGCCGCGCTCGGCAACAACCGTCCCGAAGACAATTGGCAGGTTCATTTCCGGGACACGATGCGGGGCGGGAAGGGATTGTGTGACTGGCGGATGGCCAGGGCACACGCCGCGGAGGCCCCGGACCGCGTGAGAGAGCTCGAGGCCTGGGGCGCCCTCTTCGACCGGGCGGAGGACGGACGCATGAACCAGCGTCCCTTCGGTGGGCACACCTACGGGAGGCTGGCACACGTCGGCGACCGAACGGGTCTGGAGATGATCCGGACGCTTCAGGATCATGCCGTGCACGAAGGCGCCGATGTCTTCATGGAGTGCACGGTGTTCCGGTTGATCCTCGTGGACGGGCGCGTGGCCGGAGCTCTCGCGTACTGGCGTCCGACGGGCGAGTTCGTGCTCTTCCGGGCCCGGACCGTCATTCTCGCCACGGGGGGACTGGGCAAGGCCTGGAAGGTGACGTCCAATTCCTGGGAGTGCACCGGCGACGGGGTGGCGCTCGCCTATGGCGCGGGGGCCGAACTCATGGGGATGGAGTTCGTTCAGTTCCATCCCACGGGCATGGTGTGGCCGCCCAGCGTGCGGGGCACGCTCGTCACTGAAGGCGTCCGGGGCGAGGGAGGCGTGCTCACCAACGGAGATGGCGAGCGCTTCATGTTCCGGTACGTTCCCGAGATGTTCGAGGGGGACTACGCCGAGAGCGAAGAAGAGGCCGACCGCTGGGTGGAAGGCGACCGCACGGCAAACCGCCGGCCGCCGGAACTGCTCACCCGGGATGTCGTGGCAAAGGCGATCGTCGCGGAGGTCGAGGCCGGGCGCGGGAGTCCGCACGGCGGCGTCTTCCTCAATATCTCCGAGAAGCGGAGTCCCGAGTACATCAAGGCCAAGCTTCCGAGCATGTATCACCAGTTCAAGGAACTCGCGGGCGTCGACATCACGACCGATGCGATGGAGGTGGGGCCGACGACGCACTACGCGATGGGGGGAGTGAAGGTAGACCCGGAGACGGCGGCGACCTGCGTTCCCGGGCTGTACGCGGCGGGTGAAGTGGCCGCGGGCCTCCACGGCGGCAATCGTCTCGGCGGCAATTCGCTCTCCGACCTCATCGTGTTCGGGCAGCGCGCCGGCGCCGCGGCCGCCCAGGAGGCTGGAGACGTATCCTTCGCCGAGATCCCGGCATCCGAACTGTCCGCGGCCGTCGCGGGCGCAACGGCGCCCTTTGCGCGCGACGGTGGACGGAATCCCTTCGGGCTGCAGGAGGAATTGCAGGCGGTCATGCAGGACAAGGTGGGAATCGCCCGCACGGAACGGGCGCTGCGCGAGGCTCTCGAAGACGTCCACCGGCTGCGCGGGGCGCTCGACACCTGCTCGGTCCGCGGAGGACGTGCCTTCAATCCGGGTTGGCACACCTGGCTCGACCTGCATGCCATGCTCACCGTGGCGGAGGCGGTCGTCCTTTCGGCGCTCGAACGTCGGGAGAGCCGCGGCGCGCATACCCGGATCGATTGTCCGGACTCTGACGCCTCGCTCGGGCGGGTGAATCTCGTCATCCGATCTTCCGATGGACGGATGGTGACCGACACCGAAGCGGTATCGGAGCCGCCAGCGGAGCTGAGGCAGCTCATCGAGGAAGGGGTGTAGCGAGGTGGCGGAACGAACTTTCAAGGTCTACCGCGGATCCGGCGACGACGGACAACTCGAATCCTATACGATCGAGGTCGATCAGGGCATGGTCGTGCTGGACGCGATCCACCGGATCCAGGCGGAGCACGCGCCGGATCTCGCGGTGCGCTGGAACTGCAAGGCCGGCAAGTGCGGATCCTGCAGCTGCGAGGTCAACGGCCGGCCCCGCTTGACGTGCATGACCCGCCTATCGGATTACGAGGAGGGCGAATCGATCACGGTCACGCCGATGAAGGCCTTCCCCGTCATCAAGGATCTCGTCGCCGACGTTTCCCGGGCCTACCGGAACAACGCCTCCATCCCGCGCTTCAGGCCGCGACCCCGCGATGCCGAGGACGGCTGGAGGATGAAGCAGTTCGAGATCGAGAGGGCGCAGGAAATGCGGAAGTGTATCGAGTGCTTCCTCTGCCAGGATGTGTGTCACGTCCTCCGGTCGCATGGCAAGCACGCCGAGTTCATCGGCCCTACATACCTCGTGAGAACAGCCGGATACAGTCTGAACCCGATCGACGTGGAGGACCGGAGCGCGTTTCTCAAGGAGTCGGGGGGCATCGGGTTCTGCAACATCACCAAGTGCTGCACGGAGGTATGCCCGGAGAGCATCTCCATCACGGACAACGCGATCATCCCCCTCAAGGAGCGGGTCGTCGACCGCTTCTACGACCCTGTCAAGGCGCTCGTGAGGCTCGTCCGGAGACGTTAGACGCTAGCAGGCCGTGGCGGTGTCGCCCGCTCCCGGCCGAAGTCTTCAACGTTCAACACGCGCATCCCGGCAATCCGGCGGAGTCCCGAGCCGGAGGTGAGGTACAGCTCCGCGCCCGATACCAGCGCCGTCGCAATCTGCAGGGCCCGTTCAGGCCGACCTCCGAGCCGGGCTCGCACTTCGGCGGCCTGAATGGCGATTTCCGGACTGGCCGCCACGATGCTCAATCGAGGGTAGAGCCGCATGCGCCGCGCTACATCGCGAGCCAGCGTCGGCTTTCCCTGTCGGTACACCTCGACGAGGACCTGATACAGAGTCAAGCTCGACGTCTGCGCCTTGATCGTGCCGCTCGCGATGCCCGAGAAGGCGAGTTCCGTTTGTCTCGTCTGACCGCCGCCGGTCAGGTGAAGCGCGAATACCCGAGCGTCGACGTGGACGAGACCGGCCCCGGCCAGCTGCGCCTCGAGACCTGCGCCGCTCGCGTCGTCCGCCATTCAGGCATCCTCGAGTTCGATCCAGAGGTCCCCGGCATCGGCGAGATCCCGAAGCACGCCCCGTAGACGATCCTCCCGGTCCGGCGGCAGCTTTTCCATCCGTACCATGTCGCCGTCCACCGACACCGCGAGCCGGTCCCCGGGCCTCAGGCGGAGCGCCTCGCGCGCGGCTTTGGGGACCACGATCTGGTTCTTGCTGCTCATCTTTACGGAAACGACCATACGGCAACCCTATACTTTACCGTATCGCTTTGCAACCGGAGGGCCCGAGAGGGAGATGGGAGGACACTATGATCGGGTCGGACTTACAGGTCAGTTGAACATCCAGACCATTACGATGTAGGCGAGATAGAGGAGCAGGAGGAGCCCGCCCTCCGCCCTCTGAACCGTGCCGCGATGCAGGGCGAGGGGGATGAGGATGACGGAGAAGGCCAAGGCCGGAAGCACATAGCCGACGACGATGGTCGGATGGAGAACGAGCGGGCGAACGAGCGCGGATGTCCCGAGTACGAGGCCGAGATTGAACACGTTCGAGCCGATCACGTTTCCGATCGCGATGTCTCCCATGCGCCGGAAGGCGGCTACCAGCGTGGAGGCCAATTCCGGCAGCGAGGTGCCGACCGCGATCATCGTCGCGGCAATTACTGCCTCCGGTACGGCCAGCGACCTGGCGATCCCCTCCGCACCCTCCAGCAGCCAGCGCGCCCCGTACGTAAGGCAGGGCAGACCGAGGCCGATCCGAACGAGCGACCACCAGACGCCCGGCTCGGCGATATCAGTCTCTTGCGGATCGGTTCCGACCCCCGGGACAGGCGCGTCCGGCTTGGGGGCGCGATCCGACTTCCCGAAGACGCCAACTCGTTCCCACTTCAGGAGAAAGAACAGGTAGAGCGCCCAGCCGGAAACGAGCACGAGCCCGTCGAGGCGTCCGACGGCATCGTTGAGCGACAGCACCATCACGAGAGAGAGAACGATGATGACGAGCGGCGTCTCGCGCACGATGACCCGGCGGTGGACCTCGATCGGCCGAATCAAGGCGCCGACGCCCACGATCAAGCCCACGTTCGCGGCCGTGGATCCCATGATGTTGCCGACGGCGACGTCCGGTTGGCCATCCAGCGATGCAAGGGCACTGACGACCAATTCCGGGGCCGAGGTGCCGAAAGCGACCACGGTCAGGCCCACGACGAGCGGGCTGACGCCGAATCGCTGCGCGAGGCCGGCGGCGCCGCGAACGAGCCAGTCCGCGCCGAGCGTCAGTGGCAGGAACGCGAAGGCGAAGAGGAGAGTGTTCCTCATCTCCGGCTACGGCATTCCGTCAAGCGGATCGCGCGGCACGGCACGCCGCGACCCCTCGAGCGGTCGGGATGCCGGGCGGGCGGAAGCCTCGTTTCAGCTGGGCCCGGCCGCGCGCTGAGGCTTCTGCGGCTGGATCGAGGGGGTCGCGCCCGTCCGCGGCGAAGGGGCGGGCTTCTCATCCGCTGCTTTTGCCGTCATGTGGAGACGACCCTCGATCTGGCCGCCTTCCTCGAGCTTCACTCGGCGGCTCCGAATGTCGCCCTCGATTCTGCAGGTCTCCTGCAGCTCGACGCGACTGGCTCCCACCACGGTCCCTATAACGGTGCCGGCTATCACCACGTCCTGCGTGTCGATATCCCCGGTAATGCGTCCGTCCTTGCCGACGACAACGGATTTTGTCGCCTTGACCGAGCCTTCGATCTTGCCTTCGACCCGGACCGTGCCATCGCACATTACGTCCCCGAGGATCGTCATCCCGGGCGCGACGACCGAAACGACGTCGCTCAGCTCACGGGTGTGCCCGCCATGTCGAGAATCTCTAGCCATTTCGCTCCAATCCTTACTCCGGTTGCCTCTCCGCCGGGGCTCCCGTGTCGTCTCGACCGCTGTGGTCCGCCACCAGGGAGAGTGGGTCCAATAGTGCGCCGTTCCGGGCCAGTTCCAGGTGCAGATGCGGGGCCGAGGATCTTCCCGTGTTCCCCGTGAGGGCGATGACCTCGAGTCGCTCCACCGCATCGCCGGCCTCGGCGAACAGCCAGGCGTTGTGGCCATACAATGACGTTAGCCCGTCGGCGTGCGCAATCCGCAGAAACTTCCCATAGATCGGGTCTTCGCCCGCCTCCTCGACCCTTCCCGCCTGAATCGCCCGGACGTACGATCCCGTTGGAACCGCGATGTCCAATCCCGGATGTCCTTCGCGCGAATCGGCGGGCCGTGAGCCGAAGTGACGGGTGACGAAGCCACGCTGCGTGAGAGGCCAGGCAAGAGTCGCCGCCTCTGCCGAGGTCGGCGACCTGACCTCCACGCCTCCCCTGAGCGCCACGTTCACCGGCGGGGATTCGGCAGGCCTTCCGGCGGTCACGGCCGCCTGCACGAAACCGAACTCTTCCTCGAGTTCGTCCAAACGGCTCGCCAACTGGTTCATCCGCTCGCGCTCCCTCTCGTGCGCCGCGACTTCCGCCTCCAACTCGAGCACACGACTGGACTCGGCTCGCCAGGCGGTCAGGAGACCCCCCAGAAACCCGACGCCGAACAGGCCGATGATCGCTCCCGCCACCGAGAAAAGCAGCCGACCACGGCTGAGGGGCAGGGACCGTACCTGCCGGCCATCCCGTCGGACCAACTGTAGCGTCCACCGCCGGAGGAAGGTCATTCGCGAAGCTCCGCAGCGAGTTCGTCCCCTCCCAGCAGCGCGACGAGCCGCAGGAAATCATCCGTATCGTGGAAACGCACGACGACTTCGCCCGCTCCGTCCGATCGCGTCCGGATCCGCACCTGGGTCCCGAACCCTCGCTCGAGGCCCAGTTCGGCTCGCCTCACCACGGGATCGCCCGCCCCTGCCGACTCTTTTTTGCGTGCCTTCTGTTGCCGGCGCGTTGCCGGGCGGCCCCGGCGAACACGACGTTCCGTCTCCCTGACGGACCACTCCCCATCCACTGCCTCCAGCGCGACGCGGGTTTGCTCCTCGGCCGTGGACAGGGTCAGGAGGGCGCGACCGTGACCCGCGGTCAGGTCCCCCTTGGCGAGCAGACCCAGCACCGCCTCGGGAAGGGCGAGCAGTCGAAGCGCGTTCGCCACGGTGGACCTGTCCCGCCCCACGTGCCGTCCTACCTCTTCCTGAGTCAGACCGAAATCCCGCATCAGTCGACGGAATCCTCGGGCCTCTTCAAGTGCTGACAGGTCATGCCGTTGCAGATTCTCTACCAGCGCGACCACGAGCATTTGCTCGTCGTCCAGCGTCCGCACCAGGGCCGGCACCGATGTCCAGCCGAGACTCTGAATCGCCCGGAATCGCCGCTCGCCCACCACGATCTCGAAGCCGTCTCCCACGGGCCTGACGACCACAGGTTGCAGCAGGCCGTTCTCGCGGATGGAGTCCGCGAGTTCCCGGAGACGGGACGGATCGAAGTCGACGCGTGGCTGGAACGGATTCGCGCGGATGGCTTCAACCGGAATCTCCGCTTCCGCCGCGTTGCGATCCGTCCCGAGGTTTTCGCCCAACAGGGCCGCAAGCCCCTTCCCGAGACGGCGCTCGTTCCTGGCCAACTACGAACCCCTGTGCCGGTCGATCAGTTCCCGGGCCAGACTCAGGTATCCGCGGGCTCCACTCGACAGGACATCGTACAGGGCAATCGGCTCGCCAAAGCTCGGGGCCTCGGCGAGCCGAATGTTCCGCGGGATCATCGTGTCGAAGACCTTGCCCCCGAAGTACTCGCGCGCCTCGGCGGCTACCTGTTTCGCGAGGTTGAGCCGCGAATCGTACATCGTCAGCAGCACTCCCTCGATCTCGAGTTCCGGGTTGATGCTGCGTTGCACCAGCCGCACGGTATTCAGGAGCTGGCTAAGCCCTTCCAGCGCATAGAACTCACACTGAATCGGGATGAGCACGGCGTCCGCGGCGGCCAGTGCGTTCAGCGTGAGGATCCCGAGGGACGGCGGCGAGTCGATCAGGATATATTCGAAGTCACCCCGCAGGGCCTCGATCTTTCGCCCGAGGATTCGCTGGCGGTCCGACCGATCGATCAGTTCCACTTCGGCGCCGGTCAGGTCCCGGCTCGCCGATACCACGGAGAGGCAGGGGAAGTGGACTTCCGGCCGCACCGCTGCCTGTAGCGGCTGTCCGTTTACAAGACAGTCGTACACGCTGGGGACATCACCGTCCTTGCGCAGCCCGAACCCGGATGTCGCGTTGCCCTGCGGGTCGCAATCAATGACGAGCGTGTTGCGCTCCGCGATCGCCAGCGAGGCACCGAGGTTGATCGCCGTGGTGGTCTTGCCGACGCCGCCCTTCTGATTCGCAATCGCGATCACCCGACCCAAATCGATCCACCCCTCGCTGATCGCCGCACCCGGCGACATGAACCGACAACACTGTAGACGAATCGAAAATATATGGCGCTCTGGTGAACCGGGCGACCGGGTACGGTGTCCGCTCTCGGCCCGACGCAGGGTTCTGTTGCGGACTGGCCGGATCAGATCTCGCGGGCCCTACGTTTCACGTGAAACTTGTGATGACGGTAGCGAAGAAGCCATTCCACGCACCGCTGAACGAACGGGGTGTTTCACGTGAAACCCTGGCTCCACACCGACGGCCCTGTCTCTTGCGGACACGCGCGACCGCGAAGAGCTTCGTCGTCCACTCGCCACGAGTCGGCTCCCGGACGCCGGGAGTTACACGAAGACCGAGCGGAACTCCGACCGCCGGGCTCGCAACGACAACAACTTCGGGAGGCGACGATCTCCGCAACCGACCGGCTGATCCTCGCGCTGGACGTTCCAACCGCCTCGGAGGCGCGGGAGACCGTCGACGCGCTGGCCGATACCGTTTCCTTTTATAAGATCGGCCTGGAGCTCTTCCTTTCCGGGGGATACTTCGAACTGGCCGATTGGCTTCGCTCCAAAGACAAAAGGGTATTCGCCGACCTCAAGCTCTTCGATGTCCCGCAGACCGTCGGCTCCGCGGTCCGACAACTCCGAACCCGGGACGTGGATTTCGTCACGGTGCATGGTAACGATGCCATCCTCCGCGCCGCCTGCGACGCCGCTGCGGGCGATCTCGGAATTCTGGCCGTGACCGTCCTCACCAGTCTCGACCGGGCGGATATGGAAGACCTCGGCTTCGAAGCGGACGTTGGGGACGTCGTCCTCTCGCGAGCCCGTCGGGCGGAGAGTATCGGCTGCGCCGGCGTCATCAGTTCCGGCCACGAGGCCGCTCGAGTTCGCTCCGCAGTGTCCCCTCCGTTTCGCATCGTCGTCCCCGGTATTCGCGCGGCGGTGGAGGCCGGTACCGATGACCAGAAACGGACCGTCGATGTGGAATCCGCTTTCGAGGCCGGGGCGGACTACATCGTCATGGGACGACCCATCCGTAACGCTCCGGATCCCGCGCGGGCGGCAGCGTCCGTTCAGGAGAGAATCGCCGCTTGGTTTCGACAGGCCGACGACGACCGGAAACACGGGGACAAAGCGCCATAACTCGTTATTGTATATAGGGTTATGGTTACTACCATTGCTCCGCCCCTACGGTTTCTCGTCGCTGTTTTGACGCGGCGTTGAGACCCGGCGGCGATACTCCTTCGAGTTCCTCTTCTCCATCGCATATGAAGCACAGGGCACCTTTCGTTCGTATGGGGGTACGTCTACCTGCACCCAGTCTTGCCCACCGGAGCCGTGACGCAATGATAGAGCTTCCCGATGTTGAGCGAATGATCGAGCGCATTGCCGGTTACACCACCGGCAAAACGATCTCCGTCATCCGGATCGACGACCCGGAGGTCGCTTCAATTGAGCGCGATATCGTCGAGAATCACCTGGAAAACCACGCCGTGGATTCCGTTGAACGCCACGGTCGCTACGTCGTCCTCCGCTTCCGTTCCGACTACAGCCTCATGTTCGACATGGGGGACGACGGCCTCCTGCGCCTCGAGTCCCAGACCGCGCCTCCGACGGACCGGACGCGGATCCGGTTCCAGTTTGCGGCCGGCAGGGAACTCCGTTTCTCGTCGTCGGGTTCCCAGGGCACGGTCCAGGCCGTGGCGGGGAGCGAGTTCAACGAGAAAGGGTCGCTGCAGAGCCTCGGCGTGGACCCGCTGAGCGACGATCTGACCCTTGCGCGCTTCGAGGCGCTTGCGCGGCAGAACGCTCGTTCCAGCATCAAGGGATTCCTTCTGAACCAGAAGGCGATTGCCGGGATCGGCAACGACTATGCGGACGAGATCTGCTTCCAGGCCGGCGTCCGCCCCGACCTTCGCGTCGGTCAGCTGGAGCCGGAGCAGCTCGATCGGCTCCACCGCTACCTGAAGCGGGTTCTGAGGCGGGCCACGCTCCACTGGAGTGCCGCCCATTCCGATCCGGGGTGGCTGATCAACTCGCGCTCGTCCGGCAGCGCCTGTCCGCGGTGCCGACACGCGTTGACATCCCTCCGCGTGACCGGCCGGAAGACCGTGCTCTGCCCGAGGTGTCAGCGGGCCGCTTGAAGGCTCAGCGCAGAGTGGACGGCGTCCGGGCCGTGCGTGTCCGGGCGGGTCGCGCGTGCGGCCTCATGGTCTGCCTCCTCCTCCTTACGGCGTTCGCCGCCGCGACGGATCCGCTCGTCGCGCAGGCAAGCGACGCGGCCGCAAGCGGCATCCGGGACCCGAACGGTCATCCCTTCCGCACCCCCGCGGGCTCACCCCTCGAGCCCGTACATCGTCTCGCGCTGCTGAGCGCGACACGCGACTCCCTCCGCGATGGCATTGCCCTCGCCGACGTCGGCGACCGCCTCGGGTTCTGGATCCGGCGCGATCCCGACGGAAAGGCGGAATACGCGGGAGCGATTCACGGAGGCGCGTTTTCCCGCTTCGATCTCGGAGGTCCGGACCAGGCCCTCATCGAAGTGCACTACCGAATCGGAGTGCTGTTTCGCGCGCGTTACGGGGCCGTTGCGGCGCGTGCCGAACTTTATCATCTGAGTTCGCACCTCGGGGACGAGTTCCTCCTGGACACGGGCGCCCGTCCCATCAGCACGAGCCGGGAGGGGCTGGAACTCATGCTGCAGGGGTCTCCGGTATCGGGCCTCACAGTCTACGGAGGTCCGGGCGTGCTGTTGCGCTCCACCCCGGACTTCGGGCGCCTTTCGCTGCGCGCTGGCACCGCCTGGGAGTCCGCGCCTGGCGCCCGTGCGCGTTTCCATGCTTCGCTCGACTACTTCGGCTGGGCGGAGCTGGGGTGGGAGCCCGCCATCACGGCGGAAGTCGGGGCCGGGCTGGCTCGAGGGACGCGGATTGGATTGCTCCTGGGTTTCGGTCCTTCCCGCGCGGAGCAGTTCCTCCGGCAGTCCGAGCGTTTGATCGGCCTCTCCGTCTCCCACGTAAGGTGACGAAACGGCGGCTCGGAAGGGTTATTCCTTCTTCCGCGAGGACGGCGGCTGTGCCTTCCTCCGTTCCCGGGAGAGGTACATCTGCTGCGGCAGCGACATGATGTTGGAGGCCGTGTAATACAGGTTCAGTCCCGCCGCGAAGTTCGCAAAGAAGAAGGTGAAGACGACGGGTAGCACGTACGATATCATCTTCATCTGCGCGTTCGTCTGCATGCCCCGTTGCGTGATCCAGTTCAGCAGCAGCATCGATCCGCCCATCAAGACGGGTACGACGAAGAGCGGATCCCTCAGCGAGAGATCCGGCAGCCACAGGAAGGGCACCCCTCGGAACTCGATCGTGTTCTGGAACACAAAAAACAGCGTGATCAGGATCGGGAGAGGCAGGAACATGGGGAGACAGCCGCCCAGCGGGTTGACCCCGTGTTCCCGAAAGAGCTTCATCTGCTCCTGCTGCAGGCGCTGCGGATCGCCCTTGTAGCGCTCCTGCAGCTTCTTGATCTCCGGCTGCAGCGCCATCTGCTTCATCTGCGCACGGCCCGAGATGTGGAAGAGCGGCGACAGGATGATCCGCGACGCCACGCCGAACAGGATCAGGACCCAGCCGTACGCCAGCGCGAACGACTCGTGCATCCAGATCAGGATCGCGACGATCAGGTTCCCGAACGGTCGGGTAAACCACCGGAGCCAGCGCCAGCCGACGGGGTTCACGTTGTGGAGTTCCTGCCCCACGGCCTGCAGCCGCGCGAAGTCCTGCGGCCCGATGTACGCCGCGTACTCGAAGCCGGCGCTGCCGGCGGGCACGGGTAGCGCGGCTTGCATCTCCGCCGCGTCCTCCTCGAGCACGCCACGCAGCATCACGCCCCCGATGCCCGGACCTTCCGGCGGCACGACGACGGCGGCCAACCAGTACTTCGATTTTGAGGCGGCCCAGCTGAACGGACTGCCGGAGACCGGCCGCGTCTCGCCTTCGTCCAGGCGGTCCAGCCGCTCGGCCGCGATCTGCCCGGAGCGGCTCCGCGTGACCAGCGACATCGCGGCCCGATCCTCGCGGGGCACGGCCTCGTTTCGTTCGATCCCGCGACCGAGACCCACGAGAACGACATGCCCCACCTCCCCGAGCCCGCGCAGCCCGCCGCTAACGTCGATTCGGTAATCGTCCGGGTGGAAGCGATACGAGACGTCGAACGTGACCTCTCCGACCGCGGCCTCGAAGCGCAGTTCCGCGGGCCCATCCCTCACTTCGAGCGTGGACGTCGACGCCGTGAAAGCGATCGAACCGAGGGAGACGGTGTCGCCACGCAGCGTCAAGGCGTACGCCAGGATAGAATCGTCGGGCCGCACCAGTTCGACGTTGCGGCCGCCATGTCCGCCCTCGGCGAAGTTCCGGTGCGCCAACATCGTCGCGCCCACGAGCCGCGCGCCCCGCGTGTCGAACCGGAATTCGTAGAGTTCCGACCGCACCGTCACGATCGAACTCTCGCGGACCGCGGCGGCGGTTTCCTCCGTCACATCCTCAGCCGCGGGCGTCTCCTCCGCTTCGGCCAGCACCGCCGCCACGTCCTGAGCCGCTCGTTCCTCTGCAGTAAGACGCGTCAACTCGTCCGCTGCGGTCGCGGTCTCCGGCGTCTCCGGCGCCTGCCCGCCGTCGGCCGACGCCGGTGCCACGGGCCTCTCGGTCGGCGGGAAGAACACGTTCGAGAGGATCATCACGCCGACCATCAGCGCGATGGCCAGGAGCAGACGGCGTTCCATTCAGCGCTCCCGGGCAGGAACCGGGTCGTAACCGCACGACCCCAGGGGGTGACAGCGAAGAAGGCGCCGAACGCTCAGCCAGACGCCCCGGGCGGCGCCGAATCGCCGTACCGCCGTCAGCGCGTATTCGGAGCAGCTCGGCTCGTACCGGCAGGCGGGCGGCAACCAGGGAGAAACGATGAGCTGATAGCCGCGAATCGCTCCGATGATCATTCTGCGCATACGGTCTCCAGCGATTCCATCAACGTCGTTCGAAGCCTCTGGTACGAGGCGGTGTAGGCGGCCGGTTTCGCTCTCACGATCACATCCAGTTCGAGCTGGCGAGCTTCAAGGGTGGGCAATACGTGGATTCGGACGATCTCGGTCAGACGCCGGCGCACAAGGTTTCGGGCGACCGCGCTGCGGCCGTGGCGAGGCGTCACGACTCCGATTCTGGAGCGGCCCGAGGCCGTCGGAGCGAAGAACACGTCCACGATGCGGCCGCGGCGGCAACGGCCGGCACGGATGGTTTGGCGAATCTCCCGCGCTGTGCGCAACCGAGCCGCGCGAGGCCGTCGACAGCCCTCCGGCGGGGGCCCGCTAGCGGCTTCGTCGCTTGCGACGGAACGCGTCACTGACGGTGAGCCGACGTCGACCCTTCCTCCTGCGGCGCGACAGCGTGCGACGGCCCGCCTTCGTCCTCATACGCGCCCGGAACCCATGGTCGCGAACGCGCTTCCTGTTGGTTGGCTTGTTGTATGTGGGCTTCCCCATCTCACATCACCCGAGGCTTTCCGGTCATCTCACAGGCTTTCGCGGCCAGCCCAGAAGTTTAGACCTGGTCCGGGATTGTGTCAATTCGGCTCGTTCCGGCCGGACTCGGCGCCCCTCTCCTGTTGCGATCCGGGCGGGTTGGCGCGAGGCGGTTCCCGTCGTTGACACTCGGCGGCGGATTGGCCTAAGATCAGCGCCCCTTATCCCACCGTCTTTTCTCATGCCGGCGCGTCACGGATGGAGCTGACTGCACACGAAGCCTGGATCAAGATTCGCGCGTCGGCGAAGCTCGTGCTGCCGGAGCAGACCTATCGTACCTGGCTCGGATCGACCGAGGCCGTTTCGCTCTCCGACGATACGCTCGTGGTGTCGGCGCCCACGCGGTTCGCGGTCGAATGGGTGGAGGACAAGTACGGAACGCTCCTGCGTGACATCTCCGAGCGAGAGCTTGGCGCGAGGCTTCGACTCCGTTTCCAGCACCAGGGAGCCGAGGAGCGTCTCGACTTCCCGGAAATCACCGAACCCTACCCCGGCGACCCCGGCCACGCGCTGGCCTCCCGGACACCGAATCGCGGGGGCCTTCCGGCGGCCGCGGCGCTGAACGAACGCTACACCTTTGCGCGCTTCGTCATCGGCGGCAGCAACGAACTCGCAGCAGCAGCATCCGACCGCGTCGCCGCCGCGCCCGCCACGACGTACAACCCCCTTTTCATCTGGGGGGGCACGGGTCTCGGCAAGACACACCTGATGCACGCGATCGGAAACACGATTCTCGACCGGCTCCCGGACTGCCAGGTCGCCTACGTCCCATCGGAACAGTTCACGAACGAAATGATCGATGCGATCCGGACGGGGCAGACCGCCCTCTTTCGCGAACGGTATCGCCGAATCGACGTGCTCCTCATCGACGACGCCCACTTCATCGCCAACAAGGAAGGGACGCAGGAGGAATTCTTCCACACGTTCAACGCGCTCTACGACGCCAAGAAACAGATCGTCATCACGAGCGACCGGCCTCCGCAGGACATTCCCGGGCTGCAGGAGCGTCTCGTTTCCCGTTTCGAGTGGGGGCTCGTCACCGACATCCAGCCACCCGACCTCGAGACGCGTTCCGCCATCCTGCGCAAGAAGGCCGATGAGGACGGGATCGAAATCGGCGACGACGTCATCGAGTACGTGGCCCGGAGTCGGCGCACCTCCGTCCGGCAACTCGAGGGGGCCCTCATCAAGCTCCTCGCCTTCAGTTCGCTCACGCGACGCGAGATCTCACTCGACATGGCGCGCGACGCACTGGGGCCCGAAGGCGACGACGCCGACGAGCAGGTGATCGAGGTGTCCGCGGAAGAAGTCCGTGCCCGCATCGCCGCCTCCTGGGGTGTCTCCGTGGAAGCACTCACGTCCAAGAGGCGCAACCGGACCGTGACGGTTCCGCGACAGGTCGCGATGTACCTCATCAAGACGCATCTGGACTTGCCCTATTCCGACATCGGCCACCTCTTCGGCGGCCGGAATCACTCCACCGTCATCCACTCCGTGAACAAGGTCGAGGCGGACATGGCGTCGGATCCCGCGCTTCGCGGCCGCGTGGGCCAGCTGCAGCAAGAGCTGTTTCGAACCTGATGTCGCGGTCGTCCATTACCGTGTGCAAAACCGGACGAAGACTCGTTCCTCATGCACACCCGCGGACGGGGGGTCCGCGTCGCGGCCCCGGGGTTTCGCCGGATCTTCGACAACCGTGTCGGTGTGTCGACGGCGGGCGCCGCGTTCCAGGCTGCCGGAAATCTGGGGAAGCCCGAGTTTTCGACACTTCGACAGGCTCTACTACTACTCCGTTGATACATATATCATACGCAACCGTAGAACCCACGGTGGAAAACCCGAACCGATACCGCCGGAGTTGAAATGAGATTCTCGATCACCCGGGAGGCGCTCCAGCAGGGGCTCGCAGCGAGCGCCGCCGCCGTCCCGACGCGGGCCGCGCTCCCGGTTCTCTCGAACATCCTGATCCATGCGGAGGACGATGCCGTGCGGCTGAGCGGCACCGACATGTCCATCTTCGTCTCATTGGCCGTGCCGGCCGAAGTCTCCGAAGCGGGGGTCGTCGCGCTCCCGGCGAGACAGCTCCTGGAGATCTCGCGCGTACTGGACGATGCTCCGGTGAAGTTCGCGTCCGCGGCGGGAGATCGCGACGCGTCCGCGACCGGCGTCGACATCGAGTGCGGCCGGAGCAAGTTCCGCCTCTACGGACAGGCCCCGGACGAGTTCCCTGATTTCCCGGATATCGACTTCGCCGGGGGGTGGGAGATGTCCGCCGGCGAGCTGCAGACGCTGATCGAGCGCACGAGCTTCGCCGTTTCCACCGAGGACAGCCGCCCGATTCTGAACGGGATTCTGTGGCAGTTGCGCGAGGCGGCGACCGTCATGGTCGCAACGAATGGCCACCGGCTCGCGAAGATGTCGCGCGAGCTGGATGTCAGCGGGTCGCCGGCCGAGGCGGATCTCATCATTCCCCCGAAGGCGCTGAACCAGGTGCAGAAGCTGTATCCGGCCGACGCCGTGCTACAGATCGCGCGTTCGGAGAATCACCTCGCGTTCCGGTCTGCGGACCGGGAGGTCTTCACGTCGCTCATCGAGGGCCCGTATCCGAACTACGAGCAGGTTATCCCGAAGGACAACGACAAGGTTGCGACGGTGAACCGCGCCGCTCTCGAGACGGCGGTGCGGCGGGTCGCGGTGATGGCGGATGACTCGACGAGGCGAGTACGCCTTTCCTTCAAGGCCGGCGACCTCGGGTTCAAGGTTCAGACGCCGGATCTGGGGGAGGCGGAGGACGCGCTGTCGCTGGACTACGAAGGCGAGGACATCCAGATCGGTTTCAATGCGACATACCTCCTCGAGGTATTGCGTCACATGCCGGAGGAAGACGTTTCCATGACGTTCAAGGCACCGGAACGAGCGGCGACCTTCTCTCCCGCGAGCGGCGAGCCCGACTATCTCTGCCTCGTCATGCCGCTGCGCATCCTCGACTGAGTCGCGTCGCGAACACAGAATGATGACGTGCGAGCACGAGAGCGCGGCCGACGCCGACGTTGGAGGGACGGGGGAGGTCAACCTGCCCGCCTGGGAGGACCCGGCCGTGTCGTTCCCGGTGAACTTCGTCGAGACGTGGCGCCGGAGCGTGTTCGAGCCCGGCGCCTTCTTTGCGGATGGTCCCTTCGACCGCGCCGCGGTGCGCCCGGTCCTCTACTATCTCCTGGTCAGCATCCTCGCGGCCGCGCTCTCGCTGACCTGGGGTGTGTTGCTGCCGGCGACGCAACCGGGGTTCGTCGAGACGCTCGCCGAGATCATGAACGTCGCCATACCGGATGGGACGGAGACCGCCGGCCCCATCGGCAGGCTCGCGGACTTCTTCCTCGCCCCCTTCTGGGCGGTGCTGTACCTCGTCATGGCGAGCCTGGTCCTCCATGTGTTCGTCTTGGTGCTGGTCCCCGGGCGTCGAAGCCTCACGGCAACCGTTCGTACCATCTGCTATGCATGCGGCCCCGGCGTGTTCGCCGTCGTCCCGTTCATCGGCGGCTGGGTGGCGGGTATCTGGGGAATCGTGCTGACCGTGATCGGCCTCCGGGAGGCGCACCGGACCACGACGGGAAGAGCCTTCGCGGCATGGCTGTTTGCGGCCGCCCTGCCGATCGCGATCCTGCTGCTGGGGATCCTGCTCGTCATCGCCCGTGTGGCAAGCGGAGTTTGAGCGACGCGACTCCGCGGCCCGCCGCCACGGTCGTCGTCGCGACCCAAGCGCGCGCGGGGCTGGAGTTCCTCTTGCTTCAGCGCCCCGCCGATGCCCGTTTCGGAGCCGGGGCATGGGCCTTTCCGGGCGGAGCGGTCGACGCGGATGACGCCCGCGCGAGCTGGACGGAGCGCCTCCCGGATGTAGGCGAATCCCGGGCGTGCGTGGCGGCGCTGCGGGAGCTGTTCGAGGAGACGGGCATCATGCCGGCGCCGCTGCGCGGCATCGGATCGGACGTGCTCGCCGGGGCTCGCCGAGCGTTGCTCGCGGAGAAGACCTCGTTCTCGCAAGTGGCGGAGCGTCTCGGAGTCGACTTCTCGTCCACGCGGATGGCGTACTTCGCCCGCTGGATCACGCCGCGTGGAGCGGCGCTCCGGTTCGACACCCGTTTCTTCCTCCTTTCCCTGGAGGAACGGCCGCCTCGCGTGTGTCTCACGCCGGAACACGATGCGGCCATCTGGACGACGCCGTCCGCCGCCCTCCGGCGCTCCTCCGCCGGCCGGCTGCCCATGATGTTCCCGACCGCAAGGACAATCGAGCGCCTCGCCGGCTTCCGGTCGGTCGAGGATGCGATGACGTCGCTCCGCGCCGTGCAGGTGGAGCCCGCACACGTCAGACTCGGGGTCGGCGAGGGAGGGGTGACGCCCCTGGCTCCCGGAGACCCCGGATACGACGAGGTCCCGTGACCCCCGGCGCCGGGTCCCCGAAACACGTCTCCCGGCGCGGACCGAGCGTCACGGCGGTGCGCGCCGACAACCCGGGCCCACTCACGCTGACGGGGACGCAGACGTACGTGATCGGGACCGGGCCGCTGATCATTCTGGACCCCGGACCGCGGGATGAAGCGCACCTCGCCCGCGTCGATGAGGTGATCGCCGGAAGACCCGTGGCGGCAGTCTGTCTGACGCACGCGCACTCGGATCACGCGGCGTCGGCCGCGGAGGCCGCCGCCCGCTGGGGAGAACTCCGAGCCTCCTCCGACACTCTCGACCGCGTGGGGTCGCCGGGCCGCGCGCTGGCGGATGACGAGGCCCTGGAGCCCGGAGAGGGGTTCCGCCTGCGGGCACTCCCGACGCCCGGTCATTCCGCGGACCACCTCTGCTACCTGCTCGAACCGTCGCGCACCCTCTTCACGGGGGATCTCGTACTCGGAGAAGGGAGCACCATGATCGTCCACCCGGACGGATCGGTGGAGGCGTGCCTCGCGAGTCTCGCGCGCCTCGCGGCTCTCCGTCCCGAGCGCCTGCTCCCGGGACATGGTCCCCCCGTCGAGGACGCGATCGCATGCCTCGAAGAATGCCGCGCCCACCGGCTGCGACGCGTGGCATCCGTCCGGCGGGCGGTGGAGGCCGGCGCCCGGACCCCGGCACGGATCCGCGCCGCGGTCTACGGGGAACTTCCCGCCTCGCACCGCGCGGCGGCGGACCTTACGATCCGCGCCTACCTCGCCTTTCTCGGGGAGACATCCTCGTCGATTAACCGCCGGAGATAGGCGGGAAACGCGAGTTCGTCGAATCCTCCGACGCCGACCCAACGGTGCGGCCGCCGCCTCGCGACCTCGCCGGATCGCCACTCGGCCGCGTGCACCGCGAGCCGCAGGCGGAAGTGGCTGAACGTATGCTGCAGCACGCGAATCTCCTCGCCCACGCGACAGTCGAGGCCGAACCGTTCCCGGAGGGCGCTCGTGAGCGCCGCGGCGGGCGGCGCCGGCGAGGATCGCCGGATGGAGGGAAAATCCCACAGGCCGCCCAGGAGCCCGTCCGACGGTCGCCGCAGCACGAGGACCCGTCGACCGCGGCGGACCACCGCGGCCGCCTCGTCCCGCTCGGGGGATGGAGGGCGCCGCTTCAACGGCGGTCGCTGCCCGACCGTGCCCCGCCGCCGCGCCAGACATCGGTTCGATAGCGGACACGCCCCACAGCGCGGACGACGCGGCGTACAGACCGTGCTCCCGAGATCCATCAGCGCCTGATTCACATCGCCCGGCCGCTCCGAGGCCTCCCGTAGAAGGGTTCGCGCGGCCCGGTCAAGCTCGGAGGCAGAGGCCGTCTCGAGATCGCCCAGCCGGGACAGAACGCGGCGTACGTTCCCATCGACCGCGGGTTCCGGCAGCCCGAACGCGACGCTGGCCACGGCGCCCGCCGTATACGGGCCCACGCCCGGGAGCGTCCGCAATTCCGCCACCGTCCGGGGGATCCGGCCGCCGTACTCCGACACCACGCGCCGCGCCGCCCGCCGCAGGTTGCGGGCCCGTGCATAGTATCCCAGCCCCTCCCAGAGGCCGAGGACCTCGTCTTCCTCCGCTTCCGCGAGCGTCCGAACGTCCGGAAAGCGATCCATGAACCGTCGATGGTACGGCGCCGCCGTCGCCACGCGCGTCTGCTGCGCCATGACCTCGGCCACGAGAATCGCGTAGGGGTCCTGCTCTCCGCGCCAGGCCACATCGTCCCGCCGCCGTGCGTCGAACCAATCCAGCAGCGTCCGCGGCACCGCGGAGACCCCGGGGTCAGCGCGCGGCTTCGGGGAAGACGCCATCGAAGATGAACACCGCCGGTCCGCCGAGGCGGATCCGCCCGGCCTCGATAAACTCCACCGTCAACGCGGCCCCGGAACGGACGAGGAACTCGACCCGGTCCCCCGTCTCGCCCGCCGCCCGGAGCGCGAACGCCGCCGCCATGCAGCCGCTGCCGCAGGCGAGCGTCTCCCCCTCCACGCCCCGTTCGAAGGTGCGGATGAGCGCCGTCCCTCCGTCGCGGGCGACAAGGTGCACATTCGCGCCGCCCGGACCGACATCCTCACCCCACCGGAGGGGCCGGCAGAGGTCGTCGAAGTCCTCCACGTCCACGGAGGGGACGGGGATCACGAGGTGCGCCGTCCCCATGCGCACGAGCCAGCCATCCCGTCGCCGCCGCGGTTCGACTCCGACGGGCACGCGCAACTCGCGTTCCACGCGTGCGTCGAGCGCGTATTCCAGCGCCACGATGTCCTCCCGAACTCGCGCCAGGATCTCGCCGTCGTCCGTCACGAGGATGTGATCGGGAGGCACGAGCCCGCGGTCCACGGCGTAGCGCGCCGCGCAACGCGAACCGTTCCCGCACGTCGAAAACTCGGAGCCATCGCAATTGAAGAACCGGAGGCGGACGACCTCTTCGCTCAGGCTTCGGACGGTGATCAACCCGTCCACGCCGACGCCCGTCGCGCGGGGGCACAGCACAGCAGCGAGAGCCCCCGCATTCCGGAGCCCCAGTTCTTCGCCGCGCACGATCACAAAGTCGTTGCCGGCTCCGGTGTATTTGCTGAATAGCGACATTTTCAGAGGAGAGAAGGGCCAAAAAGGAAGCCGGCCGCGAGCGTGAAACCCGCGGCCGGCTCTTGTCTCAACCGAAACCTGACTCGACGCGACGCCGGCGAGGCACCGCAGCTTTCAGGTCGGCGCATGTCTCGAGCGCCACCGGTTCAGGACCGGTTACGCTGCCTCGAGGCGATCGCTTGCCCGTGCCGAGTCAGACCCGGTTCTACATCCTGCAGACACTAGATCACCTCCTTCCAAGGGGTTCACGGATAGGGCACAGAAACACCTGCTGTGCGCCATGATGCCGTCCGCCCGCCCGTGCGGCAAGTTTTGCCGCGGCCTGCCAGTCCTGTCACCTTCCGTGAGAATGATGCCGGCCAGACGGCGAGGAGGAGATGACGGACAGCCAGGAGAAGGCGTTGTCGCCGGAGGAGCGGCAGGCGACGGTAGACCGTCTCTGCGCCCATTTCGCGCGCGACGCCATGAATGCCACGGAATTGGAACGTCGCCTGGACATCGCGTACGCCGCGCGCACCCGGGCGGAACTCGTCGCGCTCGAGCAGGACCTCCCCGCGCTCCGGAGCGAAACCCGACCGGCAGTCGCGGAGCCCGTGTCGGCCGCTTCCGTGCCGGTCGATCCGGCCCGATCCGTCCAGGAGCACGACCTCATCGTCTCGATCTGGGGCGCGACGGAGCGCAAGGGTAGTTGGGTTCCCCCCCGCCAGCTCACCGCCGTCACCGTGATGGGGGGGACGGATCTCGATTTCCGGCAGGCGGCGTTCGCGACCGAGACGGTTTCGATCCGGCTCCTCGCGCTCATGGGAGGCGTGGACATCGTCGTCCCTCCGGGGGTCCGCGTCGAGTGGGGCGGCATCGCGCTCATGGGGGGCGTCACGATGCCCGACCCCGGCACGCCGCCGGCCCGGGACGCTCCCGTCATCCGCCTGAGCGGCCTCGTCTGCATGGGAGGTGTCGACGTCGTCGAGCGACACCCGGGCGAGAGCGCGAGGGACGCGCGGAAGCGGATCAGAAAGGATCGCAAAGCCCGGCGGCGACTCGCTTCCGGCGACTAGTGCCGGCACTGGCCGCAGCCCGGCCTCCGCCCCGGGGCCGGGTTGCTTGACGCCCGGCTCGCGGCTCGGATATAGTCCCCACGCCGCCACCCCAGAGACGCTCGATCCGAAGCAAGGCAAGGTACGCATGTCGGACATTCCGGAGGATCTCAGATACACGCCCGAGCACGAATACGTGCGGGAAACCGACGTCGACGGCGAGGTCTTGATCGGGATCACGGACTACGCCCAGGGCGAACTGGGCGATGTGGTCTACGTGGAACTCCCCGCGCCCGGCGATGAGTTCGGACAGATGGAGGCGTTCGGCACCGTCGAGGCCGTGAAGACCGTCTCCGAACTCTTCTGTCCCGCGGCGGGCGCGATCGTGGCGGTGAACGACGCGCTGGAGGCCGACCCCGGTCTCGTCAACAGCGATCCCTATGGTGAAGGATGGATGATTCGGCTCGAGCTGGAAGCGCCCGAGGACTTCAACGACCTCCTCACCGCCGAACAGTACGCCGCCCTCGTCGCCGACGCGGACGAGATCTGACGGCCCGCTCCTGAAAATGAAGCTGGAGATGGAGCCTTTCGGCGAGTTCGCCGGGCGCCACATAGGACTGGCGCTGTCGGATGTCGAGCCGATGCTCGCGGCGATCGGCGCGGAGAGCGTGAGGGCACTCGTCGATGAGACCGTTCCCGACCCGATCCGCCTGGGGCGCGACCTCGATCTGCCCGAAGCGATCACCGAGAGGAGGCTCCTCGATCGCGCGGCGGAACTCGCGCGCCTCAACCGACCCTTCCGTTCCTATCTCGGTCTGGGGTATCACGGGACTCTGACGCCCGGCGTCATTCTCCGGAACATCTTCGAGAACCCCGGCTGGTATACACAGTATACACCCTATCAGGCCGAGATTTCGCAGGGGCGGCTCGAAGCCCTGCTCAACTTCCAGACGATGGTAATCGACCTCACGGGGCTTCCGATCGCGAACGCCTCGCTCCTGGACGAGGGAACCGCCGCGGCGGAGGCGATGCTGATGCTCTGGGCCAGCAAGGGGAGCGGCGAACGGAACGTCTTCCTCGTCTCCGAGGCCTGCCACCCGCAGACCGTCGCCGTCGTCCGCGGCCGCGCCCGGCCGCTTGGCATCCAGGTCCGCCTGTTCCAGCACGGCGACATCGCGGCGCACGATCCGGATGACGCGTTCGGCGCGCTGGTGCAGTACCCGACCACGGAAGGCGCGGTCCTCGACTATCGGGGACTCTGCGACGCGCTTCACGAGCACGGCGCCGGAGTCGTGGTCGCGGCGGATCTCCTCGCCCTCGCCCTGCTCGTCCCGCCGGGCGAGTTCGGCGCGGACATCGCGGTCGGCAACTCCCAGCGGTTCGGGGTGCCCATGGGCTACGGCGGACCGCACGCCGCCTACCTCGCGGCCACCGACGAGTTCAAGCGCAAGCTGCCGGGGCGGATCATCGGAGTCTCGGTCGACGCGGACGGGAACCCGGCGCTCCGGATGGCCCTGCAGACGCGCGAGCAGCATATTCGGCGGGAGAAGGCCACCTCGAACATCTGCACCGCCCAGGTGCTGCTCGCGATCATGGCCGGGATGTACGCCGTGTACCACGGCCCGGAGGGCATCCACGCCATCGCGACCCGCGTCCGCAAGTTGACCTGGACCCTCGCCCGCGGACTCGAGCGGCTCGGGCACACGATCGTCCACGAGCAGTTCTTCGACACGCTGCAGGTCATCCCCTCGGGCTTCACATCCGCCGACATTCTCGCCCGTGCGCGCGAGCACGACATCAACCTGCGGGATTTCGAGGATGGGACCGTCGGGATCGCTCTCGACGAGACCGTGCGGGGGGAGGATCTCGAGGACTTGTTCGCGGTGTTCGGCGGGGAGAGCGGGGCGGAGTTCGGCGCCGGAGATGTCGCTGCGGACACTCCGGAGCCCGTCTACCCCGGTGAACTCGCGCGCACCTCGAACTACCTGGAGCACCCGGTCTTCAACCGCTACCGTTCCGAGACCGAGATGCTCCGGTACATCCATCGGCTCGAAACCCGGGACCTGTCGCTGAACACGAGCATGATCCCGCTCGGATCCTGCACGATGAAGCTCAACGCGACATCGCAGATGATCCCCGTCACGTGGGCGGAGTTCGGGTCGCTGCACCCGTTCGCCCCCGTGGACCAGGCGGGGGGTTACCGGCGCCTGTTCGACGAACTGGAGCGGTGGCTCTGCGAGATCAGCGGGCTGCCGGCGTGCTCGCTGCAGCCGAACTCGGGCGCCCAGGGCGAGTACACCGGCCTGCTCGTGATCGCGGCCCGGCACGAGGACCGGGGCGAGGGACACCGGGATGTGTGCCTCATCCCGTCGTCGGCGCACGGGACGAATCCCGCGAGCGCGGTCATGGCCGGGATGAAGGTCGTCGTCGTCCGCTGCGACGAGAACGGCAACATCGATGTCGAGGATCTGCGCGCCAAGGCGGAGAAACATGCCGACCGGCTCGCGGCGACGATGATCACCTATCCCTCCACCCACGGCGTGTTCGAGTCGGCCATCCGGGAGGTCACGGACATCGTCCACGAGCACGGCGGACTCGTGTACCTCGATGGCGCCAACCTCAACGCCCAGGTCGGCCTCTGCCGGCCCGGCGACTACGGCGCCGACGTCATCCACATCAACCTCCACAAGACGTTCGCCATCCCGCACGGCGGCGGCGGTCCGGGGATGGGTCCGATCTGCGCCACGGACGAACTCGCACCGTACCTGCCGGGACACCCGCTCGTCGATGTGGGCGGCGACGCCGCGATCCCGGCCGTCTCGGCGGCGCCATGGGGGAGCGCCTCGATTCTCCTGATCTCGTGGGCCTACGTCGCCATGCTCGGCCGGGACGGCGTGCGAGCGGCGACCGAGGCGGCCGTTCTCAACGCGAACTACATGGCGAGTCGTCTGAGCGAGCACTTCGATGTCCTCTACCGCGGCGAGCACGGGCGGGTCGCGCACGAGTTCATCCTCGACCTGCGTCCGCTGCGGCGGGGGACGGGGGTGACGGATGAGGATGTCGCGAAGCGACTCATGGACTACGGATTCCATGCGCCCACGATGTCCTTCCCGGTCGCGGGGACGATCATGATCGAGCCCACGGAGAGCGAGTCGAAGCGGGAACTGGACCGGCTCGTCGACGCTCTGATTTCGATTCGCGCGGAGATTCGGAGGATCGCGGACGGGACGCTGGATGCGAAGGACAATCCGCTGAAGAACGCCCCCCACACCGCGGAGATGGTGACGTCGGATACATGGGGCCACGCGTACACGCGGCGGGAAGCGGCGTGGCCGGCGCCTTCGACCCGGGAGTGGAAGTTCTGGCCGCCCGTGCGCCGCGTGAACAACGCGTACGGAGACCGGAACCTCGTCTGTGCGTGTCCGCCGATCGAGAGCTACGAAACCGAGGCCGCCGACACGGCGGAGTAGGGCAACACAGCGGAGTAGGGCAACCGGACCCAGGAGGGAAGCGGATGGCGCGACTCGTCTTTCACGGCCAGAGCTGTTACGAGATCGAAACGGCAGACGGAACCCGACTCCTCATCGACCCGTTTCTGACCGGTAACCCCGTGGCGGACGTCGGACCGGAGCACTTCACCGACCGCCTCGACTATCTCCTGCTCACGCACGGGCACGGCGACCACATCGCGGACGCCTGGGACATCCTCGAGGCGACGGATGCGACGCTCATCGCCACGTATGAGATCGTGTCGTACGCCGGGGAAGTGCAGGGGCACGCGAACGCCCACCCCATGCACATCGGCGGCGCCCACGAGTTCCCGTTCGGGCGCGTCAAGCTCACCGTGGCCCTCCACGGCGGGAAGATCGACGCGCCGGGGGCGGAGGCGTACACGACGACGCCCGCCGGCATCCTCCTGACCGTGGATGGCACGCGCGTCTACCACGCCGGAGATACGGGGCTCACGCGCGACATGGAGCTTCTGAACGGGGAGGTGGACGTGGCGCTGGTGCCGATCGGCGACAACTTCACGATGGGCCCGGAGGACGCCGCGCGCGCGATAGAGATGATCGAACCCCGCATCGCCGTGCCGAACCACTACGGCACGTGGGAGTTGATCGACGTCGATCCGGGCCGCTTCGTGAACGCCGTGGGCGACACCGCGGAGGTCGTGATCCTCCACCCCGGGGAAGCCCTGGAGTTGTGACGGCGGGGCGCGCGCGTACCCGGCCCCGGGGATCGCCGTGCGTCGTACTCCCCTACACCGTGGCGGACGGCGCCCGCAACATGGCCTTGGACGAGGCGATGCTCGAGCTTGCCGCGGGCGGTTCGACGCTCCTCCGGTTTTATGGCTGGGAGCCCTGGTGCCTGTCGCTCGGGCGGCACCAGGAGGCTCCGGACCGGCTCCTCGGGCGCTCTCGGCATGAACTCCGCCCCGGCATCGACGCCGTTCGGCGGCCGACGGGCGGCCGATCCGTCTTCCACGGCCCCGAGATCACCTATGCCTTCGCCTGTCCGGCGCGGGCGTGGGGCGGGCCCCGGGCCGTCCTGCAAACCGTGCACCGGGCGCTGGCCGAGGGGCTGCGCTCCGTGGACGTTCCCCTCGATGCCGCTCAGGGCAACGATGCCGAGGCGAATTTCGCGGCGGCCTCCCGCATCTCCGCCGCGAGCTGCTTTCGCGATCCGGCCCCCGGAGAACTCACCGCGCGCGGCCGCAAGCTCGTGGGCAGCGCCCAGTGCCGCCGCGGCCGTGGTGTGCTCCAGCACGGGTCCGTTCTCCTCGAGGACAGACAGCGATTCGGCGACCTGGACGGGCCCGATATCGGGCCGGATGAGCGCGCCGAGGCGGGCGTCTCCGGGAAGGGACCCGCGATCGGCCTGAACGAGCTGCTCGACCCGGTGCCCCGCCCTCGCCTCATCGTCGAGCGCCTCGCAGACAGCGTGGCCCGCGCTTTCGGTGCGCCCGCCGCGCCCGCCTCAGCCGCGGCGGACGCTTCGGGCGAGATCGCGACCTCCACGGCTCTGAACCGTCTCGCGGCCCGCTACGAGCGCAGCCACCGATCGGGCGCCTGGCTCTGGCGCCGGTAAAGGTGCGGTTCCGCCGCTTGACGGTCCCGCAGACCGCTTCTAGCTTGGTTCCGCTCGTACTTCGGGCGCATCCGCGCCGGACGTTGCGAGTCAGGCAATCGATGAACCTTACCGCTTACCGGGAGGACCACCTTGATCGCGTCCAAACTCTGGTTGCAGGAGACACTGACGCTGGGTGAGGGTCAGTCGCTCAATCTGGTGGAGATCTGGGATGCCGGGGGTTGGATGATGTGGCCGCTGGGGGCCGCGCTGGCCATTGGGATCCTCATCATCCTCTGGAAGCTCGTCGACCTGCAGTTGAAGGGCGGCAAGAACAAGAGCGTCCTCCGGGAAGCCGACGAACAGATCGCCGCCGGCCACCTCGATGACGCGCTCGAAGTCTGCAGCGAGTCCGGCGCTCCGGCGGGGAACGTCCTCAGCGCAGGGCTCTCGCGCTACAACGAAGGGACCGACCGCGCGACGCAGGCGGTCGAGAACGCCGGCGCCATCGAAGTCGCGGGGCTCGAGAAGGGTCTCGTGTGGCTGGCGACGCTGTCGAACGTCGCGCCGCTCCTCGGCTTCCTCGGGACCGTGATCGGGATGATCATGGCCTTCCAGGCCATCGAGATCGCGGGCGAAGTGGAAGCCACGCTGGTCGCCGGCGGGATCAAGGTCGCGCTCATCACCACTGCCACCGGTCTCACGATCGCGATTCCGATCAACATCTTTCACAACTACTTCGTGACGAAGATCGACCGGCTCGTCATCGACATGGAAGAGAGCGCCCAGCGCCTCATCGACGCACTGCACGAGCGCGCGGCCGCCTAGAAGAAGGAAAACCGGTCGCCGGAGCGTTCCCGGCGCGCACGAGGGTTCCGAACAAGCGGCCCGCCATCCCGGCGGGCCGTTTTTTTGCCTGGAGGCTGGAGCCTTCAGCTTGCATCGAGGGCACCGGAGCATCGAAGTTCGGTGGCGGGCCGCAGGCCGGGCCCGGCGTGAAATGGGGTGGGGACGACGTGGAAGGAGGCCTTCCTGTGCATGTTCAGCAGCGCATCCGGCGCCTTGCGCGCATCCACCGGGTAAGCGGTCCCTGGCTGGGGTCGCTACTGTCGCTGGTCCTGACGTCCGCCCTCGCCGCGCAGGTGGGGAGTGCGGCACCCTCGCCCGGCCCCGGCCGGGTCGAAGCGACGACGGCAGGCGCCGATGTGCTGGAACGGGCGCGGCGCCTTCTCGATGCCCGGATGCCGGTTTCGGCATCGGCTCTGCTGGCGCCCGCGCTCGCCGCGGGCGAGTTGGCGGGCGACGAGGCCGTGCTGCTGGCGGCGCGGGCCTTCGCGGATCAGCGGGCATGGGCTTCCGTGCTGGGCCTCCTCTCGGAGCGTGAGGGCTCGACGCCGGCCGCGCGGTCGCAGGCCACGCTCCTCCTGGCGCGGGCGTACGCGGGGCTCGACAGCCTGACCCGGTCCGCGGCTCAGTACCGCGCGTATCTGGACGGGGTCGACGGGACGCCTCCGCTGCGTGCGCGGGTCGAGTTCGCCCGCGTGTCCTACCGGCGCTACCAGTGGTACGAAGCGCGGGACCAGCTCGCGTTCGCCGAGCGCGAACACCCGGAAGTCGCTCCGTGGTTGCGGCTCTCGCGCCTCTACGCCTTGGCGGAGGCCGAGGACCGGGACGCCTTCGCCCTCGCCGACTCGATCCTGCGCGAGGGCCGCGTGCCGGCGGATTCCGCGCTCCTTCCGGCGGCGCGCCTGGCGTTCAAGCTGGAGTCTCCCGAACGGGGTGCCGCGCTCGCGGCCCGCGCCGGCAGGGGCGTCCGGAACGTCCTCGCCGCCCGGCACCTCGGACCGCACTACCTGGCGATGGGGGACTCCGCCTCCGCCGCCGCGGCCTTCATGGATGCGATCGGGAGAGGTCTCCAGACGCCGGAGACGGGACCCGCGCTCCTGGCGCTCACGCGCTCCTGGCGGACGCTGCGCGACGTCGGACGCTCCGACACTCGCGCCGGGCGTCACTCCCGCGGCGCCGGCTATCTCTCGGAGGCGCTGGAACTCGCACCCGCGGCCGAACGCCCGGGCATCGCCGAATCGCTCGCGTCGGCGTACATGGCGCTGGGCGCGCCCGGGCGGGCGGCGGAGGCGCTGGCCCCGTGGACCGGGGACCCCGCCTCCGTCACCGCGCCCCGGGCGTCGCTGTGGATGCTCGCCGCCAGCATCTACCGCGCGCTCGGGCGCCACGGCGACGCCGACGAGGCTCACAAGACGGCCGCCCGCGGCTCCGGCGATGTCGCCGCCCGCGCCGCCTACCTCCTCGCGGACCTCGAGCACGATGCCGGCCGCCCGGACATCGCGGGGGAGGGCTTCGAGCGCTCTTACCGCGCGTTCCCCGGCGCGAGCTACGGGACACGGTCGCTGGAACGGCTCGCGCTTCTCGCGTACCACGAGGGCCGTTACGAGGAGGCGCGCACCCACCTGGCCGAATACCGCGAGCGCTACCCGGAGGGCGAGTGGGTCCAGGGAGCCATCTATTGGAGCGGCAAGGTCGCGGAGGCGCTGGGCGACGCCCAGGCCGCGAGCGCGTTCTACGCGCGCGCCCTGCGGTACAATCCGCTCGATTACTACGCCATCCTCGCCGAGCCGCGCACCGGCGCGGACCGCCTGGCGGCGGTCGGACTCCGGGAAGAAGAGCCGCTGCCCGACCTCGATCCCATCCACGCGACCGCGCTCCGGCGCATGAACGTGCTGCGGGAGGTGGGGTGGCCCCAGCGCGCGCGCCGGGAATACCGCCGCGCCAGCGAGGGCGAACCGTCGACGTACGGAGCAATTCTTGCGTTCGCGCACGCCCTGAACGACGCGGAATGGACGCGGGAGGGGATTCGGGAGGGGTGGCGCGCGCAGGCGATCCGCGGCCGCTGGACCCGGCCGCTCCTCGAAGCGATCTATCCGCTCCCGTTCCGCGAGGCCCTCGTCGCCGCGGCCGGGCGGAACGGACTCCCGCCCCACTTCGTCGCCGGACTCTCGCGTCGCGAGTCGATGTTCGACCCGGAGATCCGTTCCGTCGCCAATGCCATCGGTCTCATGCAGCTCCTGCCGGAGACGGCCCGCAACGTCTCGTCTCGCGCCGGACTCGCAGGCTATCGCCGCCACCAGCTCACGGTCCCGCAGGTCAACCTGATGCTCGGTACCCGGTACCTGGCGGAGGTCCTCGGCCGCTTCGACAATTTCGATATCGCGGGGATGATTTCCTACAACGCCGGCCCCCATCGCTACACCCGCTGGCGCGACTTCCCCGAGTTCTCGGACGAGGAAAAGCTGGTCGAGCGGATCCCCTACCGCGAAACGCGCGAGTACGTCCGGGCGGTCACGGAACTGGCCGAAATCTACCGCTTCCTGTACCCGGACCTGGGCGTTTCGAACCCCTGATACGGTCGGTCCCGATGGCGTGTTGACGGGTCCAAATTGCTCGCATAGCATAGCAATGTCTCGTGTCCGGCGGCGCGAAAAACGATGCAGGCCAGGCCGCACCACGCGCCCGCAACACCCATCACCGAGGTTCGCAGGAGGCAGGATGCCATCAGGTACGGTCAAGTGGTTCAACGACTCCAAGGGGTACGGTTTCATCGAGCAGCCCGACGGCGGCGACGACGTCTTCGTGCACTATTCGTCCATCGACATGGACGGGTACAAGACGCTCGTCGAAGGGATGGCAGTGGACTACGAGTTCACGCAGGGCGAGAAGGGCCTGCACGCGACCCGCGTCGTCCGCACCGCCTGACCGCAGGCCGTAGCCGAAGCCTCACGCGCCCCGCCCCCGCGGCGGGGCGCTTTTTTTTTCGCCGGGCTTTGCGAGGGACCGCCCTCCGGCAATACATAGATGCCATGTTGACCATCCCCGACGGCCCGTGACCGCCGTGTGGCAGCGCCCGGCGCGGTGAAGCCCTCACAGGCTGCTCGTCCGTCGCTCTTCCTGCTCGACGGCTACGCGCTCATCTACCGCGCGTTCTTTGCCATGATCAACCGACCGCTCACCACTTCGAGCGGCGAAAACACGTCCGCCCCCTACGGCATCGCCCGCTTCCTCATGCGGCTGATCGCCGACCACGCACCCGACTACGTCGGCGTGGCCTTCGATGCCGGCGACAGCTTCCGCACCGAAATTTACCCGGAGTACAAGGCCACGCGAGAGAAGATGCCCGACGAACTCCGGGCATCCCTTCCGCGGTGCCGGGAGGTGTTCGACGCCTTCCGGGTGCCCGTCATCGAGGCGGACGGGTGGGAGGCGGACGACGTGATCGGGACCCTCGCGCAGAAGGCCGCGGACGAGGGTCTCCGCACCGTCATCGTATCCGGCGACAAGGACTTCCACCAACTCGTGGACGAGCACACCGCGTTGCTCAATCCGGGCCGCGGCGGACCTGCCGGAGTGGAGCAGGTGTGGGTGACACCGGAGAATGCCGAGGAGCGGTTCGGCGTGCCCCCGGAGCGCGTCACCGACTTCCTCGCGCTGCTCGGCGACGCGTCCGACAACGTCCCCGGCGTGCCCGGCGTCGGGAAGAAGACCGCGCCCGCCCTCATCCGGCAGTTCGGCGACCTCGATTCCATTCTCGCGCGGGCGGAGGAGGTCACGGCGGCCCGGGCCCGAAACGCGCTTCTCAAGCATGCGGATGACGCTCGGCGCTCGAGGCAACTGGTGACGATCCGCACGGACGCGCCCGTGAGCCTCGACCTCGAGAGCCTCCGGTCACGTCAACTGGACGCCGAAAAGGCGGCAGCCGTGTTCCGCGATCTGGAGTTCCACAACCTGCTCAGGGAACTGGAGGCTCCGGCGACCGAGGCCGAGCGCTTCGCCCCCGAGGTGGACGTGGTGGCCGACGCGGATCGGCTGGGCGCCGTGCTCGCCGAGTGCTCCCGGGCTCCGCGCATCGCGCTCTTCGTCGCGGGCAGTTCGGACGATCCGCTCGGCGCCGACCTCGTCGGCCTCGCGCTCGCCGCCTCCGAGGACCGCGCCTTCTACCTGCCCCTCGGGCACCGGGCCCCGGAAGTCCAGCACGACGCGGCAGGGAACCCGACGCTCGCCTTCGATGCCGGCGAGCCGGTGGGCCTCCCGGGGATGACGTCGTCCGATATGCGGGGCCTGCACGACCTGCTGGCCTCCGACACGCCGAAGCTTGGGCACGATCTCAAGTACGCCGCGCAACTCCTGCGCCGGCACGGCGTCGCGTTGGGGGGCCTCGACGGCGGCGTCGCGTTCGACACGCAGATCTCCTCGTACTGTCTCGATCCGGCCCGCCGTGATCGCGCCCTCTCCACCCTCGGCCCCGATCGCCTGAACGTCGCACTCGAGACCGGCGACGCCATCACGGGCACCGGACGGACCCGCCTCCCGCTGGCATCGATCGAGCCCGGGCGCGTCGCCGAGTGGGCCGGGCCGCGGGCCGCCCTCCTGCACCGCCTCGCGAGAGTCGACGAGGCCGACCTCGTGCGCACCGACATGGGCCGTCTCTTCCGCGAGGTGGAGATGCCGCTCGTCACGGTCCTCGCGAGCATGGAGCGGGCCGGCATCGCGATCGACCTCGACTTCTTCGGGGATCTGCGGGCCCGCCTGCGCCGCGATCTCGACGCCGTGCGCTCGGAGATCCACAAGATCGCCGGGGCCGAGGTCAACCTCCGTTCCGTCCCCCAGATGCGGGAGCTGCTCTTCGACCGGCTCGCCCTGCCGGTCCTCAAGAAGACGAAGACCGGTCCCTCGACGGACGAGTCCGTGCTCGAGCAACTCGCGGCCATGGGCCACGAACTCCCACGCCTCATCCTCGAACACCGGGAACTCGACAAGCTGGACGGCACCTACGTGAGCGTGCTCCCGCGGCTCATCGACGACCGGGGACGCATCCATACCCGCTTCAACCAGACCGTCGCCGCGACGGGGAGACTCTCCTCCTCGGACCCGAACCTCCAGAACATCCCGATCCGCCGGTCGCTGGGGCGCGAGATCCGGAAGGGGTTCGTCGCCGCCCCCGGGCACCTGTTCGTGGGAGCGGACTACTCCCAGATCGAACTCCGGGTCATGGCCCATCTCTCCGGGGACGAGGCGTTCGTGGAAGCGTTCCGGGCGGAGCGCGACATCCACCGGGAGACCGCGGCGCGGATCTTCGGGGTCGAGCCGGATGACGTCACGCCGACCATGCGCGAGCAGGCGAAGACGATCAACTTCGCGACCATCTACGGCCAGGGCCCGTTCGCGCTCGCCCGGCAGCTCGGCATCTCGCGGACGCAGGCGAGCGAGTTCATCGCCGGATACTTCGAGCGGTTCGCGGGCGTCGCGGCCTACCTCGAGGAGATGAAGGAACTCGCGCGCGACCGGAACTACGTGGAGACGCTGTTCGGACGCCGCCGCTACATCCCCGAGATCCGGTCGAGGAACCCCGGGATCCGCGGCTACGGCGAACGGACCGCTACGAACTCACCGATCCAGGGATCCGCGGCGGACCTCATCAAGGTGTCGATGATCCGGCTGCACGAGCGTCTCGCGGGAACCGGGGCCCGCATGCTGCTGCAGGTGCACGACGAGTTGCTCATCGAGGCCCCGGAGTCCGATGTTGAAACCATCGGCGGGATCGTGCGCGAGGAGATGGAGGGGGCCATCGAGCTGACGGTTCCGCTCCGCGTCGATCTCGGGATCGGCCGCAACTGGTACGACTGCAAATTCGGGAAGGGACCGTGAACGCAGCCCGGACCGCCCTCATCGCCTGGACCTCGTGCGCGCTGGCGACCGCGCTCGCGTGCGCGCCGCCGTCCCCGCCCGACAGTTCCGTGCCGGAGGGGGCCGCGGACGGGTCCCCCCAGGCGCTCGTCGAGTCGTCGCTGATGCCGACCTTCACGGTTCGAGGCGAGCCTGTCGCACGATCCTCGCTCGCCGACCGCATGGCCGAACTGGGCGTACCCGGCGTGAGCGTCGCCGTGTTGGTCGACGGCGAGATCGCCTGGGCCCGAGGCTACGGGCTCGCCGACATCGAATCGGGCCGGCGCGTGACCCCGAACACGCTCTTCCAGGCGGCCTCCATCTCCAAGCCCGTGGCCGCCCTCGCCGCGCTGCGGCTCGTCGAATCGGGCCGCGTCGACCTCGATGGCGACGTCAACGCCCATCTCACGAGTTGGCGGGTGCCGGACAACGAGTTCACGGAGCAGGCGCCCGTCACCCTGCGGGGGCTCCTCACGCACCGGGCCGGCCTCACCGTGTGGGGCTTCCCCGGGTACGGGCCGGACGAGGAGGCGCCGGACGGGCCGGGCGTCCTCGACGGTCACGGCAACACGGACCCCGTGCGCGTCTACAAGGCGCCGGGGGGGAGCTGGCGCTACTCCGGCGGCGGGTACACTGTGATGCAGCAACTCGTGGTGGACCTCCACGGCAAACCGTTTGCCGCGGTCATGCGCGAGGAGGTGCTCGACCTGATCGGCATGTCGCGCTCGACGTACGAGCAGCCGATCCCTCTCGAGCGCCGGGACGACATCGCGACGGGCTACCGGCCTGACGGCGACCGCGTCCCCGGCGGGCGGCACACCTATCCGGAACAGGCCGCCGCCGGGCTGTGGACAACGCCGAGCGAACTCGCGCTCTACGCCCGGGAGATGCAGCGCGCCTGGAGGGGCGAGTCGACCCGCGTGCTGGGAGAAGGGCTCGCCAGGGAGATGCTGACGCCCGACGCGGACGACTGGGGGCTGGGCCCGGCGATCTCCGAGGACGGCGAACGCTTCCGGCACGGCGGTTCGAACCAGGGCTTCCGCTGCACGTTCGCGGCGTACATCGATGGCGACGACGGCGTCTTCGTGATGACGAACTCCGACTCGGGGGGCGAACTCGCGTCGGAGATCGCGATCACGGTGGCGCACGCGTACGGCTGGTCCGGACCCCGCGCCGAAGAGAGGGCGCCGGGCGGTGACGGCACAGGAGAAGGCACAGAAAGGGAGTAGATCACGATGGCGTGGAACCAGACCCGACGAGAGTTCGTGAAGACGTCCGCCCGAGCCGGCGGGGCGCTCGGCGTACTCGGCGCCTTCGGCTCGGCCGCCTGCGCGGGGAGCGAGGGAGGCCCGCTCCGCATCCTCATCCTCGGAGGGACGCGCTTCATCGGTCCGCATCAGGTCAAGTACGCGCTCGACCGGGGCCACGAGGTGTCGATCTTCACGCGCGGGCAGACCGAGCCCCCGTTCTACCAGGACTACTTCGAGCGCGTGGAGCACCTGATCGGTGACCGGACGAGCGATCTGTCGGCACTCGAGGGCAGAGAGTGGGATGCCGTGATCGACAACTCCGCCTCCTATCCGAGCTGGGTCGCATCGACGACCGAGCTCCTGCGGGACCAGGTCGACCGCTACCTCTTCGTCTCCTCCATCTCCGCCTACGCGGACTTCGCCCAGGTCGGTATCGACGAGGACTATCACGTCGGGCAGTTGTCGCCTGACGAGGCCGAGGACGACGGAGGCTATGGGCCCAGGAAGGCGCGCTGCGAGCAGTACGCGCGCGACGCCTTCGGCGAGAACGCGATCAACGTGCGCCCGGGGCTGATCGTCGGGCCCGGCGACAACACGGACCGCTGGACGTACTGGCCGGTGCGGGTCGACCGCGGAGGGGAGGTGCTCGCCCCCAACACCCCCGCCGACCCGGTGCAGAACGTCGACGCCCGCGACCTTTCCGAGTGGATCGTGCGGCTCGTCGAGAGCCCCGGGAACGGGGGCACCTACAACGCCACGGGGGAAGTGCAGCCGTTCGGCGAGATGCTGGAAGAGATCCGCGCCGCGCTCGGCTCCGACGCCACGTTCACCTGGGTGCCGACGGAGTTCATGGCGGAGCAGGAAGTGGCGCCCTGGATGCACATGACGAACTGGACGCCGCCCGAAGGGGAAACGGTCGGCATGAACCAGGTTTCCGTCGCCGCCGCCGTGCAGGCCGGGCTCACGTTCCGCCCGCTCGCCGACACCGCCCGCGACACGGTCGAATGGTGGAACTCGCTCCCCGAGGATCGCCGCGCCGCGCCCCGGGCGGGCCTCCCCGGCGCCAGGGAAGCCGAGGTCCTCGCCGCCTGGCACGCCAGATCCGGCTAGCGCCGGAACCTTGTCCGGCGTTCGGTGGTCAGGGTCATCATGAATCCGACATTCAACGGCTTTCTCAAAACCCGGCTCGATCCGCTGGCGTTCACGGTTGCGCTCGTCGTGATGTCCGCGTGCGGTGATTCAGGGACGGAGCCCGTTGCGAGGCCGGAGCCGGAGCCCGAACCGCCGCCCCCGGTCGCGGCGGCCACGGCGACGTACCGCGTCGTCTTCGCGTCGACGTGGAGCGCCTCGACGCACCCGACGAACTTTCCGGGCGGGGCCCATCTCTCGCCGCTCATCGGCGCCGTGCACAACGACGGCGTGACCTTCTGGGCCCGGGACGGCACCGCCACGCCGGGGATCGAGAGCATGGCCGAAACGGGCGGCACCTCCACCATGACCGCGGAGATCCAGGCCCGGATCCCGGGAAACGCGCTGGCGGTCGTCAGCGGGTCCGGGACCCGCAGCCCCGGCAGCACGACGATTCAGGCGATCACGCTGCGGGAGGACTTCCCGCTCGTCACCCTGGTCACGATGATCGCCCCGAGCCCGGACTGGTTCGTGGGCGTGTCGGGACTCTCGCTACGGGACGACGAGGGAAGCTGGATCGGCGAACTCGAGGTCGTCCTCTACCCCTACGACGCCGGGACGGACAGCGGCCCGAACTACACGTCGGCCAACGACGACACCCAGCCGAAGGAACCCATCCGCAGTCTGAGGGGCGAGAACCCCTTCTCCGACGAACCCATCGGCACCTTCACCTTCACACGCACCGACTCGTAACCCGGTGCGCGCGGGTCAGACGACGTCGTCGAGGAGGAAGAGGTCGGTGAGGAGCGCGCGCAGGTGGGACGAAGCGTTGAGGTTGTCGATCAACTGCGAGCTGATCGTCTCCTGGGCGAGGACGATCCGCACGGCCGCGCCGGCCCGCGCGGCGTCCGCGGACGTGACGTCGATCATCTCGCCGTAGGCGCCCGCCGGTTCCAGCCCCTCCGTCGCGACCAACCCGCCGAGGTCGCCCGCCAGCGCCCGGAGCGCCGCGTCCGCCCGGCTCAGGTACTCCCGCAACTGGCCGCCGACCTTCGAGGCTTCCTCCCGCTCGGCGCCAAGCGCGGCGTAGGAGAGGAAGAACTCGTACGCCTTTTCGAGGACCTCGATGTGAGCCTTCAGCTCCTCGCGGCTCAAGCGGGCACGACTCCGTCGGCGTCCGCGGACGACGCGCTCCCTCCGGCCAGTTCGGCCCCGGCCGGCTCCGTCCCCAGCTTCCAGAGGTCGGGGTCGTAGTGCTCGAGGTATTCCTCGCGCGTGATCCAGCCCTTGATCATGGAGCGGGTCATCCAGCGCTTCTCGGGCCGGATGGCGAAGTAGATGTGGGCGATGACCATCGTGACGAGCCCGACCCCGCACAGCCCGTGCAGGACGAACACGAGCCCCCACGTGGAGTCGGAGAGGAAGTACGGGTTGCTCGCCCAGAACCAGGTGTCGACCCCGAACATCATGAGGATCCCCGTGACGATGACCCCGAACGAGACGAGCGTCACCGCGTTGTGGTAAGCCCGCTGGTCGAGGGGGTACTTGCCCGAGCGTTCCTCCTTCGCCGGCTCGCGGCGCAGGAACTTCCCGACCGCCTGGAACGCCTGCCCGATCTCCTTCGTCCCGGTCCACACCGACCAGAAGTCCTGCTTCGTCGAGGCGTGGATGATGTGCCAGATGATGAGGAGGGTGAGGACGATCCCCGCGATCCAGTGAATCGTGACCCAGGCGAACTGGACACCGATCACGGGGAAGAACGCCGTGACCAGCAGCGTGAGCATCGTCGCCGCCATCAGCCAATGGAAGGTCCGGGACGCCTGTGAGTGGCGCTCCACCCGCTCGGGCACCTCGGGAGCCGGCTCCGGCGCGGTCTTCGGAGCCTTGGGCGCCATGATCCAGACGTACAGATGGTGTCCGACCACGAACAGGAAGCCGGCGATGGCGGCGGCCCAGAGCAGGTCCCAGGCGACGCCGACGAGCACCTCCTGGCCCCACGGATTCGGCGCAGTACGGAGAATCTCCATCCAGGCGGTCTCCTTTCCGGGAGGCGGCTAGGCTGCGTCTCCCCGGACCGCGCGCCGGACGAGATTCCGCGCGAGCGGTACCTTGTAGTCGTTGTGGCGCAGCGGCTTGAAGCCGCGCGTGGCGAGTTCGCCGGCTGCCATGCCGGTGTCGTCGTTCGCCGGCATCCCCTGCACGAGGTTCTCGACATCGGTCAGCCGCACCGGCGTCGGGGCCACGCCGTTGACCGCGATCCGGGCGCGCTCGATCGTGCCGTTCGACTCGACGATCGCCGCGGCCACGCTGGCCAGCGCCCAGTCCCACGACTTCCGGTCGCGGACCTTCTCCCAGTAGAAGCGCGCGTCCGCCCAGTCGCCCGGGATGCGCACGTGCGTCAGGAGATCTCCCGGCTCCAGCACGGTCATGCGTTCGATGTCGATCTCGGGCCCGACGAAGAAATCCTCGGCCTCGTAGACGCGCTCGCCGCCCGCGCTCCGCACCATCATCTGCGCGCCGAGCGCGACCAGCGCCCCGGCCGTATCCGCCCCGTTCACCGCCACGCAGCGACTCTGTCCGGTTACGGCGTGCTCGCGGTTCATGGAGCGGGGCGTCCCCGCGTAGCAGATGTTCCCGCCCGCGCGGTAGCACGGCCACCCGCCGCGATAGTACCAGCAGCGGGTGTCCTGGATGAGGTTGCCGCCCAGCGTCCCCTGGTTGCGGATCTGCGGCGTCGCCACCTCGGCGGCGGCCTGCGCGAGGAGTCCGAAGCGGGACCGCACGTCGTCGCTCGCCACCACGTCGCGCAGCGAAGTCATGGCGCCGATTTCGATCCCGTCCCCGCTCGCGCGGATGCCGGTCAACTCGCTCACGGAGCCCAGCTCGACGACGACGTCGGGCCGCTTGATGCGGTCCTTGAACCAGTCCATCGAGTCGAGGCCGCCGGCCAGGACCCAGGTGTTGTCGTGGCGCTCGAGCACGTCCAGCGCCTCGTCCACGCTCGTCGGCTGGAAGAGCTCGAACGCGGGCATCATGTCGCGAATCACGGCCATCGTTCTATCTCCCCTAGCTGTGGATCTCGGTGAGTGCGTGCGGCTGCGCCCGGCCCTCGAGTTCGGCCAGGATCACGTCCGTCGTCAGCGGGACCCGGCACAGGCAACGCCCGTCGAGTGCGTCCGCTATCGCGGAGGTGACCGCGGCCGATCCGGCCCCGACCGGGGGCTCCCCGATCCCCTTGGCGCCGATCGGCGTCTGCGGATCCGGCTCGCCCGCCGCCGCCCAGTCCATGCTGAGCGGCACGTCGAGGATGCCGGGAGGTCTCGCAGTGTAGAGCCGGTGGGCGAAGGGCACGCCCCACTTCGGGTCGAACACCCACTTCTGGCTGCGCGCCTGGCCGAAGCCCTGCACGCTGCCGCCGTGGATCTGTGCCGCGAGGCTGCGGGGGTGCACGACGATCCCGCAGTCGGCGGATCCGGTGTAGTCGACGATCCGCACGTCGCCGGTCTCGGTGTCGAGTTCGACGACCGCGAAGCCCACGACCCACGACCACGTCGAGCCCTCGTGCGAGAAGTTGTCCCGCGCCACGCCCATCAGCCCTTGGCCCGCGAGCTGCGTGGCGGAGGCCCGGGTGTAGTCGTTGATGTCCTCCGGCAACTCCTGGCCGGAGTACTCGCCGCCCATGGCGATGGCGCGCTCCGCGGCCTGCGCGAAGCTCAGCGAGCCACCCGGTCCGGTTACGCGCGCGCCCTCGACCCGGTACGCGCTCGCCGAGCCGCCCAGTGCGGCGGCCGCGACCTCCTGCAGCTTGCGCTTCATGTCGAGCGCGGCGGCGTAGTTGGCGCGCGTGTGCGCGTGGATCGTCTGGCTCCCCGCCTGCACCGAGCTGTACGGATGGTGCTGCGAGCTGTCGCCCCAGATGACCGCGCAGTCGTCCCACTCGAGGCCGAGTTCATCCGCGGCGGCCCGCGCCGTGTCCGCCATCGAGTGCGTGCCGAGGTTCCCGATCCCCTGGTGGATGTAGAGCTTCCCGTCCGGACGGATGAGAAGGAGTCCGTCGAACCCCGACGAACCGCCGACGTACGGGCTCAGCCCGACGCCGACTCCCGTGACCTTCGTCCCGTTCCGCTGTCCGCTGAGCGCCTGCTTCCCGGCCCAGTCGAACTGTTCCGCGCCCGCCTCGATCGCCTCGCGCACGAAGGCGCTCGTCGTCGTCGCACGCCCCGGCCCGAACTCCGAGTCGTGCGTGGGGGCGTTGATTTTCCGGATCTCCACCCGGTCGATGCCCAGCTCGCGCGCCGCCTTGTCGACCAGCGGCTCGAGCATGGCGACGATCTGCGCGCCCCCCGGCGCCCGCTGCGCCGAGCGCGGCGGCGTGTTCGTATAGAGCGTGAGGCCGCGGAAGCGCATCGCGTCGGGCTGGTACATGAGGTCCGTCACGGCGCCCGCGGTGTTGTAGTCGCCCGACCGTCCGTACGGCCCGTGGTCCTGGATGATGTAGAGGTCGATCCCGGTGATCTTCCCATCGCGCCGGAAGCCCATCTTCGTCCACGCCTGGAAACCGGGACGTGCGCGACCGATGTAGTTCTCCTCGTAGCGGTTGATCCGCATCATCACCGGCCGCTGGATCTTCCTCGCCAGAAGGGCGGTGACCTGGTAGATGGGAACGCCGGCGATCTTCGAGCCGAAGCCGCCCCCGCAGTACTGACCCACGAAGACGAGCTCCCCGGGCTCCAGATCGAGTTGGGACGCCATCGCCTGGTGCGCGCGCTGCGTGCTCTGCGTCGACCCGTAGAGGTAGCAGCGCCCATCCTCCCAGTACGCCATGGAGCTGCGCGGCTCCATCGGGTGGTGGGTGAGCGACTGGTGCACGATCGTGTCCTCGAGGACGTAATCGGCCTCCGCGAACGCCGCGTCGAGGTCTCCGTGGTCCCATTCGTCCGTCGGCTCGCCCATGGGCAGCCGGCCCTCGGCCTCGGCCGCGTCGAACTCCGTCTGCGGCCACTTCAGGGACACGAGTTCGCGCCCACTATCGCCGAAGCGCATGACGTTGCCATCGAGACGCGCGTCCGGGCCGCCGGGCCGCAGGCTGTCGAGGGGGTCGATCGCGAACGGGAGCGGCTCGAGGTCGATATCGATCGCCTCGATCGCGTCCGCCGCCGTCGTCTCGTCCACCGCCGCCAGCGCGAGGATGGGCTCGCCCACGTACTTCGGCTCATCCGTGAGCGCGGCCTCGCCGGGGGCCTCGGGCTGGTTGACCTCGCTCGCCCGCAGGATCCCGAGCACGCCGGGCATGGCGAGTGCGCGGCTCGCGTCCACGCTGCGCACGCGGGCGTGCGGCATGGGGCTCAGGAGGAGCTTGGCGAAGACCATGCCCTCGGCCCTGAAGTCCTCCGCGTACTTTGCCCGTCCCGTGACTTTCGCGCGCAGATCCGGCGGCGAAATGTCCTGTCCGATTAGCGCCATGATCGTCCTCCCCTCACACCATGCGCCGCGCGTACTCGGCGGCACGCATGGCGGAGTTCAGGATTTTGTTGTAGTCCCCGCAGCGGCAGAGGTTGCCGGAGAGGGCCTCGGCCGCCTCCTCGCGGGTGGGCTCCGGGTTCTCGTTCGTAAGCGCGACCATGCTCATGATGAAGCCGGGCGCGCAGAAGGCGCACTGGAACCCGCCCTCGTCGATCACCGCCTGCTGCACCGGGTGCAGCGTCCCGTCCGCGCCCTCGAGCCCCTCGATCGACGTCACCGACCGGTCGCGCACCGCGTTCGTCAGCAGGGAGCACGCGTAGTGCGAGACCCCGTCGATGAGCACCGTACAGGCGCCGCACTCCGCGCGGTCGCACCCGAGCTTCGTGCCGGTGAGCCCCAGCTTGTAGCGGAGGGTCATGGCCAGCGTCTCCTGCGGCATGACATCCACCGAACGCGACACGCCGTTCACGTTCAGCGAGATCATGCGCGGCATCGACGCCCGCACCGCCGCGCTCGCCGACAGGCTCCGGGCCCGGAAGAGGTGGCTGGAGGAGGAGACCACCGCGCCGGTCGCGATGACCCCCTTGATGAACGTCCTGCGGGAATGACCGGTTGCGGTCTCGGTCGTGATCGCGGCGTCACTCATGGGCGAACCTCAAGCGGGAGACCTTCTTGCGCGTTTGCGTCGCGCCCCCCGCGTTCCCGCGGGAGACGCAACGATCCACGGTGAATCCTTACATCGCCCGCCCCCCGAGACAAGACTGCCGGCCGTGCTCCCGGAGGGGGTTGTTTACAGGATCCTGAAGAATCGGGGGTCCACGGAAAGGAGGAGGACCCAGTTCCCCTCGCTGCCGCCGGGCGACGGATCGCCGCGCAGGCCGCGCATGAGGTCGAGGCGAAGGATGTCGTAAAAGAGTCCGAGGCCGAGGCCGGTCGAGGCACGCAGCCCCTCGCCTCCGCTTACGCCGAAGCGGCGGGCGGCGTTCTCCCCGGGGCGGCCGAGGCCGGCCCGGCCCACGGCTCCGATGGCGCGCAGCCGCACCCAGGGGGAGGCGACGGCGCGCGACACCTCGGCGCGCCACAGCGCCATGCGGTCCCCGCCCCAGCCGCGAAACTCGTAGCCGGGCAGCGTCCCGCGCCCCCCGAGCAGGAAGAGCCGCTGGGCCGGCAGAGCACCGCCCGCGATCCCGAACTCGATCTCGCTCGCCCAGTTCCACGCACCGCCGGGACTTCCCCGGGCCCGCAGGGCTGCCGTGGCGCGCGTGTAGCCGAAGTCCCCGACGCCGCTCGCCGCCGCTTCCCCCGCGAGTTCCAGCGTCCAGCGCGCGCCAGGCCCGCTCCGCAGTTCGACCGCCAGACCGGCATCGAGCCCGGCCAGCTCCCCCTCGTCGACCGGGCGCACGCGGCGCACGGGCCCATCTCCGAACGGTTCGGTCCCGACGACCAGCCCGGCGCTCCGGTGGCGCTCGAACGAGGCGCCGGCGCGCCAGCGAACGGAACCTCCGCGGCGGGCGATCCCGATCCGTCCGCCGGTCGCCAGGTAGGGGTCCTCGTAGTCCTCTCCCCGGGCGAGGAGGGCGAGCGTCCGCAGCACCCCCGCGGCCGCGGGCGGCCCCGCGTCGCGGTGAGCCCGAAGCCAGCCATCGACCTCCACATCGACCTCCCCCAGCCCCCGCCGCAGTCCGAGGCTCGCCTGGGGCCGTGCCTCCCCGAGCGCATGGCCGCCCGCGAACGACACGCGCGTGCGATCATTCGGCCGGTAGGCGACCCCCGCCCCGACGAACAGCCCCTCGGAGCGCCGGGCCCGGATGGCCCCGGACGCGTTCGGAAACGCAAGCTGCCAGGCTCGGCCCCCGAGCAGAGTCTGCCGCAGCAGGAGGTCGCGCGCGTCCGCGACCGCCTCTCCCAGATCGCCGTCGGTGCTTCCTTCCTCGAGAGATTCTCCGTAGAGCGGGTCTTCCCATGCATCGAAGCGGGCCAGCTCCTCATCGCGAAGGCTGTAGATGAGCGCGCCGGGCCCGAGGCCGAAGGGCGCCTCCTCGTCGAATTCGTAGTCGAGGACGCGGAGGCGGGTCCGGACGAGCGTCTCGAGCGGGAAATCCAGCCAGGGAAGCGAACGCACGATCTCGATCGCCTGCTCGTCCGGCAGCCAGTAACGGCCCTCCTGCAGGGCCGAGCGCAGGTCGACGACGAGCCGCACGATCTGCGGATCCTGATAGGCGGTGGGCGTGAACGTGATCCGCATCCGCACGATGGCCCCCGTCTCCCGCTCGACGAAGAGCGAGCCCGCGGCGCCCGCGTCCGTCTCCTCCCGCGGACGGACCTCCAGTTCAAAGACCCGGGCGGTTCGGTCGCGGAGCCGGATCTCGAGCGAGTCCGCGAGCCGATATTCGTAGAACTCGCGCGCGCCCGCCCCCGCGGGGTGCAGCACGTCCCGGATCTCGTCGCCGCCTCCGATCCGGATCCGATCCGGTAAATTGTCGAGGACGAGAAAGAGGTGGTCGAGGTGGTAATCGATGGTCGTGGGCAGCCGGAGTTCGTGTCGGCGTCCGACGATCGTCTGCATCGAGCGGTCCGGGCGCTGCCAGCGCACATCCACCGCGAGCTGGTCCGCCCGGATGACGTGCCGTTCCCCGAGGATGTCGCCAAGGTAGTACACGTGCCCCTGGACGTCGGCGCGAAATCGTTCCAGGGAGCTGTCGGCCCAGGCGTACCGCCGCGCTTCGATCGCGCGCTCGATGAGCCCGAGCGCCGCCGCGGAGTTCCAGCCATCGGAGACCCCGGCCTGCGGAGCCGCGGCTGGCGCTGCGGGGATCTCCTGGGCTCCGGTCCCGGACGCGAAGCAGAGCACCGCCACCGCGGTCGCCGCCGCGGCGGACACCCCTCGCCCGTCAGCCGAAGAGGTCCTCCTGGCCGTCATCGTCCGACTCCATGACGCGCCGGAGTCTGCCGGCCCAGTACTCGACGTCGAAACCCTCTTCGTTCTTCAGCATCCGCTTGAGCACGGGCGACAGGTCGCGCAGGGCGCCCACGAGGTCCTCGGCGATGGAGCCGGCTTCGGCGACGCGGGCTTCGTCCGGGAGGGATGCCATGTCCCGGAGGATGGAAGCCTCGGACCGGGACGCCGTGACGGGCTCGGGCCGGCTCGCGACGAAGACCTCCGTCCGCCGGCCGGGTCCCCGATCCTCTTCGATCGGGAGGAGCCCGACGATCTGGTCGGAGCGCCAGTACTTCGCATACCCGAGGTGGACCATCCGGTCGCGTTTGATCTCCACGCCGCCTCCGTTCCGCCTGCTCGCGCCCCGTGGGAAAAGCCCCTGCTGAAGCCCTGATGGGTCCAAGCTCGCGAACGTCCCATCCGCACCGCAACACCGCCGGATGCTCCAACCCGCCGCATGCCGCCGGCCACATGCGGCCGGCTCGGTTGATTGGCCGTTGAACGCCGCGCGGAGCATGTTCAGCGACGCCCATGGCCAGAATACGCACCATCCGTGATCCCCTGTGGGGGAACGTCCGCGTGGAGGGGGACGCGGCCGAGATTCTCGACGCGCCCCAGTTCCAGCGCCTGCGGCGGGTCAAGCAACTCGGCTTCGCCCACCTCGTGTATCCAGGCGGCGTGCACAACCGCTTCCTGCACGCCCTCGGCGTCTACCATCTCGTCTCCCGGGCCATCTCCCGCCTCGAGCGCGACGGACACCTCGAGGCACTGGATGCGGAGGCCATGGACGAACTGCCGGTCGTTCGCCTCGGCGCCCTCCTCCACGACGTCGGGCACTACGCCTTCTCGCATGCGGTGGAGGAACTCGGTCCGAGCGCGATCCCGGGAGACCATGAGGAGATCGCGGCGCGCTTCATGGCGGCGGACCCCATCCGGCGCGTCCTCGAGCGGCACGGCCCGGATGCGTCCGCCCGCATCGGCGCCCTCATCCGCGGGAAGTCGCGCCACCCGCTGCAGGGGCTGATCTCCGGATCGCTGGACCTCGACAAGATCGACTACCTCCGGCGCGACTCCCTCTTCTGCGGCGTGCCGTACGGGGCCGTGGACGTCGACCGCCTCCTTCCCGCGCTCACCGTCGCCCGCGAAGGGGCCGGACATCCGCTCGAACTCGCGGTCAGCGAGAAGGGACTCAGCGCGCTGGAGACGCTCCTCTTCTCCAAGTACCAGATGTTCCGCAACGTCTACTGGCACCACGCCGTGCGCGCCGCGACCCTGACCTTCGTGCGCCTCGTCCAGACGGCGCTCGACAGCGGTCTGCTCGCGTCCGAGGACCTGGCGGGGCCCAGCGACGAGGAACTGCTGGTGCTCATCGGCCGGCGCATCGAACGGTCGTCGCCGGGCGACCTGGGCTACGATGGCGCGTCCGCCGTCGGCCGGGCGGCGAAGCTGCTCGGGGCGCTCGTCGACCGGCGTCTCCCGAAGCGGCTCGTGGAGTTGACGGGCGATCAGCTTCCGGACGCGCTGTCGTCGTGGCCCGCGCGGCGCCCGGACCTCGTCGCCGCGCTCGAGCGGCGCATGGCCCGCGAGTGGGGGCTCTCCGAGGGGGCGGTGATGCTCGATTACCCGAGCTACCCGGGCATGCTCGAGCTCAACCTGCTCCTCGTGCGGAACGACGGCGAAGTCCGCCGGCTCACCGCGCTGGGCGAGCGGGGCCTCATCGACATCCCCCGGCTCGGACGCTCCCTGCACCACTCGGCGCGGGTCCTGCGCATCTTCTCCTTCGAGCCTTCCGCTCCGCGCGATCCGAAGCCGGTGCTGGCGCTGATCGAAGCCGCGGAGGCAGAAGTGGAGACTCGGCTCGAGTCGGGAGCCGACCTCCCGACCTGAGGCTGTCCCCCGATTCGTTCGCGCACTGCCCGGCGCACGCGGTAGGATCAACAGCCTGCGGTGAGAGGTTCAAGGGGAGACGCGCGACGAGAGCGCAGACCACCCGCAAAGGTTTGTCCGATGCCTGGATCGGCGCTGCCGACCGAACCACAGCGAGACATCGCGAGAGCGCGGAAGATCCACTCGCCCGCGCCCGCGTCGAACGGCGCGGGTCGTCCGGCCGCGGAGGCGCGCGCGGAGGCGCCCCTCGTGCGGCTGGACCACCTGGATACGCTCTGGTTCCAGGTCGCCGGGACGATCTGCAACCTCCGCTGCGTCCACTGCTTCATCAGTTGCGCCCCGGACAACGACAGCTTCGAGTTCCTCTCGCTCGCCGAGGTCGAGGACTGGCTCCGGCGCTCGGAGAAGTGGGGCGTCAAGGAGTACTACTTCACGGGCGGCGAGCCCTTCATGCACCCGGACCTCCCCGCCATGCTGGAACGGACCCTGGAGCGCGGGCCGGCTTCCGTGCTCACGAACGGGACGCTGCTCCCCGCGCGGGCGCTGAAGCCCATCGCGCGGACCGCCCGCGCCGCGCGCTATTCGCTCGAAATGCGCGTTTCCCTCGACGGGCCTTCGCCCGGGACGAACGACCCCATCCGCGGCGACGGCACCTTCGACCGCGCCATGGACGGCGTCCGGAAGCTGCTCGAGGAGGGGTTCCTTCCGATCGTCACCGCCACGCAGGTGTGGGCACCGGAACGGGACGAAGAGGTGCGGCAGGCGTTCGTAGCCCGGCTTCGGGCGCTCGGGTACGAGAACCCGCGGCTCAAGATCCTCCCATCGCTCCGCATCGGACGCGAGGCGGACCGCGCGCGCCCCTACACGGATGAGGAGCGCGTGACGAAGGCGATGATGGAAGCGTACGACGAGAGTCAGTTGCTCTGCGCGTCGAGCCGGGTGGTGACGAACCGCGGCATCTACGCCTGTCCCATCCTCATCGAGACGCCGGCGGCGCGCATGGGTTCGACGCTGGAGGAGGCGTCGCGCCCGGTGCGGCTCGACGAGTCCGCGTGCTACACGTGCTGGCTGCACGGCGCGATCTGCTCCAACTACGGGGGCATCGGGCAGGATGTCTCCTGAACCGCGCCGGATCGCCGTCTTCGGCGGTGTCTACAGCAACCACCTGGCGCTGGCGGCCGCGATCGAGGACGCCGCCGCCCGCGGGGCGGAAGCGCTCTACTGCCTGGGCGATCTCGGGGCGTTCGGCCCTCACCCGGACCGGGTCTTTCCCCTCCTCATCGACCACGATGTCCGCGTCCTGCGCGGGAACTACGACGATTCGATCGCGCGCGGCCTCGACGATTGCCAGTGCGGCTACACCGACCCGCGCGACAACTACTTCGCCCGGCTCTCGTACCGCTACACCTTCCGGAACACGCACGAGCGGTGGCGCCGCTGGATGGGCCGCCTCCCCGGCGAGATCCGCCTGCAGGTGAACGGCACGCGGGTGCTCATGTGCCACGGCAGCCCGCGGCGCATGAACGAATTCCTCTGGGAATCCGCCACCTCGACACAGTTCCTGGCCTGGCTCGCCGGCGAGTACGAGGCGGACATCGTGCTCGCGACCCATACCGGGATCCCCTGGCAGCGCTCGCTTCCCGGGGGCGGGCTCTTCGCGAACGTGGGCGTACTGGGCAGGCCCGCGAACGACGGGCGGCCGGAGGTGTGGTACGCACTGCTCGATTTCGGCGCCGTCACGGGGCCGCCGCCGGCCATCGAGTTCGTTCCCGTGGCCTACGATCACGAGGGCCTCGCAGCCGAGATGCGCGACGAAGAACTGCCGGAGGAGTTCGTGGAGACGATCCTAACGGGTTGGTGGACCACCTGCCTCGAAGTCCTCCCGGCCCGCGAACGGGCTCGCGGCCGCTCCTGACGCACCCTCCGGGTCTCGTTCCCGCAGCGACATACGTTTTGCGGGGTGGCCGCTCCGCGTTTAGCTTCATTGGAGCGTCGGATGGTCCGTGCGCGACGGAGCCGGAATCGGTAGCTCGGCCCGACAGCCTGGCCGGGTCGGCGTCCCGCAGAGAGAGGAAGTTGCGATGGATCGCGAGGATTTGTCGCCCAACATCCTTGAACGCTACCTCGAGGAACTGGGTCGTTATCCGCTCCTGACCCCCAGTGAGGAACGTGAGACCGCCCGCTCGGCTCGCAGCGGCGATACCTCCGCCCTCGACCGTCTCATCCGCGCGAATCTGCGCTTCGTCATCTCCGTCGCCCGACGTTACCGCAACAAGGGACTGAGCTTCCTCGACCTCATTCAGGAGGGGAACGTCGGCCTGGTCATCGCCGCCCGGAAGTTCGACCCGGACCACGGGGTGAAGTTCATCAGCTACGCCGTGTGGTGGATTCGCCAGGCGATCCTGTCCGCCATCGCGAAGCAGGGCAGGCCGGTGCGGGTGCCACTCAATCGAGCGAACGAACTGGCGCGCATGATCCGCGCGCGGGGCGAACTGCGTCAGACCCTCGACCGTGAGCCCAGCGATCGGGAGCTTGCGGAGGAGACGGGGTTGAGGGTGCCCACCATCGCGCTGCTGCGGAGACTGAACGCACGCGAAGTTCGCCTCGACGCGCGGGTCGGGACCACCGACGATGGCGATCTCGCGGAGCGGCTCCTCGCGGACGAGACGGATGTCGAAGAGGTGGTCGAACAGCGTCTGCTGAAGCGGCACATCGCCGAGGGGCTGCGCCGCCTGCGGCCGCGCGACGCCCGCGTGGTCCGGCTGTATTACGGACTGCAGGGTGAAGATCCGCACACGCTGGAGCAGATCGGCCGCCTGCTCGGCGTGACGCGCGAACGCGTCCGGCAGCTCCGGGATCGCGCGCTCCGCGAGTTGCGGGAAGGTCCCGAGGGACAGAGCCTCGCCACCTTCGCCACCTAGTAGCGAGTCCGGAACGTCCCCTCTTGAGGCGGTGGCGCTGAAGCCGGTCGGGCTCTTCCAGCATCCCGACTGCAGCCGGCACGACACGGGCTGGGGTCACCCGGAGCACCAGGGAAGGCTCCGCGCCGTGATGAGCGCGCTCGAGCGGGCGCTGCCCGAGCTTCACGAGGATGTCCTCCCCGTCATGCCGCCCCCGGCGGATGTCGCCGCGCTCGAACGGGCCCACGCGCCGGCACACGTGGAACGGGTGCGGGCGGTCTGCGACCGGGCCATCGAGAGCGGAGGGATCGTGCGCATCGATCCCGATACCCCGGTCTCGCCGGGAAGCTGGGACGCCGCCGTCGCCGCGTCCGGGTGCGGCGTCGCGGCGGTGGACGCGGTCCTCGACGGAACGTGCCGCGCCGCTTTCTGCGCCGTGCGCCCGCCCGGCCACCACGCGACGCCGGACCGGGCGATGGGCTTCTGCCTCTTCAACCACATCGCCGTGGCCGCCCGTCACGCGCTGGCGCGGCCGGAAGTCGAGCGGGTGCTCATCGTGGACTGGGACGTGCACCACGGGAACGGGACCCAGGACATCTTCTACGAGGATCCCGCCGTCTTCTTCCTCTCGATGCACCAGCACCCGCTCTTCCCCGGCACCGGGTCCGCCGCGGAGCGGGGACGGGCGGCGGGAGAAGGGACAACGCTGAACCTGCCCATGCCCGCGGGGCTCCCGCCCGAGCGCTACGTGGAGGCGCTGCTCGACGGGGTCGATCGGGCGCTGGCCCGCTTCGAGCCCGACCTCACGCTCATCTCCGCCGGGTTCGACGCCGGGGCGGACGATCCGCTGGGGGGCTTCACGCTCACCCCGGCGCACTTCGGCACGCTGACCCACGAGGTCGTCGGACGGACGCGGGACGCAGCCCGAAACCGCGTGGTCTCCTTCCTCGAGGGCGGTTACAATCCCGACGAACTGGGACGCAACGTCGTCTCGCACCTGACCGCCCTGCGCGACGCCACGAGCTGACCGCCCCGAACGCGCCCCGAACGCGCCCCCGCAGAACAGGAGCCCGGCCTTGCCCGACCTCGCTGCCACCTTCCTGGAGACCGCATCCCGGGAACTCGAACGCCAGAAAATCGACGCCTGGCTGCTGTACGACTTCCGGGCCCTCAATCCGCTGGCAGCGCACCTCGTCGGCCTGCCCGAAGGCCAGAAGCGCCGGTACTTCGTCCTCATCGAGCCGGGGCGGACGCCGCACGCGCTCGTCCAGAAGATCGAGGTGTCGGGGTGGGAGGGGTGGCCGCACCGGCTCACGAGCTACGTCGGCTGGGACGAGATGGAGACGGCGCTCCGCGAGATGTTGCGGGGAATGGATACGGTCGCGATGGAGGTGAGCCCCCGGGACTCGATCCCGTACGTGGACTACGTCCCCGCCGGCGTCGTCGAACTGGTGGAATCGCTCGGGCCCCGGGTCGTCAGTTCGGTGGACCTGATCTCCGGGACGGCGGCGCAGTGGGGGGCGCACGGGCACGCCCTGCACCACGCGGCGGCCGAAATCCTGGCGCGGACCGCGCGCACGGCGTTCGAGTTGGCGGCGCGCGCGGCGGGGCTGGCGCCCGAGCCGGACCCCGGGACGGCCGCCGCCTTCGACACCTCCCGCGAGCCGATCCCGGTCACGGAGCACGACCTGGCCGAATGGATCCGGGCGCGGCTGCGCGCCGAGGGCCTGACGGAGACGGACACGATCGTCGCGGTGGGTCCCAACGCCGCCAAACCGCACTACGAACCTCAGGCTGAGGGATCGTCGGCCCTCGCGGCAGACCAGGTGTTCATGGTGGACCTGTGGGGGCGCGTGGCCGGGGAGCCCGACGCCGTCTTCGCCGACCAGACCTGGATGGGCTTCCTCGGTCCGGAGCCGGCCCCCGAGGTGACCGCCGGCTGGGATGCGGTCGTGGCGGCCCGCGACGCGGCGGTCGAAGTCATCCGGCGGAATCCGGGCGCCACCGGTGCGGACGCGGACCGGGCGGCCCGGGAGGTGCTGATCGCGCGCGGCTACGAAGACGCGATCTTCCATCGCACCGGACACGGGATCGACCGCGGACTCCACGGCGTCGGTCCCACCCTCGACAGCATCGAGATGCGGGATGACCGGAGGCTCGTGGCGGGCGTCGGCTTCTCCGTCGAGCCGGGCGTCTACCTGGAGGGTCGCTTCGGCCACCGGACGGAAGTCGACGTCTACATGCGCGAGGACGGGCCCGAAGTCACTCCGTCCCGCATCCAGTACAGCCTCTGGCGGACGGCCGGCGCATGAGAATCTCATGGGAGCCGTTCCACGTCGAGACGGCGCACCCCTTCGGCATCAGCCGCGGCGTGAAGACGGGCGACGACCTGGTGTGGGTGCGACTGGAGCACGAAGGGATCGAGGGCTGGGGCGAGGCGGATCCGTCCGGGTACTACGGGGAAACAGCGGACACGGTGGAGGCCGCGCTGAAGAAGCTGGCGCCCCGCATCGAGGAGGTGGATGACCCGTTCGGGCTCGAGAACATCGAGCGGGACCTCGCGAGCCTCCTCGGCCGCAACGGATCGGCCCGCTGCGCCATCTCGTCGGCGCTTCACGACTGGGTCGGAAAGCGCGCCGGGCTTCCGCTCTGGAAGCTCTGGGGCCTGGATCCGGCCGCCGCGCCGCTCAGTTCGTTCACGATCGGGATCGACGCTCCGGAAGTGATGGCGCGGAAGACGCGCGAGGCCGAGGCGTGGCCCATCCTCAAGATCAAGCTCGGGAGCGACGATGACGAAGCGCGGCTGAGCGCCGTCAGGGGCGCGGCGCCCGAAAAGATCCTGCGCGTGGACGCGAACGCGGCCTGGACGCCGGCGGAAGCGGTGGAGGGGATCGCGATGTGCGCCGAGTACGGGGTGGAGTTTGTGGAGCAGCCGCTCCCGGCGACGGAGAACGACGAGCTCGCCTTCGTCCGCTCGCGCGCGGTTCTCCCCATCGTCGTGGACGAGTCGAGCATCGTGGCGAGCGACATCCCGCGACTCGATGGCCTCGTCGACGGCATCAACATCAAGCTCGCCAAGTGCGGAGGTCCAAGAGAGGCGCTGCGCATGATCCACACCGCGCGCGCCTGCGGCCTCTCGGTCATGCTCGGGTGCATGCTCGAGACGAGCCTCGGGATCGCGCCGGCGGCGCACCTGGCCCCGCTCGTGGACTACGCGGACCTGGATGGCGCCGCGCTCCTCCGTACCGATCCGTTCACGGGCCCGCACCTCGAGCAGGGTCGAATCGTTCTGCCCGACGGTCCGGGACTCGGCGTCGAGCGCGCAGCGGCGGGGGCGCCCGCCTGAGCGATCGAACGGCCGCGGTCAAGATCTGCTGCATCGGGAGTCCCGAGGAGGCCGCGCTCGCCGCCCGCTGCGGGGCCACGGCGATCGGGCTCGTCTCCGCGATGCCGAGCGGGCCGGGGGTCATCGACGAGGCCGCGATCCGCCGCGTCGTGGCGGGGGCCCCGCGCGGCGTCGCGACCTTCCTGCTCACGTCGCGGACGGACCCCGAGAAGATCGCGGCCCAGCAGCGCCGGACCCGGGCCGACACGCTGCAGCTCGTGGACCGGCTCGCGCCCGAGGCGCTCCGCAGCCTGCGCCGCCGGCTGCCGGGCGTCTCGATCGTTCAGGTCGTCCATGTCCGGGGAGAGCACTCGGTGGAGGAGGCGGTCGCGGTGGCGCCGCTCGTCGATGCGGTCCTGCTCGACTCGGGGGACCCGGACCTCCCCGTGCGGCAGCTCGGAGGTACGGGTCGCGTCCACGACTGGAGCCACAGCCGCGCCATCGTCGAGCGGGCCGGCTGCCCCGTCTACCTCGCGGGCGGCCTCCGCCCAGCCAACGTGGCCGCCGCGCTGCGCGCCGTCCGTCCCTTCGGCGTGGATGTCTGTTCGGGAGTGAGAACGGACGGGCGAATCGACGAAGGGCTGCTGCGCCGCTTCATGCGCGCGGCGCGGGGCAGCGGGAAAGACGGGCGCGTCCGGCTGCGCCGCTAGCCCGTCACCTGGGCGCCGCGCCGGCACGCGAGCACGAGTTCCTCCGTCTCCGACGCCTCGCACGCCCCGCGCCGTCCGGCTTCGTCCGCGTAGAGCGAGTAGAGCGCCTCTCCCATCGCTTCGTGACACCGCGGCTTGGCCGAGTCTTCGAGGGCGCCGCAGAACGAGAACCCGGCGTCCGTCGTCGCGGTCACGTCCACGAAGTTCCGGACGACGCCCACGTAGCACCACACGCGATAATCCTCCGGCGACTTCCGGCACTCGCTGCGTGCATCGTCTTCGTCCTGCAGCGTGCGGCCGCTGATGTCGCGGCCGAGGCTCATGAAGCAGTCGTCTCGCCAATCATCGGGCGCGTCGAGACAGGAGGAGGCCGCGTCCGCGATGTCCCCTTCGTTGTGCCAGAGCATGGCGGACGTCTGCATCAGATAACAGGAGGTCAGGTACTTCTCGTCCAGAATCGAGCAGGGATAGTGCGGGTCGTCGACGCGCAGCGCCTCGAAGGGTTCGATGCCCTCGGCCATTGCCACCGCCCCGTGGACGTGCGCGCCCGCGCCGTGGTCCGAGGCGGCGGCCTCTTCGCCCGCCCCTCCCTCCGAGGCGTTCCCGGCGGACACAAGTGCGGCGGCCGGATGGTGAGGAGCGACCGCGTTGACCACGTTCTCCATGAACGCCCCGCCGTAGCACGAGTTCCGGTTCCAATCGTTCGTCAGCAGATCGCAGCCGTCGAGGGCCATGAGAAGGTGGTGGCCGTAGTACATCGTCAGACCGTGTCCGAGCCCGTGCAGGCACTGGAAGAGCAGCCAGCGGTCGGCGGGGTCCGCTTCGTAGGGTTCGCAGAGCCCGGCGACGCTCTGCCCGTCCGGTTCGCCCGTGGCGATGAAGTAGGCCTGGACGACGCCGTGGTAGCACCCCGACTGGAAGATCTCCGTGCACTCCTCGAAGGCATCGGTAAAAGTCTCTCCGGGCGAGTAGGCGTTGATGCCGATCGCGTGCGTGAGGACATGGGACTGCGACTGAACCGCCCGGTCCACGGCGGCCAGCGACTCGAGCATGTCCAGCGCCGCAACGGTCCCGGATTCGGCAAGTTCGTCGAGGAGCCGCGCTTCATAGCATGCCTGCTTCTCCTCCCACGCCAACTCGCCGCATGCCTCGAACGCGGCCAGCGCCTCGGCAGAAGTCCCGGGCGGCAACGACGGCCCCCCGCAGGCCGACCACGCGATCCCGATCGCCATGACAAGCCCGAGACTCCGACCCCGACGGCGCCGGTGGACCCCCATGGACACGACGGTCCGCGATCCCGATTCGCTCATTCCCTCTCCCTCGTTCTTTGCCGACCACAGCCAGCGGCGCCCGGAGCACAACCTGCCGGAGCGCGGTCCTCCCAACAAGCAAGGCGCGGAGCCCGACGGTCCGCTCAAAGGAGCGCCTCGGGATCGCGGTCGATCTCGAGGCGGAGACCCGAGCCGGGCTGGCCCCGCCGCTCTCCCAGAAAGCGAAGGACTCCGCCGAGCGTCGCGGCGCGGTCGGCCTTGATCAGGAAGTGCCACCTCCATCGCTCCCGAAGCCGGTCGATGGGGCAGGGGGCCGGTCCGATGACCTCGATTCCCGCAAGCCCGCGACCTCGAATCAGCCGGCGCGTCCACTCGGACAGTTCCTCCGCGACGTCGATCACCCGGGACTCCGTTTTTCCCGAGATGACGAGGTTCGCGAGCCGGCGGTGCGGCGGATAGCCGGGTTCCTCCCGGTCCCCGAGTTCGCGTTCCGCGAAACCGACGTAGTCGTGCTCCGCGGCCGCGGCGAGCGCGTAGTGCCGCGGACGCGAGGTCTGGACGAGCACCTCGCCCGGTTCCTCGCCCCGCCCGGCGCGCCCGGCGACCTGCTCCAGCAGTTGGAAGGTCCGTTCGCTGGCGCGGAAGTCCGGGAGATGGAGACCGACATCCGCGTTGATCACTCCGACGAGCGTGACCTGCGGGAAGTCGAGGCCCTTGGCGATCATCTGTGTGCCGAGCAGGATGTCGACCTCTCGCCGCCGAAACGCGTCGAGAATCTCGACGTGCGCCCACTTGGAACCCGTGGTGTCGAGGTCCATGCGGGCGATGCCGGCTTCGGGAAACAGCTCGCCCACGCGGCGTTCGACCTGTTCGGTGCCGATCCCGGCGTAGCGCGGCGCGGGTCCGCCGCACTCGCCGCAACTGGACGGTGGCGGGCTCGTCGCGCCGCAGTGATGACACACGAGTTGCCTGCGCCGGCGATGATACGTGAGGGTCACGGAGCAGGCGTCGCAGCTCCACACATGACCGCAGCCTGCGCACTCCGCGAAGGAGGCGTATCCGCGGCGGTTGAGAAACAGGATGGTCTGCTCGCCCCGTGCGAGCCGAGCGGCGATCGCCTCCCGCAGCCGTCCGGACAAGACCCGCGGTCCGCCGCCCGGAAGGGGGGCCTCCGCCTCCCGTCCCGGACTCCCGCCGGCGTCGGCGCGCAGGTCGACGAGCTCCATCGAAGGGAGCCCGTGGCCCGTCACCCGTTCCTCGAGTTCGAGCAGGCGATAGCGCCCCGTCCGCGCATTCTCCCAGCTCTCGAGGGCGGGCGTCGCGGACCCGAGCACGCACAGAGCATCTTCCAGCCGAGCGCGCACGATCGCGACGGACCGGGCGTGGTAGCGTGGCACGTCGGACTGCTTGTAGCTGCTCTCGTGTTCCTCGTCGACGATGATCGCGCCCAGATTTCGGACCGGCGCGAACACCGCCGAGCGCGGCCCGATCGCGATTCGCTTTCTGCCCTCGCGCAGGCTGCGCCAGGCGTCGAACCGCTCCCCGTCCGAGAGTCCCGAATGCAGCACCGTGACCTCGTCGCCGAAGCGGGCGCGGAAGCGCTGCACGGTCTGGGGGGTGAGCGCGATCTCCGGCACGAGGACGATGCCGGAGCGGCCCAGTCCGAGTTGACGCTCCAGCACCTCGAGGTAGACGGCGGTCTTACCCGAGCCCGTCACGCCGCGCAGGAGAGCGACCCGCCCCGGAGCGTCGAGCCGTTCGAGGTCGCCCACGACCCGAGCCTGGTCCGGAGTCAGCGTGAACCGGGCCTCCGGCTCGACGGGGCCGGCGAACGGGTCCCGCTCCACTTCGCGCTCGACGAACTCCGCGAGCCGCCGCTCCAGGAGCCCGTTGAGCACGCCGCGGCTGAAGCCGAGTTGCTTCACCAGGTGTCCGACACTCGCCTGTCCGCCCACCGACTCGAGCATCTCGTACAACTCGCGCTGCCGCTTCGCCCGCCCGAAGACGCGGTCGCGTTCGCTGAGCGTTCGCAGTTCGCGCACGAGCCGCAGCACGCGCTCAGTGCGAGGTCTTCCGGGACTCCCGCCCCTGCCGGCGCGGGATCCGAGTGCGCCCGGGGGAAGGGCCGCCCTCAGGACCACGCCGAGCGGCGCCACGTAGTAGTCCGAGATCCATCGGCAGAGGTCGAGGAGGGGCGGGTCGATCACCGGCGCTTCGTCCAGGGCGCCCCGAAGCTCCCGTAATCGCGGTTTCCGTTCCCGGTCCGCCCTCAGCCCGAGGCGGTCCACGACGCCTACCGCCGTCCCGGCGCCGAGCGGCACTCGAACGCGCATGCCCGGCTCCACGACGCCGACGAGAGGGGTGGGGATCGAGTACGCGAGCGTACCGAGGAATGTCCGCGCGACAGCGACCTCGCACACGCCGGCGGAGCCGGCCTCCCGCGGCGCCTTCACGCGGGGGCCATCGCTTGACACGTCGCAGCCGGATTGCTTGTTTTCCGCCACCGAATCCAAGGGGGGTCGCTCATGGGCTGTCTGGCCCTGAACGCTTCATACGAGCCGTTGACGATCATTCCGGTCCGGCGCGCCGTTCGCCTGCTCATCGACCGGAAAGCCGCCGCGCTGGAGGTGGATTCGGAACGTCCCATCCGATCCGAGCGCGTTCGGATGGATACGCCCGTCGTCATCCGCCTCGTCCGGTTCATCCAGATCCCCCGCCGTTTCCGCCGCCAGGTCACGAACACCTTCCTGTTCGCGCGCGACGCCTATCGCTGTCAGTACTGCGGCCGCCACCGGCGGGAACTGGGGTATCGCGAGTCGCTGACCCGCGATCACGTGACTCCGATTTCGCGCGGCGGAGACAACGGGTGGTCGAACGTGGTTACGGCCTGCAGCAAGTGCAACCTGAAGAAGGCGGACCGTCTGCTGGCCGAATGCGGGTTCTCGCTCCCGGTGGAGCCCCGCGAACCCAACCACGTCGAGCTGATCTGGGCCGTCCGCAGCGTCACGCCGGTGCAGGCGCGGTACATCGGCATGTTCTATGGCGAGGACGTGCTGCAAGCGCTGACGCCCTGAGTTCGGCCCGGCCGGTCGGCTGATCGCACCGTCATGAATATGACCGGGTTCGGAATCGGCGAGATCCTCCTCATCGCGATGCTCGTGCTCATCGTGTTCGGGCCCCGCCGCCTCCCGGAGATCACCCGCACCATCGGCAAGGGGATCCGCGAGTTCCGGAAGGGGATGAACGAGATCCAGCGCGAACTCGAAGCCGCCGGCCGGGAGACGCAGTGGAAGTCGCCGCCCGCGTCTACGAAACCGCCGACCGCCAGTCAGGCGACGATCGCCGGAACCGCCGCGGCCGCCGGAACCGCCGCGGCCGCCGGACCCGCCGCCGCCGAGGCGTCCACCGCCGCCGCGGACGAGACGGAGGACGATGGAGACGCCTCCGAAGCGGTTGCGGGACAGGTCGTGGAGGAACAGGAACCGCCCACGCCGCGCGATGAAGTGGATCCGGCTCAGGAGTTCATCGATCCCTGGTCCACGGATTCCTCGCGTCCGACGTTCGGCCCCAAACCGTCCTCGGAGCCCGTCATCGCCCCGCCGACGACGGAGCCCGCGCCGGCGGGAGATTCGACCGAACCGACCGAACCGCCCCAGGAAGAGGATCCGGCGACAGACCCTCGATGAGCGCGCGGTAACGGCCGTTATCCCCTTCCAGCGCTCTCAACAGCTCGATCGCCGCCGGCGCTCCGGTCTCGGACAGATCCGGGAACCCGGGACCCGTGATCCGTGCGCGCGGCGGCTCCGCATCGGTGCCGCCGGTCCCGCGGAATTCGACTTCCAGCCGCTGGCCGCGCTCGCACGGATCGCAGAGAAGGCCGTCCTCCGGCGCGGATCCGTCGACGGTCCACGATCCCTGCCCGCCGCGGAGGGTGAAGCCGGCCAGGGCCTCGGGAACCCGCAACCTGCCGCGCCACACGCCGTCCGTCCCCGCCTCGAGCGCCAAATCCAGCGCGCCGTGGAGCGCCCTCAGCACGTGCGCCGCCGGCAAGCGGCCCTCACCCTCTCCATCTCCGCCATCCCAGCGGAAGTCGGCCTTGATGCCGTCGTCGCGGAGCGCGGCCTCACGGAGCTTGCGAAACGGCAGAACGCCCTCAAAGGAGACGGGCACGCCCGGCCTGAGATCGTTGGACGCGGCGACGAACGACTCGTCCGCGAGGCGCAGCTCCGCGGAGCCCTGCCTGGGCGCCGGGGTGCGCGGTTCCGGTCGGCCGAGCAGCTGTGCGACCATCCGCGCCCGCATTCCTTCCGGGTCGGTGGGACCGGTCTCGTCGTCCCCTTCGCCCGCCTCGCCCGGGGGGCCGGCGCTCCGGCGGGGGAGATCGAAGGGGTTCCGGAATCCGCCCGGCGGGCGCTGGATCCCCGGGGCGTCGGCGCCGTCCACGCCGGCCTCGAACTCGCGACCCCAACTGGCGAGTTCGTAGCGGATGGCGGCCTGCAGGTCGTCGTCATCCGGGTGCCACCCGAGCCGCGTGACGCGGGGGATGGAGACCGTCACCACACCCGCGGGCCAGGTCGGCCGCACGCCGGGGGGGCGAGAGGCCTGCACGGTCAACCGGTCGCCGGCAGAGTCGTCGCGACGGGGACGCACGTTCGGACCCGTGTCCCGGGAGAGCCGCGCGGCGAGCGTGCGGGCACATCCGGGCTCGCCGGCGAGCACGACGAGGAGGGTGTTCCAACCCGCCGCGAGGCGCACTTCGCGCACGGTTCCGGGATCCGCGATGGACTGCGCGTTCAACCACGCCTCGAGCCGCGTGCAGGGCTCGACGCCCAGTTCGAGCCGCACGCTCGCTTCCGCGGGTGACTTCAGGTACACGTGTGCCAGCGTCGCCTGCCCGGCTCCCGCGAACTCCGAGAAATCCAGCGTCGCCTGGCCGTCGCGGCGAAAGAGCGACCACGTCCCGGCGGCGGTTTCGAGGTTCCGGTCCGGGAACCGACCCGGCCCCGCCACGGGAAGCGGGGGGTCCCCCGCCGCGTGCTCCGCGCCGGTGACCAGCCAGCGGTCGACCGGCACGTCCTGGGCCCACGCGGCGTCCGGGGCAAGCGCGCACACTCCCGAAGCGCAGAGCAGGAGCGAAAGCAGAGTTCGTCGAACGGGGCAATGCATCGTGCGTTCCCTCATGCGGCCGTTGTTCAGGGGTGGACTCTCTCCAGACGCTTCAACATGGGGCTCTCGTCACACATGGCGCACCCGGACCTCGCCTGCGGACCTCGCCCGCGAGCCTCGCCGGCCGCTGGATTTCGGTTGCCGCCCGCGAGCGCCGCGAACAACTTGGTCACCATGCACAAGGTGGTGGAACTGCGGGTGAACGGAGACTGGCGCCGGGTCGGCGTGCCGTCCCACTACACCCTCCTCGAGACCCTCCGCTACGGGCTCGGCCTCACCGGATCGAAACAGGGGTGCGACAAGGGCGACTGCGGGGCGTGCACGGTGCTCCGCGATGGCGAGGCGGTGCTCTCCTGCATCATGCCGGTGCACGAGGCCACGGGTCACGAGATCACTACCGTGGAAGGGCTCGCGGACGCGTCAGGCCCGCATCCGCTCCAGGACGCCTTCGATCTCACGGGAGGGGCGCAATGCGGCTTCTGCACACCCGGCATTCTCTGCTCGGCCCACGGACTGCTGGCCCGCGATCCGGACCCCGCCCGCGAGGACATCGCGCGGGCGCTTTCCGGCAATCTCTGCCGCTGCACCGGCTATACGAAGATCTTCGAAGCCGTGGACATCGCGGCCGAGGCGATCCGCACCGGGGAGACCCCCGAGGCGATCGTCACCCGGCGGCGCGATCCGGCGGGGACCGCATGATTTCGCCCGTGTCGCGATCCGGGCACGCGCCCCGCGCCCCCGCCAGCGTGCTCGCGGGACTCTTCTTCCTCCTGCCCCTGGCCGCCGGAGCCGCCGCCCAGACTCCGGAGGAGCGCCTCGCCGAACTCGGGATCGAACTCCCGACGCCGGACGCGCCGACCGCCAACTTCGTGAAGGCCGTGACGACCGGGAATCTCGTCTTCCTCGCCGGGCACGGTCCGTGCGGCGGCCTCGATGAGAGCAACACGGGGAAGGTCGGCCTCGACCACACCGTCGAGGAGGGCTACGAGATCGCGCGCTGGGTCGGCGTCTGCCTCCTCGCGTCACTCGCCCGCGAGATCGGCGACCTCTCCCGCGTGAAGCGCATCGTGCGCGTGTTCGGGATGGTGAACACGCCTCCCGACTTCACGCGGCACTCGCAGGTCATCAACGGCTGCTCCGATCTCATGGAACAGGTATTCGGCCCCGCGATCTCGAAGCACGCCCGCGCGGCCGTCGGCATGGCGTCGCTCCCGCGCGACCAGTCGGTCGAGATCGAGATGCTCGTCGAACTCCACGACCCCTGATCGCTCGGCCGACCGCATGCGTCCCGTAGCCGGCTCCGCCCTCCTCCCGCTCGTCGCCGTCGCCCTGCTCGCCGGGTGCGGGGGTGCCGGAGAGCCGACTCCGTCTTCCAGCCTCGAGCGCGGGATCGACGCCGTGTTCGCCGACCTGGACCGCCCGGGCTCGCCGGGCGCCGCCGTGTCGGTCATCCGCGACGGCGAGATCGTTCACTCGCGCGGCTACGGCTACGCGCAGATCGAGCATGGCGTTCCCGTCACCCCGCGCACGGTCTTCCACGTTGCCTCGGTGTCGAAGCAGTTCACGGCCATGGCGGTGACCATGCTCGCGGCCGAGGGGGCGCTCTCGCTCGACGATCGCGTGCAGACGCACCTCGGGTTCGTCCCCGAGTTCGAGCATCCGGTCACCGTCCGGCAGATGATCCACCACACGAGCGGGATCCGGGACCAGTGGCAGCTTCTCGGGATCTCCGGCTGGCGTCTCGACGATGTGATCACGACCGAGCACATCCTCGGCCTCATGTCCCGCCAGCGGGAGCTCAACTTCGTGCCCGGCTCGGAGTACCTCTACTCCAACATGGGCTACACCCTCCTCGCCGGGACGGCGGCGGCGGTCAGCGGCATGTCCTTCCCGGAGTTCACTGCCGCGAGGATCTTTCGGCCGCTCGGCATGAACCGAACCCACTTCCACGACGACCACGAACACATCGTCCCCGACCGCGCCTACTCCTACCGGCCGGTGTCCACCGCTGAAGAAGGTGGGGAGGAGGGAGGCGGTGGGCGGATGGGCGCGGAGTACACCAAGGCGGTCCTCAGCTACGCGAACGCGGGGGCGACGAGCCTCTTTACGACGGCGGACGACCTCGCCCGCTGGCTCGACAACTTCCGGCACGAGACGGTCGGCGGCCCGGAGGTGATGGAGATGATGACGACGCGCGGGGTCCTGAACAGCGAAGACACGATCGCCTACGCGCACGGCCTGAGCATCGGCGACCACCGCGGCCTGCGCACGGTGGGGCACGGGGGCGCCGACGCGGGGTTCCGGGCGCAGGCGACGTGGTATCCCGAGGCGAACGTCGGGGTCGTCGTCCTCACGAACGTCTCCAACGGCAACCCGGGCGGCCGCGCGCGGCAGGTGGCGGAGGTCGTCCTCGACGAGGTCTTCCCCGAGGCGGAGCCGGAAGAGGGAGAGGATCCGTCTCCTCCGGCGGCCGATTCCGTCCCGTCCCCGGCGCCCGACCCCGCGACTCCGGCCGCGTACGCCGGCAGCTACTACAGCCCGGAACTCGACGCCCTGTACCATCTCCAGGCGACGGACGAGGGACTCGTCGCGCGCCACATACGCCACGGCGACATCGCCCTCGAGCCGCGCGCCCGCGACGAATTCGCCACGGACCGCTGGTTCATGCGCGAGGTGCGGTTCGAGCGCACGCCGGACGGCTCCGTCGCGGCGATGCGCGTGGGCGGCGGCCGGGTCCGAAACCTGCTCTTCATCAAGCTGACCCGCCCGCTCCCCCGGTAGGCGACTCCCTCCTTCCCGTCCAAGCGGAATTACGAGACACCCAGAATCATTGCGAGTATTTGCCGATTAGCGCACATTTCGTGCATGAAATTTACGGAGTTGTTGGAGATCGTCGCGGACGAGCCGGTGTTCGAGACCGGGTTCCTTCGCAGCGGGCGAACCTCGGAGCCGGGTCTGGAGGCGCAGCTCAGCCGTTGGTGCGTCGCCGGCAAGCTGTTGCGGCTCCGGCGCGGATTGTTCGCGCTGGCGCCGCCGTACCGGAAGGTGATTCCGCATCCATTCCTCGTCGCCAACCGGCTTTCGCCCGGCTCGTACGTGAGCGGGCTGTCGGCGCTCGCCTTCGCAAACGCGATCCCGGAGTACGTCCCGGAGGTCACCAGTTGCGGCCCCGCGCGTCCCCACGTGCGGGAGACGCCGCTGGGGCGGTTCTCGTACCGCTACGTGAAGTCGGCGCTGCGGACCGGCTACCGGCTCGTGGATCTCGTCGAGGGACAGCGCGCGTTCGTCGCCCGCCCCGAGAAAGCCTTCCTCGACCTCGCGCACCTGCAGCCGGGCGGGGATGCCCCGGCCTGGATCGATGAGTTGCGCCTGAACTTCGAGGAACTCTCGCCCGCGCGCCTGCGTGCGGCGGCGGCTGCCACGGGAAGTCCGAAGCTGGTCCGCGCCGCGGCCCACATCATCCGCTGCGCGAGCGATCCCGGTTCGGCCTGCGAACCCCTGCCCGTCACATGAAGGACCACCTCCGGGAACTGATCCGGGATCTCGATCCGCACGTCGGACGGAACGCGATGCGGGAATACCTGCAGGCCCGAATCCTGGAGGGTCTGCAGAGGGCGGGCGCCATGTCGCCGCTGGCGTTCCAGGGCGGGACGGCGCTGCGCTTCCTGTACAGGCTGCCGAGATACTCCGAGGACCTCGACTTCGCCCTCGAAGGGCCCCGCGAGAGCTACGATCTGCGGCGCTGGCTGACGTCCATTGCGGCGCAGTTCCGGCGAGAGGGCTACGACGCGGTCCCTTTGCTGGGCGACGCCGGTACCGTCCACGCCGGCTGGCTCCGCTTCAGGGGACTCCCCCACGAGTTCGGTCTGTCGAGCCACCGCGACGAGACGCTCCGGATCAAGCTCGAGGTCGACACCCGCCCGCCCGCCGGCGCAGTGACCGAGACGCGCCTCGTGCGGCGGCACGTGTCACTCCGCATCCACCACCACGACCCGGCGTCGCTCCTGGCCGGCAAACTCCACGCCGTGCTCCACCGCCCGTGGTTGAAGGGGAGGGACATCTACGATCTCGTCTGGTACCTGAGCGATCCCGGGTGGCCACCCCCCAATCTGGATGTCCTGAACGCCGCCCGTCGCCAAACGGACCCCGCCGCGCCGGCGCTCAGCGAGGACACGTGGCGCCAGGCCGTCGCGACAAGAGTCGGGGACGTGGAGTGGAAAGCCGTCGAAGCCGATGTCCGCCCGTTCCTGGAGAGCGGCGACGACGTGCCCGCACGGGTCGACGCGCTGGCCCTGCTACGCCGCCGCCGCTGACGTCTTCAGAGGCGCGGGAGGGCGGCCCGACCCGGAACGAACGAGGCTGCTCATCGCGGTTCCCCCGGAGGGGGCTCGGCGGCGAGGCGGTCGATGACGAGCTGCGTGATGTCGACGCGTTCGCTGAACAGGATGATGATGGGGCTCGTCGCGTTCAGGATCAGGTCGTACCCGAGTTCCTCCTGGATCGCCTCGATCACGGGCGCGAGTTCCGCGCGGATCCGTTCGCGCCCGTCGTTCTGCAGCGTGGTCGCTTCCTCCTGCTTGTCCTGCTGGTATCGCTGGAAGGCCGTGAGGGCGTCCTGGAGTTCGCGTTCGAGCACCCGCCCCTCGTCCACGGCCAGGCTGTCCGCCTCGGCAATGCGCAGCTCGATCGCGCGCACCGCCTCCTGGCGTACCTGCAGCTCGGCGGCGAGTTCCTGCTGGAAATCCGTCAGTTGCTGCGCGAGTTCCTGTCCCGCCGGCGATCCGAACGCGGCGGCGTCCAGATCGATGACGCCGATGCTGAGCGGCGCGTCTGCGGCCTGGCCCTCGGCCTGTCCCGCCAGCGTCGCCGGCGCCAGCGCCAGCGCAAGGAGCAGGGTGGCGGACGAAAGCGGAAGACGTGCGTATCTTTTCATCAGTTGTCCCTCTATGGAACCTGCCGACGTCCGGGTCGGTCCAATCATGGGGGACCGCGCCCGAGTCATCGGCACGAGTTGATCGTCACGGAAACACGAAAGTAACGCGATATGTCCGAACGAACGCAACGCACCCGCCACCGCGTGCGAACGCTCCGCCTCCTGACGGCGCTGATCCCGGGGATCTCAGTCGGCGCCGGCGCCGCGGAACGGGTCGCCGCGCAGGCGGCCATGGACGCGGCGGAAGCGCCGGCCACGGTCCTGTTCAGGAACGCGACGCTCGTCGACGGGACGGGGGCGCCCGGCTACGTCGGCGACCTGCTCATCGAGGCGGGGAAAATCGCGGCGCTCGGCGCCCCGGGTTCCGTCGAGGCTCCGCCCGACGCCGAACGGCGCGACCTCGCGGGTCTCGTCCTCGCCCCCGGCTTCATCGACATCCACAACCACTCCACGACCCGACTGTTCGACTTCCCGATGGCCGCGACCCAACTCGCGCAGGGGATCACGACGATCGTGGTCGGAGCGGACGGCTCCTCGCCGTGGCCGATCTCGGACTACCTCGAGCGCATCGACGAACTCCGGCCCACGGTGGACGTCGCGACACTCGTCGGACACGGGACCGTGCGCAGTCTCGTGATGGAAGAGGATTTCCGGCGCACCGCGACCGACGCCGAGATCGCGGACATGACGGTGCGCGTCGAACGCGGGATGACCGAGGGCGCGTTCGGCCTCTCGAGCGGCCTCGAATACGACCCCGGCTTCTACTCCACGACCGGCGAACTCACCGCCCTGGCGCGGGCCGCGGCGGGCCACGGCGGCTTCTACATGACCCACATGCGCGACGAGGAAGAGGGTCTCCTCGAAGCGGTCGACGAGGCCATCCGCATCGGGCGCGAGGCGGGGCTCCCCGTGCAGATGTCGCATATCAAGGCGGGCAACGCCTCCGTGTGGGGAAGGGCGCCCGACGTGCTGGAGCGCATCCGGCAGGCCAACGAGGAGGGACTGGACGTGACGGCGGACCAGTACCCCTACCAGGCCTGGCAATCCGGGCTCGCGATCATCGTCCGTTCGAGGATGTTCTCGAACCCCGACTCCGTGGCGAAGGGGATCGCCGCGGCCGGGGGCGGGAACCGGCTGCAGATCGTCGCCTTCTGGTCCGAACCCGAACTGAATGGACTCAGGCTCGATGAGATCGCCCGGCGCAGAGGGATGACGGACGTCGAAGCCTACATGTGGATCATGGAGAACGGAGGCTCGGGGCTCATCGGCCACACGATGAACGAGGGGGACGTCGACGCGTTCATGGCCTCGGAGTGGGTGATGACGGCGAGCGACGGCGGGGTGCGGAGCGCGCACCCGCGCGGGGCGGGCACCTTCCCGCGCGTGCTGGGCTACTACGTGCGGGAGCGCGGAATCCTGACGCTGGAGCGGGCGGTGCGGCGCGCGACATCGATGCCGGCGCGGCGGCTGGGGCTGGACGACCGGGGCGTGCTGCGCGCCGGGGCCCGGGCGGACCTCGTGATCTTCGACCCGGAGCGCGTGGTGGACCGGTCGACCTTCGACAACGGCACCCGGCAGGCGGAGGGCGTCGAGAGCGTGTGGCTCGGCGGCGTGGAGACCTGGTCCGCCGGGGAGCCGACCGGCGCCCGCCCCGGCCGCGCCATCCGCCACACGCCCTGAGCCCCCGGTTCGACACGCGCCCGCGCTCGCGGATACGGCGGGCGCCTCAGCCTGTGGCGGCCTCTCCGCGCTCGGCGGTAGCGACGATCTCGATGCCGCCGCGCACGTTCTGTTCCACCTCGACGCGCACCCGGCGCGGCGCGACGGCGAACACAACGTCGTCGGCGATCCGGGCCGCGAGCGTCTCGCAGAACTCCCCCTCGTCGCGGAAGGACCACAGGTAGAACTTGAGCGCCTTCGACTCCAGGCAGCGGTCGCGCGGCTCGTAGTCGATCGTCACCCGCCCGAAGTCCGGCTGTCCCGTCTTCGGGCACAGCGACGTGAACTCCAGCGCCCGCAGTCGGACGCGCTGCACGTCAGCGGCCGGGATCGCCTCCGCGCGCAGCGTCTCACGTCCCTCCTCGGGGTCCCTGGGCCGCGGGAGCGGACCCGCGGTGGGGAGTCTCGTCATCCGTCCTCCGTCCCTTCGTCCAACTCTTCATCGTTCTGGGTCATCGCATCGACGGTCGTGGCGGCGGCCATGTGGCCGATGACGTTCGTCGCCGAGCGGAAGACGTCGGGCACGCGGTCGATCCCGAGCAGGATCCCGAGTCCGGCCAGGGGGACGCCCACCACATCGAGCGCCGGCACCATCGACACGATGCTCGCGCTCGGCACCGGCGCCACCGTCATCGCTGCGAGGAAGATCGCGAGGACCGCCGCGGCGATGAGCCCCGCATCGAGCGGGACCCCGTACATGGCGGCGAGGAAGACCAGCGAAGCGCTCTGGAAGAGGGCGCTCCCCGGCCGGTTGATCGAGGCCGCCAGCGGCAGGATCAGCCGGTAGCGGTCCTGCCGCAGCCCGAGCTTCTCCGCCTCCTGCAGCATCATCGGCAGCGTGCCCACCGACGTCGTCGTGGAAAAGCCCACGGTGTACGTCCCCACGGTGCCGCGGATGAAGCGCCCCGCCGGCATGCCGCCGACGAAGCGGACCATGGGCAGCAGGACGAAACCCTTGAGGATGAAGAGGCCCACGACGACCGCGAGGATGAAGACAGCAAGGTTCTGGAGCAGCGCCAGCCCCGTGCGCGCGACCACCGGCGCGGCGAGGCCGAACACGCCCACGGGCGCCGTCCACAGGACCCAGTTCATGAGCTTGATGAGGGCGTCGCCGAGCGACTCCGCGAATCCCGTGAGCGTTTCCCGCTTCTCGCGCGGCAGCGTCGTCGTGGCCGCCGCGAGAAGGACGATGAAGATGAGGATCGAGAGCAGCGATCCGTCGGCCGCCGCCTGTATCGGGTTCCGCGGCACGAGGTTCACGAGGAAGTCGACGACGCCCGGGTTCGCCGCGTTCAGCTCCGTTGACGGGGTCGGGGGCGGCACCGGCGCCGTGAAGGTGAGCGCGAACCCCATCACGCCCATCCCGATGAGGATCGCCGGCAGCGTCGTGACCCAGAAGAAGCCGACCGAAAGGCCGCCGATGCGCCCCAGCTTGCGGAGGTTCCCGATCCGGCCCACGCCGACGAACACGACCGCGGCCACGAGCGGAATCACGACCATCTGAATCGCGCGCAGGAAGACCTGTCCGAGCGGCGCGACGGCCTCGGCCGCCCGCAGGAGCGCCGGAGATCCGGTGGCGGAGGCGGCGACCCCGAGCCCCAGCCCGAGCACGAGACCGACGAGAATGGCGCGCGTGTTCAAGTCTCCTCACTCCCTTCGGTTGTCCCGGCGGTTCCCGTTGCCCGTCGCTTCCGGAACGCGAGCCACGCGCCGATGGTGAGGACGGGCACGACGTAGTAGACGATGAAGCCCCAGGTGATCGTCCCGTATCCCTGACGGATGAGGTCGATGAGGCCGAGAGGGGTGAGGGAAAGCGCGATCCCGAGGAAGACCGCCGCGACCGCCGGCCTCGCCCAGCTCGGCATCCCGGCGCCCCGCTCACGGCGCGTGACGGCGAGCCGCTCGTTCACCGCGTGGATCATCCCCGTCCCGGTCTCGATGAGGGTGCCGAAGAGGATGACCTGGTAGGCGATCTGGAACGTCCTCGACCCGAGCGCCTCGAGGATGAAGTTCGAGGGGACGGTCGCGTCGATGATCGCGGGGTAGTGCGGCACCATCGCGAGGTAGAAGAAGAACGCCGGCAGCATCCCGATGACGCCGGCCAGCAGGCCGGCCCACACGGCCTGGTTGCGGGTCCGGATGTGGCGCACGGTGAAGAGCGCGACGGCGGCCGCGGAGAGGTTGTAGCCTCCGTACTGGACCCCCTTCACGAGCCAGTCGCCGTTGGGACCGCTGGCGGCGAAGCTCGGGCCCAGCGTGGACCCGAAGCGCACCAGCGACCATACGACGAGCGCCACGAAGACGGCATAGAGCGCGAACGACCAGCCGGCGAAGAAGCGCTCGATCGCGGCGCTCCCGTAGAAGAGAAGCAGCGCGACCGCCCCCAGGGCCACGATCACGCCCAGCGCATACGGAAGGCCGAAGGTCTCGTCCACGATCGAGCCCGCCGCCGCCCCGATGACGGCGAGCACGAGGAGCGTGAGCAGCACGTACGTGACCTCGAACAGGACCCAGGACGGCCCGAGCAGACGCTTGAAGAAGTTGCGGTACTCGTAGCTGCGGAACTGCCGCGCGAGTTCGAAGGTGACCGCGCACACCGCGCTCCAGATCGCGGTCGAGAGCGCCATGGCCCAGAGGCCGGGCGTCGGGCCGATCGAGAGGAAGAACTCGACGTTCTCCCGCCCCGTGCCGTATCCGCCGGCGATGACGGCCGACTGGAAGACGAGCCCCGGCAGCAGATAGCGGCGGAACCAGGGAGCTTTCACGCTGGCGTCCCTTTCTCTCGGCCGGCCCCCGCCCCAAGGTTTCGCCCGTCAGCGAGGGGCGAGTGCACCGGGGCGCCGGGCGCCGGCGGCCACATGCGACCCGCCAAGCTACTCTCGACACCAAGGGGCGGCGATGGAACGAGACAGCCGCGAGACGTTCGGCTCCCGCTTCGGGCTCGTGGCCACGATGATCGGCGTCGCCGTCGGTCTGGGGAACGTGTGGCGCTTCCCGTACATGGTCGGTGAGTTCGGCGGGGCTCCGTTCGTGGCCTTCTACGTACTCGCCGTCGTGCTGATCGGCGTTCCCGCGCTCATGGCGGAATGGACGCTGGGCCGGCACACCCGCCGCGGCCCGGTCGGCGCGTTCGAGTCGGCCGGTCTCCGCTTCGGCCGCGCGCTCGGCTGGACCTTCTTCGTCGGCGTCAGCGCCGCCACCGGCTACTACTCGAACGCGCTCGGCTGGGTGCTGTACCACGCCCTGGCCGGGCTGCTCTCCGGCGTCGGGATCGAGATCGACGCCGCCGCGATCCTGCCCCCGGACGAAGGGTTCTCCCTCCGCTCCTTCCTCCTGCAGTGCGTCTGCACCGGCGCGGTCCTCGTCACCTGCGCCGCGGTGCTGCGGCGCGGCCTCCGGGACGGGATCGAGAAGGCGAGCCGCTTCATCGTCCCGGCGCTCCTCGGCGGCCTCCTCATCCTCATCGTCCGCTCGCTCACGCTGCCCGGGGCGGGAGAGGGTCTGCGCTGGTACCTCGGCGCCTTCGATCCCGGCGCGCTCACGCCGCCCGTCATACTCGGGGCGCTGGGCCAGGCGATCTTCAGCCTCTCGCTGGGCGGCACGTTCATGGTCGTGTACGGCTCCTACCTGAACCGCGGCGACCCCCTCCGGGGCAACGCCGTCTTCACCGCGGGCGGCGACCTCTGCGCCGGGCTCCTGGCGGGCCTCGCCATCTTTCCCGCCGTGTTCGCGTTCGGACTCGAACCGGCGAGCGGCCCCGGCCTTCTCTTCGTCACGCTGCCCGACGTGTTCGGCCGGATCCCGGCCGGGGCGGTGTTCGGGACGCTCTTCTTCCTGGCGCTGTTCGGGGGCGCCTACCTGTCGGATGTGGCGGCGCTGGAGGTGCTGGTGGCCGGGGTCACCGACAACACCGGGATCGGCCGCTCGCGCGCCGTCACGCTGACGACCGTTGCAGTGTTCGCGTTCGCGCTGCCCCCGATGATCAACATGAACGTGTTCACGCCCTGGGACCTGACCTTCGGATCGGGCTTCCAGACGCTCGGCGCGCTGCTCTCGGTGGTCGCCGTGGGGTGGGCGCTGGACCGCTCCAAGGTGCTGCGGCAACTGGCGGCGGGCGAGGACCGTGCCCGGCGGTGGCGCGCGCCGACGCTCTGGCTCTACTACTGGCTCCGCTTCGTCATCCCCGCCGCGATCCTCGCCGTCGGCGCCTGGTGGCTGTTACGGGACGTGCTGGGCGTGACCCTCGGACTCTCCTGACCGCCCGCGGGCCTATTTCGTCCAGATGGCGACCACGCCGCACCGGGAATTGGGTCCGGTAAATTCGGCCGGCAGCGATGCCGCGCCCTTGTACACCTCGACGCCCGCGATGTCGACGGTGGGCCACATGTCGGCCTCGCCTTCCTCGCTGATGAGAATGCCATCGAGGTAGACCTGCATGAGGCAACGCGAGCCGAAACCGGTGGACATCCGCGTCGTGTATAGCCTGCAGCTGCGCGAACCCATGCCGCAGGCACGTCGGATCGACGCCTCCTGCATGATCATGTCGGATATGATCCGGGGTTTGCGACGCTCGATATCGGCCAACGTGAAAAAAGCCCCGAGGCCAAGAAGCTCGCCCCAGCGCTTCCGTTCGTAGAAGCCCTTGATCTCCAGTCGGCGCAGCCGCACGGCCGTCGCCACGAGCGGCTCCATCTCGAGCGGAGCCGGGACGAGTCCGATCTGGATCTCCGTGGTGGCGCCGCGGGACACGCTGACCATGTGGCGCAACGGGGCATACCCGAGATGCCGCACCGACAATTCGTGCACGCCCACCGGCACGTCGCGGAGGATGAACCCGCCCTGCCGGTTCGTCTGAACTTCCCGGGCACGGCCTCCGAGGGACACCGCGGCTGCGGTCACGGGGGCGTCGCTGAGGGCATCCGTGACGGTGCCCAGCAGGCGTCCGTTCTCCACCGAAGCGACGCGCAGCCTGAGGACGACGTCCCGCGATGCCGCGAACCTGACGTTGACTTCGGTCTCGTCGCTGGCGGCGTCGCCGAACTCTGCGGACAGTGTCGCGTGACGGACGTCAACGGGGACGCAGAAAACGACTCGGCCGTCGGATCCGGCCTGATCCTGCAGCAGCCCGTCCCGCGCACCCTCGTCTTCCGACATCAGTCGCACCGTCGCGAACGGAATGGGGATCGAGCCGGACTCGTCCACGACCGCGACCCCCAGGGGAACGCCGGCGGCGCAGTCCACCGCTTCCTGGCCCGCCAGCCCGGCGGAAGCCACCGCGAACTGCAGCGCGCCGAAGCTCAACAGGAAGCCGGTTCGACGCGTCGCGCCGCCCGTCGGGGTCGCGACGATGCATCGGGACGGCCTCCGGGAGCCTTCCCTGCGTTGATTCATGGTGACCTCTTCAGGGCTTCGGATGCGCGGCACGATAGGCTGACGGCGAAACGTCGCGCGAGGTCACTCTTCACGCGAGGCCGCTCTTGCAACGCGGCGCGGCGACCGGTGAGGTTGGCCCTGAGATCCGGATGCGCCGCCCGGCCGCGCCGAGCACCCGTCGGACCGAATCGGGGACATCGCAACGAGGAATTGAACATCCGTTACCGCACGCTTCCGGCGCTCTGCGCCCTTCTCCTTCTGCCGCACGCAGCCGTCGGTCAGGAAGCCGTACGTCGGGTCTCGCTCGCGGGGGCCCTCGAGGCGTTTGCCGAGCACAGCCTCGCGCTCAGGATCGCGCGCTCCGATGCCGCGGAGGCCGCCGGAGCGGCGCGCCAGTCCCGTGCCTGGTTCAATCCGTCGCTCTCGGCCAGGCGGGACGATCTCGACCGCAATGGCGACGAGTATTGGGAGGAGAATCTGCTCTTCTCCCAACCCCTGGAGTGGCCGGGTCGAACCGCGGCCCGCTACCGGGCGGCCGCCCACACGATCGAAGCGGGCACCGCCCGTTTCCGCAGCGACTCGACCCGGCTCGCCTTCGAGGTTCGCGAGGCCTATGCGCTCGCGTGGTTTGCGGAAGCCGCGGAACGCACGGAGCGGCAGGCCGCGGCGGTGATCCGGGAAGTGGCCGAGGACGCGGAAATCCGCCTGGAAGAGGGGGATATCTCCGCCTACGAAACGAGGCGGTTACGGCTGGAGCGGGTGCGGGCCGAGCAGGAGGTGGCGGAGGCCGGACTCCGGGCTCGTGACGCGCGCCGGCGCCTCGCCGCACTGACCTTTCCCGGGACGGGAATGGAGGAAGTCGGACCGTCGGCGGAGCTGGAGGGGCTGCCGCCCCCGGTGACTCGGGAAGCCGCGCTCGGCGCGATGGTCGAGCGGCCGGACCTGGAGGCGGCGGCTCGGGACCTTGACGCCGCGCAGGCCGAACTCGCCGTAGCAAGGTCCCGCTGGATGCCCGACCCCACCGTGAGCCTGGGATATCGACGGCAGGAGGGCGGATTCGAGGGACTCAGCCTGGGTCTCGATCTCCCGCTGCCGCTGTTCGACCGGGGAGGGGGAACCCGGCAGGCGGCCGACGCCCGGAGCGCCGCGGCCGCCCATCGCCTCGATCTCCGGAGACGGCTGGCGGAGAACGATCTCCTGTCGACCTCGGACCGGTACGCCTTGAGTCGCGTCCGTCTCGAAACAGCGGCCGACGGCCTGTCGGCGGATGCCGAGGCGCTGCTCGCCTCCGCGATGGCGGCCTACGGCGAGAACGAAATGTCGCTCCTGGAGTTGCTCGACGCGGCGACGGCCTTCCGGAGCGCCCGGCTCAGCGCCCTGTCCATGCGATCCGCGGCGTGGATCGACTACTGGGACCTCCTGCGCGCCATGGGACGGGCCCCGGAGCGGGAGCCATGAGACGGAGCCTCGTCCACCGCTGATGCCCGGTCCGCGGACCAGACGTAGATTGGAGCATGCACCCGCACGAACTGACGCCCGCACAGCAGGCCGCCGCGGAGGATCCGGATCGGCTCCCCGGGCTCGCCGACGCCGAGTTCACGGCGCTGGGCCGCCGGGCGCGCCGAGTCGAGGGGCTGCGCAAGTCGACCGGCCGCGAGATCTACACGGACGACATCGTCCTTCCCGGGCTGCTGCACGGAAAGATCCTCCGCTCCACCGAGGCGCACGCGCGGATCGTCTCCATCGACACGGCCGAAGCCGAGGCCCTCGACGGCGTGTACGGCATCATCACCGGGCGGGACATGCCGACGCCGTACGGGATCATCCCCTGGACCCGCGACGAGCACGCGCTCTGCGTCGACAAGGTGCGCTTCATCGGCGACGCGGTGGCGGCGGTGGCGGCGGTCGACGAGGACACGGCGAACGCGGCGCTCGAGCGGATCCACGTCGAGTACGAACCGCTTTCCGTCTATCTCTCACCCGAGGAGTCGCTGACGCCCGAGGCCGCCGCAGAGCCCATCCACGCGCCGCGCAAGCCGGGGGCGAACGGCAACATCCTCAAGCACGTCCACCTCGAGTTCGGGGACGTGGACGCGCGGATGGCGGAGGCGGACGTCACCATCGCGGGAGAGTACTTCTTCCACGGGACGACGCACACGCCGATCGAGCCCCACTGCGCGATCTCCCGACTCAACCCGGATGGCGTCCTCGAGGTGTGGTCCTCGACGCAGGTCCCGCACTACCTGCAGCGAGAACTCGCGCGGGTGCTCGACCACGACGTGGCGAAGGTGCGGGTCGTGCAGCCGGCCGTGGGCGGGGCCTTCGGCGGCAAGTCGGAGCCGTTCGATCTCGAGTTCTGCGTGGCGCTCCTCGCGATGCGGACCGGCCGTCCGGTGAAGATCCTCTACACGCGCGAGGAACTCTTCTACTCGCACCGCGGCCGCCACCCCATGCACATGAAGTACCGGCTCGGCGCCTCGCGTGACGGGAAGCTCCGGGCGCTCGACGCGCACACGACCCTCGACGGCGGCGCCTACGCCTCGTTCGGTCTCGTGACGACGTACTACTCGGGACAGCTCCTCACCTCGCCCTGCCACATCGAGTCCTACCGCTTCGACTCGACCCGGGTCTACACGAACGTGGCCCCGTGCGGCCCCAAGCGCGGTCACGGCTCGGTGCAGCCGCGCTTCGCGTACGAGATCTCGCTCGACAAGCTGGCCGAAAAGCTCGGCCTCGACCCATTCGAGCTCCGCCGCCGCAACTTCATGGGCACCGGTCGGACCGTGAACGAGTTCAAGGTCCGGTCCAACGGCTTCCTGGAGTGCCTCGAGGCGGTGGAACGCGCCAGCGACTGGAAGCAGCGTCACCGGCGGCTGCCGAAGGGTCGCGGTCTCGGGATGGCGGCCTCCTCCTACATCTCCGGCACGAACTATCCGATCTATCCGAACGAGATGCCCCAGGCGGCCGTGCAGGTGCAGATCGAGCGCTCCGGTCGGGTGGCGATCCTGCACGGCGCCTCGGAGATCGGGCAGGGGTCCGACTCCACCATGGCCTACATCGCGTGCGAGGAGCTCGGCGTCCCGCTCGAATACGTGCGCGTCTTCTCCGCCGACACGGACCTCACGCCGGTGGACCTGGGCGCCTACTCCTCGCGCGAGACCGTCATGGTGGGGAACGCCTGCGTCGAGGCCTGCCGCACGCTGCGCGCGCAGGTCGCGGAGGCCGTCGCGGAGCAGTGGGGCGTTCCGGCGTCGCGGGTGCGTCTGGCGCGCGGCTGGGCCTTCGACGCGGAGGCTCCCGAAGACGCGGGCCGCCGCATCCCGATCTCCGGAGCGTTCAACGTCGCCGAGGCGAAGTTCGGGCTGCTCGGCGCCGTCGGCTCCTACGACACGCCGAAGGATGTCCACGGTGACTACCGCGGCGGCACGATCGGATCTTCGCCCGCCTACTCCTTCACCGCGCACGTCGCCGAGGTCGAGGTCGAGGAGGACACGGGCGTCGTCGGCGTGAAGAACATCTGGGTGGCGCACGACTGCGGCCGCGCGCTCAACCCGGTCCTCGTCGAAGGCCAGATCGAGGGTTCCGCCTACATGGGCTTCGCGGAGGCGATCTTCGAGGAGCAGCTCTTCCGCGAGGGAGAGGTGGAGGGCGGCCTTCACACGTCGCCGTCGCTCCTCGACTACCGGATCCCCACCTCCATGGACTGCCCGGAGTTCGAGGCCCTCATCGTCGAGTCGGTGGATCCGGAAGGCCCCTACGGCGCCAAGGAGGCGGGGGAAGGGCCGCTGCACCCGTCGCTCCCCGCGATCGCGAACGCGATCCACGACGCGGTCGGGGTCCGCATCGATGCGCTCCCCTTCACGCCCCAGCGGGTGTGGCGAGCCCTGCGCGCGCACGCCGCCGCAGCCGCGCGCGAGGACGTCGCCTGACCTTGATTTCCGCGTCCCCCGCGGGAATGCGGCAGTTCGTTCGGCAGATCGAGGTCGAGACGCGGGGGAAGGGTCTGTACGAGATCACGCGGCCGGTTCTCGAGTGGGCGGCCGGGCTCGAGATCGAGACGGGCATGCTCACCGTCTACATCCGCCACACATCGGCGTCGCTGACGATCCAGGAGAACGCGGACCCGGATGTCCTGCACGACCTCTCGAACTTCTTCGCCCGGCTCGTTCCGGAAGACGACCACCACTACCTGCACACGATGGAGGGACCGGATGACATGCCGGCCCACATCCGGTCGGCCCTGACCCAGACGCACCTGGCCATCCCGGTGCTCGACGGAGCGCCGGCACTGGGAACCTGGCAGGGGATCTTCCTCTTCGAGCACCGCCGCCGCCCCCACCGGCGGACCGTCGTACTGCACGCCCTCGGCCAATAGACGTGCGTAGAGCGGGCTGGACCGCGCGAAGACCCGGCTTCCGGGTATTCGTGATGCTCGTTGCCAGCTGGGCCGCGGCCTGCGGGGACGGGGGCACGGAACCTCCTCCGACGCACCCCCCGAGGGCCATCGGCGTGGTGCCCGATCTCGAACTGCCCCTGGGCGGGACGGTGCTGGTGCAGGTGTCGGGTCATTTCAGCGATGCGGACGGGGATGTCCTTTCCTACGAGGCCAGGTCTTCGGCCCCCGGCGTGGTCGCGGCGGAGATGTCGGGCGGCACCGTGCAGCTGGTCGCCCTGGCGCGCGGGATGGCCACGGTGACCGTCACGGCGCGCGATCCCGAAGGCCGGGCCGCCGCCCTCCGGTTCGAGGTCACCGTGCCGAACATGGCGCCGGTAACCGTCGGCGCGATCTCCGCGGTCGAACTTCGCGTCGGGAGCACGGAACTGCTGGCCGTATCGGGCTTCTTCTCCGATCCGGAAGGCGACGCGCTACGCTACGAAGCATCGTCGTCGCACCCGGACGTGGCCGCGATCGACGTCTCGGCGGATACCGTCACGATCTCCGCCCTCGCGGAAGGCATGTCGACGGCGACGGTGACGGCGCGCGACGCCGGCGGCCTCGCGGCCGAACTGTCCTTCGCCGTGGAGGTACGGCCGGCCCGCAGGTTCGACATCGAGGTCCGCTTCGACACCACAGCGACCGAGCCGCGGCGGGCCGTGGTCCTCGCGGCGGCGGAACTCTGGATGTCGGTGTTGGCCGATACGGAGCTGCCGGAGGTTGCGGTGGAGGGCCGCATCGAATGTTACGGTGCGAACACCACGGAGCCGGTGGGTGCCATCGATGACCTGATGATTCTCGTCGAGTTCCGGGACATCGACGGTCCGGGCCGCACGCTCGCCCAGGCCGGCGTGTGCCGCCTCCGCGAAGGGTCGATGCTGCCCGTCGCGAGCGTGGCGTTCTTCGACGTGTCAGACTTCGACGGCCTCATCGACTCCGGCGACGCGACGGAACTCGCCGTTCACGAGATCGCGCACGCGCTCGGATTCGGCCTGCTGTGGCGCCCTCTCGACCTCCTGCGAAATCCCGCCCTGGGCGTGGGAGCGATCGACGCCCATTTCGTCGGTCCTCTGGCCATCGCCGCCTTCGACGCGGCGGGCGGCACGGACTACGCCGGCGGGGCAAAAGTCCCCGTCGAGAACCTCGGTGGAGCGGGGAGCGCGAACCTCCATTGGCGGGGCTCCGTCCTCCGCGGGGAACTCATGAGGCCGCTCAACAGGATCGGATCCCGCGAGACCCTGAGCGCGATCACGATCCGGTCGCTGGCCGACCTGGGTTACGGGGTCGACGCGGATCTGGCGGAGCCGTACACGCTCCCCGGCGTCGGCGCCGCGGACGAGAAACCCGGCCGCGTGGTCGACCTGGGCGACGATGTCCTCAGGGGTCCGATGGAGGTCGTCGACTCGGCCGGCCGCGTCGTGCGCGTGCTCCGCAACCGTTCGCCGGGGCAGATTCCGTCCCGTTGACCGAACAAACTGTAGATTCCTATGCTCAAGCTGGCGCTCCTCGACCTCCATGGGATAAGGCAAATGCTGCGCAGATTGCTGTTCGGATCCAGTCTCAGGATCATCGCCGTGATCATCGTCGGTACGATCGCGGTCGCGGCACTCATGCTCTCGCTGGCCCCCGAGCCGGAAAGTCAGGAACCGCCCCCCCAGATTCCGTTTGCGCAAACGGCCGGTGTTGTGGCCGGATCGGGCGCGATCCCCGTGTTCGGATCCGGCACCGTGCGGCCAAGCGAGGAGATCGACGTCGCACCGCAGGTGAGCGGCAAGGTGGTCTGGGTCAATCCGCGGTTCCGGAGCGGTGGGCGCGTCGAGGCGGGCCAAACGCTCTTCCGCATCGAAGAAGCCGATTACGAGTACCGCGTCCAGGTGGCGGAGGCGAACGTTGCGGCAAGCCGCGTGGCCTTCCTCGAGGAGCAGGAACGGGCCACGATCGCCAGTGCCCAGTATGAACTGTACATGGAGCGGCGCGAAACGGGGCCTCCGCCGCCCGAGGCGAGCCCGCTCACGCTGAGGGAGCCTCAGCTGGAAGCGGCCAGCGCCGCGCTGAGCCGGGATCGAGCCCGGCTTGACGAGGCGAGACTTGCGCTCTCCAGGACCCGGGTCACGGCGCCGTTCGATGGCTTCGTGCGCGAGGAATCCGTCGATCCGGGGCAGGTCGTGAACCCCGGGCAGCCTGTCGGACGCCTCTTCGCGTCGGAGGCCGTGGAGGTCGCCGTTCCCCTCTCCGATGCCGACGCCGCCCTGGTCCCCGGCCTGTGGGGGCTCGAGGCAGGCGATGGGGCACGGGACGTGGCGGCTCGCGTGATCGCCCACTACGGAGAGGCGATGTACGCCTGGGAGGGCTACGTGGATCGGGGGGAGAGTTCCGTTGATGCACAGACACGCACCATCGATGTGATCGTGCGCGTACCGGATCCGTTCGACGCCAGCGCGTCGGCGGGCCCGTCCGCCGCCGTCGGGGGCGATCCTCCGTTGCTGGTCGGCAAGTTCGTGGAGGTGGAGATCGAAGGACTCTCACCGGAGGAGTACTTCCGGATCCCGCGAGCGGCGCTGCAGCCCGGCAACGAGATCTGGACGGTGGACCGTGACGGGGTCGTGAGTATCGTTCCGGTTCAGGTGCTGCAACGCGCCAACGATGCGGTGTTCGTCACCGGCGCCCTGCGGGGCGGCCAGGCAGTGATCACCGGTGGACTTCAGTTCGCCACCGAAGGGATGCGCGTCCAGACCGACCCGGCGCGATGAATCCGGACGCAGGTCCCGAACCGGACGACCGCCGCGAGCGGTCCGGCCCGCTCGCCTACATGGCCAGCAACGGCATCGCGGCCAATCTCTTGATGATGGGCATCGTCGCGGCCGGACTCGTGTCCCTGACCGGCCTCGAGCGGGAAGCCTGGCCTGTCACCCCCTTCTACCACATCGAAGTCTCGATGGCCTACCCCGGCGCCACGCCGGAGGAGATCGAGGAGTCGATCGTCGTCAAGATCGAGGACC
>VXQX01000072.1 GCA_009838765.1 Gemmatimonadales bacterium
GGGGTGCGTTAGCGGACCCGCACCGTACCCGCGGGCTCGACCCGGGCGCGGGACATCCGGCGCAGGACCTCGAAGTCCTCCGCGGCGAGAGCGATGACGGGCGGGGCGCGGTGGTAGAGCTGAGCGGCGACGATGGCGGCGAGCGCGAGGAAGGTGTCGGGGCCGCGGGTAAGAAACGCGGCGGGTGCGGTGCCGCGGCGGATGGCTTCGAGGAGGACGGCGGTCGTGGTGCTGGACCCGCGGGTCGCCGGGATGGCCATGATGCGGCCGGCGCCGGTTCGGCCGGTCAGCGGATGGCGCCGGTCGATGATCTCCCCGGTCTCGGCGTCGTAGCCGCCCCAGAAGCTGAGCGGCTCGGACGAGTAGAGGACGGCGCCTTCCGCGGCGCCCGCGACGAGCGCTCGGCCGGTCAGCGGAGCGGAGCCCGACGAGGCCGACCCGGCGCTCACGGCTCGGCGGTCCACGCGCCGTCGTCCCGCGTGACGCGGCCGGCGACGGCCGATTCCACGCAGTCCGCCAGGCTCCCGAAGGCGACGGCGCGCTCGAGCAGGCCCGGCGTATACCACGCGTACTTGGCGGAGTTGGTCATGAGTCGCCGGATGCTCTCCGGCAGCATCGGCGTCGTCAGGATGCAGGTGTCGACAGTCAGCTCCCCGCCGAACGCTTCGACCGCGTCGAGGTACCCGGCCTCCCGCGCCAGGGCGCGCACCGCGCGCCCCGTCGTGATCAGCAGCCGCACCCCCGGGTGGCGGCGCCGGCCGTCGACGAGCCGCGCCAGGGTCGCGAATTCCGACAGGGAGAAGTGCGGACTCCCCAGCACGACGAGGTCGAGGCCGTCCGCGTCGGACAGTCCCGAGCCGAGTTCGTTCCGGGCCGCCCGCAGGTCTGCGGGCCCCGGATCCAGCCGGGCCGCCGGTTCCCTCCCCTGAAACGCCGCATCGCGGTCCGGCGCCTCCGGCGTGAGGCCGACGCAGTGGAACAGGCCCACCGCGCCCGAGGAGGCCATGGCGGCGCCCAGCGCCTTCAGGTCGTCCTCCCCCGGCCGGGCCCGGAGTCCGTCGAGCACCGGGATCCGCCCCTCGACGCGCAGACCGATCCAGTGTCCCAGTACCGGATACAGGGCGGACTCCTCGGCGAGCCGCCGCGGCACGCCGGAGAGGTCGACGAGCACCTGCCCCGCCCGATTCCCGGTCAGATGGAGCCCCGCGGCCGGCGCCCGGCCCGTGACCGCGCAGCAGATGTCCAGCAGGTCCGGATAGCGCTCGGTGCGCGCGCCCAACACCGAGTTCGCGAATACGATCGCGCTCGACTCGCCCCACGCGACCTGCTCCCCGATGCCCGGACGCGGCTGCGTCTGGTACGGCGCGCACGTCCAGGTGGGCTCGCAGCCCATGGTCTCGTACGCCTCCATCTGGCGCCGCGCCGGTTCCGCCCAGGACTCGGCGACGTCCCACTCGCGCCAGCCGTGTTCGTCCACGCCCGACACGTTGAGCGTCGTCGGCACCCGCACCCGCGCCCCGCCGTCCGCCAGGCGCTCCGCGAACTCGAGCGTCGCGGGCCCCTGGTAGAGCGACGAATCGATGTGCGCCGCCGTGATGTCGAGCAGTTCCCGCGCCCCGACCACCTCGGCCATGCGCGCGAGGATCGACATCGCGAGCCGCGCGCCCTCCCCCTCGTCCCCCCGCAGGAGCCGAAGGTCTCCCGGTTCGAGCCGGAGGTCTCCCGGTTCGGGACGGACGCTCGTCATGCCGCCGTGTTCCATCCGGCCCGGTTCGGCCCCATGTTCCGCTCCAGGTTCGGCCCCATGTTCCGTCCCATGTTCCGTCCAGGACGCCCATGAATCAGAAGCCCGCGGATCCGACCATGCGCATCGTCTACTTCCTTCCCGGACCGATGTCCCGGGGCCCTCTCGGGCCGGAGGAACTCGTCCGGCGCCAGGCCTTCCTCGACGAGCATGCCTTTCACGGGACGGAAGCCGTCGTGCGCGAGACGGAGAACGGCCCGGCCTCGGTCGAGTCGTCCGCCGAGGAGTATCTCTCGGTGCCCGGCATCCTCGAGGCCGCGCCGCGCCTCGAAGCGGAGGGGTTCGACGCGATGATCATCGGGTGTTTCGGCGACCCCGGCCTCGCGCCGGCCCGTGAACTCGTCGATTTCCCCGTCATCGGCCCCGGCCAGGCCGGAGCGCTTGCCGCGGCGCAGATGGGGCAGCGCTTCGCGATCATCACGGTGGTGGACGAAGTCGTGCCCGCGATTCGCCGCCAGATGCGGGGGTACGGCCTCGAAGGACTCGTGGCGGACATCCGTGCAGTCGACGTCCCGGTGCTCGAGCTGAGGCAGCGCGCGGAGCAGGTGCTCGGCACGCTCGAAACGGAGGCTCACGCGGCGTTGCGCGCCGGCGCGGACACGCTCGTCCTCGGCTGCATGACGATGGGGTTCCTCGACGTGGCGCGGAAGCTCGGCGAGCGCCTCGGGGTACCCGTCATCAACCCGGTGCTCGCCGCGCTCAAGGCGGCCGAGTCCTTCGCCGCCACCGGCGTGCGACCGTCCCCGCGCGCCTATCCCCCGCCCCGCAAGGAGATCTCTCCCGTCACGGTCGGATGACGCCGATGGACGGCCATAGTCGTGTCGTTTCGATGATCGCATCATCAATTTGACACGATCCGACCGACCCACCAAACTCCCGTACATGATCTCCAGGCACCTGACTCCCGCGCTCCGGCAAGCGGCGGAGCAGTATCCCGTCGTCACCGTAACCGGGCCACGCCAGTCCGGGAAGACCACCCTCGTGCGAGCGGTCTTCCCCAGACACAGGTACGCCTCGCTCGAGGCGCCGGATGTGCGGGCGCGCGCCATTGCCGATCCCCGCGGGTTTCTGGCGGGAGGCGACCCGCTGATCCTGGACGAGATTCAGCGCGCCCCCGAGTTGCTCTCATACGTGCAGGGACTCGTAGACGAGGACGGGCGGCCCGGCCGGTTCATCGTCACCGGGTCGCAGAACATCCTGCTCATGAAATCCGTTTCGCAGACGCTGGCGGGCCGAACCGCGCTCCTGCTGCTTCTGCCCTTTTCGCTCGCCGAACTGCACGGGTTCCCGGCACCGGATCCGAGCGAACTGGATCGACGCGGCGCAGCTCCGGCGTCGCCGGTGGAGCAGCGGCTGTCGGAGATGGATCCGTGGGCGACGCTCCTGACCGGCTTCTATCCTCCTGTACACGACCGAAACCTCTCGCCCCGGGCATGGATGGCGGACTACTTCCGCACCTACGTCGAGCGCGATCTTCGCGAGGTTACCCAGGTGCTCGATCTGAAGACGTTCGAGACCTTCGTTCAGCTCGCGGCAGCCCGCACCGCCACCGAACTCAACCTCAGCGGGCTGGCCGCCGATGCGGGGGTCACGCACCAGACGGCCCGCCGGTGGCTCACCGCGCTCGAGATCGGATACATCGCGACAACGCTGCCGCCGCATCACGCGAGCTATCGCAAACGACTCCGCAAACGGCCGCGACTTCACTTTCTCGACTCTGGGCTGGTGTGCTATCTGCTGGGCATCGAGGATGCGGCGACGCTCGAGAAACACCCGCTGCGAGGCGCCATCTTCGAGTCATTTGTCGTCGCGGAACTCGTCAAGGCCCGCGCCGCCCGCCGCCGCGACCCGAAGCTGTACTTCTGGCGCGACGCCACAGGCCACGAGATCGACATCCTGATCGACGCGGGCGACCGTCTCATTCCCGTGGAGGTCAAGTCCGGACGAACGGTACCGCCGGACGCCATCTCGGCGCTGAAGTGGTGGACCTCGATTCCGTCCAACCCGAATCGGGGCGGCGTGCTGGTCCACGGCGGGACGGAGAACTTCGATCTGGGCGAATTCCGAGTGCTCCCATGGTTTCTGGGCCCCGGTTAACGCCCGCCTCCGAGCCGCGTCACTCCCCCGTCACGGTCGGATGACGCCGACGCCGTCTTCGATCGTCATCGTCGTGCCGAACTCGGCGGAGAGCTTCGCGAGTCCCTCGAGGATCTCCCGGCCGAGCGCGTCGTCCGCCATCATCGGCCGCCCGCGCACCGGGCGCGGCAACTGCCAGCCCATGGTGATCGGGTGGAGCTGGATCTCCTTCAGCTTCCCGCCCTCGTACTCGACGACGGGAACGACGCTCTCCCAGAACCCCTTCCCCGCCGGGAACGAGGAGGCGCCCGCCCGCTCGATCCGCACGTCCTGGAACCGGCCCGGCAGGTCCTCGTACCCGAGCCCCTGGGCGTCGTAGTTGTCCTGCGGCTGGAACTCGATCGTCTCGTTCTGCATGGCGAAGTTCGCCAGCGAGTAGAAGATCGGCTTGCCCCGGTACATCTCGACCGCGCGCAGGATGTGCGGGCCGTGGCCCACGAACATGTCCGCGCCGGCGTCGACGGTCGCCCGCGCGACGTCCACGAGGAAATCGGCCGGCACCTCGCGGCGATCCGCGCCTTCGTGCGAATGGCTCGTGACGATGACCCACTCGGCCTGGCGCTGCGCTTCCTTCACGACTTCGATGATCTCCGCCAGGTCTCCGGCGTGCGGCACCGTCTTCACGCCCGGACTGTCGCCCTCCATGAAGGTCATGCCGCCGAAGTTCAGACTCGGGCCGGAGCCGCCCCCCCGCCCGGCCACGGCGAGGGCGCCGCGGAGCCCGGTCATCTGGTCGCCGGTCACCGTCACCTGCCGCTGGTAGCGGATCGGGCTCAGCCCCGGCCGCCCCCGCACGTCCGGCCGCTGGTGGCCGGCCCGCATCGCGTCGTCGAAGGTCGAGGCGATCGAGATCAGCGCGACCCGTCCGCCGGGGGTGTCGACGTAGGCCGGGGCGCGCGCCCGCGCGAGGTTCTCGCCGAAGCCGGCGACGGCGAGCCCGGCCGCCTCGGCCGCCGCCACCGTGCGCCGCGCCCCGCCGGCGCCGAAGTCCATCGTGTGATTGTTCGCCAGGCTGACCATGTCGAAGCCGAACCAGGCGAGTTCGTGCGCGATCTCCGGCTCCGCCCGCATGTACGTGCCGCCGCTGGCCGCCGCCGGGATCGCGTCGTCCTCGTAGTCGTGGAACAGGATCTCGAGGTTCACGAACGCGGTCGTCGCACTCTGGATGATGTCACGCAGGGCGAGGAACTCGGGCTCCCGGTACGGAGACATCTTCCGGGAGATGATCGCGTCGCCCGCGAGGGCGATCGACATGTTCCCGCTCGCGTCCTCGAACGCCTGCGCCTCCAGCGAGACCGGCGTGGCCAGGGCCGCCCCGGCGGCGAGGGCGATGCCGGCCGCGATCCCGGCGAACGTGAGCGACGACAGCGGAAGTGGATTCCGGCGCATGAGTGCCTCCGATGGGCTGACCTGCGTACGCTTTTGCTTGTGCGGTGCGCATCCGGGCCGACAGATTCGACCGTATGAGCTACAACATGCTTTTGCCGACTGCACGCCGCCACGCCGGACGGACGCTCCCGACGTTCCTCGCGGCGGCCGGCCTGGTTTCGGCGACGCTGTGGGCCGCTCGGCCCGGCGCGGCGCAGAGTTACGACCTGGTCATCCGGGGCGGCACCCTCGTCGACGGGTCGGGGGGTCCGGCCCGGGCCGGGGACGTCGCGATCGACGGCGGACGGATCGCTGCCGTGGGCGAGCTGGGCGCGGCGTCGGCCGACCGGGCGATCGACGCGACCGGGCTGCACATCTTCCCGGGATTCATCGACACGCATTCCCACGCCATGCCGGCGCTGCTGCGCGACCAACTCCGCACCGCGCGGCCGCTGCTCGCGCAGGGGATCACGACGATCTTCGCGAACCCCGACGGCGGCGGCACGGTCGACCTCGCCGAGCAGCGGGCGCGCATCCGCGACCCCGGTGTCGGGGTCAACGTGGGCGCCTTCGTCCCGCACGGCAGCGTGCGGCGCGCCGTGCTGGGGCTGCAGGCGCGCGAGGCGACGCCGGAGGAACTCGACCGCATGCGAACGATCGTCCGCGACGGGATGGGCGGGGGCGCCTTCGGGCTCTCCTCCGGCCTCTACTATTCGCCCGGGTCGTACGCTCCGACCGGCGAGGTCGTCGAACTCGCGAAGATCGCGGCCGAGTACGGAGGCGTGTACCAGAGCCACATCCGCGACGAGTCGGACTATTCGATCGGCCTCATCGGCGCCGTGGACGAGGTGATCGAGATCTCGCGCGGCTCCGGCATCACGGGGGTCGTCACGCACATCAAGGCGCTCGGTCCCCGGGTGTGGGGCCAGTCCGCCGACGTCGTGCGCCGCATCGAGGCGGCCCGGGCGGAGGGTCTCGCGATCTACGCGGACCAGTACCCCTATGAGGCCTCGGGGACGAGCATCGTGGGCGCGCTCGTCCCGCGCTGGGCCCTCGCGGGCGCGGGGGGTAACCTGTATGAGCGCATGGAGGATCCCGCCGAACGCCCCCGGCTCGTGGCGGAGATGTGGGAGAACCTCGACCGCCGGGGCGGTGCCGACCGGCTCATGCTGCAGGGCGGCCCGGATGGCGGCCGCACGCTGCAGGACGTGGCGGACGATCGCGGAATGGACGCGATCGAGACGGCGCTCGCTCTCCTCGTGGAGGCGCTTGACGGAGGCGGCGGCACCGGGCTCACGTCGTTCAACATGAACGACGAGGACATCGCACGCTTCATGTCCCAGCCATGGATGATGACGTCCTCCGATGGCTCGCTCTGGGTGCCGGGCGAAGGACACCCGCACCCGCGCGGCTTCGGGGCCTTCCCGCGGCGCATCCGCAAGTACGTGCTGGAGGAAGGCGTCACCACGCTCGAACAGGCGATTCACGCCATGACGGCGCTGCCGGCCCGCGTGTACGGGATCGAAGGCCGCGGCGTGCTCGCACCCGGCGCGGTCGCCGATGTCATCGTCGTGGACCTCGAGCGGTTCCGCGACACCGCCGAGTACGGCGACCCGCACGGTCTCGCCGAGGGGGTCGAGTACTCCCTCGTCAATGGTACGCTCGCGATCGACGAGGGCCGCTTCACGGACGCGCTCGCCGGCGAAGCGATCGTCAAGACGCAATAACTATCGTCAAGACGCAATAACTCAGGAGCAGACATGCGATTCCCCGCCCCGATTCACGGCACGCGAACCGTCCCCGCGACTCTGGTCGCCGTCGCCGCCCTCGCCTGGCCTCTCGCGTGGCCTCTCGCGCGGCCCCTCGCCGCGCAGGACGGCGCGAGTGCGGATGGACTCCCGGCCGGCGTCCGCAACCCGGCTCCGGCCGCGGACACCGTCGACCCGAGCCTCTTCGGCGGCCTCTCCTTCCGCTTCGTCGGCCCCTCGCGCGGCGGCCGCGTCACGGCGGTCGAGGGCCATCCCTCCCATCCCCATACCTTCTACCAGGGGGCGACGGGCGGCGGCGTGTGGAAGACGACGAACTACGGAGTGACGTGGGAGAATATCTCCGATGGATATTTTCGGTCTCCCTCCATCGGCCATATCGAAGTCGCGGATTCGGATCCGGATGTCATCTACGTGGGGACGGGATCGGACGGCATCCGCTCGAATATCATCATCGGAAAGGGCATCCATAAGTCGACGGACGCGGGAGAGACGTGGGAACACGTCGGACTCGAGGACGCGGGCCAGATCCCGTCCGTGAAGGCCCATCCCGACAATCCCGATCTCGTCTATGCGGCGGCGATGGGGAACCCGTTCATCAACAATGAGACGCGGGGCGTCTATCGGTCCTCGAACGGCGGTCTCGACTGGGAGCACATCCTCTTCACGTCGGACTCCGTCGGGGCGGTCGACCTCGAGTTCCATCCGGCCAACCCGGACGTCATCTACGCGTCGATGTGGCGGGCGCAGCGGTACCCCTGGTCGATCGTCTCCGGCGCCGGCGCGGAGGACGGGATCTGGAAGACGACGGACGGGGGCGACACGTGGCGGCGGATCACGGCCGGGCTCCCGGACGGCCTCATCGGCAAGGTGGACTTCTCCGTTTCGCCGGACATGCCGGACCGCGTCTATGCGCTGGTCGAGGCGCCGGAGCCGATCGAGGGCCTGTACCGGTCGGAGGACGCGGGCGAGACGTGGGAGCTGATCAACGACGACCCGCGCAACCAGCTCATGCACCGGCCGTTCTACTTCACGAACGTGATCGCGGACCCGACGGACGGGGATGTCCTCTATGTCCTCAATCTGTCCACCTGGAAGTCGACGGACGGGGGGGAGACCTTCCGCACGATCCCGAACGTGCATGGGGATGACCACGACCTGTGGATCAACCCGGACGACCCGCGGATCATGGTGCACGGGAGCGACGGCGGCGGGGTCGTGACGCTCGATGGCGGGCAGACGTGGTCGCCGGTCAACAACCAGCCCACCGCCGAACTCTACCAGGTCGACGTGGACGACCGCTTCCCCTACTGGCTCTACGCGGGGCAGCAGGACGATGCCTACACGGTCGCGGTGCCGAGCCGGCAGCCTTCGCTCTCCGCGCCGGGCGGTCCCGACGCCTACTGGCGCTCGCCGGGCGGGTGCGAGACGGGGCCGGCCGTGCCGAAGCCGGGCGATCCCGACGTCGTGTACGCGAACTGCAAGGGGCGCTTCGGGGTCTACAACCAGCGCACCGGGCAGGAGCAGCAGTACTACGTCGGCGCGGTGAACATGTACGGCACGAACCCCGCCAACCTCCCCTACCGCTTCCAGCGCGTCGTGCCCATCGAAGTCTCACCGCACGACCCGAACCTTGTTTATCACGGCTCGCAGTACGTGCACCGGACGACGGACGGGGGCCGCACGTGGGAGCGCATCTCTCCCGACCTCACGGCGTTCCCGCCCGAGCGGCAGATGGTGTCGGGCGGGCCGATCACCCGCGACGCGACGGGTGAGGAGCACTATTCCACCCTCTACGTGATCGAGGCCTCGCCGCACGACCCGGACGTGATCTGGACGGGTGCCAACGATGGCCCGGTGTACGTGACGCTGGACGGCGCGGAGACCTGGGAAAACGTGACGCCGGCGGACATGCCACCCGAGGGCCGCATCAACTCGATCGACATCTCCCGGCACGATCCCGACAAGGTGTACGTGGCCGGATACCGCTTCCTGCTCGGCGACTTCCGGCCCTACGTCTACCGCACGGACGACGCGGGCGAGACCTGGACGCTCCTCACCGATGGGACGAACGGGATCCCGGCGGACGTGCCGGTGCGGGTCGTGCGCGAGGATCCGGACCGCGCGGGGCTGCTGTACGCGGGGACGGAGTTCGGGCTCTTCATCTCCTTTGACGACGGGGCGACGTGGCAGTCGTTCCAGCTCGATCTTCCGCTCACGCCCGTGACGGACATCGAGGTGTACCGGCAGGACCTGGCGCTCTCGACGATGGGACGGGGGTTCTGGGTGCTCGACGATGTCACGCCGTTGCACGAGATCGGCGCGGACGGAGCGGTCGCGGATGGGGGCGGGGCACACCTGTTCGAGGGACGGCCGCAGTACCGCACGCGGCCGGGGCGGAACTCGGGCTACGAGTGGGCCTCGAACACGGCGCGGCCGGATTATCGCGGCGCGGGCGCGGACATCAACTACTGGGTATCGCCGGAGCTGGGACCCGACGAGACGGTGCGGATCGAGATCCTCGACGCGGGCGGGGAGACGGTCCGCGCTTTCGCCAGCGGCGGGGGCGGCGG